>DAIPKA010000061.1:0-44117 GCA_036769985.1 Candidatus Hydrogenedentota bacterium | reverse complement strand
GGTGACGTGACACGCCAAGGGCGGGGAGCTAGGTTTTAATGCGATTGCCCTGCGTTCACTTGACCTTGGTCTGAGATTCCCGGTTCACGAGAATGTTTTCGGGTATCTTGAGCTTTTTCACGTCGACGTGACCCTTTGTGTAAACAGTCAATTCGGCCACGCAGGGTTGTTTTTCTGGCTGCGCCAAAGGTGCTTCCTTATCTGGATCCTTCACTGGAGGGGCGTCGTGTATCACCTCGTCCGGGGCAAGCTCAATCCATGCTGTAACGACCTTCAACATCCAGTCGCACGGTTTACCCTTGTCCCTGTCCCAAGGCGCTCTTGAAGTGCCTTTGCCTTCGTGAATCACGAGCCGACGCCCCTCGATATCGTCGGCCTTGGCGTATTTGTCGAGAAACGCCTGAAAGGCGTCTGTATCCCCGGCATAGAACATGAAGGTTTCTCGATCAATGAAGTAGCCACCCACACGTTCCTGAAAGCAGGTAAGGTCTTCAAGGCTTGAGGAAGTCCCAACCAGAAAAACCGGGCCAGTGCGAGGGATGCTGCCGCCCGCAGCGTAGGCAACGCTTTTCGTCAACAGAACAACTACAAGAGCAAGCCACGCCAGTCTGCGCATCAGTGCCTCCTTTCCTGTCGTGAAAAAGCCCGTGCACCTTGCACTGGGATTCTGACCTTGAGCACCCCGTGTAGTAAAGTAGGTCCGTTCGGTTCCAACTGTAGAAATGCACGGCACGAACGCTAAGACGGCAACAACATCCCTGCCGTAAATCTACTCAACCATAAGCAGAATGTCGACTTACTCCTCCAAGCCCCGCACCAGCGCCAGCAGGAAGTCCCGGTTATCCGCCGTCACATACCGCATCTCGCCGCCCATGCGGTTGAAGGTCTTGTTGTAGCGGAGGTAGTAGTCGGGGTTGTCCATGGGCGGCTCGCCGTGGCTCCAGTCCCAGTGGGATTCCTGCAAGTCCACGATGATCATGAGGTGATCATCGATGTGTTCGCCGCGCTGGATGGCGAGGTTCTGTGACATCGACAAGGACTTCTCGAAGATCATCGGCGACATCACGGCCGAGCCGACGGACAGGTAGATGCCGCCGTCGAGGTTGGCTACGTTCTGCGCGAAGGCAAGGAAATCGCGTTGCGCGGCGCGTCCGATGGCGGCGCCGTGGTTCATGGGATGCGTGTAGATGATGTCGTGGCCGAACATGGGATGGCTCGTGAAGGGCACGCCGAGGCGGTAGGCGGCGGCCTGGAGGCCGTACCGCTTGAACGGGTGCGGCACGGCCATCCAGCCGGCCTCGAGGCCAAACTCACGGATCTTCTGCAGGAGGTCGGCGGCGGCCGCAGCCAGCAGCGGCTCCGCGTCCGCACTCGCGCAAATCCCACGTATCAGATCGGCCTCGGACGGAATATCGAGGCCTTCCTCCTCGACGAAGGCGCCGACGGATTCGCCGTAGCCCAGGCCGCGATACGCACCGACCACGATGGCCAGGTTGAGGTAGAAACCGGTTTCCTGCCACGTGCCGAACTCGCCGCGTGCGACGTTGGCGCGCACGTCCTCGCTTGAGTGGCCCTGGAAAGCGAACTCCCAATCGTGGATGATCCCGGCGCCGTTCGTGGCGAGGTGCGTGATCCAGCCGTCCTCGATCAGCTTGATGAAGACCGGGGCGAGGCCATTCTTGATCGAGTGCGCGCCGAAGGCGATCATCCGCGATTTCCCGGCCTCGCGCGCCGCCTTGATGCGTTCGACCGCGAGGTCGACGACGGCCTGGCCTTTCGCGTCGAAACCGCGTGGCTCGGCCGTTACCGGCACGTGATCGCGCTCGATGTACACCTTGTCCTCGCGCTCGAACAACGGCTTGATGTTCAACGCATGTCGGTCAAATTCGGGATACGGCAACGCTCTTCTCCCATGGCTTCTTGCCTAGAAAACGGACAAGATGGATATCTTCCTCTCGCTCCTTGCACCGGCCAATCTTGTCAATGAGGTCAACAAGGTCAATAGGGTCCAAAACCCTACCTCACAGCCCAAACTCCACGGTCACAATCTTCTTGGCGCCGACGTTGAGGCGGATGGTGTCGCCTTTGGGCGTCAGCACCTGTTCGCGCTCTTCGTTGAGATTGGTCAACCACGCCTTCTTGACGGGCGCGAAGAGTTTCAGCGCGCCGCGTATGGCCTTGTGCGTCGGATTGAACAGGCGCACGACGTAGCTTGTCTTGCGATCTTCGGCGCGCTTGAATGCGGTGAGTTGCAGTCCGTCGCCACGGACTTCGAGAAAGCTCATGGCCTTTGGCAGCGTGCCTTCATGAGGGCCGACCTCGGCCATCTCGAGGGGCAGGTTGACGTCTTCGGCTTCGCGGTACACGCCGTTGGTCCAATCGCCGACGTGCGGATAGAGGGCGTACGTCCACGCGTTCTTGCCGAGGCTTTGCGCCAGTTCCATCTCCGGATAGACCTCGTATCGGCCGAAGACCGGGCAGTTGCGGTAGGTGAACGCCCGGAATAGCGTGATGGCCAGCGGGCGGTCCTGCGTGTCCATGGCCTCGTACTCGCGCATGCCGCAACTGTTGAGCACGGCGAAACCGACTTCGCCGTCCGACATGTCGACGAACCGGTGCATCGGATACTGCGGATTTGAACGACCGTAGTAGGCATTGCCTTTCTTGACGTGGATGTCGCGCGGAATCACGTCGAAACTTGCCTCGGCGTGTGTCTGGTCGGTGTCGAGTCGCGTCGGAAACACGACGCGCACGCGGTGGTTCTTCGACGGGTTGTCGACCTCGGTGTGTACGTCGAGGCGCTTGGCGCCGGCACGCAGGGTGAACCGGCTCACCACGACCATCTCCTTGTAGTCCTTGGTGCGGCTGGTGTGATTCATCTCGGCGGTGCGCCAGTCGCCCGTCATCTCCTGCGTGAGGCCGGACGGAATCCGCATACGGTACTCGACGCGCATCCGCGCCAACAGCGGCCCGGCCTCCTCGAGGGCAATCGACACCGGACAGCCGTGCGAGGTGATGACCTCGTTGTCATCCGGCACCATGTGCACCCACGTGTGGCCTGTTTCGCCGGAATCCTCGATGTAGTGGATGCTGTCAAAGGCGCGGCCGGTTTCCTTGTGCAGCAGGTTGATGGTGCCGTCGCTGTTGAAGGCCACGCGGAGGTACTCGTTCTCGAGCACGTTGGTCTCGGGGGCCAGCGTGCCAGGCAGGTACGCGAACTCGTTCTCGCGGACGAGGTGATAGGTCTTGTAGCCGTAGGCCGGCACGCCGCTCGTTTCGATGTGGCAGAGGTGGCGGACGGCGCGTAGCTCGATCGAGATATCCTGGAGGTTGCGCACGAGCACGCCCGGCTCGGACTGCTCTTTGAGCTGGATGCGCTGTTTGTGCCGGCCGTCGGGCGTCCGGACGCTGAAGGCCTCGTAACCCATGCCGGCGGGCAAGTCGACGTAACACGAGACCACGCCGCCGCGCTCGAAGGGACACGGGTTAAACACCGTCAACACGGCGTCGCGCGGATCGAGATCCGAGTTATCGACGTTGATCTGGACGGCCTGCATGCCGCGCCGCGCCAGGCCTTGGCTGATCAAGCACGTCTGGTCGGCGCGGTACAGCGAATCTTTCTCCATCTGGTCGATACCGGCCCCCGTGACGGTGTCGTGCGGATGATTCTTGAGCAAGAGTTTCCAGGCGCGATCGAGGGCCGACTTCTCGTAGCGCGCGCCGACCATCGCGCCGATGGCCGCCCACGGCTCGGCGAGACGCTGGAGATTCATCTCGGCGCGGTGATTGGCCTGTTTCAGGCGCAGGCGCGCACTGATGACGTCACCGCACAGGTACGTCCACTTGCCCGTGTTGCCGGGATCGCGGAACTCGCCCGTGAGCACGATGGGATCCTTGACCTCTTTGCGCATCGCCTTCATGTAATCTTCGAGATTCGACAGCTTGATCTCGTGCTCGGGCATCAGTTCCTGGCACCGCTTGATGATCTTCGTTTCGAGCGGATCCGGATTGCTGCTATCGAAACCTTGCATGCAGCAGATCTGGCTCGTCGTGAAGTGCTCCGACTCATCGTGGACAAGTTTCAACAGTTGATCGCGAATCGGCCCTTCGTTCCACTGCTTCTTCTGGTCGTCGAGGATGAAATAGTGCTCGCGCGGATGGCGATCCGAGCATAGGCGGAACGGCGCGGCGCCGCGATCCCAGTCGTACCGCGCGAAGACATCATCCGAGCCGTAGCGCAGGACGCGGTAGACGTAGATGTAATACGAGAACCGGCTCATGCAGCCGAACCGCATGCCGAGCAGCCGCGAGCCGTCCGGCCCTTCGAGGATGTACTCGCTCTTCGGCGTGTTGATGCCGCGATAGAAGATGATGGTGTCGATGCCGAATCCGTTGTAGATCTGCGGCATCTGCGAGGTCTGGCCGTAGCTGAACGGCGTGTAGCCCGTTTTGCTGACCTTGCCGAGCGCCTTTGCCACGCGGTGGCCGACGACGAGATTGCGCACGAGCGATTCCGCGTTGACCAGGTACTCCTCCGGCAGCGAATACCACGGGCCCACGATGAGCCGGCCGGACTTCACGTGTTTCTCGATACGCGCGCGCTCCTCAGGCCGGAAATCGAGGTAATCCTCGACGCACAGCGTCTGCGAATCCATCGTGAACGAGTGGAACTCCGGATCCTTGTCGAGTAGGTCGAGTAGCTCATCCATGAAATCCAGGAGCAATAGCCGCGTCTTCTCGAAGGGATAATCCCACTCGCGATCCCAATGCGAGTTGCTCACGACATGGATCGTCTTGCGCTCATCCGACATAGTAGCCTCCATTTCCGTAGCCTCGACGCCCGATTGTAGCATGACGTGGCGGCAGGGAGGGAGAGGCCGGCACCGCCCGTTGAGATCGGGCCGAATTCGCAAGCCCGTAGACCGTAGAGTGCTCTTCCCCGACTGTTCCAACAGGCGGCTTCCGCGTGCTTGCGCTTCCACCGCCTGTTGGCTTCAGTCATCGCGTTGGGTTACCGCGCGGTTCTCCGGCGCAGGATGTCGGCCGTGCCGAGGCAGAGCCCGAGGGCCAGCGCCGCTAGGGTGAAGCCGTTGCACGCCGGCATGCCTTGCGTGACGCTCAACTGAACTTCGTTGGATTCCGCTTCGGCGCTATCCGTCCAGACGCGGCAGTAGTAGTAACCGGCTTCGTCCGTGGTGACACTCGTGAGGGTTAACGTGTGCTGGTCTGCTTCTCCGAGGGGCGTGGCGGCCTTCGCGCCCTTTTCGGTTTCCGGCTGCACGTACCACTGGCAATGAAATCCGCTCTGTCCGCCGGTGATGATCGCGATGAAGCTGTAGTTCTCGCCCGCGTTCACTTCCACCGTGTCCGGGCCGGGAATGGTCACCGCCAGCGGGCCCGTGGGATCGGTCTCCGCGTCGACTTCATCGCCGTCCGAAACGCCGTCGCCGTCGGTATCGGGATTGTTCGGGTCCGTGCCGAGCGCGTATTCTTCGTCGTCGGTGAGGCCGTCGCCGTCGCTATCGCCCGCGTCGGGCGTGGGCTCGACTTTCACGACAATCAAGATGCTGTTGGATGCCGCACTAGTATCGCTCACCCTGACTTCAAGGGCGTCCACGCCGTTGAAGTTCGCGGCGGGGGTGTAGTCCAGCGTTTCGGGCGAAGCGCCGAGGCCGGATACGGCGGCCACGCCGTGGGTGGCTTGTGTTGCCAGCGACCAGGTCAGCGTGCTGCTGTCTATGTCGGTAGCGGAGACTTCGGGCGCAGCCCAGGGCACGGGATCGCCATCTTCGCTCATGATGACGGCCAGCGCGCCTGGCTGGCTGATGCACGGCGCGTCATTGACGGGGTCGATGGTCACCTCGATGGTGATCGTGGCGATGCCGCCCAGGCCATCGTCCGCCTGGACAACGAAGCTGTCCGCGCCGTTGTAATCGGCCTCGGGGGCGTAGGTGAGTTCCGAGGGCGATGTGCCTGTGCCGGAGACCGTGGCTACGCCATGGGCGGCCTGGGTGTCGAGCGACCACGTGAAGACGTCGTACTCATCGTCCGTGACGCTGAGTTCCGGGGCGGCCCAGGCCGTGGGCGCGCCGTCTTCACTCATGGTCACCGCAACCGGGCTGGTCTGCACGAACACCGGCGCGGCACTGGCATATTCATAGGCGCCCACGTCGTAGCCGGCGCCCAGCGGCCGGGCGAGGCCGTCGAAGTCCGTGGACGGCGCGCCGGTTTCGGTGCCGGCGTCGATGCAGGGGGAACCCGGCTGCAACCGCAGGTCGAACCCGTCGCCGCCATCCGTCCCGTCTACGAACAACGGGTCCAAGGAGAAGTTCCCTGCACTGGAACCTATGCCCGAGACACAGGAGTTGCTGATGTTTGCCGTGCCTGGGTCCGAGTACTCGTCGCCGGGATCGACATAGACCTCGCCTGAATCCCCCCAGAGAATCGAATTGCTGATGTTGATTGTCCCGGCGTTACAAACATTGATGGCGCCATCACTCCCTACATTTGTTGTGAAGGAGCAATTGGTGACGGTACAGGTTCCGCCTCTTGCGTAAACAGCGCCGGCATAACGAGAAGTAGTGTTTTGCGTGAAAACGCAGTTGGCGATCTGCGGAGCGCCACCTATAATGGAAAAAGCGGCCCCTGTTCCGCCCGAGTTAGCCTCAAACAGGCAACCATTGAAAACACTATGGGAGCTAGCAAGATAGACCGTGCCCATCGCGCCGCTTGACGCGTTTTCCCTGAAGGTGCAGTTCACATAATGTGAAGCCCCACCGAGGTCCGTAATGCCTGACCCGGCCGATGCCGTGTTCTGGATGAATGAGCAATTGGTCAGTGTTGCCGAGGCGCCGTCACAGCGCAGAGCGCCCCCCATGGTGCCGGCATGATTTCCCGTAAACGTGCAGTTGGCCAGCGTTGGTGAAACGTCGTCGTTGTACATGCCGCCTCCATTGGAAGCTAGTCCATTGGCTATGGTGAATCCATCCAGGGTGGCGTTATCCGCGCCGGTGACGCAGCGGCGGGCGCTCTCGCCGCTGATAGTGCTGACGTTGGCTGCCACATCGCGGTCGTCGCGCGACGTTTCCGTACCGGCGAATCCGCCGTAGAGATCAATCTCTTCCGCCATCGCCACGACAGGGCTGGATGTGCCGGTATACGTGCCCGCCGCGACCCACACTTCGCCGAAGTCCAGGAGAACCAGCGCGTCCACCGCGTCCTGAATCGAGCCGAGGGGATCCGCCCAGGAGGTGCCGGAACCTGTGCCCCCCTCCTTCACATAACGGATACTGTCGTGGGCGAATTCATACGCGCCCATGTCTACACCCGTGCCGGCAGGACGGGCGAGTCCGCGGATGTCTTTCGTGGGCGCGCCGGTGGCTGCGCCGGTGTCTATGCAGGGAGAACCCGGCCGAAGACGCAAATCAAACCCGTCGCCATTGTCCTCGCCATCCCTGAACAGCGGGCTCACCGCAATATTGCCGGTTCCAGCGAAGCCGCCGCGGACGCACGAATACGTGATCGTACAAGCAGAGGATGCGCAGTAGACCTCCGGCAGATTGTCCCAAATGATACAGTTGGTGAGGGTTGGCGAGGTGGAACTGTCGATGTAAAGAGCACCGCCGGTGGGGGCTGTATTCCACACAAATGTGCAGTTGGTAAATACCGGGGCCGCCGCGCCATCCATGAAGACCGCGCCGCCCTGGCTTGTGCCGGAATTGTTGAGGAACACGCAGTTGGTGAACGTCGAGTTCGAGTAGGTGGAAACCAGCGCCGCGCCGCCAAAACCAGCCGAACTGGCTGTGAACGTGCAGTCTACCACCGTGGCCGATATCGCCTTGCTGAGCATCGCGCCCCCGGCCCAACTGCTGTAGCCATGGGTGAGCGTGAACCCATCCAGAATGGCGCCGTCCGCAGCGTTGACGCACCGGCGGGTGGCCTCGCCGTCAATGATGGTGGCATTGGCGGCCAGGTTGCGTTCGTCACGCGACGTCTCCGTCCCCGCAAAGCCGCCGTAGAGATCCACGCCGGAGGCCATCGCCACGACCGGATCGGAGGTGCTGGTATAGGTTCCCGCGGCCACCCACACCTCGCTGCCGACAAGCGCCGCTGTGTCGACGCCATCCTGAATCGAGCCGAGGGGATCGGACCAGGAAAAGCCCATTCCCATGCCGCCCGGCGCGACATGGATAGCGTAGAAGTATTCGTAGGCGCCCATCTCGATACCGGAACCGGCGGGCCGCGTAATGCCGCAAATATCCGCTGAAGGCGCGCCCGAGGCCGTGCCCGTGTCAATACAGGGGGAACCTTCCTGAAGCCGCAGGTCGTAGCCATCCCCGCCATCCGTCCCGTCCACGAAGAGCGGATCCGTGGCGATATTGCCCGTGCCGGAGAAGCCTCCCGAGACGCACGAATACGTCACGGACAGAGAAGCCGAAGCGTTGACGATTTCCGTCGAATCATTCCAGAAGACGCAATTCGTCACCGTCGGCGACGTCGAACTGTCGCTGTAAAGAGCGCCGCCGTTTGCGGCGGTATTCGCCGTGAACGTGCAGTGCATCAGCGTTGGGGCCGAAGAACCATCCGCAAAAATGGCGCCGCCGTTGTTTGTGGCCGAATTCCCGATGAACACGCAGTTCGTGAAGGTTGACGTCGAGTTGGTAGAGACCAGCGCCGCGCCGCCAAAACCAGCCGCGTTGTCCACAAACGTGCAGTTGGCCACGGTGGACGAGGTGTTGTTACTGAGGAGGCCGCCCCCGGCCCAACTGTGATAACCGTTGGCCAGCGTGAACCCGTCCAGCATGGCGCCGTCCGCGCCGGCGACGCAGCGGCGGGCGCCCTCGCCGTCGATGGTAACGGCATTGGCGGCCATGGTGCGGATAATGCGGCGAGAGGTCTCCGTTCCCGCGAAACCGCCGTGGAGGTCGACGCCCGAAACCATGGCCACGACCGGGTCCGAAGTGCTGGTATATGTCCCGGCGGCGACCCAAACCTCACCGGTTCCGACGTCGTCGACGGCATCCTGGATGGAGCCGAATGCAGTGTCCCACGACAGGCCGTCGCCCGTTCCGCCCACCTTCACGAAGCGGATCGCAATGCCGCCTTCGTGAGCGCCCATGTCGATGCCGGCGGCGGCAGGCCGCGTAACGCCGCGGATATCCGCCGAAGGCGCGCCCGTGGCCGTGCCCGTGTCAATACAGGAGGACCCTTCCTGAAGCCGCAGGTCATAACCATCCCCATCATCCGAGTCATCCATGAAGAGCGGATCCGAGGAGATATTGCCCGTGCCGTCGAAGTCCCCCGAAACGCACGAATACGTCACCGACAGCGTAGTCGAAGTGCTGAAAATCTCGGTCGAATCATTCCAGAAGACACAATTCGTTATCGTCGGCGTCGTGGTACCGTCGCAGTGGAAAGCGCCGCCTTCTCTGGCCGAATTGGCCGTGAAGGAACAGTTCATCAGCGTGGTCGAAGACCACCCATCCGTGAGGATGGCGCCCCCGTTGTACGTGGCCGAGTTTCCAGCAAACACGCAGTTCGTGAAGGTTGAAGTCGAGTGGGTCGAGACCAGCGCCGCGCCGCCATAGCCAGCCAGGTTGGACCTAAACGTGCAGTTGGCCACGCTGGGCGAGGTGTTGTTACTGAGCAGGCCACCCCCGGCCCAACTGTTGTAGCCATGGGTGAGCGTGAAGCCGTCCAGAAGGGCGCTGTCCGCGCCAACGACGCAGCGCCGGGCGCCCTCGCCGTCAAGGGTGGTGACATGGCCCGCCGCCAGGTCCCGTTCGCCGAGGGACGCTTCCGTGCCCGCGAAACCGCCATAGAGGTCCACGCCGGACGCCATGGCTACGACCGGATCGGACGTGCTCGTATACGTGCCCGCCGCGACCCACACCTCGCCGCCACTGGCGGCCGTTGCGGCGTTGACCGCATCCTGGATCGAGCCGAACGCGTCGGCCCACGAAGTGCCGGCAGTTCCCGTGCCGCCGGGCACGACGTAGAACGTGCCGGACGCCGAAGCGCTGAACGCGGCACACGCCAACAGGCCCGTCACCCCCCACAATATCCATCCCCGATAACGCTGCGTATTCATGACTGTTCTCCTGATTGCTTCTGCACATGGGCCTCTATTCATATGATCCTCAGGCGTGACGACATCTACTCTCGCATGACGCCTGAACTCTCATCGTCGTTAACAAGCAAGGACTCATGGTCATCCGCGTGTTGACCGTCACGCCGGCTGCAACCTGTGGTTTGTGCCGTCAAGGCCATGGCTGCCCGGGGGCTGAGGAAACGGCGCCCGGCAACGACCTCATGGATGGCGTGTACCAGCACGCGATGCGCTTCGCCCTTTGTTACATACCCTCTCGCCCCTGCCGCAAGAGCTCTCGTCACGTGTCGTTCATCCTCGTGGATGGAATAGGCCAGGGAAGGCAGCGCGCGTTTGCGGAGCTCCGCGATGAGGGCTGTGCCGTCTTCATCACCGAGAGAGAGATCGACTAACGCCATGTCGGGGTGGTGATTCTCCACGCCTGCGAGAGCATCGGCGCAGTTATCGGCTTCCGCGCACACGGTGATGCCCTTCGGCCCCAACAGGAAGCCCAGTCCTTGCCGTACCGCCGGATGGTCGTCAACAACCAAGACACGAATGGGTGTTGAGATGCTCTCCTCGTCCTCTCTCAAGTGAGGTTCCCTCGGGAAATGCCCGGTTCATCAGCAGACGTTTCTCGCCTTGACCGTAGTGATCTCAGCGGCTCCTGAATTGCTTGCCGATCGTCATACGCGCCAAGAGGCCCATGTGTCCGACAGATGCGTCAACACGATTCCGTGTTCGGTGGCCAGACCGACGGGAATCGATGTGCGCATGAATCCCTGGAAGGCCAGCACAAGTGCCGCCTACGGTCCCTGACTGGATTCGCTGTACGCGGAACAACAGGCGCCTCATGGCCCCAAGAGTGAGCCAAAGATTACCACGGGTGCGTTGATTTGCCTGTAAGGAATGTCCGGATGTGCGCGACCGGGAAACCCCCACATGCTTGTGGGGGCCGGCGGGCTGCTTGGGGGGGATCCGGAATCAGGACCCGTTGTTGAAGTGGCTGCTGGCGAAGTGCCGGAGTTCTCGCATGCCGTCCAAGCCCAACTTCGCGCAAATGCGCTCGCAATAGGATTCGACGGTGCGGATGCTGATGGTCATGACGGCGGCGATGTCCCGCGTGGCCTTGCCCTCTTCGAGCAAGCGGTAGACCTGCTGTTCCTGCGCGCTCAGTTGGCTGAGCGCGGATTCGACAGGCGCGGAAGCGGCATGGCTGGCCAGGGCGAGAGCGGCCTTGGGACTGACAAATCGTTTCCCTCGGGCCACTTCGGCGATGGCCTGCACGAGCACCCGGTGTGCTTCGCTCTTCGTTACATATCCGCGCGCACCGGCAGCAAAGGCTCCCGCCACGCGCCGGCCGTCCTCATACATGGAATAAGCCAGAGCGGGCCGGTTGCGGCGGTGCAGGTCCTCGAGCAGCACAGAGCCGTCTTCGTCTCCCAGGGAGAGGTCCACCAGCACGACGTCGGGCTGGTGTTCCTCCACCAATGCCAGCGCCTCTGCGCGCCCGCCGGCCTCCCCGCAAACGACAATCCCCTTGGACTTGAGCAACAGGGCCAATCCGTGCCGGACGGCCGGGTGGTCGTCCACAATCACGACACGAATGCCCCCGGCGCCCCCGGTCGACTCAGACGTCATGGCTCATTCCTTAAGGTTCCTGGCCGGATTCTACCACGCCGCCACGGGGCACGCGGCACGTCATGAGGGTTCCGCCTTTGGCCCCGGCCGCTACGGAGAGATTGCCCTGTATCAGATCGGCGCGGTAGGACATGGTGCGAAGCCCCATGCCGTTAAGGTTGTTCTCGTCAGGCAAACCGTCCCCGTCGTCTTCCACCTCCAGCACAAGGCTGTCCTCGTTTCCTTCCAGCGTTACGGTAATCCCGTTGGCGTTCGCGTGCTTCACCGCGTTGGTGATGGCTTCTTGTGCGATTCGGTAGAGATGGTTCGCCGTGGCGCGCTCGGCGATGCTCACGTCCCCCGTCGTCTTCAATGTGCAGGCAATGCCGGAGGCCTTTTGGATCCGATAGACAAGGGTCTGTAACGCGGAGACAAGCGCCTCGGGATCCGATTCCAGGGGGCACAACCCCCGAGCGACCGCGTGCGTCTCATCAATCGTCTCCTCGAGCAGGGCCGTGAGCCCGGTCAGCACTTCCGTCGCCGAGGGCCTGGCCGGATCCAGCCATTCCGTCAGCGCCTCCGACCGCAGCAGCGCGGCGGTGAGTTGCTGGCAGACCCCGTCGTGAATCTCATGTCCCAACCGGCGCCGCTCTTCATCGGTGGTGCGAGCGAGCTCGTACTCCAGCCGCCGCCGCTCCTGCATCTCATTCTTGAGCTTCTGGTAGGCCGCGGTTCGATCCGCCAATGCCTGCATCAACATATCGTGGAACCGGTCCAGTAACACCATGATTTCCAGGAGGATTGCGGCCAGGGCAATCCCCTGGAACCACATAAGGGGCGACATCTCAGGGCCTCGTTCTCCTGCGGGAGTAAGGATTCCAGCCAGCCAGGGCATGGTGCTTAGGAAAGGAGCGAACAGAAAGATCAAGATACTGGCACCTATGGCTATGCCCCCAGCCACCCTGCCAAAGAAAACCGTTGCTATCAAGGGAAGAGTTAGGGGGAATGCCCGGATAAAGGGACCTTGCGGGAGAGCCATGGTGACGACGAGAGCCAACACATATCCACCAGCAAGGTTGATTCCTATGCGAACACGATAGTCTATCCCCGACAACAGAATTTCGAGCGGAAGAATCCCGTAAATGCCAACGACGAGACTCCTTACCGGCCAGGTGATCGGCGGCCCTTGTCCGGCAAGAACAATCACTACTACCGGCAAGTATACCAAGGCACTGGCAATCATCAAGGTATGGGTGGCCTTGTGCCGCCACCCGTTGAGCGTGACCTCAATTGACGCGTGTTGCATCTGCAAGAGTCGTCCCATACGATGTCCTTCCGCAGGCGAAGGCAAGATCAATGCTGCAACCAGGCATGGTATCCGACGCGGCCTATGTTTTGGAACCCCCCACGGTAGGATTATCAAATGGCTTGACAGGCTCTCGTCAAAGGTGCCCCGGTTTTGACGACGAGAACCGGACGGAAACCGCCGGATTGACCTCGAACCGGTGTTGGGCTATTCTCTGCCAGGGAAACCACAACCGAGAGGCACTGCAATGGATACCAACCCCGTTGATCGACGCCAGTTTCTGAAAACCGCCACTGCCGGAGCCGGATTGCTCGTCTTGCCGAGCGGCACGCTCTTCGGCGCGAACACGCCCAACAACAAGCTCAATATCGCCCTTATCGGCGCGTACGGCCGGGCCATGGCGCATTACAGCAGTCTCAAGCCGGAGAACGTCGTGGCCCTGTGCGACGTCGACGAGGATCACTTGGCACTGGCCGCCAAGGAGTTCCCAAACGCGGAGAAGTACGTCGACTGGCGGAAGTGTCTCGAGCAGAAAGACCTCGACGCGGTCATGTGTTGTACGACGGACCACACGCACGCCTTCGTGACCAACTGGGCGCTGAATCGCGGCCTCCACGTCTACTGTGAGAAGCCGATGGGCAACAGCGTCGAGGAAGTGCGCGTGGTACGCGCCAACTACCTCAAGAACAAGGGCAAACTGGCCACGCAAGTCGGTACCCAACGTCACGCCAACGAGAATTTCGATCGCGTACGCGAGATGATTCTCGACGGCGCTATCGGCGAGCTCAAGGCCGTGCATGCCTGGGGCGATCGCCAGATCCGACGGCCAGGCTACCTGCCCGCCCAAGGCACGCCGCCCGACACGCTGCATTACGACCTCTGGCTCGGCCCGTCGCCCGAGCATCCCTACAACCCGGACTATTTCTCGGGCAATCCGGGCGCGAACTGCCTACAGTGGAACATGTACTGGGATTTCGGCAGCGGCCAAGTCGGCGACATGGGCAGCCACACCATGGACCTCGCCTGGAACGCCCTCGACGCCGACCTGCCCACGTCGGCCGAGGCGACCGGCGAGCCCGTTAACCCTGAAGTTACGCCGGTCGAGCTGAAGGCCACCTTCGAGATTCCCGCCAACGACTGGCGGCCGGCCGTTCCCGTGATCTGGTATCAGGGCGGCGCCATGCCGTCATCGCCGATGGAGTGCATCGACCTCAACAAGATCGGCCACGGCGCCATGTTCAAAGGCTCGGACGGTTTCGTCATTGCGGACTTCGACAACCGACTCCTCTTGCCGTACGGCAAGAGCCCGGACCTCACGTACTACAAGCGGCGTACGAAAGAAGAGCTGATTCCGGCCATGGGCGGTTTCCAGCAGCAATGGATCGACGCCTGCAAGGGCGATCTCAAGACCTCGTGCGATTTCGATTACGGCGGCAAGCTCATCGAGATGATGCTCCTCGGCCTCGTGGCCTATCGTGCCGGCGAGAAGCTCGAGTACGACGGCAAGACCGGTACCGTCACCAACAGCGCCAAAGGCAACGACCTCATCCGTCGCCAGTACCGCGACGGCTGGACCCTCGACGGATAGAGGGATAATGCGGCCATTCTGTGTTGATGCGAGGGATGCCTCATTCTGTCATTCCGAACGCATGCGAGGAATCTCGAAAGGAGATCTCTCGTTCCGCTCGAGATGACAGGAAGGAGGCAATCGCTTGGCTGGCAAGTGACAGGCGCTATGCGCGCTTACCCGCCCGAGACGCCCGCTCGTCAGTGCGAGTGGTCAGCCGGTGCTCTGTGCCGCTCAGGATGAAGAGAAACGGCGCTGTGTATAGGAGCAAGGAAAGGTCGGTCGGCTCGGCATGAAGGGGAGCACCGCCGATGTTTACCCAACGGGCGACGCGCTCTGTGGAGTGCGCAAGCTTGCTTGCGCTTCGGCTTGGAGCGGAGCGTTGTTCGGCCAGCGGGACAGCAAGCTGCCCCGAAGAAGAGCGGTAGCAAGCTACCGCACTCCACATGGCCTCCGTATCTTGCGTCGAGGGCTTCCTTCGGTAAGTTGTTTCTTAGCGGCTTTGCGGTGGCTCTCAGTCGTTATGCCCGTCGTGGTTCAATCCTCTTCCTGACCACGCGCCTACCGCCGCGCCCCGCGCGAAAGGTGCATCGAGTCGCGGTTTTTTGGTACATTCTCGTGAATACTCCCTGCCGTACGTAACCGATGGAGATGTACCGTGACCAGTGACGAGATCCGCAGTAGTTTCTTGGACTTTTTCCGCCAGCGCGACCACGTTGTCGAGCGGAGCGACGCCCTCATTCCGAGCAATGACCCATCATTGCTCTTCACGAGTGCCGGAATGGTCCAGTTCAAGCCGTATTACACCGGCGAGGTGCCGGTTCCATACCGCCGCGCTACGACATCGCAGAAGTGCCTGCGCGCCGGCGGCAAGGCCAATGACCTCGACGAAGTCGGCAAGACCTCGCGTCATCTTACTTTCTTCGAGATGCTCGGCAACTTCTCGTTCGGCGACTATTTCAAGCGCGAGGCCATCGCGTGGGCATGGGAGTATTCGACGCAGGTTCTCAAACTGGATGCCGGCACGATCTGGGTGTCCGTATACGAGGACGACGACGAAGCGGCCGGCATTTGGGAGAACGAAGTCGGCGTTCCGGCGTCCAAAATCATCCGGCTCGGCGCGAAGGACAACTTCTGGGGGCCGGCCGGCGACACCGGGGCGTGCGGGCCGTGTTCGGAACTCCACATCGACCGCGGCGCGGCCATCGGCTGCGGACGCCCGGACTGCGCGCCCGGCTGCGAAGAGTGCGAGCGGTTCCTCGAATACTGGAACCTGGTGTTTCCGCAGTTCGACCAGCAACTCAACGGATCGCGTCCGCCCCTCAAGAATCGGGGTATCGACACCGGCATGGGCCTCGAACGCCTGGCCGCGTTGCTGCAGGGCAAAGATAACGTCTTCGACACCGATGGTATTTTCCCGATCATCGAGGCAACGCAGGCCTTGACGCAGGTAAGATACGCTGACAATCCCGTGCCCTTCCGCGTCATCGCGGATCACGCGCGCGCGTTATCCTTTATGATTGCCGACGGCATTCTTCCGGGCAACGAGGGGCGCGGCTATGTCGAGCGGCGCCTGTTGCGGCGGGCGTCGCGATTCGGTCGCGAGCTTGGCCTCGACAAGCCGTTCTTGCACGCCGTGACGCAGGCCGTGACCGATATCATGGGCCATCACTATCCGGAACTCGTCGAGAAGCGCCAACAGATCGAGAAGATCATCCTCACCGAGGAGAAGCGTTTTGCGAGTACGCTGGCGCGCGGCATGGATCGGCTCGAGGAGATCTTCGCGAAGATGGACAAGGCCGGCGAGAAGCTGGTGTCCGGCGTCGAGTTGTTCCGCATGCATGACACCTTCGGATTTCCGCTCGACCTTGCGACGGATATCGCTGAGGATCGCGGTTACCAGGTCGACCACGAGGGCTTCGACGCCGAGATGACGAAGCAGCGTGATCGTGCGCGCACGGCGTGGGCTGGGAGCGGCGAGGACGCGTTGCCACCCGTCTACCGCATCATCCACAAGGACGTCGGCGACACCACCTTCGTCGGCTACGACGAGCACGTATGCGAAGGCACGATCACGGCTGTGGTCCGCGACGGCCAGCGTGTCGATGCGCTCAACGAAAACGAAGATGGCGAGGTCGTCCTAGATCGGACGACGTTCTACGCGGAATCCGGCGGTCAGGTGGCCGATACTGGCGCGCTCGATGGCGTCGATGGCAGCGCACATGTGTCCGGCGCCGTGAAGCCGCTCGGCAAAATGACGCTCCACCGCGTGCACGTCACGCGCGGCGCGCTCAAGCCGGGCGACAAGGTCACGGCGGCCATCGACACCGAGGCGCGTAAGGCCACCGAGGCGCACCATTCCGCCACGCACTTGCTCCAGGCGGCGTTGCAGGACACCCTCGGAAGCCATGTGCATCAAGCCGGATCGCGTGTGTCTCCGGAGGGATTGCGCTTCGACTTCACGCATTTCGAAAGCATTCCGGCCGAGCGGATTCAGGATATCGAGCGACTGGTGAATCGTTTCATCCGCGCCAACCTGCTGGTCAAAATTGAGAATATGGAATTGGCCGATGCGCGCGAGGCGGGCGCCATGGCGCTGTTCGGCGAGAAGTACGAGGATGTGGTGCGCGTGGTGCGCGTAGACGATGTCAGCATGGAGTTGTGCGGCGGTTGCCATGTCCGGCAAACGGGCGTGATCGGGTATTTCAAGATCCTGTCCGAGTCGTCCGTGGCATCCGGCGTCCGGCGTATCGAGGCGGTGTGCGCCGAGCCATGCGTCGATGTGCTTCAAGGCCGCGAGCGCCAACTGAGCGAGACGGCCATGCGACTCAACACGTCGGTGGACGAGGTCGGCGCGCGCGTCCATGCGCTTCTCGACGAAAACCACCGTCTCGAGCTCGAAGTAAGGAAGTGGAAGCAGGCCGCAGCCACCGGCGGCTCGGTGGACTACATGTCGCAGGTGCAGGAAGTGGCCGGCGTGAAGCTATTGGCCGCACAGGTCGAAGGCCAAGATGCCTCGGGCTTGCGGATGGTATTGGATAACCTGCGCGACAAGATGGGATCGGGCGTCATCGTTCTTGGCGCGGCGGAAGGCGAGAAGGTCTCGTTGTGCGTCGGTGTAACGAAGGATCTCACAGGCCGCATCAAGGCGGGCGACATCGTCAAGCAGTTGGCGGCCATGGTGGGCGGTGGCGGCGGCGGGCGCCCGGATATGGCCCAAGCGGGCGGCAAGCATCCCGAGAGATTGCCCGAAGCGATCGCCAAGGCCGCTGAGGTCGTGGCGGCATTGTTGGGATAGCGATTGTGGAGATTGTGGGGCGTACCATCGGACTGGATCTCGGCGAGGCGCGAATCGGCGTCGCCGTAAGCGACCTTCTCGGCATCACGGCACAGCCGCTCAAGGTCATTCCGAGTCGCGGTCCTGAGTGTGATGCCGAGGCTATCCGCGAAACGGCCAAGGAGAACGAGGCCATCCGCGTTGTGGTGGGTATGCCGCTGGATCAGAATGGCGAGATGGGACCTCAGGCGCTGAAGGTGCAGGCCTTCGTCGATCGGCTCAAGGCAATGCTCGATATCGAGGTTGTCGTTCAGGACGAACGGTTCAGCACCGTCGCCGCGCATCGTTCGCTTGCGGCGTCCGGCGTCCGAGCCAAAGGCCGGAAGAACATCGTCGATATCGTCGCCGCACAACATATCCTTCAAACCTACCTGGATCGACTGGCCTTTCAGCGTGCGCGGAGTCGGCCATGACAGAGAACGGCGTGAAGAAGGCGGCTCCGACTCGGCGCTTCTCTTTCCTGCGCTTCTTCCTGTCGCTCATCCTTTACATCGCCGTTTTCCTGGCGTTGGGTTGCGTCGCCGTCGGCGTTGTGTTGTTCATGGTGTACGAAGAAGTGACCGAACCCGGCACGCCGGGCGAGGTGGTGAAGGTCCAGGTTCCGGCGGGCGCTTCCGGCAAAGAAGTGGGCGCGTTCCTAGCCGAACTGGGCCTCGTCAAGCACGAAGGCTTTTTCCGCGTGGCCATGCGCCTCGACCATTCCGGCAAGACGATCAAGAGCGGGCCCTACGCGCTGCATCGAGGCCTTTCGCCCAAAGAGTTGCTTGAGATCCTCAAGGAAGGCCCGAATCGGCCGCTCGATGCGGAGGAGATTCCCGCCGATCGCAAGATTACCGTTCCGGAAGGCCTGACGATCCGCCAGGCCTCGGAACTGGTTGAGCATCCGGAAGCGTTCATCGAGGCAGCACGCGATCCGGCGCTGATCGCGCGCCTGGGCATCGAATCCGAGACCCTCGAGGGATTCCTAATGCCGAACACGTACTTCTTCGACGAGAAGCCGACTGAGCACGAGATCGTGGAGCGCATGGTAGCCGAGTTCGAGAAGACGTATGCGGCCCTGCTCGCCGAGTTCCCGGAGGCATCGGTACGCGACAAGATGGAGATTGTCACGATTGCCTCGCTGATTGAGGAGGAGGCGCGCGTTGATGAGGAGCGTCCGTTGGTTGCCGCCGTGATTCGAAACCGGATCGGAAAAGGCATGCCGCTTCAGCTCGACTCGACGCTTCAGTACATTCTCGGCAAATACGGGGAGCGTATCCTCTACGAAGACAAGGAAGTTGATTCGCCTTACAACACGTATATGTATCCGGGATTGCCGGCCGGGCCGATCTCGAGTCCGGGCATTGCGGCACTGCGGGCTGCCATGTCGCCTGTCGAGTCAGACTATCTCTACTTCGTGTCGAATGCCGACGGTAAGACCCATACATTCAGCGTCAGCAATGAGGATCACCTGCGTGCGGTGCAGAAGTACCGGAAAGAGATGGAGACTCAGCGCCGCGGCCAGGAATAGCGGTCATTAAACAGACACGGACCGCGTGAACAGGATGGGGTTTGCCATGCCGAATGCAAAAGATGCCGCGATAATCCGCGAACTGGCGAGCCACGTGGCCAAGATCGCCGCGTTGCCGGCACAGGAAGAGAAGCGCTCGCTCTGGCGCAAGCTCAACGCGCTCGAGCCAGCGCGGCCCATGGTGATGATCGACCAGGTGTGCTGGAACGAGATGAATGTCAACGATGAGCTCACCCTGCGCTGTTCGGACGCCGAGTGTCGAGGTTACGAGGACTACCTCCGGCGGACACTCTACCAGTGGCGGCACTTCCGGGTAGACATGGTCGTTGAGCCGTTCGTGCTTGTGTCGAAGGCAATCCGGAACACCGGTTTCGGCATTTCCGTGGAAGAGGATACGGTAGCCCTCGATCCGACGAACGCGGTTGTTGGCCATCTGTTCCACAACCAGTTCGAAACGGACGAGGATCTCGAGAAGATCCGGATGCCGGAGATTAGCCACGACGCGGCCGAGACGGATCGCCGGGTCGAGGTGGCCCATGAACTCTTCGATGGACTGCTCGATGTGCGGCCGTGGGGCGCGGATCCGTATCTGTCCCTCTGGGATCCCATCAGCACCTGGATGGGTGTCCAGGCCGCGCTCTACACCTTGATCGAGCGGCCGGACTACATGCACCGGCTCGTCGGCCGCATGACGGACGGATACATGACCATGCTCGACCAGCTCGAAGAACAGGGCCTGCTGTGCCAGCCGCAGAGCCTGATCCACTGCACCGGGGCGTACACCGATGCGTTGCCGGCGCCTGGCTACGATCCGGCGCGTCCGCGCACGAAAGACCTCTGGATGTTCGGCCTTGCCCAGATGTTCTCGACGGTGTCGCCCCAGATGTTCAAGGACTTCGAGGTGGACTATGCGAGCCGCATTTGCGCGCGTTTCGGCCTCGTGTATTACGGCTGCTGCGATCCGCTCGACGGCAAAATGAATGAAGTGCGGATGATTCCGAACGTCCGGAAGATCTCGATGAGTCCGTGGGTCAACGAGGAGCGCGGCGCCGCCGAGATTGGCGCCGAATTCGTCTACTCGCGCAAGCCAAGTCCGGCCATGGTCGCCGAGAACGCGTTCGAGCCGGATAGCGTGCGCAAGAACCTGCTGGCGACGCGGCGCGTGTGCGATGAATACGGCTGTCCCCTCGAGTTCATCCTCAAAGACATCAGCACCGTTCGCTACGAGCCGCAGCGCCTCACCCAATGGGCAGCGATCGCCATGGACGTCGCCGGCGCGTGACGCCGACGTCGACTACTCGCTCTTCGTGTATCGTACGATCACGCTGCTGGCGCACTCCGGCAGCCTGACATCAATGCCGTCAAGAAGCGTGCCGCCCGCGACCTGCTCCGTTTCTACAGTACCGTCCTCGGTGCGCCGCTCGACGGTGTATTGCGCCTGCGCATCGATAGCGCGGAGGGCGACGCGCATGGCGGTATACGGCGATGCTGCGCGGCGGAAGAAGAGCGCGATACCTTCGCCGAGATCCGGCCGATGGAGTTGGAAGACGCACCACTGTTTGGCGCCGATGGGCACGTCCGAGAGCGGATAGAGGTCGCCGTACCAGTATTTCCTCAGCGATTTCGCCTCGGCGAGCGAGCGCCGGGCGAGGTCGGCCGGGAAGTCCTTGTCGAGATACGGCCACTGGCAGATGAGCCCGGTCGTCGTGGCGGCGCGTACCTCGTAGGGCGTCGGCGCCCAGGCGCAGGCGGCATGGAGCGGCAAGTAGTAGCTGATGCCGGCCGAGTGGCCCGGATTCCACTCGGCATTGCCTGGGCTACAGTTCGTGTCGCTCCGCCAGAGCGGTACCGAGCGCATGCACATTTCGAGGTCGATGCGGCGTCCGCCGCTGGCGCAATCGTCGATGACCAGGCCCGGCCGGCCCTCGAGGAGTTCGTCCCACATGGCGTATAGGCCTTCCACATACCGGATTTCGGTCATACCTTGGCGATCCTCCGTGTCATTGCCGCGCCAGAATCCGAGGGGATCGATGTTGAAATCATTGCGGTAGACGTCGAGGTCATACTCGTCGATGCGCGTGGCCAAGAGATCCGTGAGCCAGCGCCGCGCTTCGGGCATATCAAGCCGGAAAAGGCCGCCTTTCTCACCGCCGAAAACGAAGTCGGGATACTCGGTGGCGATCTGCGTTCCTACCGCGACGCGTTCCGGCTCGAACCAGAGCACGAACTTCATGCTGCGCTCATGGCATGCGTCGGCGACGGGTTTGAGGCCGCGCGGGAATGCCTCCGGTTTCGGATACCAGTTGCCGACGCCGTTCGGGAAGCCGCCGACAAACCAGGCCGCGTCAAACCAGTGCGAATCGAAACCGAGACTGGCTGCCTGCTCGACCGCGTCGATTTGTCCGGCTTCGGTGGCCCACTCAGGCACCGTCCACGAGTATCGATCAAAACACTGCGAGACGACCGGCAAGGCGACGGGCCGGCCATCGTGTTGCGGAACGTAATGGAAGAGCATCAGTCGCCGGAATCGGTTGTGTGCCGTCACCGGCTCGGCGGCGTTAGCCATGAGAAGGATGCGCGGCGTGCGGATGCGTTCTCCCGGATGGAGGACGAGATGCGTTTGCTCCAAACCGGCGCGCAGGTGTGTTTGGTGCTCGCCCTCGCGAACGCACGCGACCGACCACTGGCCCGACCAGCCGACGGCCGCGATGAGCGTGTTGGCATCGAATCGGACGTCAAAGAAAGGAAACGCACCGTTCGACGAGCGGCCACCTTGCGGTGCCATGAAGAATGTTTCGCTGACACCGAGGGCCGTGTCGATATTCTCGAAGCTTGTTTCGCCGAAGACATCGCCGCGATTGTGGCCGACGATGACGGGCCGCTTGGGCGCTCCGGCGTGCAACTCGAGGTCCAGCGCCTGGATACCCTCGATGATGGGCGTGTCTGCCGCGCCGGTGTTTTCGAAATACAGCACCCAGTCGACGGCGGGATAGGCCTTGTACACTTTGGCCTCGGCGGCGACGTCAAGGCCGGTGGCAGCGTCGCGCCAATGCGCCGTGTACGTGCGGAATGCGTCCTGCTCCTCGGATTCGGCGGTATGAGTCCAGCCGGCGAGGAAATCCGCCGATGCTTGATCGCCGTAGCGAAACGAGAATGGCGGCTGCGCGTCTGACAGGAACGGATTCGCATGCCCCTCATCAAGCCAGCATGCCTGGCCGTCGGCCAGGACAAACCGGGCGTCCGCCCAGTCCGATTGATCGTGGCTCGGGCCGTCGGCGGTGGTATCCACCTTGAGGAGCATCTGCCGAGCGCCGTTCGGCAGCTCAAATGCGATAGGGTACGCCGCGTTGCCGCCGCGCAGCGTGGGCGTACGCACGACTTCGCGGCCGTCGATCTCGACGGAGAACTCCACGCTGCCGTGCTTGCCTTGCGTGTCGTAGTTAGTGTCGATGCCGACGAACGCCTCGAACCGCGTCGCACCTTCCGGCACGCCGATGGCGATCTCGCTGTTGGCGTGCGTGCCGAGGCCGTGCGCAAAGGTCTGGTTGCCGATAACAATGGGCGTGTCCATGCAGGATTGGCGGAAATGGAGCGTGCTGTGGTCTTGTCGGCGTAGCTCAAGCGTGACCGGCGGCGCGGCCGCCTCGCGCTTCTGGCCGGCAAACACGAGGGCCGCCCAATCCTCGACGCTGGCGATTTCGGCCGGTGTCGCCATTACGATATCATTCGGCGCCTGGGCCGGAATGTCGATTCTGTCCATACTCGTAGCTCCTGTTGCAGCAGCCGATCCGAGGGCCGCTATCAATACCCACATCCACATTGTACGCATCGCAACCTCCTGGGCGGCCCATCGTCCGCAGGCTGAATTCTTGCGGGCTATGCTACCGTGGCTCCTCCATCCGCAAAAGGCCTATGGGGCCCTGCAGGCCGCCCCCTCTGGACTCGCGTTCGAACTCGAGCGCGCGGACGTGATAGGGACTTGGCCATCCCGGGCCTTTCTTGGCATTCCAGAGCTCGACGACACGTTCGGACGTCAGTTCGTTCGCCAGCGTGTTGGCTACTCGGATCACGAGTTCGTGTCGGCCGGGCGCGCACGCGGGCAGATCGATACGCCATGGCGGCCACAGGATGTGTCCCACCGGCTCGCCGTCGAGAAAGACCGTTGCCGCATACTCGATGGGACCAGTCGTCAACTCGAGGGAGGCCGCGCCCCATGCCTCGGGGATATCGAAACGGACGCCATAGTCGACTTCTCCGGAGAAATCCCCGCCGAGCCAGTCATGCCACACGGTGGCTTGGGCAAAGGACACCGGTTCGGAATCCATTTCGGTCACGTCGAAATCGTGTTCTCCGACCACGAAATGGCGACGGGCCGTCGCCGATATGTCCGTGTCCAGCGTTAGGCCGTCGTTCGACGGCAGGGGGGGATTGATCGCGTCGATGACGTCCTCTGAGCACAGGAACAGGCGGCTTTCGCCGGGCAGGAGTCGCACGGGTACTCGGCCGCTCGCCTTCTCGAGATGCGTGATCGTGCCACGCTGCGCATCGAGACCGTAGACATGGCGTTCGCCTACTTCCATTTCTCCATCGAAGAACTGCTCGCCTTCATTGAAGAGCATCACGACCTCGGCACGCTCCAAGGCGCGGACACAGGCCCGCATGTCGTGGCAAGCCGGCTCCAGCTTCACCGTCGGCACAAGCCGACCCGCGATATCCTCCAGGGCGGCGACTTCGTAGTGTGCAGGCGCGTTCGTTCCCGGCACGCCGTTCGTGCCGGGCGCACAGTCAGCACACAGGACTTTTCCGCCAACCTGAGCGAAGCGCTCCAGTTGTGCATAGGCTCCGGGACTCATCCAGCAGACCTTTCCGCAGACAATCGCGTCGTAGCGCATCGCTCCGGCCACGAACTGCGCTCCGTCAACGTGCCCCTTGATCAGGGCATCGTCATCGACGAGGTCGAAATCGCACTGATGGGCCAAGAGAGCGTTGGCGAGCGCGTCGTGCGCGGTGGCCGCTTCCGTAGCATTCATTCCCCAGGCCCACAGATCCCGCACGGGGTAGTACAGGGCCGTTGTGATTCGAGGTGTCCCGACGGATAGCGCGTAGCCGAGGCGCGCGACGTAGGCATGGAACGCGGGGAGGTGGTCCCACAGCGGATTCATAACGCCGAAATGCGGGCGCTCACCGGTCATGTGGTGATCGTGTGTGCTGAGCGGATAGCAGCCCATAACCAGCAGATTGAGGCCACGGACGTATTGATAGTCGATCAACCATTTCATCTGCGCGGGCGTTAGTCCGTTTCCGTACACGCAGAAGGATTCCGTGAAGGCGTAGCGACTGCCGTTGTAGTGGGCCGCACTCGACGCCAGTTTCGGAAAGTGGTGCTGGTTGGGCCTTCCAGGAAACAACTGCCGCCAGATGAGATCGACGCCCGGAACATCCATGGCGCGAAGCTGGCGCAAGGGGTGACCGAAGCCGTGCCGGATGGCGCCCAAGGTTTCATCCTCGCCGCCCAGGTGGCCGGCCGATCCCAGGCGATGCCGTCGATCCCAGGCCTGGAGACGGGTGAAATACGCCTCGGCGAAACGCGACGTCCAGAGGTCGTAGAAATCGACGCGCGCGCGCGCGTCCGCCACGTCCATCGTGGTACTGGGCTCCACGAAGAGGGAAGGCAGCACCTCGAAGACGGATCGGCCGTAACGTTGCGCAAACAGGCGCTCCATGTTCGGCGTCCACGGAATGGACTCGGGCGGTCGGACGGCGGGCACGGCCGGCTCATCGGTGAACGTGAAGAGCACGGTCTTTCCGAGGTGTTCGCCGCAAGCCTCCCTATAACCGTCATGCGTGAGTTTGATGAATCGATCCGTCGCATCCGGATTGAGTAGATCGGCACGCCCACCCACTGCCACGCGATAGAGATGGGCCACCTCGTCCGCCGAAGCCGGCGTCCACGTTGCGCCGGGACCGACGACGCGACGTTTCGGTTGCTCGACGACAAGCGCGAGGGCGTCAGCGGGCACCGGGAATGGCGCGTGGGCGTCGACGCGTTCTCGGACGACCTGGTGCGCCGCAAAGCCAGCGTGACCTTCCACAACCTTCCCGAGCGCTTGGCCGGAAGGCCATCCTCCCTCGTCGTACAACCACCAATTCATCCCGAGCCGCGCGGCCTCGTCGAGCGCGAAGCGGGCGCGCTCGAAGAATTCGGGCGTGAGATAGTCCGGAGCCATGGAGTTATTCGTGGAATCGGGCCGGAACTCGCGCGGCATGGGAAGCATGCAGACGCTACGCGCGCCGTGCGATCTCATGTCTTCGAGCTGTTTCTTGATGAGCCCCTCATCAAGCGAGGCGTTCCACATCCAGAAGTAGGCGGGCCACAGCACAGGCTCCGGATTTGCGAAGCCGCCGACATCAAACGAACGAACAAGCCTGACGCTTGCGGGCGCACCATCGGCGGCCGATGACGGTGCTGCGGACAACGTGATCAAGCAGCAGATCAAGGCCATCGCTTGATTCCTCCCAGTCTGAGGTAAGGACATCGTCGCCGGCCTATCATCGAGTATCGGCGACCATCCGTAACTCGATTTCGCCAACACCCATCCGGTTGCTGTGGGCAGAGCGCACAATGTCGAGCCGGGCGGCATCGGCCACCACGGTGTCGATCGTGTGAGCGACCCAACCGGCCTCGGCGTTGTCCTTGACCGACACAACGCGCTGCCATGCGCCTGCGACGCGCAGGCTAACGGTGTAATCGAGGCTACGGTAGTGGCCGGGATTGAGTTGGTGGAACAAGACGATACGGTTGATGGCGGCCGGTTCGGCCAGTGCCAGTTCGATCCATGCGCGTTCAGGATGCGTGCTGCGCGTGAGCCAGTAGCCGGCAGGCTCGTCGACGTTGCCGTCGATCGCGTTGGCCGCCGGCCACCCATTCTGCGCGTCCTCGTCGCTGGCTTTCACGGACGCAACGGCGATCTTCTTCCCTTTACGGGCATCCTCTTCACGGCGGCGTTGCGCTTCGATGACCTTCCGAGCGGCCGCTTCGTGGCGTTCGAGATAGGCGATCATCTTGTACCATCGGGCGACACCGTTTGGCTCCGCCTCTTCGCGGGCGGCGTGCGCGATCTCGAGCGCACGGACGAAGTTATCGGGATTCGCACGCTGCTTCGCCGTGTCCACGAGGGGCACGATGTCAAGGAGCGCCCGCGCCGGCTCCGCCCCTCCGTAGAGCGGCGAGAGGCGTTCGGCAACGAAGGTCTCGATGGTCATATCCGGATTCCAGAGGAAGGCCTCCCAAGCGAGATAGAAGAGCTCGGCATTGAGCGTTTCTGAGGAGAGTTCCCCGTACGTGTCCAGTCCTTCGAAGCCAGCGGAGGCGGCGTTTCGACAGATATCGCGGATCTGCCCAAGGTAGAAATCGTCTTCGGTGTGCGTGGAGCGGTTACACCAGTGCAGGTAGCCGATGTTGTGGCGCGCCATGGGCCGGACCTCGGCAGGCCAGGTGCGGGCCATGCCGGTAAGCGTCCATTGGCAGATGGCGTCGTCCGGGATGATGTCGAGGAAGCGAGGCGGGGTCGTCATCATTTCGGCGGTGTAGCCGGTATAGGTGGCGTAACTCAGCCACGCCTCGTCGGAAAGCGTGCGCATCTTGCGGAACGTGACGCTGTGCGAAATCGCCATGTCTTTGTAGTAATCCGGTTCGTCGGACAGGATGGCGGCGCGCGCTTTCTTGCAGTCGTCGCAATAGCACACGAAGAAGTCGCCCATCTCGAGGTTCACGCCGCCGATGTCGAAGGTGTCGAAGAGCCATTCGGCGCCTTCGTCGAGCCAATCCTGATTGGCCTTCTTCGACGGACACGGCACGTTCTTCGGCTTGCCGTCTTCGTCGAGGGCCCGCAGTTCCGGATGCGTGGCGAGCCACGTGTCGGCGTTGTACGGATGATTCCCTTCGAAGTAGTAGCCGGCGTATCCGCTCGTGCCGACACCGGGCAGGATGCGCACGCCGCGGCGCGCTGCGTATTGGCAGAGCTCCTGCGACGCCTCGACGCCACCGTGGGTATCGCGCAAGAATCCCCAGATGATCAATCCGTTGAATTTGTGGTCGGCCATGTAGTCGACGCAGCGTTTGAAGTCGATGAGGAACGCCTCGGGCTGCTTGCTGAAAGTGCCGCCGCCACCCATAAGCGTACCCACGGTTCCCGGACCGCCCCAGTCCATGCGGTGATCCCAATTCCAGAACCAGCGGTATTTGTAGCGCGGGATCTCGCGAGCATCGAGGTAACCAAGACGCACGCCGGAGGTGTCGTGTTCGAGCCTCCAGTTGATGAGATCCGCCACGGCATAGCGTGTTCCATCCGGCCCGCCGCCGGCGAGGATCACGCACTCGCGCGCACCATCGCGGCACCTCCGCGCGACATATCCTTGATCGGTGAGTTGCCCCGGCGCGATGTCAACGCCTTCGGCCGTAGCGAGGCGCGCTGAGAAAGGATTCGAGCCGGCACTTCCGATCGACATGACGCAAGGCACATCGCCCAGGGAAGTCTCCTCCGTGAATACCGGCGCCTGCACACCGGCGACGTCCTTGAGCCATCGGTTCATGCGCTCGGCGGCATACTCGTCCTCATCACCACGCAGAATTGCACAACACACCTTGCCCCCTTTGACCAGCCAGATCTCCCCCACTCCAGTCGCCGCGTCGGACTCGGCGGCCACCAGGCCTAACAAGAACACCGTCACCAAGATCTTCATGGAGCATTCTCCCGCAGTGCCTTTGTCTGTGCGTCATTGTACGCGCGGCGTGATGTCCCTACAACCGCGATGCCACACTCCGCCCTGCTGTTCAGATTCCATGAACACTGCCGACGAATGGGGGGATCTCGCAAGACGCGTCCGACGCCATTCCGTCCACTGAAGGCAGGGCCGTGGCGACTCCGTCGGCTTCGTGAATTGCCATGCGCGGCTTTCATCGGCGTCCGGTTTCTGCTACCGTGAATCCATACATTGAGGAGATTCGCCGTGATGGAGAAAGGGGCGCTCGTTGTCGTGGCGGCTGCGGTTCTTGTGAGTGGATGCTGGTGGAGCGAATGCGCCGGCGCCGGTGTCGATATGGTCCTGCACGAGGCGGGGGTTGCCGTAGCCGACGTCGCAGCCCAGCGACTGGGCGAGGGATACTTCGCGCTTGTGCGCACCATTCACGATGTTGAGGGCACGTACACGATCCCGTACGTCCAGTCGTCGCGCGATCTCGAGATCAGCCTGCGCTTCTCGGATCCGAGTGTCGCACGAGGCCGCGTCTTGATTGGCCACGGCAAACGCCTAATGGCCGAAGAGGAGGCAACCGCACCCGATTTTGCCGTGCGCGTGGCCGACTTGCCCTATGGCGAGTACACCGTCGAGGTCTTGGGCCTCGAAGCCGCGGGCGCAACGGTGTGCCGGGCGGTTCTTGGGCGCGTGGGCATCGGCATCGTCGCGGCGACCATCGGCGACAGCATCACGGAAGGATACTTCGGCCACGGCTTCCTCCAGGAGGATCTCGAACTCAGCGGCGAGGACTTTCCTTCGGAAGCCGTCTCGCGCGACGGGCGCAATTTCCCTCAGTACGCGCCGACCGCGCACGTGCATCTGCCGAATGTCAACTGCTTTCAGAGCTGGATGACGGAACTGAACGACCTCCTGGCGGAAACGTGGCGGGATCCCGTGTTCATCGCCAACGAGGGCTGGGGTGGGATCACGTCGGGCGGTTATCTCGATATGATGCGGGATTCCGAGAACTGGCGAAGCCGGATGCGCGCGTTGCGGCCCTCCCTGTGGCTCATTCACCTTGGCGTCAACGACGAGCGCGCTTTCGTTACCGCCGACGCGTTTGCCGCCAACATGGCCGCGATCATCGATGGGCTTGTCAAGGAGTTCGGGGCGTCTCCGGAACGCATCTTTGTGGCCAAGCCATGCTACGACTATGCGGACGGCGCGGCGGCGATTCTCGAAACCTACTGCGCGAAACTGGACGCGCTGTGTGCCGAGAAGAACGTTCAGGCCGGCCCGGATTTCTACGCCGCGTACGCCACGGACAAGGAGCGCTGGTACGGCGCGGATCCCGTTCACCCTAACGTCGAGGGCATGTCGAGAATGGCCGCGCTCTGGCATGACACCATTGTGAAACGGATTCCCGGACGCACGCCGTGATGACAGGCAAGGAACGGATTCTCAGGGCGTTGCGCTTCGAGGAGCCGGATCGGCCTCCGCATTTCGAAAGCATGTTCGAGCTCGAGTACGAGGCCTTCGGTCTATGCTTTCCCGAACGCACGCGGTGGGCGCGGTGCGCCCGCGTCGAGAAGGAGCGCATGATCGCCCAATGCATGGAGATCTACGCGCGCATCGTCGAAACCTACGCCTGGGACGCCCTGGCGGTCTACTGGCCATGGGGCGATCCCGAGGGGGTGGCGGCGGCCAAACGGACCTTCGGCGAGCGGATCGCCATCGGCGGCATGGTCGGCGGCGGCGTGTGGGCCATCGAGGCCGTGACGGATTGGGCGCGTTTCGCCACAGACTTGCTCGAAGCGCCCGAGAGGATCCATGCGGAGGCCGAGGCCAAGTGCCGGGTAGCCCTCGACCTCATTGATCGCATGGTCGATGCCGGCGCCGACTTCGTCTTCATGCCCCACGACGTCGCGTTCAACGCCGGCCCCTTCATCTCGCCGGCGCAGTTCGCCGAGTTCGTCGCGCCCTATTGGACGCGTCTCGTTCGGCGCGTCACGGATCGCGGCGCGCTCGCCTTCATCCACACCGATGGCCAGATCATGCCGATCCTCGACCAACTCGTGGGCCTCCAAGCCCATTGCCTCCAGTCCATCGATCCCATGGCCGGCGTCGACATCGCCGAGGTCAAAAAGCTCACATATGGCCGGCTCGCGCTCATGGGCAATGTCCAGTGTAACCTGCTCCAGGACGGCCCCATCGAGGCGATCCGCGCCTCGGCCCTCTACTGCCTCGAACACGCGTCGCCCGGCGGCGGCTACATCTTCAGCACCTCGAACACCGTCTTTCCCGGCATGCCGCTGTCGAACTACGAGTACATGCTCGACGTCTTCCGCGAATTCACCCGGGCGCGTCCAGGATCGTGACGGTGCCGTGCGTGCCGTCAACCCTAATCATCTGGCCGGTGCGGATCACGCGCGTGGCGGGACCGACGTTGACTACGGTGGGAATGCCGTACTCGCGGGCAACGATGCTGCCGTGCGATAGAATGCCGCCCTGATCCGTGACGATGCCGGCGGCCGTGAGGAAGTAGGGCGTCCAGCCGGGATCCGTGAATGGGGCGACGAGGATCTCGCCCGGCAGAACGTGCGTGTGGTGATCGGCACGCAAGATCACACGCGCCGGGCCAACAACCGTGCCGGGGCATACGGCAAGTCCCTGCAACGTATCGCCGGCCGGAGCGGCCTCCTCATCTGCCTGCATGCTGACATTCCATCGGCCTACGACCACGCTCGGCGGGCGCAGGCCCAGGTTCACTTGGTACTCGCTACGCCGCGCGGCCACGACCTGCTTGACATCGAGGCCGGATTCGCCTTCAACCACGCGGCGAACTTCGTCCACGTCAAGGAAGAACACGTCTTCGCAAGCGTCGATGACGCCGCGCTCGGCCAACGATTGTCCAAGCGCCAGCGCCAGCGAGCGGAGCGCCGCCCAATACTGTATGGCGCCGCTCTTGATGTTCTCGCGCGCCACGCAGCCGCGCCGCGCCCGCACCAAGGCCGTGCCGAACCAGGCGCGTTTCAGTGGATTGCGGAGTTCGGCACGGCAACGGGCCTCGAGGGCATCGCGTTCGCGGATCCGCTGCGCTCTGGCCTCGACGAGATCCATCTCGCCCTGCGCGCTCAAGTACGTACGAACGGCGTCTAGGATGTAGTCGGGCGTCTCGTGCCAACGCGCGTTGTACAGTTCCAGCTCGCCGCGCGTGTGATGGCCGTGCATCGCCATGAAGTCGTCCCACTGATCGAGAAACGCTGGGCCCTCCGGCGATTCAGACAAGCGCGTCCTGACCGCCTCCCAGTCGTCGGGCACTGACAGAGCCGAGCGGACGCCCTGTGATGCCTGTGCGGACACGGCTAGTTGCCATAGGGCCAAGCCGGCATCGGCGCTTTCCATGTTTCCGACACCCGCCAGCAGGCGATTCGCGAACTCGCCTGTCGCATCGTCCAGCCACGTCCTGCAGATCTTGTCCAGCCGTGTGAACCAGAGCATGTCGGACCCGGCCAGTGAAAGACCGTCCACGAATCCGCGCATCTGCTCCGCGGTCTTGTCCAGCAGCGCCACGGCCTCACGTTCGGATCGCGCGTCGAGGGCGAGGCGTTTCAACTCGTGGGCGCGCTCACGCATCTCCTCGATAAGGGCGGTAGACTTCGCGTGAGAGCGGCTCATGACGCGCACGATGAAGATCGGCGTTTTGACAAGCACCTTGAGTAGACTGAACCGCAGTTGGGGCACATCCTCGTCCGGAACGCGCAGGCCACGTTGCGAACCGCCTAGCACCTTGGCCAGATCGAGCTTACGTAGGCCGGGAAAACGATTGAGCATGCCGGTCATCGTGTTGCAGTTGAAGTAGATCCTCCCGGCCACGACACCGATGACCGGGTGCCCTTCGAATGAGAAGCCCATACCTCGCGCGAGGGACTCGAACAGGATGTCGACGAGCATGCGCACGAACGACCACGTGAACGGTGTGACGACGTCCGGGAGCACCTCGCCGGTATTAGCGTTCGTCCAAACCTGCCGGTCCTCCCAGCTTCTCTCCCTTGCGACAGCCGTCGTGATGGCCCGCGATTGGAGCAATGACACCTTGCAGTCCCGGACACACCACTCGATGTCCTGCGGAACACCGAACAGGACCTCGACCTGCAACGCCATCTCGGCCACGCGCCGAGCCGTCTCGGCGTCCAGCGAGGCCGCGTGCAGGCCTTCGCCGGACGCCGAGGCCGTGTGTTCCTCGAGTACACGCAAGTCATCTCTCGACATGACAAACGTGTCAGGGCTTTCCTTGCCTGACACCAGCGCCTCGCCGAGGCCCCGGCACGATTCGATGACGATGCGATCTCGTGACCCGCTGACGGGATCCGCCGTGAACACAACGCCTGAGGCGTCGGCGGAGACCAACGCCTGCACGACCACGGCCATCTTCGTATCGAGGTGGCTGAATCCGTGTCGCTGCCGGTATTCAACGGCGCGATGCGTCCACAGGGAAGCCCAGCACTCCTTGACGGCATCGAAGCAAGCCGGCGCTCCACAGACGCCAAGAATCGTCTCATACTGGCCGGCGAAGGAGTAATCCGGCAAGTCCTCGGACGTCGCCGAGGATCTGACAGCAACGGGGACATGGCCAAGTCGGTCCAGGGCGGCATGGACCGCTGCGCAAAGGGACGGATCGAGCTGCCCAGCAACGATGGCGCCGCGGAGTGTTGCCAAGGTGTCCTGCGCCACGTCAGAGGAAGCGTCCACCCACTGCGCGACTGTCTCCTCGATACGCCCGCGCAAATCATTCGCTTCCAGGAAACGGTCATAGACTCCGGTGGGTATGCAGAATGCCTGGGGCACCGGGAAACCGGCTCGCATCAGCCTGGCAAGTCCTGCACCCTTATTCCCAAGATGTGCGGGATCAGCCGATGTGATCTCGCCGAGAAACGCGATTCGACGTGACACCACGAACGAAGGACCTCCATGATCCCGCTGAAACGCTGTCTGGCAATCGGGACCTTTCTCCAAGGAAGAAACGAGTCATCCCGATGGAAAGAGGACATGGTTCCGTGAATTGCGTTTGGGGATCACGAGACTGCGTAGATGACTTTCGCGACACGTTGTGACATTCTTTCGTATGCAAACGCGGTAGTCTCGCCTGGCCCTTGCGAGGCCGGAGCAGCAGCCCCTATGCGTTGCGCACGATTGAGATGCGGAGAAGGGAGGAAACCATGGGCGTGGGAATGGTGTTAATGGCGGGAGGCATCCTCTCGACGCTGAGCGCACAAGAGACCCCACCCCTGTGTTACGTCCCCGTCGAGGGCGGATGGCGTATCGCGATTCCGGCCGAGGCTGCGTCTGCGCCAGGCATCGGCGTCGCCGAGGATAACGCGCGTTTGCACTTCGGCCCGGCGTGCCGTTGGATGCCGTGCGCATCGAGGCCGTAGCGAACGACGCCATCTTTGGCGTCATGGGCGCTACGATCCTCAGGACTCCCCCGCTTCGTCCGGGATGATAGGGAGGGAATCCTCTCCTCGCTCTGAAAGCGATACACGAAGCCGCCGGAGCCGTAACGACTCCAGCGGCTTGGCTATTGTGTGCGTTGGGAAGCGGCGCGCTTATACCTGTTCCGGCACGATGAACGGTTCGCGATCGACGCGGCGCACGAGCTCATTGGCCTTGGCAGCGTTGTCGTCGGTGAACGTGCCACGCGACACGTCAAACGTCAACTTTGGTCCAAGCACAAACGGTTTCTTGGCGATATCGACTTCGGAACGGCCGAGCTGCGCGAGCATGCTTTCCAGGGTATCAACCGCATCGGCATGCGACTTCATGCTCTCGCGCACTTCCTCCACCGAGGCATCCTGACCGACACGCCAAGCAACGTTGGCGAGGTGGCACATGATGGTGCTCATGTTGCCGACGGCAATCTCGGCGTTCAGCGAGGCACTGCTTCCCTGACGCAACGCCTCAATGAAGTTACCGTGGTGGGCCCCGCCGCCGTCACCCTTATACTGCTTGATGGATTTCCCGTCTTTATCATAGGCCTTTCCGCCCCCGCGCGCGATGCGAATGAATCCGTTTTCGCACTGGATGTGGTTGCCTTGCCGGCTGCTGAGATAGACGGCGCCTTGCTCGCCGCCGCCGCCGGGATCTTGCATGTTGCGGATGTCGACCACGACCTTGACGCCTCGATGCTCCATGAGGCTCATATGCATGTTGGGCGTCTCGCCGTCATCGTCCCACCAACGATTGCCGGCCGCGATGGCATTGCCGGGCACATCGTCCCAACCGAGGATGTGGCGCAGGTCGTCGAGATAATGGACGCCCCAGTTGCCCATCTCACCGGTGCCCCAGTTCCACTGCCAGTGCCAGTCGTAGTGGAAGCTCTTGCGCATGATCGGGGCCATCGGCGCTGGGCCGGCCCATAGGTTGTAGTCAACGCCCTCGGGCACCGGCTGCGGCCCATCGACCTTGCCGATGGGCTCACGGGCATCGAGACGGCTGCAGTGCACCCAAAGCACTTTGCCGAGCGTCTCCGCCTTGACATCGGCCGCACACTCCTGGACAGCCGGGCACGAACGCTGCTGCGTGCCGGCCTGCACGATCCGGTCGTACTTGCGCGCCGCCTCGACCAGCTTGTAGCCTTCCCAGATGCAGTGGCTGACCGGCTTTTCGACATACGCGTGCTTACCGGCCTGAAACGCCATGATCGCCGCCAGGCAATGCCAGTGGTCCGGCGTGGCAATCACCACCGCATCGACGTCCTTCATGTCCAGCAGGCTTCGGAAGTCTTTGTGCTGCGCAACGTTCGGCCCCGCCTGTTTCATCCGGTTCTCATCCGGATCCGCCACCGCAATGATCTCGACGTTGGGCAGCGCGCTGAAATCCTTGAAATGGGCTCCCCCTTTGCCGCCAAGTCCGATGATGCCGAGATGGACCCGCTCGTTAGCCCCGAGGACCCGCCCCGGAAACAGCGTCAATGCGGCGCCGGCCGCGGCCGAGCTCACTAGAAACTGCCGTCTTGAAATCGCGTGCTTGCTCATGAATTTATCTCCTCATTGCACTTCTTTGGGGGTCTATCGAGAAGGAAGTCCCACGGTAGCGCGACAGACTGACCTATGTGTACAGGACCCTTGGCGCGCGCCGCCGGTTTCGCCGCACGTCCCTACGCCCGGCAAGTCTAGCACAAATGGCGCCTCCGATGAACTCCGACGCCACGGACCCATGCCGAGCCAGCACCACAATGCATCCCAGGCTCGTGCCCCTTGGCCTTCATTGCTCGCATCCCAGCCATGGACTCTGGTAGACTTCCTTCAACAAAGAAGCTGCAATTACAAACAGCGCGGTAGGGACAACCTCGGTCCGAGGCAAGCGAGGAGGATCTTCGTGAAACCCGAGGGAAGACTGAACACTTAGGCTCCGAGGGCCGCCGCATCGAGGCATCTCGCGGAAATGCTTTCTCTTCGGCCCGCGTTCCCGCACCTACACCCGTTTTGACGTGGCACAGCGAGTTCCGGGAATCGGATCTGCTGTCACATAATTCACCTTGCTAGAGATGGGAGATTAGTTATGGATAGCCGCATTAATCCATGGATTGAGCAACTGAGCGGAATGGCGGAATCCAGCAGCGCGGTGGACTCACGGCTGTACATTGAGTACGACGTGAAGCGCGGTCTCCGGGATATCTCCGGCAAAGGCGTGCTGGCCGGGCTAACTCAGATCGGCGAAGTCCAGGCCCACACTCTCCAAGGAGAGAACTCGGTTCCTGGACCGGGCCGGTTGATCTACCGCGGCATCGACATCAATGAGATCGTCGATGGCTTCTGGGCCGATGGCCGCAGCGGCTTCGAGGAGACGTGTTATCTGCTTCTCTTCGGCCAACTGCCCGATCGCCAGGAGTTGGAGCGCTTCCAGGACCTCCTGGTGTCGTATCGTGCGTTGCCGGGGGATTTCGTACACGATTCCATTCTCAAGCTTTCCAGCCGCGATCTCATGAACGCATTGGCGCAGAGCACGCTGGCGCTCTATGTCTCGGATGACCGAGCCGACGCCATCGACACGCCGAATGTACTTCGGCAATGCCTGTTGTTGATTGCGGCTTTTCCACTTCTTGCAGTGTATTGCTATAAAGCTTATTCATACTATTATTCTAATCTCAGCCTGGTCATTCACAGCCAGGATCCCCGTTTGTCGACGGCGGCCAATCTGCTCCATATGCTCCGCAACGACAACCAATACACGGCGTTGGAGGCGCGATTGCTGGATCTGGCGCTCGTGCTTCATGCCGAACACGGCGGCGGCAACAACTCGACTTTCACGACCCACGTCGTCACCTCGAGCGGAACCGACACCTACTCGGCCGTTGCCGCGGCCTTGGGCTCGCTCAAGGGCCCCCGGCACGGCGGGGCGAACATCAAGGTGGTCCAGATGTTCGAGGAGCTGAAGCAGCAGGTCTCGGACTGGGAAGATGATCATCAGATCGAGGACTATCTGCTGAAGTTGCTGAACAAGGAAGCCTTCGACCGTTCGGGTTTGATTTACGGTATCGGGCATGCGGTGTACTCGGTCTCCGATCCGCGCACGCTGATTCTGAGGCGGCACGTCGACGCCCTGGCCGGGGAGAAGGGGCGTTCAGCGGAGATGCGGCTGTACCGGAAGGTGGAGAAGCTGGCGCCGGAAGTGATCAGCCACAAACGCAAAATGTACAAGGGCGTCAGCGCCAACGTCGACTTCTACTCGGGATTTCTTTATCAGTTGCTGGGGATTCCGCCTGAGCTCTTCACGCCACTTTTTGCGGTGGCGCGAATCGCAGGATGGAGCGCCCACCGGATCGAGGAACTGGCCAACGCCGGCAAGATCATCCGACCCGCCTATAAGAGCGTGGCCGTGCGCCGGCACTACGCACCACTCGGAGAGCGCTAGGCCCTCACCCGCAGCCGTCGACAGGCCCTGGCCGAACGATGCACGGCGCATGCTGGATCTGGGGCCGGAAGGCCAGCCAGTCGATGCCCTGGAAGTCCGGATCCGGAATCGCGCGCACCTCCTCGCTGCCGAGGTAGGGACACATCGTGTCTACCCAGAGGATGAGTTTCTGGAGACTGATAGGGTCGACCTGAAGGTTATGGTGTTTGCCGCTCGAGGCGATCTCGATCAGCTTGCTCTGGTACGAAAGCATCGTCATGGGTTCCGGCGTTTGGTAGGCCATCGGGTCGCGCTGATCGTAGCCTTCCACCATGATCATGCCGGCGATGCCGAAGCCGGGCGGCGGGTTCTCGGGAGCCTGGTACGCCTCGCCCCACGCCGGCTTGCCTGTCAGCAGCCAGTACGATTCATCGAAGCCGAGAAAGCCGGGCCGCGCCGTGAAATCCACTTTCTGACGCGCTTTGCCGTCGCCTTGATGGCACTTGCCGCAGTATTGATCGAGCGCCGGCCGCACGTAGCGATCGTAGCTCACACTGTCCACCCCCCACGGCGGCGGCGTGATGGCGCTCGGCTCGCGGTAGGCCGCCAGCGAGGAAATGTCGGACAGCGGCGCGCGGCTGTGGCGCGCGTGGCAGCCCAAGCATCCGCGCCGTTCGCCGGGCATCACGCCGGTGAAACTGCGCATGGTCTGCAGCGCGCGCTGGTTCTCGTCGAGCAGTTGGAAGTGTAGCGGAATGCCGGACGGCGCGTAGAATGTCACCGAGCCATCAGGCTCGATGGGCACGGTGCCGAGAACGCGCTTGACGCCCTCGGATTGCACGCCGGAAACGACGGGGCCCGTCGAGAGATACGGCCGTTTGCTCCAGTAGGTGTAGGTCTTGTGCTCGATGTTGAGCACGCGCAAGTACTTGGCATTGCCGCGGAGTGCCTCGGGCGCACCTTGGTACACGCTGTTGCTGTAGATAACGCCGCCTTTCGGGCTCAGGCGCTCCTCGCGCGTCGGCCACGCCACTTGATCGGACAAAACCGGCGGCTTCACGCGCGGCCTAACCGGCAGGGCATGGAGGATGTGGTGCGCGCCTTCGTAGATCAGCTCGCGGTTGCCGTCCACGTCCATCAGATAGAGGACGAACTTGCCGCCGCGATTGGCCGAGACGATGAAGTCGTTCTCGCTCAAGGGGTACGGCGAGTAGTAGGCCGCGTATTGGCCGTCGGCGTGATAGCCGGGCGACTCGACAGGATCGACGGGGCCATTGCCGCATTCCGGCCACGGCGTCTCGGCGGTAACCTTGGTCAGTCCCTGGGGAAAGTTGAGACCCTTGTGTGGGTCGATGATGCCGACGGAACCGCTGAACCAGTTGTGGTGCGCGCTGCCCGTGAACATCACGCGATGGCTTCCGGGAATGCCGCGCACATCCTTGAGGAGGTCCGGCCAAACGCTCTGGTTGCCCCAGAAGGTGTTGACCTGCGTGCCGTCGGGGTGCATCGTCCACAGACTCTGGGCGCGCCAGAGGGGCTTGTCGGTGTACTCCCAGCGGGTATAGATGACCTGTCCGTCGTCCATGACCGAGGCGAGGTAGTCCGGCTCGTTCCCACGCGAGATCAGGTAGATGTTCCGCCCATCGCTGTCCGCTCTGGCCAGTACGAAAGCGTTCGTTGGTGGCATGCAGCGCACGAAGGTGTGGCCGCGTGTCGTGCTGAACAAGATGTGCTCATCGTCGGGGAGGTAGATGGGATCGAGGTCATCGTATACGCCGTCGGTGAGCTGGACGAGGCCGGCGCCGTCTACGCCGATTTGGTAGAGATGGAATGACTTCTCGTTGTGCGGTTTGAAACAGAAGAGGACTTGGGTGGCGTCATAGGAGAGATCCGGTCTCCAGAAGGATCCGTGCATCGGCGGCTGTGGCATGAGTTGCTGCGGCCGGCCCTCCGGCGACAGGCCGTCGAGGATGATCAGTCGTGCGCCCGGCACGGCCATGTAGCCGAGGCGATGACGCGTCTCATGAGGCCACTCCGAGCCTTGCGGAAACGGCATGTCCACGAACAGGACGCGGTCGAAATCGACCACCGGATTGGCGAACATGATCCTGCGTTTGACGCCTCGGACCTCGAAGTAGAGTGCGGCGTCCGATTCGTGGAGATCCTGAGCACGCCGCTCGAGTTTGGCCAATTCCGCCAACTCGCGATCGAAGGACACGGTATCCTGGTACGCATCCTGGATGCGCGTGGCCAACTGCCGCGTCCATGCGATCTGTTGGCGGATGCGCTCCGGCGTGGGCGCATTGTCGACCTGATGGAGCCAGTCGCGTTCGAGTGCCTCGCGGGCCTCATCGGCCGAGCGCGCGCGTGTCTCCGGCGTGGCGGGCGTAACGTAGGGCGCGACGGGCTCCGAAACGAAAGGCCTGAACTGGATGCGCGGCCCGGCTTCAAGGATGATTCGGATCCACTCGGGCGAGAATTGCCCCGCTTCGCCGAGGGCCTTGAGCGCGTCGAAGCGCTGTTGGATCGCATCGACTTCCTTCCAACGCTCGAGTTGTTCCGGCGTCTGCGAACGCCATTGATGATCGGTGAGCGGCCGATACTCTACGAGCAGCGCCACGAGTGTGGCCGCAAGCTTCTCATCGAGCATGACATCGTCCGATGCGAGGTAGCCGAGGGGGCTGGTGCCCGTCCACGCGGCGAAGTCGCGGCAGTCCTCGGGAAACTGCGCCGTGATCCTGGCGACGGCGGTCTCGGCCATACTCCTCGTCAGGCGAAGCCCTTCGCGGACAAGGTTGGCCCGCGAATCGGCAAGTGTCTCGGCAAAGGAATCCGCCGGCGCATAGAACGTGAGGAGCATCTGTTCCTGTTCCTCTGTTAGGCGCGCCAGCGCCTCCCTACCATTTCGGTAGAGCGTCTCCACCTGATCGGCGGCAAGCGCTGCGCCATAGATCCGAAGATCGTCCAGCGCGCCCTGGAAATGCTCGTTCACGCCGTCCGAAGAGCCGATGAACGCCGGCGGCTCAGGCCGCGCGGCCAGCTTCCCGCTTCGCTCGAGATGGCCTACCTCGATGCCGTCGAAGTACACGCGCATCGTCTTCCCGTCGAAAGTACCGGCGCAGTGATGCCAGAACCCATCCAACACCTGGCCTGGCGCAATCTCGGCGTCGCATTCCTGGTAGCCACCGACGTTGAGTCCGAGCGACAGGATGGCGCCGCTCCCCTGGAATGAGAACAGGAGGCGCTCGTCGCACTCTTGGCGGAAGATCTCGCGAAAGCCCGACAGGTCCGTGGGCTTAACCCACGCCGAGAAGGCGATCTCGGAGAGGCCCTTGAGTTTCGTGCCGATATCCGCTTTCAGCCCGTGCGTGCCGGCCAAGGAAAGCGCGTTGCCGTGGACGCCTCGGTACCGGGGCAGGATCGGCGTTTCGATGTCTGCACAGGGCGTATCGGCGGTATCGTGAATGATGGTCGTCGCGCCGCGTTCGTTGAACGTCCAGTGGGCCAAGAGGGGCGCATCGACTGTTGGCTCATCGCCGACTTCCAGTTCCGCCATACGCGCAATGACTTCGCGTCCAGCGGTGTGAAACGCGGCGATTTCGTCGGCAGACAAGGCCGCGCGATAGATGCGCAAGTCATCGATGATTCCCTGAAAGCACTCGCCGCCATTCGACGATCCAATGTAGCCGGAAGCATCGCCAACGGCCTCGATCCGGCCGGGCCGATCAAGGGCGCCCACCTCGACGCCGTCGAGGTACACATGCATCGCTTGGCCGTCGTAGGCGGCCGCGCAATGATGCCACTGGCCGTCAAGGACGCTTTCCGGCACGATCGCGGCATCGCACTCGACGTAACCGTTGATGAACAGGCCCAGCGCGAGCGTCGCGCCGTGTTCCTGGAAAGCGAACAAGACGCGATGGACGCCGTCCTCCTTGCGGAAGATCTCGGTATACTGATCGAAACCCGTCGGCAATACCCACGCGCTCAGGGCGATACCGTCCAGGCAGCCGAACACAGGCTGCTGAGACGCCCGCAACCGGTGGTGGCCCGACAGGCTGGCCGCATTGCCGTAGACGCCCTGAACGCGCTCGAAACCCGCAATATCTCCGCCTTCCGGCGAGGCATCGTACCCGTTGCCACTGGCGTCGTTACAGCGCTGACCGAAATCCTCGTCGAATGCCCAGTGCGCCACGAGCGCCGTGTCCGACGCGGGCGGTACCGTGGCCTCATCCGCGTACGCGCCGTGCCATGCGCCGGTGATCACGGCAAGAACCAATACCCAGCCCATACTGTGTTGAGCCACAAACCAACCCTCCTCCAAGATACGTGCGCACGCCGTCGATTCTACCACACCGACGGCGTGGGTTGACTCGACGCGTTGACCAAGGGTACAAGTGGGGCGTGGGAGAACTTGGTGCATCTTGTGAGCGACGCGATCTCGCTACGTTTTGAGTCGAAGCTGGACGCTCCCGTCGAGCGTGTCTGGGAGTGGAGCATTTCGGTCGATGGCATCTCCGCAGAAATGCGACCGTTTCTCCGTATGACCTTTCCCAGAGGCGTTCGGTCGCTGAACGACATACCGATCCGGCCGGGCGTCCCCGTGTTCCGCAGCCGCGTGCTTCTCTTCGGCGTCTTGCCGATCGACTACTCGGATGTGACCTTGATGGAATTCAACTCCGGTCAGGGATTCATCGAGCAGTCTCCGATGGGCTCCATGCAGTTATGGCGTCATGAGAGGCGCATTGTCCCGCACCCCTCCAATCCGGCGGCGGTTCTCTTGGTCGATCAGCTCACCTTCCAGCCACGCATGGCGAGGCGTCTCGTCGGCTGGTTTGTTCGCCGCCTCTTCCTCCACCGGCACAACGTGCTCCGGGCGAATCTCGCCGGGGGCCACGGCTGTGACGCGGTTTCCTGAGCTCGTGCGGCGCACTGGTTTGACATATTGCCATATTTCATGATATGGTTACCCATATGAAGACAACCATCGATATCTCTACGGCCCTTTACGAGGAGGTCCGACGCGTAGCCCAGGAAGAGAATACCACCATCAAGGCTATCATCGAGGAGGGATTGCGCCATACGTTGGCAGCGCACAAGCAACGTGTTCCATTCGCGTTGCGCAACGCCACATTCAATGGCAACGGCCTCCAGCCGGAGTTCGCCGGAGCCTCGTGGAACCAGATCAGAGACTCAGCCTATGAAGGGCGTGGCGGATGATCGCCGTCGACACGAACGTGCTGGTCTATGCCCATCGGCAGGACGCAGCGTGGCATGACGCCGCCTATACGTGCATCAAGCAACAAGCGGAAGGTACCACGCCCTGGGCCATTCCCTGGCCATGCATTCACGAGTTCCTCGCTGTTGTTACGCATCCGCGCATCTACGCGCCGCCGACGCCAATGGACAAGGCGCTCGAGCAGGTCGACGCCTGGATGGAATCGCCAAGCGTTGTCCTGCTTGGAGAAGCCGACGGGTACTGGCCACACCTGCGCGCCCTGGTGTTGAAGGGGCGCGTCTCAGGCCCTATGGTCCATGATGCGCGCGTGGCAGCCCTCTGCATCCAGCACGGGGTGCGGGAGATCTGGACTGCGGATAGGGATTTCGGCCGTTTCGCAGGGATACGCGCGCGTAATCCGTTGCTCTGAGGCGTGAAGCGGGACCCGTGTCTCCACTGCGACAAAACCATCGGCCGAACGGGCGGCAGGGATGCGCCACCTCGGTACCGAGAACTGAGACTCTGTCAAGCCCCCCTCTTCTCCCGGCGCTGGACGATGTGTTTTCCTCTCCAGAACTGGACAGCAACGGCGTCGGCGAGATTCTCGTCGAAGGCGGCGGGGATTGCGTGTTGGCGCAACCCGATGCGCCAAGCCGTGGAGAGTCTCGGGAATCCGCTTGCCGGGCCGTGATTCGCAATCCCTTTTGGCGAATGAGAGAATAGGGGCTTGCGGCGGCATGGAGCCTATGGTATCTGGCCTACATCGATGGGCGATGGGTTCCCCAAAACATGCGAGGTACTGAGGTGAGTGATTCGAAGTACGTGCACGGCTATTCGGAGCGTGAATCGGTTCGGCTGGGCGATCAGGCGAACACGTTGAGCGGGTTGTTGCATCACGACACGCGGTATCCCGCCGGAAGTCGGGTGCTTGAGCTGGGCTGCGGCGTTGGCAGTCAGACGGTGCACCTCGCCAGGAACAGTCCGGATGCCCATTTCGTGTCGGTCGACATCTCACCCGAGTCGCTTGCCGCCGCCCAGGAGCGGGTGCGCGCGGAAGGCCACTCGAACGTCGAATTTCGGCAAGCAGACATATTCCACCTCGACTTCCCGCCGGATAGCTTCGATCACGTGTTCATCTGCTTCGTACTCGAGCATCTCCCCCATCCCGCCAAGGCGCTCGAGGCCGCACGCGTCGTCCTGAAACCGGGCGGCACGCTCACGGCCATCGAGGGCGACCACGGCTCGTTCTACTGCTATCCGGAGACCGAGGAGGCGCGCGCGGCCGTCGACTGCCTCATTCGCGTCCAGGCCGACCTCGGCGGCGATTCGCTTATCGGTCGCCGGCTCTATCCGCTCGTCACCTCGGCCGGCTTCCGCGAAGTGTCCGTATCGCCGCGCATGGTGTACGTCGATTCGAGCCGGCCCGAATGGGTCGAGGGCTTCTCGAAGAACACCTTCACGGCCATGGTCGAGGGCGTCCGCGAGGCCTCGCTGGCCAAGAGCCTGATCTCCGAAGCGCGATGGGAGAAAGGCATCCGCGATCTCTACCGCGCCACCGAAGAAGACGGGGTATTCTGCTACACCTTCTTCAAGGCCGTCGGCCTGAAGTGATCCCGGCATCGATCGTTGGCGCACGATGATCGTGCGCAAGAAATGGCTCGCCAGAAGAAGGACCTCACGCAAGAGAAGGAAGCCGTGTGGAGTGCGGTAGCTTGCTGCCGCTCTTCTTCGGGGCAGCTTGCTGCCCCGCTTGCTCCGAAAATCGAGCGCTCTGATAGCGGAGCAAGCTCCGCTCGCTGGAGTTTCTCCCTTTTTAGCCTGTTAACCAATGGCCATCGTCATCGAGA
>DAIPKA010000060.1:24026-44846 GCA_036769985.1 Candidatus Hydrogenedentota bacterium | reverse complement strand
CGGGGACTGACTCCCTCCGAGTCTTCGAGGAGGGCTGTCTGTCCCCGATTTCCAAACAACGCAATCGGAAAGCGCGAACCCCGCTTTCCCCGAGTCCCCGAGGAGGGCTGTCTGTCCCCGTTTTCCGAACACCACAGGGCGTAGGCGTGCGGTGCGTGGAGCGAGACTACTAGGCCCGCATCGCCCCCTGCAACACGCCCAGGGCCTGGAGGTAATCGCCGGCGCCCACGTACTCGAGAATGAACGGCGCATTGGGCGTGTGTTTCGCGGCCAGCATGACGAACTTGGGATAGTCCAGGTCGCCTTGGCCGGCCGGTACGCCGCGATCGACGTGCAATTTGCGGTCTTTGGCGTGCAGGCAATCGATGTACGGCCCCAACTGCACGAACATCTCTTCGAGATCGTTGATCTCGAGCAGGTTGGCGGGATCGAGCAGAGCCCGGATGCGCGGCGAGCCGACGTCCTCGATGAACACGCGGGTCCGTTTGGCGCTGGCCAGGAATCCGCGAAAGAAAGGCTCGATCAGAATGGTCGCGTCATGCTTCTCGGCCCGCTGGACGAGTTCCTTGCCCGTGGCCACCATCTGGCTCCAGACCGGTTCCTGGAAATGGTAGGGCACGCCCTCGGGCTTCTCCGGCTCGTAGTGGCCCGCCTCGGTGATGAAGGTGTGCACGTCCATGGCCGCGCCGATGCCCATCATCGCGTCGAAGTACTCGAGGTTCGCATTCCGCTCGGCCTCGTCGGGATGGATGAGGTTCGTGTAGACGCCGATGCTATGGATGGACACGCCGGCCGAGCGATACGCCTCGCCGATGGCCTTGCAGCGGTCGGGCGTCAGATCCGACACGTCGCTCCGCCCGTTGTACTTCCAGTACCGGCTGTCGCTCTGGTTCAGGAACAGTTGCACCGTCCGGATGTCGTGCGCCGCCAACTCCTTGGCCAGTTGCTCATTCGTGTACTCGCCGAATCCGAGCGTCGCCAGGCCGATCGCGGGGGCTTTGGCCGGTGTCGCCGATTGTGCCAAGGCCGAGGCGCCGATGAATGGCGCCGCCATACCCATACCGACTTTGAGCGCCGTCCGGCGCGGAATCCGATGCTCGAGCATGATCCTTGCCCTCCCTCTGTCGACCTGCCGGCTGAGAATGCTCTTTCTACTTCTTGTCTTTCAAGAGCGCGGCTGCGAGCGCCTCCTGATATACGCGCAGCACCGAAACGCTCGCGCGCGCAGCCACCGCTTGGCAGTCGTCGAACTCCGGGGCGTATCGACACGTCTCGTCACCGAATCGGCCGGCCTTGACGCGAACCGGCCCCCACGCCGTCTCGACGTCTTCCCACGTCCGTTCGAGGCAGATGCGGCGTTCGTGCCGTATCCGTACGCCGAGAGTCGTGCTGCTGCGGAAGAACACGGCCGCGATATCGGACAGCTTCTCCTCATCGCACAACACCGTAATGAGATAGGCGGGCCGACCCTTCTTGCCGAGGATCGGCGTAAGGAACACATCGCGCGCGCCCGCACCGAGGAAATCCCCCAAGAGGGGCGCGAGCAGTTCCGGCGTCATGTCATCGACGTTGCATTCGACGACGACGATGGGCTCCGTCGCGGCGAGGGCCTCGACGAACTCGCCGAGGAACACACGCAACACGTTGGCGCGGTCGGGCAGATCGCGCGTTCCCGAGCCGTAGCCGACCGCGGCCACCTTCATCATGGGCATGACGCCGTACTCGCGCGCCCAGTGCGATACCAGCGCGGCGCCCGTCGGTGTCGTTAGTTCGCCGTCCGCTTCGCCGGCGTAGCTCGGTATACCCTCGAGCAAGAGCGCGGTGGCCGGAGCGGGCACCGGCATGACGCCGTGGGCGCACTTCACGGTGCCCGAGCCGACGGCCAGCGGAGACGAAACTACGTCGTCCACGCCCAGGAGATGCCGGGCCAGGTGCGCGCCGACAATATCCACAATCGAGTCCACGGCGCCGACCTCGTGGAAGTGCACCTTCTCGGGCGTCGTCCCGTGAACAGCGGCCTCGCACTCGGCGATGCGCGTGAACACGGCCCCGCTGTCCGCCTTCACGGTGTCCGGCAGATCGCCCTTGTCGATGATCTCGAGCACGTGGCGGAGATGCCGGTGCGGATGATGATGGTGTTCTTCTTCCAGGACGCGGAATTGCGTCGCGCGGATCCCGTGCTTGTCGACCTTGTCGGCCGATACGTCGAAGCCAGACACGCCAAGGGATAACAAGCCTGCGCGGACCGCGTCAAAGTCGGCGCCCGCGTCGATGAGGGCGCCGACGATCATGTCGCCGCTCGCGCCGGAGAAACAGTCCATGAAAAGCGATGGCACTCGAATACCTCCCAATGACACGCCATGTGTTCAGTCTGAACTGGCGCGCGCCGACGCGATCCGGTTGATCATGCCGGCTAACATGCCGGCCCCGTAGCCGTTGTCGATGTTCACCACCGACACGCCCGTGGCACACGAGTTCAACATGCTCAGCAGCGCCGCCACGCCGCCGAAGCTGGCCCCGTAGCCTACGCTCGTCGGCACGGCGATCACCGGCTTGTCCACAAGACCGGCTACCACGCTCGCCAAGGCGCCTTCCATTCCGGCGCAGACGACCAATACCGTCGCCGCCTCGATGGTCGCGCGCTGATCGAGCAACCGATGCAGCCCGGCCACGCCGACATCATACACGCGGCGCACGGTGCAGCCCACCGATTCTGCGGCCACCACCGCTTCTTCGGCCACCGGGATATCGCTCGTGCCTGCGCACAGAACCGCCACGCAACCGTCAAGCGGCTCGACGGGCTCCGCCAGTATCGACACGGCTCGGGCCACCTCATGATAGCAGGCTTCCGGACACGCCGTACACAATGCCTCGGCCACGTCGCGCGTGCAACGCGTGGCCAACACGTTGCTGCCGTGGGCGCGCATCGCGTTGACGATGTCGAGCACCTGCTCGCGCGTCTTCCCTGCGCAGAAAACGGTCTCGGGAAACCCGCGGCGCAGCATTCGATGATGATCGACTTTGGCGAATCCGAGGTCTTCGAAGGGGAGGGATCGAAGTTGAGCGACGGCGTCGTCGATGGTCACGAGATGTTGCTCGATCGCTTCGAGTAATCTGCGGAGTTTAGCTTCGTCCATGGCCGCTCCAGCATATTTAGACTTAGTACAAAATTCGACCGCCCACAATATATGCGATCCTCTTTCTTTAAATATACTACCTCTAGATCATGCGTTTTTCAAACTTCGAAAAATGATCTTGTTTATGCCTATGATTTGTGGCAAAATACCTGGCCTTCGCAGTCCGCGTCGGTCGGTGAAGGTGAACGAGGTGGCGCGTCGGGTTTCGGCGGCGAAGGGGTTGAATGGGCCTTGCCGCGGGTTGTACTCAACGTATTCACGCTCAGGAACAGGGATTAGTTATGGGTCTGCACAAGATTACGAAGGGGTTGGATCTGCCCATCACCGGTGAGCCGGAGCAGACCATCCACGAGGCGGCGCGTCCGCGCCGGGTGGCGATTATCGCGGGCGACTACGTGGGCTTGCGTCCGCGCATGCTGGTTTCGCATGGGGACGAGGTCAAGCGTGGCCAGGCGCTATTCGAAGAGAAGAAGGCGCCGGGCGTGTTGTACACGGCTCCGGGGGCAGGCCGGGTGAGTGCGATCAATCGGGGCGCGCGGCGCGCGCTGCAGACGGTGGTGATCGATCTCAACGAGCGCGAGATGGCCGGCGAGCGGGCCGAGGCCGACGAAGTCCAGTTCGCCTCGTACACCGGCAAGGATCCCGTGGGGGTTGACGTTCCGGAGATCAAGGCGCTTTTGCTCGAGTCGGGCCTGTGGACGGCGTTGCGGGCGCGTCCCTACGGGAAGGTGGCGCGTCCCGACACGAAGCCACACAGCATCTTCGTTACCGCGATGGACACGAATCCGTTGGCGCCGTTGGCCGACGTGGTCTATCTCGAGGACAAAGAGCATTTCCAGAAGGGCCTTATCTGTGTGGCTCGCCTAACCGAAGGTAAGACCTATCTGTGTAAGGCTCCCGCCACAAGGATCGACGCGGCGCCGTATAGTGGCATTGAGGTCGAGGAGTTCGGCGGCGTTCATCCGGCGGGCAACGTCGGTACGCATATCCATTTCCTCGATCCGGTCAGCCGCGACAGGACGGTGTGGCACATCGGGTACCAAGATGTCATCGCCATCGGCAAGTTGTTCGCCACCGGCCGCCTCGACGTGACGCGCGTGGTATCGCTGGCGGGGCCCATGGCGAAGCGTCCCCGGCTATTGCGTGCGCGGATTGGAGCCTCCACCGACGCGTTGGTCGAGGGCGAACTGAAGGAGGGCCCGGTCCGGGTCATCTCGGGCTCCGTATTCAACGGACGGACGGCCTCGGGCCCGGTGCACGGCTTTCTCGGCCGTTACCATCATCAGGTCACGCTGCTTCGTGAGGGCTCGCCCCGCGAGTTCCTGGGCTGGCTCATGCCGGGACGCGACAAGTACTCGGTTACCAACGCGTACGTCTCGTGCATCGATCGCTCGAAGAAGTATGGCTTCACCACGTCGCTAAACGGAGCGGAGCGAGCCATCCTGCCGATCGGGGTGTATGAACGTGTGATGCCTTTGGATATTCTGCCGACGTTCTTGCTTCGGTCGCTGATTGCCGGCGACCTCGAGCGGGCGGAGGAGTTGGGATGCCTTGAACTGGACGAAGAGGACCTGGCGCTGTGCACGTTCGTGTCGCCGTCGAAGATCGACTACGGCCCGGTCCTTCGGCGTGTCCTGACAGAGATCGAGAAAGAGGGTTAGGAAGGTTCCCCAAAACCGCGAGAGAGCCCCTATGAAATTGTTACGTTCGATCCTCGACAAGCAGGCCAAGTGGTTTGAGAAGGGCGGAAAGCTCCAGCGCCTGTATCCGTTGTGGGAGGCCAATGACACGTTCCTGTATACGCCGGGAACGGTCACGCGAGCGGCCTCGCACGTCCGCGACGCCCTCGAGCTCAAGCGGCTGATGATCACGGTAGTCGTGGCGCTTGGACCGTGTGTGCTCTGGGCGATGTTCAACACCGGATACCAGGCCAACGCGGCGCTGAATCATGAGATGATGGGCCAACTCAGCGGTTGGCGTCACTTCATCCTGCAACTCCTGGGATCGTGGGTATACAATCCGCACAATCCCATCGGATGTATCGTGCACGGCGCGCTCTACTTCTTCCCGGTGTACATTGTTACCCTGGCGGCCGGCGGCGCCTGGGAGGTCCTCTTCGCGATCGTGAGGCGTCACGAGATCAACGAAGGATTCTTGGTCACCAGCCTCCTGTTTCCCCTCATTCTCCCGGCCACTATCCCGCTGTGGCAGGTGGCCCTGGGAATCAGCTTCGGCGTGGTCATCGCGAAAGAGGTCTTCGGCGGCGTGGGTATGAACATCCTCAATCCGGCGCTGGCGGCCCGCGCGTTCCTATTCTTCGCCTATCCGGGCCAGATCTCCGGCGATCAGGTGTGGACCGCGGTGCCGGAAGGTTGCGCGGTCGATGGGTTCAGCGGGGCGACGTGGCTGGCCCGAGCGGCCGAGGGTTCGCTCGATGTGAGCTGGCTCAAGGCCTTCGTTGGATTGATTCCCGGATCGATGGGCGAGACCTCGACGCTATTCTGCATCTTCGGCGCGGTGGTACTTGTCATGAGTCAAATCGGTTCGTGGCGGGTCATGGCGGGCGTCTTCGTGGGGACATTGGGCATGTCGCTGCTTCTCAACGGAGTGGGCTCGGAAACGAATCCCATGTTCGCCATGCCGTTCTGGTGGCACATGGTGCTCGGCGGTTGGGCCTTCGGTACCGTGTTTATGGCGACCGATCCGGTGACGGCCTGCTACACGAACAAGGGCCGACTCATCTACGGATTCCTGATCGGCGTGCTGGTCGTGCTCGTCCGGGTCGTCAATCCGGCGTATCCCGAGGGCATGATGCTCGCCATCCTGCTCATGAACGTGTTCTCCCCGCTCATCGACTACTTCTTCGTGCGGGCCAATATCAGAAGGAGACTGGCGCGAAATGCAGCATAGCACTCGATCCACCATCCTATTCGCCGCGGTGGTGTGCTTGGCGTGCTCGGTGTTCGTGGCGGGGTCTGCGGTGGCCCTGCGCTCGTTCCAGCAGCAGAATGCGACCCTCGACAAGCAGAAGAACGTGTTGGCCGTGGCCGGCCTCGTCGAGCCGGGCCAGCGCCTGTCCGCCAAGGATGTCGAGGATCGCTTTCGCGAGTCCATTCGCCCAAGGCTCGTGGACCTGAAGACCGGCGCGTATGCCACCGACGAGGAGAAGACCCTCGATACATACGATCCCGAGAAGACGCCGTCGGAGCCTGCGCCGCCGAACAAGGCGCGCGTGATGCAGCTCCCGGAATACACGTTGGTGTACCAGGTGGTGAAGGACGACAAGGTCGAGCGCGTCATTCTGCCTGTACACGGCAAGGGGCTCTGGTCGACATTGTACGGCCTCTTGGCGATGGACGCCGACGGCAAGACGATTCGCGGCATTACGTTCTACGAGCACGCGGAAACGCCGGGGCTCGGCGGCGAAGTCGACAATCCGAAGTGGAAGGCGAAATGGGATGGCCGCCAAGCCGTTGACGAGAAGGGCACGGCCGTCATCTGCGTCGTGAAAGGCACGGCCGACCAGCCGTACGAGGTCGACGGGCTCTCGGGCGCGACGTTGACCAGTCGCGGCGTCACGAATCTGGTTCAGTTCTGGCTGGGCGAAAACGGTTTTGGCCCGTATCTGGCCACTATTCGGAATAAGCGGGAGTAGCCTGATATGCCTGTCCTCGGTAAAAAAGAAAAAGAGGTCCTCTTCCACCCGGTGTTCGATAACAACCCCATCGGCCTCCAGGTGTTGGGCGTGTGCTCGAGTCTGGCGGTTACGACCAAACTCGAGACGGCCATCACGATGAGCATTGCGCTGACGACGGTGACGGCGTTGTCTTCGTTCTTCATCAGCTTCATCCGCGAGCGCATTCCCCCGACCATCCGGATCATCGCCCAGATGACCATCATCGCCTCGCTCGTGATCATCACGGACCAGGTGCTCAAAGCCTTCGTGTATGACATCAGCAAGCAGCTCTCGGTGTTCGTCGGCCTCATCATTACGAACTGTATTGTCATGGGCCGGGCCGAGGGATTCGCCATGCAGAATCCACCCAAGCTGAGTTTCCTGGACGGTATCGGCAACGGACTCGGCTACAGCACGGTGCTCTTGACCCTGGCGACCGTACGCGAGTTGTTGGGCTCGGGGAAGCTCCTGGGCCATCAGGTGTTGCCTTTGGTTACCGAAGGAGGCTGGTACGTTCCCAACGGGCTGATGCTGCTGTCGCCGGCGGCGTTTTTCATCATTGGCATGCTCATCTGGGCGCTCCGTACCTGGAAGCCCGAGCAAGTCGGATCGGAGGACTAGACATGCTGGAGCACTACCTGAGTCTTGGCGTCAAGTCTATCTTCATTGAGAACATGGCGCTGGCATTCTTCCTGGGCATGTGTCCTTTCCTGAGTTGCTCGAAGAAGGTCGACACCGCTATTGGGCTTGGCGTGGCCGTCATCTTCGTGCAGACGATGACGTTGCCGTTGAACACGCTCGTGTACAACTACCTGCTCCGCGAGGGCGCGTTGGCCTGGTTGCATCCCAGTTTGGCCACCGTGGACCTGAGCTTCCTAAACTTCCTGAGTTTCATCGGATCGATCGCGGCGAGCGTTCAGTTGGTCGAGATGTTTCTAGACCGTTACGTGCCGAAGCTCTACTCGGCGCTCGGGATCTTCCTGCCGCTCATCACGGTAAACTGCATCGTACTGGCCGGTTCGCTCTTCATGGTAGAGCGTGACTTGACCTTTGGTGAATCCGTGGTCTTTGGGTTTGGCTCGGGCGCGGGCTGGGCGTTGGCGGTGCTGGCGTTGGCCGCGATTCGCGAGAAGATGCGCTACAGCAACGTGCCGGCGGGACTGCGCGGCCTCGGCATCACCTTCATTACGGCCGGCCTCATGGCCATCGGATTCATGGCTTTCTCGGGGATTCAACTGTAGGCGAAAGCAAGCGACTAGGAAATCGACGCAATGCTGACAGTACTTCTAGGCGTAGCGATGTTTTCGGTGCTCATCCTTGGCATGGTGTGCCTGTTGATGGTCGCCAAGGCCAAGCTCGTGGCCTCCGGGGAGGTCAATATCCTCATCAACGACGACCAGGACAAGTCGCTCCGCGTCCCGGCCGGCAACTCGCTTCTGCAAACGCTTGCCCAACAGAAGGTCTTCGTGCCGTCCGCGTGCGGCGGGAAGGGTACGTGCGGCACATGCAAGGTCGTGGTGAAATCGGGGGGCGGAGCGCTCTTGGCTACGGAGCGGGGCTTCATTAATCGAGGTCAGGAACGCGCCGGCGTACGTCTGGCCTGCCAGGTCAAGGTGAAGCAGGACCTCCGAATCGAGATCCCCCCCGAGATCTTCAGCGTCCGCAAGTGGCAATGCAAGGTCCGGTCAAACCGGAACGTGGCCACGTTCATCAAGGAACTCGTCCTCGAATTGCCCGCGGGCGAGGTCGTGCCCTTCCGTGCGGGCGGCTACATCCAGATCGAGTGCCCTCCGCACACGGTTCACTACAAGGATTTCGCGGTCGAGGAGGAATACCGTCCCGATTGGGACAAGTACAAGTTCTGGGACTATGTATCGAACTGCACCGAGCCGGTCACGCGGGCCTACTCGATGGCAAACTATCCGGAAGAACGCGGCATCATCATGCTCAACGTCCGCATTGCGACGCCGCCTCCGCGTTCGCCTAAAGACACGCCGCCCGGACTCATGTCCTCGTACATCTTCGGCCTGAAGCCGGGCGATGAAGTGACGATCTCTGGCCCCTATGGCGAGTTCTTCGCCAAGGAGACCGATGCCGAGATGATTTTCATCGGTGGCGGCGCCGGCATGGCGCCCATGCGTTCGCACATCTTCGATCAGATGAAACGCATCAAGACCCATCGTAAGATCTCGTTCTGGTACGGCGCGCGAAGCCTGCGCGAGATGTTCTACGTCGAGGACTTCGACCAGTTGGCGGCCGAGAATTCCAACTTCACGTGGAACGTGGCCCTGTCCGAGCCGTTGCCCGAGGACAACTGGACCGGTTACACGGGATTCATCCATCAAGTCGTGTACGACAACTACCTCAAGGACCATCCCGCGCCCGAGGATGTCGAGTACTACATGTGCGGCCCGCCCGTGATGAACCAGGCGGTGATTCACATGCTGACGGATCTCGGCGTCGAGCCCGAGAATATCATGCTCGACGATTTCGGCGGATAGGGCACTTGAACCTGGACGGGCACCGCTTGCGCCCGGGCGATGGACCGTATGGACACAATGGACTCGAATGGACATAATCGTGTGTATCCATGTTGTCCACGAAGTCAACCGGCCCTGCCGTAGCAGCTAGGTTCAACGATACGCCATGGAACGGCCAGCCTCATCCAACAGTGTGCGCCGTGCGGTGCGCGTCGCGATCGTTATCCTACTCGTGGTGGTTGGTGTGTGGTCCGTCTCCAAGCACAGGAAATCGCCGCCGGACAATGCGGCAACCGCCGTGCACTCGTTCGCCGGCGAGACGATGGGCACGTCCTACAGTGTCAAGGTGTGCGTGGCCGCCGAGGACTGGGCCGGCATCGAGGGCCGCATCGCCGACGCCGTCGCGCGCGAACTCGACCTTGTCAACGCCCGCATGTCGACCTGGCGCGACGACTCCGAGCTCTCGCGGTTCAACCAGAGCGACGGCGCCGAGCCCTTTCCGGTATCCGAGGAGACGCTCGCCGTATTCAACGTCGCCCGGGCCGTCAGTGAGGTCAGCAATGGCGAGTTCGACATTACCGTCGGCCCCCTCGTCAACGCCTGGGGCTTCGGCCCCGACGAACGCTCGATGGAAGGACCGGATGACGCGACCTTGGCTGCCCTCCGACAGCGCGTCGGTTTCAAGCTGGTCGAGATCGACGAGGCCAACCGCACACTCCGCAAGGCCCGGCCCGATATCTACTGCGACCTGAGCGCCGTGGCCAAGGGTTACGGCGTGGATCGCGTGGCCGAAGCGCTCGACGCACTGGGCATATCGAGCTACATGGTCGAAGTTGGCGGCGAGGTCCGCACCAGAGGCGCCAAGGGCGATGGCCCGTGGCGCATCGGAATCGAGCGGCCGGTCTCCGAGGCCCGCGCCCTCCAGGAAGTCCTCCACATGCCGCCCGACGGCATTGCCTTGGCCACCTCGGGCGACTACCACAACTTCTACATGGTTGACGGCGTGCGCCTGTCGCACACCATCGATCCGCGCACCGGCCGGCCCATTGCACACAACCTCGCCTCGGCGAGCGTCCTCGCGCCGACCTGCGCTGAGGCCGACGCCTTTGCCACGGCCCTCATGGTCCTCGGCCCCGACGAAGGCTACGACCTCGCCTGTACACTCGACCTCAAGGCCCTCCTCATCGTCCGCGATGCGCCCGAGACCTTCTCCGAGCGCATGACGCCGGCCTGGGAGGCCTGCGGCATCATGCACGCGGAATAGCCGTGATGGCAGATCCTCAGCTCTACCGGCTCTTGGTGGTCGTGTGATAGGATTCGCTTGCCAGGCCGTGAAAGGGAGTCCCATGCCCCTCAGCTACCGCGAGAATTACCTGCGCAACGCGTCGTTCGAAGGCCCGGAGTACATGCCCGTCCACCTTGCCATCTCGAATGCCTCGTGGGACCAGTGGCGAGAGGCCATGGAGGACGTCGTCGAGCGTCATCCGCGTATCTGGCCCGATTTCCGCAAAGGCCAACGCGATTGGGATCATTTCGACTTCGGCCCGGCGAACACAAAGGATGCGCCTTTCACCGACGCCTGGGGCTGTACGTGGCTCTCGAGCACCAACGGCATCGAAGGCGTCGTCGTCGATGCGCCGCTCAAATCCTGGCGGGCCTGGGGCGAGTGGGAAGCACCGAATCCTCTCGAAACGGCGGATCGCGGCCCCGTCGACTGGGCACATATCCGCGCCGACATGGCCGCGCGCAAGGAGCGCGGCGACCTCTGCGAAGGCGGCCTACCCCACGGCTTCTTCTTCATGCGGCTGATGTATCTGCGCGGCTTCACGAACCTCATCGAGGATATGTGCCTCGACGAGCCGAAGCTGTGGGACCTCATCGACGTGCTCTATCGCCACAACCGGATTCTCGTGGATCAGTACCTGTCGATGGACGTGGACATGATGACCATCGGCGAAGACCTCGGCGCCCAAGGCACGCCGCTCATCAGCCCCGAGTTTTTCCGGAAGTTCTGCAAGCCCACCTACGAGAAGCTCCTCCAGCCGTGTCGCAAGAAAGGCTGCCACGTCATGATGCACAGCGACGGCTACATCATGGATCTCCTCGATGACCTCATCCTCGCCGGCGTGACCATCATCAATCCCCAGGACCTCTGTAACGGCATCGAGAATCTCCGCCGCGAGCTCAAAGGCCGCGTGTGCATTCGCCTCGACGTCGACCGCCAGACCGTCGTGCCCTACGGCACGCCGCAGGAGATCCGCGACCTCATCGAAGAAGAAGTCCGCACGCTCGGCGCGCCCGAAGGCGGCCTCGAGCTGATCTGCGGCATCTATCCGCCGACACCGCCCGAGAATGTCGACGCCGTCGCCTCCGCCTTCGAGGAGTTCCAAACCTACTGGTTCGATGGCCGGGCTAAGGCCTGACGACTGGGCGCCCGCGCTTGACTGGTCGCGCTTGAATCCGTACCGTCTTGCGCGTCTCTCGAGTTCGGCATACAGGCGTTTCAAGGAGATCGGGCGTATGACCTTCCGCGAGCTCAATCGGGCGATATTTCGGCGCGAGCCGGTGCATGAGGTGCTGTGGCAACCGCGCCTCGAGCACTGGTACAACGTCAACAAGCAGGATGGCACGCTGCCGGAGCGGTATCGGGACTTATCACTACTCGAGGTCTTCGACGACCTTGATTGCTCGGTGCGGCCTTATTGGGCGTTCAATCCGACGATCCGGATCGACGAAGACGAGTCCGTGAGATCGGAGACCCGCGAAGAAGGGCTGCGCACGTTCGTCACCACGCGCACGCCGGTCGGCGACCTCGTCATGGTCCACCTGCGCACGTCGACGACGCACGTCGTCGCGAAGTTCCCGGTCGTGACGCCGGATGATATGCGGATCATGGCGTGGATTCTCGAGCACCGGCGCGTCTGGTTCGATCAGGCGTGTTATGACGCGGCCTGCGACCTCATCGGCGAGCGCGCGGCGCCGCAAATCTACATTCCGCGGATCAATCTGATGCGGCTCATCATCGATTTCATGGGTTTCGAGAATGGCATGACGGCGTTGTTCGAATATCCCGCCGAGATCGAGCGATTCTTCGACGTCATCAACGAAACCGACAACGCCATTCTCGATGTCGTGGCGGCGTCTCCCATCGAGATCGTCAACTACGGCGACAACGTGCATCAGGCGCTGTGCTCGCCGCCGCTGTTCGAGCGGTGGGTCATGCCGGAGTATATTCGGCGCAACGCGCGGCTCCACGCCGCCGGCAAGAAGACATATCCGCATTGGGACGGCGACTGCGGCACGCTCTTGCCCTACGCTCGCGATTGCGGTTTCGACGGCTACGAGGCCATCACGCCGGTGCCGCAAGGCGACGTCACCCTCGAGCAGGTGCGTGACGCCCTCGGCGACCGCATCCTTCTCGACGGCGTGCCGTGCACCGATTTCCTGCCGTCCGAGCCCGTCGAGAGTCTCGTGACGAATACGCGCAAGTGCATCGAGTACTTTGCGCCGAATCTCGTGCTCGGTATCTCGGACGAGATCTCGCCGGTCGGCGACATCGAGCGCGTGCGCATGGTTAGCGAGATCGTGGCGGAACACAATGCCGCAGCCCGGGCCGGCGCGTCTGCGACTCGGTGATTCGCGGCCTGATTTCGCGGCTTCCTCCAGGCTGCCTGCAAGAAGTGCAACCTCTTCGCCCTTCAATCGTATACAATGATGGAACGGAAGAAGCAGGGGCACGGCGGCAATGGAACGAGCTGAGGACGATCTGCACGCCCAGGTGTGCCAAGGTGACAAGAACGCCTTTGAGGTCTTCTGTCTAGGCATCGAGAAGCCGTTGTTCGGCTACGTGAGGCAGGCGGTCAAGGACAGCGACGACGCCAAGGAACTGGTGCAGGAAGTCTTGCTCCGCGTCTACCGCATGGCGCGTAGCGGTGAGCTCACGCAACGGCGCGGCTCACCGAGGGCGTTGGCCTTCAGCATCGCCCATAACTTGGCCGTGGATCATCTGCGTCATCACGCCAACGTGACGCGCTTCGACCATGGCGATCATGTCACACCGCACGTCTCCGCCGTCGAGCGCGCGTTGCTCCGCGAGCAACTGGACAAGGCGCTCGCGGACCTCCCCGAGAATCACCGTTCCGCGATTGCGCTTCGAGCGTTCGGCCAACTCAGCTACGCCGAGATTGCCGAAGCGCTCGGGGCCACGCCGGCCTCCGTCAAGACGTGGATCCTCCGCGCGCGACGCCGGCTGGCTGAGCTTCTAGACCGGGACGGTCAATATCTGGGAGAAGGACACCATGAGATGCGATAGTGCGGCGCTGTCGGCGTATCTGGACGGCGAGGTCTCGGAAGACGTACGTCAGGCCGTCGAAGCCCACCTCGAACAATGTGCCGAGTGTCGCGCGGAACTCGAACGCTTCCGACGAATCGATGCGATGTTGGGCGTCGAATCGGAACAGCCAGGGCTGCACCTCGAGCTGATGCGTCGTGCCGATGCGGAGGATGCGCCCGTCCACGAGAGTGCCGGGCCTTCCTGGTGGGGCTATGCGGCCGTCGTCGCCGCCATGGTGTCAATCGCGGGTCTGGCGGCGCTCATGTACTCCCGGTCCGGCCGCGAGGTCGCGACGCCCGCGGCATCTGAGGTGGCGGCAGCCGAAACGCCCGCCCTCCCGGCTGAAACACCTGCCGACCAGGAAGAAGAAGCACCTGTCGAGGTCGCCGAGGCTGAGATGGAGGCTGTTCAGCCGGCGGTCGGAATCGAGTTGACGCCGCCGGAACCGGTATTCGACGCGTCCACACTGCCCCTCGAGCTCGCCGGCGTCCTCATGGGCGAGAAGCCCGTGGCCATCATCACGTACACCGCAACAGGGCGGCAACGCACCGTCGGCGTCGGCGCCTTCGTCTTGCCGGACATCAGAGTCGCGGCCGTGGCCAAGGGCAAGGTCACCTTGCGCCGTGGGGATGCCGAGGTCGTCCTGACGGTCGGGCGCAAGTCGGCCAGCCAGGGAAGCCGAGACCTCGACGGCACGTGGCTCGCCCGCGTCTTTCTCGACGGCTCGTCGAATGCGGCACTCGAGGACGTCGTCCAAATAACGACCTCGGCGCCTGGGTCCCTCACCATTCAGGGGCAGATTGACAACAGCGCGTCGCCGATCACGCTGGCCACGGCCACCCTCAAGGGAGACTACCTGGTACTCAACGCGGGCGAAGGCTTGCTGGCTGAATGCGACGTGAGCGGCTCCGTCACCCACGACGGAACGCGCATCAGGCTCGAGGGCGATATCCGGATGGTCTCGCCTGAAGATAGTCCCGTCCAGCACGCCGTGGTCGAGTGCAAGAAGATCACCGAAGGCAAGGAGCCCGATCTCGTCAAGCAGAAAGAATGCGAGGAGGAAGTCCGCGTCCTGTGTAAGGCCCTCCAGCGCTATGCGGATGATCACGATGGGCAGTTTCCCGGAACGCTACGCGATTTGCTGCCCAACTACCTTTCCGCCGAGGAAATCGGCGGAGATTCCGCGAACCGGACTATCCGGTACTTCGGTGGTGCATCCCCGTCCAACGTGCCGGATGTGCAGAGGATTTGGGACGAGACGGATTCCACGCTCCCTTATCCGGATCGCCTCATGGCGTGGGAGAACAGAATCGAGGCGCTCTGGGGCGGGGACTTCCCCCCTGGTGGGCCGCTGATCGAGGTCGAATACAAGGACCCCGCCATCACGGTGGTCGGCAGTGCTTCAGGCAGCGTCCGAACGACTAGTGCGGAGGGTGCGGCAACGAGCGCCGCTGCCATGAGGGCGATTATGGACTCCAGCTCGAACAACCTCAAACAACTCGGCCTCGTTGTCAGAATGTTCGCCAATGAGCACAATGACTACACGCCGCCCGGCTGGGCCTGCACGTATCCCGAGTACATCACCGATCCCGAAATCCTCCGTCATCCCGCCGATGCGAGTGCGGGAATCGACTACGAGCTCTTCTTCCCGGCCACGCACGACGGATTCGTCCATGAAATCACCGGGCAGCCCGACGACGCGACTGGACGGGCCGCGGCATGGAGTACGGTGCCATTGGCCGCCGAGCGCACCCCGCATCGTTATGGGGCAAGCGGCGAGCTGGCGCGCATCGTGCTGTTTTGGGATGGACACGTCGAAGTCGTGCGGATGAGTGAGTGGGAAACCCGCATCGCGCCGTACATCGAATACCGCTAGGCGGTTCGCTACGCGCGCTTGCCCGGCAACGGCGGAATCCCGGAATCGGAATCGGAATCCGGCGTCCTTGGCTCGGGTGGCTCGTCGGAGGCATCCAAACGAACCACGCCCTCGTCCTCGAGTTCGGTTACGGGCGTTGGGATCCCGGACTCGGCTTCGGCCTCCGCCTGAGCCTGAGCACGCGCCTGACGAGCGAACGCCTCGGCTTCCTCGGTGGCCTGAATACGCTGGATCTTGCTGATCAGCGACGGCGCGGAAGGATTGCCCAACTGCATGGCGCGTTGGGCCAGCGCCTTGGCCGGATTGAGATTCCCCACGCGGTAATAGCAGTACGCCAGACCATACCACGCCTCGGAGTTTTCCTCATGATCGGCCACAATGGAGCGTAGAATGCGGACCGACTCGGCGTAACGGGCCTGCTTGGCCAACGCCACGGCCCGGATGATCTTTTCCCGGGTCGTTGCACCGTCCAAGTTGTCAACAGCCATTGATGTGCCTCCCGCACGCGCGTTTCCGGTCTACGCTCCTCCACGTGTCAAAACGCACTACCCACTGAACGGTCCACCCCACTACCTCAACCTCCCACAGCAAGGCCCGCCGGGACGACATCACACTCCCGTTCCCCACTGCATCACAGACTGGATTATAGAACGCCTCCGCAAAATGTTCAAGCTTCATGTGTTTCTCACCTTATCGCGGACATCATTTCACGGAAATACGAAAATGCGCCTCGTTCGATTCCCCGCGGAATGCTACCGAATGTCTCCCTTCGGACAGGGTCCAACTGCCGGCTTCGAGCGAGAACGGATCGCCCTCGGGTTTCCATGCGAGTTCCCTCATTTCTCCCGCTGCATTGTCGGAAGCGTAGACACACGTGGGCATGGGTAGGTCCATGGGCCATGCGATCTGAACGACGACTTCCGAGCCATTTTCCTCGCTCTCCCTATCCATCTGAACGCCCCACGCGGTCTTGGAGATTCCGATCATAGTTCCGTCGGCGAGCACGGCCGAGGTTTCCCCGTGGGGCCAAGCCCAAACATGCAGCACCTGGGCTACGTCGTCCGCCGTGGTTATCTGGGCATGGCTGCGGGCCTTGGCTCCGGCCCACGTATCCACCCGGGGATCGGCCACGGGAATGACGGCGCCCCAGCGCACGAATACCGGAATCACCTCGATGGGCGCATCGACGGTCACGACGCGGCCGCCCTCGAGCAGTCCACTGCCCAGACGGAGACCGCCGCCGCCGGGATCGTATTCACTGTGGGGCCACAGCGGCGCCCACAGGCCTTGCGGGAGATAGAGGGTGCGTTGTCGCGCGCCTTCCTCGACGACAGGCGCCACGTAGAGATCCCCGCCGCACATGAACTCGCGGTCGATCTCCCAGCATCGGTCGTCGCCCGGGATGTTGAGGAAGGCGGCGCGCATAATGGGTAGGCCCGTGTTGCGCGCCTCGTGCGCCGCGTTCATTAGGTACGGTACGAGTTGCGTCCGGAGCTTCTGGTAGCGTCTGGCGATGTCCATGAGTTCCGGCTCGTCGAAGATGCGAACTCGGCGAACGCCACGCAATTCCTCGTTGTTCATATCGCGCATCAGGCCGCAGAAGGTCGAGAACTCAATCCATCGCTTGACGAGTTCGGATGTCGGCGGAGGCACCAGTACCGCGTGGAATCCCCCGGTATCGCTGCCCCAAATCGGAATGCCGGAGAGTCCCACGTTCATGCCGGCGCAGACTTGTGCCGGCAGGCCGTCCGACCGCGACCAGTCCGCCTCGGGATCGCCGCCCCACATGGCCCAGGCCCACTGTTGGCTTCCGGCATAGCCCGAGCGGTGGAAATAGACGAAATCCGGCGCGACGCCATCGTTGGGATCGTCGTCGAGTTCGCGGAAGAATCGATAGCCGGATCGCAAATAGATGAGATTGTAGGGATTGTGCCAATAATGACCCGACCGGCCATCGGCGAACAACGCGTCAGGCGGCACGTACTCACCGAAATCGTACATGGTGCCGTCGAATCCCAAGTCGACGAGCATCCTGAGCTGCCGATGCCACCAGGCGTCGGCGCCCTCGTGCGTGTAGTCCACCTGGCTGATCGTGTAAGTGTTCCGGTGGACGAGATTGACAAACACGTCCTGCACATAGGGCTGGCCGTCGGCGTTCCGGACGAAATGGCCTTGCGCCCGGCCCTCGTTCCAGAGATCGGCACACCGTTCGCGGTCCACGCGCGGCTGGATGTAGCACAAGGTGCGAAAACCGAGCTCGTTGAGCGCCGCGTTCTGCGCCCGCACGGCGTCCTCGTGGCCGCGGTAGCCCGGCACCGGAAGGATGGCCAGCCAGTCCGGGGCCACACTCGACGGGATATCCTGCTCGCGGAAGAGCCGAGCGACTTCGATCGGGCCGCCCTGTCGGTAGCCGCCCAGCATGTTCCATGGGGCGAGCATCCACGCGGGCGGGACCTGAATGCGTCCCGTGCGCTCGGTGTACTGTCGGAGCGCGTCGGCCGGTGTCGGCCCGGCAAATACGACGACAGATAGAGCATCGGCCTCGACTTCGACGCGCCAGAGGTCGTTTCGTGACGCGGCCATATCGAAATGGGACGGCTCAGCCACGTCGGCGAGCAATCCATAGCCACGGCTCGACAAGAAGAACGGAACCGGCGCATAGCTGGCATCTTCGCCGCCTGGGAAGGCGTACTCCGGTGGCCAGTCCGGGCGGAAGCGTCGGAGCCAACCGGGCTCAATGCTGCCCTCTTCGGCCCAGCACTCGAGTCTCCGACCCCGCTGATCGATGCGGTTGAAGCGTTCGCCGAAGCCGGCGTAGTGCTCGTCCTCGGGCGCGGCGAACGCGAAGGCGACGCGCTGCCGCGCCCCATCCGACGCAGGCACGGACGCCGCCAAGCGCACCGCGCTGTCGTAGAACGGCCCCACCACGAACAGGAGCGGACCTCGGCTCGGGCGATACGTTTCGACGCTGAAACACACACGATCGTCGAGCACATGGTAGTCCGTTGCCGCCCGTGACTGGATCCACGGTTCCTTGAGGCTCAAGAAGCCCCGGTAACCCCAGTAGAAGGTGTTCCAATAGAAACCGTGATCCTGGGTGTAGGCGATAGGCGCAGCGCCGGTCCACTTCCAGCCTTGAGCCGAGTGAAGCAACTCGACGCCGTCCAAGTCGCGGACCACGGAGACACCGAAGGGATCGAGGGTGACGCAGACGCTGAGGCCGCTGCCGCAGATTCTGAAGCCATCGGCGCTTTGCGCCAGCGAGAACGCCACCGTCGGCGGCAATGGCTCTTTCTGACCTGGAATACCGGGAATGGCCGGATCCCTTGGCAGTCCGAACGCCGTCGAAGCCGCCAACACGAAAGCGGCAACGAGGTGTCCAAGCGGCGCGCGCACACGGAGCATCATACCGGAGTTGATCTCATATCCTGCGCGGCGGTTCCCTGACGGCGTCGCACGCGTGTGTTCTAGCGGTGGCACGGCCTTCCAGGCCGCGGGCCCTTGTTGCGCGTCGTCAGCCGGCCGCGCTGCCGAGGCATTCCGCCTGGAATCCGTCGCCGGTGGTCGCCATCCATTCTTCGAGAGTTCGGCGGTGCCATTCGAGCACGCCTCGCCTAGCTGGATCTTGGGCGAGGTTGTTCATCTCGCCCGGATCGGCAATTCGGTCGAACAGCATCTCGGGCGAGGCGCCCGTCGAGAACACCACGTACGTGTACAGAGCCGTGCGGATCATGCGTCCCTCTTCCTCGGGCGTGATGTGCAGTTCGGTCACGACGAACGGCCGGCCCTCGCTGTGTGGTGACTCGATTGACTTGCGGAGGCTCTTGCCGCGGAGGCTCGACGGAATTGGGATGTCGGCATAGTCGCACATCGTCGGCACAATGTCGAGTCCGGAAGCGAGATGCCGCTTCTCGACTCGATGGGGTATCACGCCCGGCCAACTCACGATCAGCGGGACCCTAGTCGGTTCATCGTAGAGCATCAGCTTCACAACCCACTGGTGTGCGGCAACGCCTTCGCCGTGATCACTTGTGAAGATGACCAGCGTGTTCTCCTCGATATGAGCCTGGCGGAGCGCGTCGAGGACGCGTCCGATATGAACGTCCACGGCCTCGACGAAGCGATAGTAACGGTGCAGGTAGTAGCGCCACTGATCGTCGGACCAGCCGACGGTGCGCGTGTTCTCCGGGCCGTATTGCTCGCGTTTACGTTGGCGCGAGATGAACTCGGGCTCGCCCGGGTCCACGGCGAAGTTGGGCGGGAGTGGGGGAAGGGGCTTGCCGTCGTCCGGTTCCGGGTATCCTTCGCTGGGCAATCCGCAGATGTCGTGGGGATTGTGAAACGACACGCCCAACAAAAACGGCGTGGCATGGGCGCTTGTGAGAAACTCGATGGCCGAATCCGCTACGTAGGCGTCGACAATGGTGCCGCTGAAATCGCGTTCGGGCCGCGTAGACGGCTGCAGGTAGTCGAATCCCGGTATTGCCGACTCTTTGGGATAGCTTGTCGGTAGGTGCCACTTCCCCGTCCAGGCCGTCTCGTAGCCGGCGTGGCGGAAGAGGCTGCCCATGGACGGGAGGCCGGTGTCGAACTGCTGATGCTCATTGTGCGGCACGCCGGTTTCGTGCGGCATCCGGCTGGTGACGAGACTACTCCGCGAGGGGCTGCACACCGGGGCGGTGCAATACGATTGCCGGAAGAGAATGCCGCGTGCCGCCAACGAGTCCAGGTTCGGCGTATGAAGGTATTCGTTGCCGGCCACGCTCATCGCCGAGGCCGTCTGCTGATCCGTCATGATGAAGAGCACATTCGGCCGCGCCGAGTTGGTGCGTTCTTTCGGAGCGGCGCCCAACATCACCCATCCGGCCGCGCGTTTCAAGAAGCCGCGCCGACCCGTTGTGCGAAGCCAAGCAGATGGCATTTCGGGTTTCCCGATCCGGCAATGCGGTTTGACATCGCAGTGCGCCGTACGACACTATAACTCTTTGCATTGATGTTTGGAAAGCCTGTGGTACGCCGACTCTGGTTTGAGTCGAGGGCGCGAGTGCGGAGCGGCGTCCTGTTGCAGGCATCGAGTCTTCCTTGGCGTCCAATCCGGAGATTGGTTCGCCGAGATGACGTGATGGACGGTGTCACCGTCTAAGAGGGAGGAAAGGTCATGAGCGGTAGGGGAAAGAAGGTCACGTGGGTTGTCGTATGGGCGTTGGTGTGCGTGGGCTTCGTGCTGGGCGGTTGCGGTCAGCAGGCATCGGGTCCGGGCGATGCGCAACCGGCCGCAAAACCGGCGGAAGCGGCTCCAGCGGAAGCGGCTCCGGCGG
>DAIPKA010000060.1:0-23926 GCA_036769985.1 Candidatus Hydrogenedentota bacterium | reverse complement strand
AAGCGGCTCCAGCGGAAGCGGCTCCAGCGGAAGCGGCTCCAGCGGAAGCGGCTCCAGCGGAAGCGGCTCCGGGCGAAACGATCGAGTTGTCGTACAGCATTTTCTTCCCGCCGACGCATATTCAGTGCACCACGGCCGACGACTGGGCCAAGGAAGTCGAGAAGCGGACCAACGGGCGCGTGAAGATCACGGTGTATCCGGGGGGCACGCTGACCAAGGCCGATCAGTGTTATGACGGCGTGGTGAAGGGCATCTCGGACATCGGTATGAGCTGCCTGGCCTACACGCGGGGCCGATTCCCGCTGCTCGAGGGCCTCGATCTCCCGCTTGGTTATCCCGATGGCAAAACGGCCACGCGGATTGCCACGGATATGGTGATGAAGTACGCGCCTGCCGAAATGGCCGATACGCACGTGCTCTACATCCATGCCCACGGCCCCGGCATTCTCGCATCGAAGAAGCCTGTGCGGAACCTGGATGACGTGAAGGGCTTGAAGGTGCGCGCCACGGGTCTGTCGTCCAAGATTGTCGAAGCGCTGGGCGGGGCGCCGGTCGGTATGAGCCAGCCCGAGACGTACGAGGCCCTGCAGAAGGGTGTTGCCGAAGCCACTTTCTGCCCCATCGAGACGCTGAAGGGCTGGAAGCAAGGCGAAGTCATCGAGTGTGTCACGGACACGTCAGTGATCGGTTATACCACGGCGATGTTTGTCGTGATGAATAAGGCGAAGTGGGAAGCGCTTCCGGCGGACCTTCAAGAGATCATCTCGCAAGTCAGCGCCGAGTGGGTGGACAAGCACGGCGAGGCCTGGGATCAGGCCGATGCCGGAGGTGCTGCGTTCATTCGCGAACTCGGCCGCGAGGAGATCGCCCTGGCACCGGAAGAGGAAGCCCGGTGGACGGCGGCCGTCAAGCCGATCCTGGACGAATACGTGAAGGCTACCGAGGAAAAGAGCCTGCCGGGCAAGACGTTCCTCGAAGACATCCAGGGCCGACTCGCTGCGGAATAGTATCGAATCCATGAGTGGTACGAGACAACTGGCCGCCACGGCCCGAACGGCCTATCGCGGTTACGAGAAGGCCGTGACGGCCGTGGTGTTGCTTCTTTCCGTCGTCGCAGGATTGGGCGTGCTCACGATGATGGTGGTGACGTGTCTGGATGTGATCCTGCGCCTTTTCGGCTCGCCGCTGATCGGCGCCTATGACATCGTGAGGCTGGCGGGTGCCGTGACCATCGCTTGCGCATTGCCCTACACCACGGCGGTCAAAGGCCATGTGGCCATCGAGTTCTTCTTTCAGATGCTGTCTCGCCGTGGCCGGATCCTGGTGGACACCCTTGCGCGCAGCATCGGCATGGGGTTGTTCGGCTTGTTGGCGTGGCAGAGTGTCGTGTACGGCAATGGAATCAAGAGTAGCGGCCAAGTGACGGCTACGCTCCAGATCCCGCTGTTCTGGTTGCCGTATGTGCTTGCGCTGTGCTGCGGCGTCGTCGTTCTCGTCATATTCCACAACCTCATGCATCCTGGCCGCGAGATGATCAAGCCATGACGCCTGTGCAAATCGGCATTCTCGGCTGCGTGTTGCTGTTCGTGTTGCTCACGAGCAGCATGCCGGCCGCCTTTGCGATGGCCACGGTCGGACTGGTTGGATTCTCCATGATCGTGTCGCCCAGCGCGGCTTTCAGTATGATCACGGTCGATCTGTTCGACACCTTCTCGTCTTACAGCCTCACCGTGATACCGCTCTTTGTGTTCATGGGACAGATCGCGTTCCACGCCGGCATAAGTCGACACTTGTTCGATGCGGCGTATCGGTGGCTTGGGCCGTTGCACGGCGGCATGGCTATGGCGACGGTTGGCGCGTGCACGGGGTTCGGCGCCATCTGCGGTTCCGGCCCGGCCACGGCCGCGACCATGGCGTCGGTGGCTCTGCCGGAGATGCGTCGGTTCCGCTACTCGATGGAACTGGCAACGGGCGCTGTCGCTGCAGGCGGCAGTCTGGGCATGCTGATTCCACCGAGCGTGGTCTTCATCTGCTACGCGATCATGACAGAGCAGTCCGTCGGCAAGCTGTTCATTGCCGGCATCGTGCCCGGCCTCATGATCGCGGCGCTCTTCTGTGTGACGATCTACATCCAGTGCCGGCTGCGGCCGGAACTGGGCCCGCCGGGGCCTTCCACCACCTGGCGAGAGAAGATACTGGGCCTCGGCGGTGTCAGCGAGACGCTCATCCTATTCATCGTGGTGATGGGCGGCATGTTCCTTGGTTTTTTCACGCCTACCGAGGCCGCCGCGGTTGGCGCGGCTGGAAGCCTCGTCATCGCACTGGTCAGACGCCAGCTCTCGTGGCACACGCTGGCGCGATCCCTTCAGGAGACCATCCGGACTTCCTGTATGGTCATGGTGGTGGTGGCGGGCGCGGTGATGTTCGGCCATTTCCTCGCCGTGACGCGGATCCCCTTCGAACTGGCCTCGTGGCTTGCCGGTCTGCCGCTTCCCGGCTGGACGATCATCGGCTTCATCATCGTGTTCTACTTGCTTGCCGGCTGCTTCGTGGACGCGTTGGCCTTGGTGCTGCTAACCATTCCCATATTCTACCCTGTCGTTACCGAGTTGGGGTATGATCCCATCTGGTTCGGCGTGATCATTGTGGTCATCACACAAATGGGCGTGATCTCGCCACCGGTTGGCGTCAACGTCTACGTCGTCAGCGGTATCGAACGCGATGTTCCGCTCCAAACCGTGTTCAGAGGCGCCCTGCCGTTTCTGGGCGCCTTGATCGTTGCGGCCATCATTCTGGTGGCCTTTCCGCAGGTTGCGGTGTTCTTGCCGAGCCTCGTCGACTAGGCGACGCCGCGCAGGGCCGAGAGAAGGAGGTGGGCCGTATGGACGTGAACACGTTTCCCGTATCTCCCTACAACACCATCCTGTTCTGCACGGACTTCTCCGAGAATGCGGACTTCGCCTTTGACTATGCCATCGATGCCGCGCGCCGCCGGCCCGGTTGTGTGCTCTATCTTCTCCATGTCATTCCGGAACCCGACGCGCAGTTCTGGAAAACCTATCTCTACGAAGTCGAGGACATTGACGACAAAGCCAAGCACGATATCGACGCGCTGCTTCAAGAGCGCTATCTGCCGCGCATTCCGGCCGGCGTCGATTTTCGCGCGGAGATGTGCATCGGCAGGGACTACCTCAAGATTCTCGAATTCGCGCGCGAGAAACAGGTGGACTTGATCGTTATGGGCCGGCAAGGCCGCGGCTCGATCGAGAAGATGCTCTTCGGAAACGTCACCGAGCGCGTGGCGCGCAAGGCCGAGTGCGCGGTGCTCGTTGTGCCCCTCACCGTGAAGAGCCGGGGCGCGAAACGTGCCGGGCAACCCGCGAAGCCGTCCGAGTAGACCTGGAGGAGCGCTATGCGCGGCACGCGTCCAAACATCGTGTCTATTGTCTCAGATGATCAAGGCATTTGGGCGCTCGGCTGCTACGGCAATGGCGAAATCCGCACGCCCAACCTCGATCGCTTGGCCTCGCGCGGTATCCGATTCGACAACTTCTTCTGCGCGTCGCCCGTGTGCTCGCCGGCGCGTGCCTCACTCATGACGGGGCGCATCCCGTCGCAACACGGCATTCACGACTGGATCCGGGAAGGCAACTCGAGAGCGGACGCCATTGACTACCTCGCGGGCCAGCGCCTGTACACGGATCGCTTGGCCGCGTGCGGCTACGCCTGCGGTTTCAGCGGAAAATGGCACCTGGGCGATAGCGCCACGCCCCGCGATGGCTTCACGCACTGGTACGTCCACGAGCGCGGCGGCGGGCCGTATTACAACGCGCCCATGTATCGCGATGGTGAACGCGTTCTGGAACCGGGATACATCACCGATGTGATCACCGACGATGCCCTTGACTGGATCGACCGAGCCGCCCGCAGCGACGGGCCGTTCTATGCCGCCGTGCACTACACCGCGCCGCACAGTCCCTGGATTGACAACCATCCCAAAGCGATCGTCGACTCCTACGACGATTGTCCCTTCGCGTCATGTCCCGACGATCCGCCGCATCCCTGGTTTCTCGGCAGCACCGTTCCCGGCGGGGTCCGAGAACAGCGCCGAGAGAATCTCAAGGGCTACTTCGCGGCCGTCACCGCCATGGACGCGAACATCGGTCGGATCCTCGACAAGCTCGATGCGCTAAACATCACGAAGGACACGCTTGTCTTTTTCATCAGCGATAACGGCTACAACTGCGGCCATCACGGCGTCTGGGGCAAAGGCAACGGTACCTTTCCGCTAAACATGTACGATAGCAGCGTCAAGGTCCCTACCATCATCGCCCATCCCGGCGCGATTCCCGCCGGAACCGCCTGTGCCGCCCTGCTGAGTCAGTACGACTTCATGCCGACCTTGCTTGACTACCTCGGCATCGAGCATCCGGACGCCGACACGCTTCCCGGGAGGAGCTTCGCGTCACTCCTGCGCGGCGAGGCCGTGAACGAGCGCGAGGAGGTCGTCGTTTACGACGAGTATGGTCCCGTCCGCATGATCCGCAGCCGCGAGTGGAAGTACGTCCACCGGTATCCTTACGGGCCGCACGAACTCTACGATCTTGTCAGCGATCCGGATGAGCGCAACAACGTCTTCGAGGAACGCTCGACGGCCGCGCTGCGCGCCGAGATGAAGGCGCGTCTTGAGGCGTGGTTCGCGCGCTACGTGGCCCCCGATCGCGATGGCGTGCGCGAAGCCGTATACGGCAAAGGCCAACTACGCTTGGCCGGTCCGGCCGGACGCGGCGAGAAGGCCTTCGCCGACGATGTGTGATGCCGAGGCGGTCACGCCGGCGGTTTGCCGGTGGCCTGATTGACCACCACGCGCCTCCGAGCCTTTTCTGAAACGCATTCGCCCTTGGCCACATCGGATTCGGTGAACGTGGCCATGAGGATCTGCTTGTCGCCCGTCCGCGAATAGTCGTAGATCAAATAGATCGTGCCGTCCGGCGCCTCGACGCCGTCCGGATACGACACGCCGCCCCGTTCGTCGATTACCAGGCCACCGTACCACGTCGCACCATCATCGTCGGATAGATAGGCCGTGAGGTGCGAGCGGCCCTCCATCGTCGGCGGATGGTGCTTAACCAGCAGTAGCTTGTCGGACTTCAGCCGGCGGATGAAGAATCGCGCCGTCTTGATGTGGGCGATCTTCGACGGCTGTCCGGCGCTCCAGGTGACACCGCGATCCGTCGAGAAGCTCTCGCCGATACCGTAGTCGGTGCGCGCCAGCATCCACAGCGTGCCGTCGCGTTTCTCGATTACCATGTGCTCGTCGCATCGGCGGCCTTCGATATCCGATTTGCCAAGCGGGCGGAAGGTCTTGCCTTGATCCGTTGAGCATACGACGTATGAGCCCGTCGCGGCCGAGATGTCGTGGGCGTAGGATTCCTCGATCACGTTTGGCTTGAGAGACCAGATGGCCGCAGGCAGCAGCCACTCGCCGGTGCTCAACACGGTGGGCTTGTTCATCATGATGCCGTCGCACAGACGGCGCGGAGGCGACCAATTGGCGTCTTCGCGATCGGACTCCTCGGTCATGATGGTCCACACACCCGAGCGGCCGTCCCAATGGCTGTAGCCTTGTGCCCAGAAGAGCCACAGGCGTCCTGTGGGGTCGTGCCAGAGGCACGGATCAAAGGCGCGGACGTCGCCCGGTGGATCGATCACGAACTTGACGTCCGACCAGGTCGCGCCATCGTCGCCGCTGGTAACCAGCATGACGTAGTTCCACGGGCCTTCGGTGGGCCCACCGCCGTACCAGGTGGCCCATAGGCGCCCGTTCGCGGCGCGCTCGATACCCGGTATGCCCTGAAAGATACGGGCGCGGTCGGCGTATTCCGGCCCCGGATGGAGCAGCACCGGCGGCGGCGCCAAGGCCGGATCCTCGGCGCCCTTGTCCTGCGCCCAGCCGGCCGCGCCCAGGCCCAGCGCCAGCAAGGCGGCCGCACAGGCGGCAATCACTTCCATCGACATGCTTCTTCCTCCTTCCGAATGGCGCGGAAAACGGGGACTGATTCCGTCCGAGTCTTCGAGGGCGGCTCCCTGCCCCCGCTTTCCGCATGGCATTTCACTGTCACGGGAATCCGCGCGATCATGGCTTCAAGAGGACTTTGATCGAGTCCTCCGGATGCTCGACGGCCGCGAGGCCCTGCTCGAAATCGGCCAACGCGAACTCGTGCGTGACGATCGGCTCGATGTTGATCAGTCCGCGTTCGAGGTAGTCGATGGCCACCGGGAACGTGTACGGCCCGAGGTGCGCGCCATGGATGTTCAGCTCCTTCCCGTCGCCAATGATGGTCCAATCCGCCGCCGAAAGGCCCTTCATGACGCTGAACTCGACGAAGGTGCCGGCCTTGCGGATCATATGAAGTGAGGGCACGATGGCTTCCGGGTTGCCCGTGGCCTCGATGAGGACGTCGCAGCCGTAGCCATCGGTCAGGTCGAGGACCTTCTGCACGACGCCGCCATCGTTCGGATTAAAGGTTAGATCGGCGCCGAACCCGCGCGCGAGTTCGAGTCTCGAGTCGATGAGGTCCAGCGCAATCAGGAGGCCGGGATTCTTGAGGCGTTCGGCCGCCACCATGCACAGGCCGAGGGTTCCGCAGCCCACCTGCACGACCACGTCGCCCAGCTTGATCTCGCCGCGTTCGACGGCGTGCAGCGCACAGGCCAACGGCTCGATGAGGGCCGCATGCTTGTGCGACACCGAATCAGGCACCTTGTACACCAGCGCTTTGTCCGGTAGTTTCATGAACTCGGCCATGCCCCCGTGGACATACTTCTTGAATCCGAAAATGTTGGCACGAATACACAGCCAGTAGAGGCCGGTGCGGCAGTACCGGCATTCGCCGCACGGCACGATCTGTTCGGCCACAACGCGATCGCCCACGGCCACGGCATGTCGCTCGCCGGCGCCGTCGCCCAACGCCACGACCTCGCCCGTGAACTCATGCCCGGCGATAACCGGGCCGTCCACGTACGCTGCGCGGTACTCGTCGCCCCAGAACAGCGGCGCGCCCGAGTAGCACTTGATGTCGCTTGCGCAGATGCCGCAGTCATGGACCTTGAGGATGATCTCACCGGGGGCCGGCCGCGGCACGGCCACCGGCTCGAGACGATAGTCACGCGGCCCGTGGCACACCACGGCCCGCATCATTTCCGGCAACGCCGCCCCGTCCTCTCGCATGGCCATCATGCCCTCCTCTTCACGCCAACCGCCGACAACGTGCTATCGTATAGACTAGGTTTGCGGTGATTCAATACGAGGATGAGAACGGATTCACACGATGGGCGACTTGCTCCGACAGCAGTTGTTGAAGAAAGGCCTGGCGACCAAGAAGCAGGTGAAGGCCGCCGAGACGGTACTGCGACAGCAGGCGGCCGAGACACGCAAGGCCCAACAGGCGGGCGAGACCGTCGAAACCGAGCAGGACGCGGTGGCCGAGCTTGCGGCAAAAGCCCATGCCGAAAAAGCCGCCCGCGACCAGGCGCTCAACGAAGCGCGCGAGCTCGAGCGGGCCGAACGCGAGGCCGAGGCGCAAGTGCGCGACCTGATTCGTCGTCACCGGATCGAGGTGTCTCGGGGCAACGTGGCCTACCATTTCGCACACGGCAAGACCGTCAAAGCGCTCGATGTCACGGAAGACACACAGCGCGATCTCCGTGAAGGGCATCTCGCCATCGCGTTTCTGGACGGCAAGTACGAGTTCGTAACGGCCGACGTCGCCTACCGAATCCTCGACCGAATGCCGGAGGCCATCGTTTGCCTTCACGATGAGCCGGATGCGTTCGAGGACTCTGACGAGGGCGCGGATCCCGAGTGAGCCGGTGGTCCGTGTCGACGGCCTACACGGCCCGCAAGGCCTGCTCGAGGTCCTCGATGAGCGCTGCAGCCTTCTCGACGCCGATCGAGAGCCTCACCGTGTTCTGCCGAACACCGAAGGTCGTCCGCCGCTCCGGCGGCAGGTAGAGCATTGTCGTCAGATACGGGATGCAGATAAGCGATTCCGTAGCCCCGAGGCTCACCGCATGGTAGATAACCCGTAACGCGTCGATAAACCGCATGGCGTCCTCGATCTTCTCGCCGACGTCGAAGGCCATCATGCCGCCGAATCCATTGCGCATCTGCTGGGCGGCCACGGCGTGGCCGGGATGACTGGCGAGGCCCGGATACGACATGCCGGAGACCTTGGCGTGCGTGTCGAGGTACTCGGCGACGCATTGGGCATTCGCGTTCGCACGCTCCGCGCGCAGTTCGAAGGTCTTGAGGCCCCGCTCGAGCAGCGATCCGGAGTAGGCGTCGAGGGTTGTGCCGATGGCCTGTCGCGTGAACCACAGGGCGTTGTAATGATCCTTCGACGTTGCGATCGCGCCCGCCATGAGGTCGTTATGGCCGCCAAGGGCCTTGGTGGCGCTGTGAATGACCATATCCGCGCCGAGCGATAACGGTAACTGATGGTAGGGCGTCGCGAACGTGTTGTCGACGACGAGGAGTGCGCCGGACTTGTTGGCCGCGCGGCGCACGGCGGCAATATCCACGATCTTGCACAGCGGATTGCTGGGCGTTTCCATCAGGATCATACGCGTGTTCGATTTCACATGCTGGTCGAGGGCATTCGCCTCATTGGCATCGAGCCACGTGATCTCGACGCCCATCCGCTCAAGAATGAGCGACACCTTGTAGTTCGCCCCGTAGGTGTCGTGGAACAGGATCAGATGATCGCCGGCGCTCAGATACGTGAAGTACACCATCGTGCACGCGGCCATGCCTGATGTACAGATGATGCAGTCCTCGGAGCCCTCCATGGCGGCGACCTTCTTCTCGACCTCACGTACCGTCGGATTGTCATCGCGGTGGTAGGTGTAGCCGTCGATCTCGCCGTCGGTGATCTGGCGGAGCACCTCGAACGACGCGTATTCATAGTTCACGGCGTTCACAATGGGCGTCACCATCGGCCTATTGCCGTACGGCGTCAACGGATCCGGTAACATGGCATTTCCCTTCTCAGAACAGGAGCCCGCTCCTATCAAGAACACCATCCGCAGCGGAGAAATAGAACCCGGAAAATAGCAGTTTTGCGCACCACCGCGCAAGGCGGCGATGCGGTTATTCGGCCAGAGAGCACGAGTCGCAGGCCGCATCGCGGCCGCAACACGGCGTATCGGCGCCACAGTGCGGCCGCGCGCCGCGCGTCGCCGAGTTCACCACCACGCCGCCGCCCGTGCCGAACAGCCGCCGCACTGGACCGCCGCACTCCGGGCATTTCTTCACTGGCGCATCCAGAATGCCCTGGAACACCTGGAAATGCTTGCCGGTCTTCTTGCACTCATACTCGTACGTGGGCATTGCATCAACTCCTACTCGCTACGCGGGCCGAATCCCGTCGAACACGCCTCCGTGGGACGGGAACGGCGCAATACGAGGCTGCCGACCTGGCAGCCGATATCCCGGGCGATGACGGGACACTTGGCTTTCAGTATAAAGAAAATGTCTTTGCCGGTCTCGCTCAAGGTTTCGTAGTTGCCTTGGCCCTTGGCGATAATGAGGTCCGCCGCGGCAAACCGTTCGCGAAAGGCCTCGCTACACTCCCGGAGGATGGTACCGGGGACATCGGCTCCGTTGTCGATGACCTCGACTCGTTCCGTCAGGCCGACGGCCTGGGCGTCGGCCATCGTCGCGTCATTGATAATCGGCATGCCGCGCACGGCCACGGTGACGCGCGTCCTCGGCAATTCCTCGATCAGTACCCGGTCGAACACGATTTCGCCCGCGTTGTCCGCGAGGTACAGGATCCGTTTCGCGTGATCCACCGCGCCGGCAAACGCGTCGATGTCGCCGTTGAAGGGTTCTGCCACGGCCTGATCGACGGCATCGAGCACGTGGCTTTCGTCGAGGTCCGTATAGATGGCGAGGTCGATCACATTGCCGGCCATGGCTAAGCGAACCGCCGTCTCGAGCCGATGGGCCGACGCCGCCACGCGTGCCTTCAAGGCCGGATACAATGCCATGGCGGCCCGGTTGAACCGGTCTTTCATCGCCCGGTAGGGATCCACCTGGCCCGACACGTCGCGCATGATACGGTGGATTCGGTGGCCCATGGCCGGGGGCGACTCTCGGAGGTCCATTTCGCTGGCCGCACGCAGTACCTCGCGTAGCACGCGCTCATGCACGACCTCATCATCCGTCACCATCCGAATCGAGTCCAGCGTCTGGCGTACGAAACACGGAATGCAGTCAAAGAAGGTCTTCACCTGGACCACCTGTGGGCTGTGTATCGCAGAAATGGACTTCCGCATTGACGGAAGGCGAAGCATCATGGCGGAGGCCCCGCCCCTCTGCGTGCTCCGTAGTATACAAGACAGGCCGCGCCCAGTGGAAGTCCGTACGCTGACTCGCCTCGAAGACGGTGCCGCGACGCGGGCCTACCACGTGCGCGTTTCGTCGGCCTGCGCAGAGGCGAAGGCCTGCCTGTATGTCTGTTCGGTCGTGGCGTCATTCGCCAGCACGATAAGCTTGGCCGCCTCGAGATCGCCGGCCTCGACGATGACTTTGCCGCGCTCGGCCTTGAACGAAAGGGACGCGACGCCTTCGGGCCCGACTTCGAGTGCCACGGCCGGCGCGATCCACTCCGGCACGGCCACCTCGAGTTCGACGGCCGGTTTGGTCGTAAACGGATAGGCCTCCGGATGGATCTCGTAGTCGCCGTTGGTCAGGCAGATCAGCACCTTATCTCGAGAAACCAGCGGCAGCGCATACGTCTTGTCTGGCGCGACGACCTCGGCCTCGATAGGCTCAGCGCCCAAGAAATCGTTTCGGGTTACGCTCAGCACGCGGCCCCAGCCGCGCATTGCCTCGCGCACATCCGGATACTGCTCGGCGATAGCATGGTCATAGTTGAACCAGATGATGCCTTTGGCGCCTTGGCCGAGGTTCTGCAGCAACTGGACGGCCAACTCGTTCGGCGTCGGCACGGGGCGTTTCGGCCGTTCGCCCCAGCCGGCGATGCCCTGCGACCACACCCATATGGGCTTCGGTTCGGAACAGCCTTTGAGGTCGCGCGTGTAGTAGCCCGTTTCTTCGAGATGCGTGCCGTACATCTTGGGCCACTTGCTCGACGTCGGCGCCGTCACCGAGTAGTGGTCCATGCACGGAATGTCGCAGATCGGCGCGTACTCGAAGAATTTCACGTTCCGGCAAAGCGTGATGAACGTCGGCTTCGTGCGATTGTATCGACGCACGGTCTCATCACCCAGGAGCATGATATTCGCCGGCGTGCTCCAGTCCGGCTCATCGGCCAGCATCCAACAGGCTACGGCCGGATGATCGCCGAGGCTGCGCACCTGGTCCACGTCCACCGGCACACCGCAGTGCGTCATCGTCCGGAATCCGTAGCGCGCCGCCGTCTCGGTGAAGAAGGTATCCTCGGCACGCCCGCCGCGCACGAACGTGTCGATGTGGAGGCGCCGAATCTCGTCGAACGTATTCTCATTGTTTGACCAGCATCCGATGGGAAACCGGTCTTCGAAGGCGCGCCGGTGCGCGAACACCGCCCGCGATTCCTTGCCGTTCTTCACCATGACCGAGACGATGGCGAGATCGGCCGGCTGCAACGGCTCTTCCAAGGTCACGCGGGCGATGGCGTGCGCGTTATCGCTCATCCGCTCGCCCAACCACGCAAGGTTCTCCACCCGCCGTCCCTCGACGGCAATGTCGCCGAGGGTGACCTCGTCCGGGCCGCGATGGCGCACGTGCACCTCGAGTTCGGCGAGGCCGGGCAAGATGCGGATCAGCGCGATCTGCACGGCATCCTCGCGCAGTTCCGTTTCGCATCGACACGCAGGCCGCCAAGACGCGCGCTGCACATACGAGAACTCGAAAGGCGTCCCCGCGCCGAAGTCTTCCGTCACGGCGTTGATTTCGAGCACGGTCAACTCCCCGGGATCGAGATGCGGATCATACACGCGGTCCCAGGCCAGGAAGCCATCGAGCCGCCAATGGGATTCGTCTTTGCGGTTCACACGCCAGAACGCCAACTCGACCGGCTCGGCCGCCACGTTGCGTAGGTACACGTATACGAGTCCGCCGCGATTGGGGCGCTCGTCGTCCGGCTCGACGAGAAACTCCGTCTCGTACCGCGCCGGCCGATAGCCCACATACTCGACGCGAACGCTGTCCGCGCCGCGCGCCTCGGCGTCGGCGCCTTTCTGACGCGTTTGGGCCGTTGCATTGAAGGGCCACGCGGCTACGGAGAGCCATATTAGAGCCGTGAGGAAAACACGCGCCATCTTGATCATGACCAATCTCTTCCCTCGCTGCGGGTCGGCCGTGGGTGGGCCAAGCGTTCTTGCCAGAACCGGAGGCCTAGAAGACCTCGTGCATACGCTGCAACAGGGCCGAGGCCTCGCGGTGGTACGTCGGGCCGATCTCGGGCCCGCCCGAGTTCTCCTCGCCGTACGGCCTCTTGCCGTACACATGTGGCGGCTTCGCATCCCACTGGCTCTTCGGCAGCATGTAGCCGATCTCGTCGTTAGCCAAGCCGATCATGAAGTTCATCCGGCCGTCCATCTGTTCGTAGAGCGGAGGCACCTCGACCGGATCGATGGCGAAGTCGCGCCCTTCCTTGGCTTCAATGCCCCCCACGGCAATCTCCGGATACAGCTCGCCCGGCGCCGTCAGAATCTCGACCTCGCCAATACGGATGACGTTGACCTCGCTGCGCGCTTTGCCCCAATACCAGCCGGGGTGCGCCAGGCCCAGGGTGATGGCCCAGCCGAGCATGCCCGACATGGGCGCGTAGATGGTCTTGGCGGCCACGGCGACGGCCGGCGTTTCGTTGGGCCAGGCCTTCTCGCTTCGCAACAGCGAGGCGCATTCAATGGCGAGGTTCTCGCCTAAGGCCTGGGCCTTTTCGAAGGTGGGCGCCTCGAGTATCTCTTGCGTGTTCCGATCGGGAACGCCCATGTGCAGTTGCGTCATCAGTCCCCCGATGAGTCCCTGGAAATACAGGCACATGCCGCCGAAACCCTCGCAGCCTTTCGGGTCCGGGACGCCGTTCTCGAGTCCTTCGCGCAGGTAGTGGCAGAAGTCCGCCGTGAGTAGCGGATTACGGCTGTCCAGCGTCTCCGGATGATTGCCCCAGCAGACGACCGTGGCGATGGTTTCATCCGTGCCGTGCTTCATCAGACGCAGGCAGCTCAACCGCTGGTCGATCACGATAGGCGGCCGGCTGTCACGCACAAATCCGTCGGGGTGCAGTAGCGTCTGCGCGCAGATCATATCAGCGGGTTCCAGATGGCGCACGGCTTCCTCGATGGCCTCGCGGTTCGCCTCGTTGACACGTTTCATGTAGGCCTTGTCTTTGCAGAAGAACGGCACAGGATAGCTCCACAATCCCATGGTGTCGGGAACTTCATGGATATGGAGGGATGAGAACATGACATGGTCGATGCCGAGCGACGGATCAAGGGACTCCCGGACGCGAATGAACTCCTCGATGAAGATCCCGATGCTGTCGACGGTGACCATCACGACCGTCACGCCGTTGTTGCGGAAGGCAATTGCCCGTGTCCACAGGCGATCGTGAATGCCCTTCGCGGGGCGGTTGTGATTGAAGCCCGCCATCCACACACCGTCGAACTTCCCGTTCTTATTAACATCGTTGTACGTGTCGCCCTTCTGCTTCTCATAGAGGTTATTCCCGTCGACGTCGTTCCAGGTGTCGTACTGCTCGAGGTCGGGTGTGATGTCGCGTTTGGCGACACCCACTTCGAGCACCCCCGGATCGAGGGCGTCCGAGGGTTCAGGCTTCACGAAATCGAGCTTGTAAGACCGGTACGGGCCTCGAAGCTGGCAACCAAGTGATCCCGAGGCCAGGATGGCCATGACCAGTAGACCGGTGATGACTTTGTGTCGGAGAAGGAAACCGCGAGACTTGTCCATTCTGGTACGCTCCTCAATACTGCGTATGCATCGAAAATCACAGAGCACCGCCCCTCGCTTTGCGAGGGACCGGGACCTGACCTCCACGTGCCCGAGGAAGAGCCCGTCGGTTGTGGTCAGACTACGCAACCGGTCTTATGGATTCAGTCCGAGAGGACGCGGATGCGCTTCCGGTTGCATGAGTTATCCCAGTGCCCGCCCACGGTGCCCGGCCGCCCACAATGCCAGGCCGGCCAATGCCAGAATCACCACGTCGCCCACGTCTCGAATGGACACGATGGAAGCTCCTTCCTCGACGGGGTCGGTGCTTGCTTTGGCACGACCTTGGTCGGGAGTGCTGAAGCCGCTATCGCCATCGTTGTTGCGCGCGCGCACCCAGTAGAAATAGAGCGTTGCCGTGCCGCGGCGGAAACAGCCTTTGTCTTCGGCCGCTGCGCCTCGGTCATCGTAGCTCGTGGCCGTGATGTCCTCGGCGATCATTTCCATATCGGCGCTGATGCTGTCTGCGACGCTTCGATACACGGAGTAACCGGTCGCGCCTGCTACGGCGCCCCAAGACACGCGCACCTGGTCCTGGAAATCGCCGTCCGAGGCCGTCACGCCGGTTGGTGCGTCCGGAGGAGAACCGGCCAGGTATCCGTCGATCGCCGTGTAGAAGCGCCGGAATGAAGAGTAGTAGTCGTAGTTGTTCGAGCGGTCGGCTCCGCAGGTATGTTGTGTGCCGCCACTGAGTGCACCGGCGACACAGTAGCCGCCGGAGCCATCATCCATGAGCAGGCAGGATCCCGAGGAACCCGTTTCCGTGACCCCTTCATCCCAAAGGACTTTGGTTTCATGGAGGTAGGATAAGCCCAGCTCGGATCCCGAACGATCCACGGCCAGAACCGAGCCGTTGGAGACGCGCATGTGGCACGTGCTCAGCGCGGCCCCTCCCACGGGATGGTGGATGCATGTGACCGCCTCGCCCACAATAGGATCGCGCGTAGCGCCTTTCAAGAAGGTCCTGTTGGCCGGCAGGCTGTCGAGCATCATGAGCGTGCAGTCCAACTGACTGTCGGTGACCAGCGTAGCCTGGCCGCTGCTGCGCGGAAGCGATCCGGTGGCTGGTGCGTCGGTTCCGCCGCAGGTGGCAGCCCGGTAGTCCCACACGACCTCGACGCTCCACGGCTGCACGCCGGTAGGCACGCAATGGTTGGCGGTGTAGAAATAGGGCCCCTTCTTCACGCTGTCGAGTAGGCAACCCGAGCATACCCCATGGTCCAGCTCGTCGATGGGCATGACCAGAAAGCCCACGCCCTTGCCCAGTTCCTGGATCGCGGCGCTCGCGCAAGCGATATTGATGTTGCAAGAGAGCTCCGCCTTGAAGGCCGGCGACGTCAAGTCCTCATAGAAGTGGGAAATGGCGACCAGTTTGATGTCCGGAGCCGCGTTGCTTGCGCCTCGAACCACGAGCACGGCCGTATCACCGAAGATGGTCGGGAGCCAACGCCCGCCCGGTGCGTAGTCCGCGACACTGAACGGCCCAAAGGCTCGGAATAGCTGGGGATCGACTACCCAGACCTCATCGCCGGGCCCCAAAGCCCCCAAGTCCACGCGTAGACGAACGCCCGCGGCGTCCAGGGAAGTCACCGAGGCTTCGTAGACGGTTCCGATAGGCGTTGAAACCGGCTCACCGAAGAGGTCCGAAGAACTCATGTCAACGGGGAATCCCGCTGCAACGTGCAACACGAGCCCGTCTGGCGCCGTAGCCTTGAGCGCCTCGTTCTGGCCCTCGAACACGTCGAAAACATGGACATCCTCGAGTCCGGCCAACCAAGTAGCCACCTCGTCGACGGAGAGCTCGTCCGCCATGGGTGCAGACAAAGGAGTCATCGCCAGAAACGCGGCGAGACACAACACACCACCCACCACACAGCCCTTGTTCATGCCCAGTCTCCTCTCCTTGTCGATACTATGTGCGGGCCGGTCAAAAAGTTCCTGCCCTGGCGAAACGCCCGGGCTCTAACCCCTTCCCTGAGTTGATCATACCACGTTTTCCGCCTTTCATGACATGGCGTATCGACGCGCCAGGCATTGCTGTCCCAGGCTCACGGGGCCAGCTCGATGGTCCGCTCGGCGCGCGTGCCTGTGGCCACGTCGGTGAACACGAGGCGCCACGTGCCCGCCGGGTCGTTCAAGGCGAAGGGGATGGCCGCGTTGCCCCGGCCGCCGGGGCAATCGATGTTGACGCTATACTGACGGTGCGGTATGTCGCAGCCGGGCGCGAACACGTCGACGTGAACGACATGGTACTGAGGCGGGGCCGATTCGGTCTTGACCTCGACGCCCATGCGGACCGCATCGCCAGGACGAGCCCTCGCGCCCATTTCGACGGCCACTGCGGCCACTTGGTAGGGCAATACGGCGAATACTTGGGGCCAACCTCGGCTGACCGTGGTGGACCACGATGCGACGCGCCCTTCGGCCACCGGTTGGCCGGAACGCACGTCGCACACGAAAGCCGCCGCGTCGAGGGACACCAAGAGCGGCTGCGCCTCGAGGCTGCTCACCAGGATGTCCTGTTGCAGGCACAGGTACTCGAGGTCGCCGTCCGTGAAGCGCACCTGCTCGATACATCGCGGCCGCCCGTTCTCGCCGCGAAGGCTCAGGGGGCTCTTGACGCCGGCGAGGTCGAGAAAATCGTTCAGCACGGAAAGCAAGACAGGCGCTTCTTCATCCGCTCGCGCCGTGTTGAAGGTTGCGAACGGGACATTCAGCAGGATGCCCCTGCCCGCGTTCTTCATGGCCACGGACATAATCGGCGCGCCGTCGACCTCGGCCAGCGCGTTCGCTTCCTTGAGGCGAAGAGCCGGTTCGAGGACGAAGAGGTCGGCCTTTCTGCCTTGGATGTCTATCTCGGCGCGCATCGGTGCCTGCGCGAAGGCCGCCCGTCCGACGGCGGACGTTACGCCGAAGACATCGTCCAGCGGCCTGTTTTCGCGAATGACGCCATTGCCTGTCAGGAGGGTGGCGCGGCCATCGGCAATGATCGTGCCGCCGCGCTCGACAAACGCGCGGAGCGCGGCCACGTGCGTGTCGGACAGGCACGTGGCATATGGCAACAGCACCACGCCGTAGTCGTTCAGCGCTGTGGCATCCTTCTCGATCGCGTCGGCGGCAACGAACTGGAACTGGCGGCCGAGATCCTTGATCGCGTGCATCGCTCCCTTGAGGTTGTTCAGCCACGACACCTCGGATGGCCATGCGGTGGACTCGTCCAGTTTGGCGGCAAGCGTCGCCGCGAAGAAGTCGGTTTGCGAATACAGGATAGCGATGCCGGAGTGGTCGCGCGTCGCGTGCAGGAGGAGTTTGCCGGGGCCGGCCTTGATGGCACGCGCCTGATTGAAGAACCAGCGGCCCATGTGCGACACCGACAGGTCCGGATTGAACGGAATGTAGTCGCAGCCCCACGACGTCCACCACCAACACGAGTTGTGGCCGCGCAAGAGATTGTGCCACGTGATGGCCGAGAATCCGTCCTCCTTGTCGGCGACGGCGTTGCCCCACTCGCCGGTCAGCGCACCCGGCCGCTTGAACGAACGGACGAGATCGCCCTGCGGCTCGTTCGTCGTATACACCTGGTTGAGTTCGAGACCCTCCGCCAAGTCGTTGAAGTCATAGCCCGCGAGCCAGTGATACGAGAGCAAGCCGTCCCAGCCTACCTTGGCGCCGGGGTCTTGTTCGCGCACGAAGCCGGCCAGCCGCCGGTGCAGATCGGCAAATGCCGAGTCCATGAAGCGCCGGAAATCGAACCAGGGCGCGAAGGACGTCGTCTGCGCGGCCGCGTCCTCGATGAGCATGGGGGAGAGAATCTCGTCGAAGGCCGTGTAGGCCGTGTGCCACGCGGCATTCAGGGCCGCAATATCCGCATAGCGCGCCGACAACCATTCGCGAAATGCCGCAACACTGCCGGGCGATACCTCGACCTCGACGCCGTGCCGCGCCAGGTAGTTCTCGTCGCCAAGGGTGTACGCCGTGGGCGCATACGGCGCTGCCTGGCGGCACGAGGTGGCCATCGCAGCATGCTGCCCTTCAATCCACGCCTCGTTGAAGAGGCCAGGTCCAAGCGAGTGGTCGGCGGCGGCCTCGCCGGCGATACGCGTCACGTACGGCACGAGGCGCTGCCCGGACCACGCCGAGAGCGCATACTCGCGCGCGGCCCCTTCGTCGCTGTAGCCGCCCATGTGGCAGAGGTCCATCATGTCCGAGCCCATCTCGTAACACAAACGGTTCTCGATGCGCACCGGGCGTTCGCCGCCGGCATAGGACCACATCAGGACCGTGAAATCATCGTAGGGAAACGCGACCGGTATCGTGAAGGGCACGCGCGTTACGGCCAGGGCCGTGTCACCGGCGAACAACGCAACGTCGAGGGCGTGACTGACCGCCACCGGCGCCGGCAGCGTGACTCGCCCCGCCGCCTCATTACCGGTCACGGGCGCGGTCGTCTCGGCCAGCCATCGGCCAGAGCAATCCTCCACGTGCCAACGCACGGTGAGTCCGTCAACACCGCCCGGCTCGACCCGGGCGCGGAACGTGATCGGTCCGCCGGCGGGGAGGTCGACGACCGGTGGCCCAGCGGGGTGAATCTGCCTTGATGGCTCGATCCGGACGTCAGCAATAGCTTGAGCCCCGGCCACATCGATCACGGTGCTGCCGAACCCGACGCACTCGCTCTCGGCGTCGGCCAGGGCAAGATCGACATAGTACCGGCGCATGGCCGGCAGTGGCGGTACTCGCACGCACGAGTGCTCGCGATCGAACAGGTCGTCGCCGGCGGCCGCACGGACGTCGTGGTCGTCCTGGATGCGAACCCATGAGCGCGCCCACTCGCCGCCGGCGATCGTTACCGGCACCGTCGCCGGCTGGCCGGCCTCTACGGGCGCGGCCGGCTTGCCGTACGTCACGGAGCAAGGGAACGGTCGGCCGGCGGCGGCAAGCAGCGCCATGGCGTGCAAGGCCAGGATCCGATCATCGGCGCCTTCGAGCCCTTCGGTGACGTCGTTCAGCGGCAGGATCGATTGGTACCGGCCGGTGTTCGCCTTGAACACGACCACGCGTCCCTCACCGTACCGATAGCCTTCGAGAGGCGGGCCGTCCACGGCTCGGCCTCGACTCCCGGCCCGGAGGCCAGGCGTCTCTGCCCACGGGATGGCGTCGAGCGCCGGCTGGACGAGACTGGCGTCCGGCGTCGCCGACAGTTCGGCCGGCCAGCCGGCGAGGGCGTTCGCGCCGCCGGCGATGAGGAGGCCCTTGCCGCTTTGCACTTGGCCGATAATGGCCGCGCGCAACCTGGGGCCAATGGCGCCGGGGTTCAGCGAGGCTACGACGATCACGTCCGTCGCGTCGTCCAGACAGATGCGCGCGGCGTTACGCGCGGCGAGGCTTGTTCCGAGCGCGCCGATGCCGGTTTGGCCGCGATAGGGCCACGCGTTCGGATCGGCGAGTGTGTCCGCGGTGTCGAAGTACTGATGGCGCACATTCATCTCAACGCGCCACGCCAGTTCCATCGTGTCATACGCCGCCCACCGTGCGACGAATAGCGCCACGCCGACGGGCGGGCCCGACACTTGTGCTGCCCACGGGAAATCGAGCGCCGCCGGATTCGGCTGCCACGTCTCGGCGGGCCGTTCCAGTTGTTCCTCATCCGCGCGGACGACGTGCGCGATGCGTTCGGCATCCGTAGGCAACGGGACCAGCGGCTGGTCAAGATCGGCCTGGGTGAGCTTGGCGATAGCGTCGGACTCGGCGTCCGCGATTCGGCGGAAGTACGCGCGCGTTTCCTCGTAGTCCGGCAGGCCCGGGAATTCGTACAGGCCGAGGGCGAAGGCGCGTTGCTCCGGATTGAGCGCGATATCCACGTATTCGGCATAGCCGCCGATGGCGCTGACGGTCACGCTCGAGGAGGCCGTGGCGTCGCCGAGGATCAATCCCGCCGAGCCCGCGCCGGGGCGATCCGGCTGAATGTCCTCGAGTAGAAGCCACCGCTCGGAATCGAGGTCGATGGCGGCGCTGCCTTCCGTGAGCGTGCGCGCGTGCGTGGTCAGTGCGCGTGTCCACGGTTTCTCGAACGTGACGGGATAGGCCATGAACCGGAGCTTTACGTCCCGGATCGGCTCCTTTGGCTCGTAGCGGCCGAAGAACAGGAGCTTGTCGCTCTGCGAGGTGATGGCGAAACGCGCCACGGCCTTGACCTTGGGCGTGTCCCATACGTACTCGACCATGGCGTCCGCGCCGAACTCGCGCACGACGCGGAACGTCGCCTTCCAGTCGTTGATGTTGAAGTCGTCGAATGTCCAGATGAAGAAGCCTTGGTTGTACCAATTCTCCATGGATGGCCCGGCGATGCCGAGGGGCGTGTAGCCGATAGTCGGCGCCCACTTCGAGAAGTCCACGCGCGCCGGATCGTCTGCGCGCTCGATGACGTCATAGCGCAACGTGTAGCTGGCTGCCGACGTGGCCAGGATCACATCTTGCACGACGCGCCTGCCCTTGGCCGTGTCCGAGATCTGCGGCGAGCCAATGGTGGCGCTGGCGTCCTCGATGGCTGCTTGACCGCATGCGACGCCGGCCAGTAGGCACAGCCCCGACAAGAACGCTGCCATGCGTTTGAGCATCATCCGTTCCTCCTCGATATGGCTACAGAGGCGCTAGGTTTCTGCGATCAGTCGCGCGCTGAGCACGCCGCGCGCCGGCACGTCGGCATACACGCTATGACCGTCGTGCTTGAGCGTCTCGTCCGTGTCCTCTTCCGCCAAGGATGTGCGCCGGGCCTCGGCAATCGTCAGAGAATCAATGCGTACGACGGTTGCCGCATTTGCGTCGGATGGATTCCAGAGACGCAGGATATGGCCGCGGCCATCCTCGGCGCGTTTCAGCGCGAGCAGTTTCACTTCGGGAGGCTCCACCGCGATCAGGCTGACCTCGGGCGGCAGGGGACGCGGCCTCGCGTGTTTCGTGAAGATGGTATCGAGGGACGTCACGGCCGATTCGCCCAGCCGCACGCTCTGGCCGTCCGAGAGCGTTCCGCCGGCGCGGATGACGTAGCGGAACAGGAACGGCCCGTGCTGGCTCACGGCGAAGTTTGTACCGAAGTTGTTGTTGAAGATGAGCGAGTAGATGTGGCCCTTGTCGATGTCCTCGGCGGTGAGCGGCGGATGCTGGGCGCGCTCGGCCACGAGGCAACTGTGCGCCGGCGATACGTAACCTCGATGCAAACCGCCCAATTCGGCGACCGGCGCGTCGAGCGGCGACCACAACACGCTGCGGCCGTCGCTGTCCACGCGCGCCCAGTGCTGGATCGTCAAGGCATCCGTGTACGCGCCTGGGAAATGATCGGCGATCGGCTCGAGCGTGCTCAGGACGCCCTCGTAGCGAAATCGCGGCGTCGGAACCGCGAAAGGAAACGCCACGTGGACATCGAGGAGCGGCGTGGGATCCTTGAGACCGTGAACGGCGACGTGGACTTCGTCGAGCCCGTCGTACAAGGTGATCGTCTCGCACACCACCGGATGGCCGTGGAGCCGGCCGACGCGCCGGATCACGGCGCCGACCCCGCCGAGGGCTTCGGTAGAAACGGCCACGTCTTCGAGCGACCAAACCTCGTCGGAATCCGGCCGGCGGGCGATCACGTCACCGAAGCCGTAGGGCGCGGTGCCGTCGAGCAGCTCGACACCCGCCCGTTTGTCGAACACGCTCGAGATCTGGCCCGAAGCCGAATCGTAGACGATGCGGTAGAACCTATTCTCGATGGCGCACGCCGAAACGGCGAGCGTACCGGCAAACTCGGGCGCGGTCTCACGCGGCACGAGCCGGTAGGTCTTGTAGCCGCCGGCCGGCACGTCGTCGGCCCGGAACACGAGGTCGCGGCACGTTCCGGTGGGCGTTTCCATGAAGCCGTAGCGCTTCCGGCCCTGGCCAAGGCCGTTGCGCTGGGCCGCATGGGGCACCGGCGAGTACACATCGACGTCGTCGATGTGCCACGGGATCCGGCGGCCAGTCGATGCGTCGATGAGGTCGAACCGGCCCTCGACGATCTCGGGCGACGGATGGGCCGGCCAGCGATCATGCAGCGGCACGCCTCGGAACGCGCCATCGCCGACCGGATCGTCCTCGGGCGGCACCGGAACCATCGTACTGCCGCAATTCGAGATCTCGCGGAGTGGCGTCCGCACGAGGGCCGTGCGGGCGTACGGCAGCGTGTTGAACACCACGAGGTGAAGACCCTCGGCGTCGAGCCGGACGTGATCGGCAATGCGCGCCTTCGCCCGAGTCGCGGCGTCATGCGCGAGCGCGGCCGCGCGGTACGCGTGCACGCCCTTCTCGCGCTCGGACGCGGCCGCCGCCGGCCCGGCGGGAAAATGGTGGCCCCAGGTGTGCTCGTCGTGCCAAAGGACGTCCTGCCACGCCTCGGCCAGTTCGTCGGCGGGATACGGACAGTCCGTCAAGGCCGCTGCTACCGTTGACAACGCTTCGGCCGCCGGCAGCGCCACGTGGTTGCCGCGATTCACGGCCGTGGCCGCTGCTGTCGACGTCGCGCCGACGGGATAGTCCTGGCCGGGCAACTCGCCGCGATGCACGCGGAGGTCGTCCGGCACGACGCGGATGAAATCCTCGTAGAATCGCGCGTTGGTGCTTGACACCAAGCGCGGATACGCCCAGCGCTCGTTCCAGTCGCGGATCGTTTGCGCGTACCCTTCGATGTACGGCGAGTTATCGCGCGCGCCGCCAAGAACGGGCCACCGCAGCACGCGGTACGGATAGTCCGTCGTTTCGAGGTTGGCTAGCGCATCGGCGAGGCCGGGCAGGCTCGGATGATAGTCTCCGCCGCAGCCCGAGTTGTTACACCAGAAGAGGAGGCGTTTGCCGGAAGGCGCCTCCCACCAGAACGCGCCGGGGCCATCGTGGCCGAACACAGCGCGCTGACTCCAGAAGTGCTGCATCGCCGGTTTGCACCAGCTCCAGTAGTGGGGGAGACCGGGACACACAATCTTGATGCCCGCCTCGGTGAGCGCCACGCAGAGGCCCCACGAGAAGCCGGGAATATCGTTGTGCTCGGCCGAGACGATCGGAACGCCGAACTCGCGCCCGAGCCGGAATGCCGTATACACAGCGCGCGCGAGCGTTTCGTGGCCGCAGAGCTCGGTGACCAGGTTGCCGAACAGAGCGGTGAGTTCAACGTGGCCGGATTTGACGAGGTCGCGCATCGCGGCAGCCCGGTGCGGCGCGGCATGCTCGAGATAGTGGGCCACAGACCACGCCTGCTCGCACACGATCCGGAACTGCGCGTCGTCAGGATACGCCCGCGTGTGCTCGACCATATCGATGGCGGCGTCGAGAAAGGCGTCGGTCTCGCGCAGGACGTTCGACGCCAGGTTTGTGTAGCCGACATCGTGATGCGAGAGTTGCACCACGTGGACGAGCCAGCGCCGCGGACTCTTCCACGAGACTCGGCGCGTATCGCAGACGCGGCCGTCGTGTTTCAGGACGAACTCGCGTTCCGACGCGCCGGTGACTTCAGGCACGAAGATCTCGTGCGTAGACTCGGCCGCCGGCCCAGCGACCATGGCTGTCTCGATGGTCGTACCACCCACCGCAACCGCGACGGTCGCCTGTGCCGGCGCGTCGTCGCAGTTCCGCACCGTGACCTTGACACATTGCTGCAAGTCGCCCGCACGGAGGAATACCGTTGGCGTGACGGCTGCAAACGAGAGTCCGTTTCCCATAGCCCTTTCCCCATCGCGGTCGCCCACAACGCCAGTTTACTAAAAGTTAAAGGGACAGACTACTTAACTTTCAAGGCCGCCAGGTCCAACGGCTGGCTGAGAGCACCGCAACCATGTGAAAGTTAAGTAGTCTGTTAGCATGCATAGGTTCGAAGTGGATGGGTAAGCTTGGAAAAAA
>DAIPKA010000011.1:0-156149 GCA_036769985.1 Candidatus Hydrogenedentota bacterium | reverse complement strand
CGTCTCGATGACGATGGCCATTGGTTAACAGGCTAAAAAGGGAGAAACTCCAGGGTTCTTTCTTCTTTTCCAAGAAGAAAGAACAGCCGCCGGAAAGGATGGCACCAATCGCCATGCTGATCTGTGCGGCGAGCTTCCGTGCGGGGGAGACACACGGGAATTCAGCACATGATGCCGGCTCTCGTTCTGGGGATTCGAATCGTGGCTTGATGAGGTGATATGGTTTGGGAATCGGGTACGAGGAGGATGGTTCCGTGGCGGAGAAGGGCCTGTTTCTGCAGAATGTCATTGCGGTGATCTGGGATTTCGACAAGACGTTGTCGCCGCACTACATGCAGAGGCCGCTGTTTGAGGCGTACGGCATCGATGAGCCGGCGTTCTGGGCCGAGGTGCACGCGCTGCCGGGGTATTACGCGAAGGCCGGCATCAAGGTGCAGCATGACACGTGCTATCTTGGCCACCTGCTTTCGTACGTGAAGGCGGGCCGGATGCCGGGCCTCACCAACGCGAAACTACGCGAGTTGGGCGCGCACATTGAATTCTTCGCGGGGGTTCCGGAGCTGTTTGCGCGCCTCAATGCCATCCTCGATACGCCGGCGTTTCGTGAGGGCGATCTGCGGCTCGAGCATTACGTGGTGAGCACGGGCCTAGCCGAGGTGATCCGCGGCTCCGCGGTGGCCGAGTACCTCGAGGGCGTGTGGGCGTCGGAGTTCATCGAGTGTCCGGCCGGGCCGGGCACGGATCTCTCCCGTGTGCCGGAGCGGGGACCGATCAGCCAGATCGCCGGGTTTCTCGACAACACGACGAAAACGCGCGCGCTGTTCGAGATCAACAAGGGCGTGAACAAGTTGCCGTCAATGACGGTGAATTCGACGGTTCCCGAGGAGGAGCGTCGGGTGCCGTTCAAGAATATGATCTACATCGCCGACGGCCCGAGCGATATCCCCTCGTTCTCGGTTGTCCGCAGAAGCGGCGGCCTGACGTACGCGGTGTACGCGCCGGAGTCCGAGGAGCAGTTCGAGCAAGTGACGCGTCTGCACGAGTCGCGCCGCGTGGATATGGTGGGGCCGGCGGATTACCGTGAAGGTACGGCGACGGATCGCTGGCTGCGGTTCCAGATCCGGCGTTTGGCGCAGCGGATCATGGATGAGCGGCGCGCGGCGCTCGAGAAACGCGTGGATCGCGAACCGGTTCACCTCGATGATGGTGAGAAGGCGTAGCCCGGGAGTCTGGCACGCGATGGGTATCGGCTTGGACCGTATTGACCCGATTGACCATGTTGACCGGGTGGCGGTTGGGCGACCTGGAGTCAGATTGTCTTGCCGGGCCAGTCGTTGGACTTGCCGGTGTAGACGTTGAAGTGGGCGCGGGGAACGGCGAGGAGGGGTTTGGCCTCGGCCAGTTCACCCAGGCCGCTGTAGCGCGCGTTGACGCCGGCCACGACGCTCGCGCAGGCCAGGGCCGTCGCCGGGTCGTCGTGATCGAGCATGCCTTTGACGAATCCCGCCGAGAAACTGTCGCCGCAGCCGGTGGTGTCTTTGGCCTCGACGGGCGGCAGGACGCCGATGTCGACGGTGTAGTAGTCACTGTCGCGGCGGTAGACCATGACGGCGCCTTCCGGGCCGAGGGTGATGGTCGCGACGCGCGGGCCTGCGCCGCAGACGGCCTTGGCGGCCACGGCGAAATCGGCGCGCGTCGAGACATCGTGGTCGAACATGGTGTTGATCTCGTGCTCGTTGCACTGAAACACGTCGACGTGGGGCGCCCACGCGCGCCATTGCTTGAATCCGACGATCTCGCGTTTGCCGCTGGCGGTGTAATCGAACTTCGAGATCTTGTTGTGCACGTCGAACGACACGAGGCCGTCGAAGCGCCGGCGGAATGCCTCGAGCGTATCGGCCTCGATCTCGGTGCCGGTGATGGGATTGACGTGGACGGCGTCGCATCCGAAGGCGTACTCCAGCGACGGCAAGTCGAAAGGCGGCATCCGGTTGAGCATGGCTTCCGAGCGCGTGGCGGCCGTGGCGTAGCGGAGGGTGACGTTAGTCATGGGCTCGTCGCACCGCGTCAGGCCGCCGACGTCGATATGCGGAAACCGCGCGAACTGCTCGATCACGGCGTCGTAGCGATCCGCGCCGACGCGCGATACCGGCGCGACGTAATCGCCATCGTCCAGGATGCTCGACAGCGCCGCGACGGTGTAGAGGATCCCGCCGAAACTCTCGCGCCGGCCGCCGTCGATCCAGATGATTTCGTCGTGCACAATGGCACCAAGGACTGCGATTCTCATGGTGAGAGTGTATGCCAACACGGCGCTGGATTCCAACCGGATCGATTGGTAGGCTGGGGTCCGCACCACAGGGGTTATGGTGGCGGAGGTGGCAACGGTGTCCTTGGGTGTCCTATGCTCAAGGCGGCGGGTACACAACGAATGGGAGGCCGTACATGCTGCTTTCACCACTATTCCTGATGTTTCTCGCGGAACCGGCGCTCGAGGGCCTGCCGACGGCCGAGCACGGACTCCATTTCAACACGCCGGTTACGGTATGGGACGAGGCGCTGCCGCTCGGTAACGGCCGGTTGGGCGGCCTCGTGTGGGGCGATGGCCAGCCATTGCGGATCTCGCTGGATCGCACCGACCTCTGGGACTTGCGGCCGGTGCCGGAGTACCACTCGGCAGATTACTCGTACGCGACGATGCGCGAGTGGGAGAAGGCGGGCCGCATCGAGGATCTGCTGAACACCTATGATCGCCCGTATCACCGGCCGGCGCCGACGAAGATTCCGGCCGGGCGCATCGAGTTGACGCTGGACAATGGCCGGGCGTTCCGCGCGTGCGACCTATCGCTCGCCGACGCCACCGCGCAGGTATCCTTTGACGGCGGCGCCGATGTCCGCGTCTGGATTCACGCCGACGAGCCCGTCGGTATCATCGAAGTCCGTGGCGCAACCGGCGTGACGCCGGTCTTGGTCGTACCGGCCTTCGCTGGCAAGGAGGCGGGGCCGTCCGCGCCGGCGATCTCGGCAGGCGAACTGGCCAATCTCGGCTATCCGCCGCCCGCCACGCAGCACGGCGACGGGTGGTCGGCCTACGAGCAGGAAGGCTGGGGCGGTTTCCGTTTTGCGGTGTATCTCGAGTGGCGCGAGAGTGGCGGCGAATGGTTTGCGGCGTGGTCCGTGTCGACGAATCGCGAAGGCGACGCGCCACTCGATCTCGCCAAGGAACGCGTGCAGCGCGTCTTGAATGGCGATCTCGCGGCGTTCCGCGCGTCGCACGAGGCGTGGTGGCGCGCGTACTGGGCGAAATCCTGGATCGACGTGCCGAACGCCGTCATCGAGCGGCAATGGTACCTGGACACGTACAAGTTCGGCGCGGCGAGCCGGCGCGGGGCGCCGCCGATCACGCTGCAAGGGCCTTGGACGGCGGATGACGGCAAGCTACCGCCGTGGAAAGGCGATTACCACCACGATCTCAACACGCAGCTCAGCTACTGGCCGTGTTACAGCGGCAACCGGCTTGACGAAGGCCTGGCCTACCTCGATTGGCTGTGGGCGACGCGCGACACCTGCAAGGACTGGACGCAGCGGTTCTTCGGTATGCCGGGCATGAACGTGCCGATGACGGCCGACTTGAACAACAGCCAGATCGGCGGTTGGCGTCAGTACACGCACTCGTCGACGACGGGCGCGTGGCTCGCGCAGCATTTCTATCTCCATTGGAAATACAGCGCGGATCGCACGTTCCTCGCCGAGCGCGCCTATCCGTACCTGCGCGACTGCGCGGTCTTCATCGAGGCCGTCACCGCCGAGCGCGATGCCGACGGCAAGCGCACGCTACCGCTCAGCTCATCGCCCGAGATCAACGACAACAAGCCCGAGGCGTGGTTCCCATCGATGACGAACTACGATCTCGCCTTGATCCGGTGGCTGTTCGCGGCCACGTCGGAACTCGCGGCGGAACTCGATCTCGAGGATGACGCCAAGTACTGGCAGGATCGGCTCGCCGAGATGCCCGAGTTCAGTCGCGGCGACGATGGACGTCTGCTGATCGCGAAGGATTACCCACTAGCGGCCTCGCATCGCCATTTCTCACACCTGATGGCTATCCACCCGCTGGGCCTCATCGATACTTCGCAAGGTGCGGAGGCCGAACGGACGGTGACGGCGTCGCTGGCTGAACTCGATCGCCTCGGCACGGACTGGTGGTGCGGCTACAGTTTCGCGTGGCTGGGCAATCTGGCCGCGCGCGCCGGCGATGGCGTCAAGGCCGAGCACGCGCTCGAGACCTTCGCGCGTGCCTTCGTGCTGCGCAACAGCTTCCACTGCAACGGCGACCAATCCGGCAGAGGTCTCAGCCAGTTCACGTACCGTCCCTTCACGCTCGAGGGCAATTTCGCGGCGGCCGCCGGCGTGCAGGAGATGCTTCTCCAGAGTCACACCGGCGAGATCGTCGTGTTTCCGGCCGTGCCGGATTCGTGGAAGGAAGCATCATTCGGCGCCCTGCGCGCGCAGGGGGCGTTTCTCGTTTCGGCGGAGCGCAAAGGCGGCGTGGTTGAGGGTGTCGAGATCGTGTCCGAGCGGGGCGGGGTGTGCCGGCTGAAATCGCCGTTCAGTGGCCGCTCGATTCGCGTGACGATGGAGCCGGGCGAGCAGGTCGTGTTAACCGAAGATCCGCCAGCGGTTGAGTAGCAGGAGGGGTTGAGTCATGAGGCGTCTTGCCGCATGTGGGGTCGTGTTCGTCGCGTTGTCGTGGAGTGCGGCCGGGTTCGAGTTCTTTCAGCCGGTGGATCCGTCGCGGGCGTTTCAGGTGATGGCGCATCGCGGCGCATCCGGCCAGGCTCCGGAGAACACACGACCTGCGCTGAAGCGCGCTGCGGATGAGGGCTTCGAGTGGGCGGAAGTGGACGTCCGGCTGACCAAGGATGGCCATCACGTCATCTTCCACGACTCGGAAGTCGACGGCAAGACCGATGGCCACGGCCGCGTCGAGGATTTCAGCATCGATGAGATTCGGGAGCTGGACGCCGGGTCGTGGTTCTCGAAGCGGTTTCGCGGCGAGCGCATTCTGACGCTCAAGGAGTGTATGGCCATTGCGCGTGGCCGGCTCAATCTCTACCTCGACTGCAAGCATGTGGATCCGGTGCTGCTTGCGGACGAGATTCTGGACGCGGAGATGGAGAAGCAGGTGGTCGTGTTCGATGATCCGCCCGTGTTGGCGAAGGTCCAGAAGCGATCCAAAGGGCGCATCGCGATCATGCCGAAGTGGCGGCCGGCTTTTGGCACGGAGTCATGGGTGGCCAAGTGGCGGCCGGACGCTATCGAGATCGACGCGGCCGACGTCACGCCGGAGATCTGCCGCTGGTTTCACGACAACGGCATCACGGTTCAGGCGAAGGTGCTTGGCGAGGATGATCGGCCCGAGGTCTGGGATCGCGTGCTCGCGGCGGGCGTGGATTGGCTCCAAACTGACCTTGCCGAGGACATCATCGCGCACCGGTCGTGGAAGCTGCTGGCCGAGCGGCCGGTGCAGATCTCGTGCCATCGCGGCGCGTGCCGCTATGCGCCGGAGAACACGATGCCGGCCTTCGAGAAGGCGATCCGTCTGGGTGTGGATTACGTCGAGTTCGATATCCATCCGTCCAAGGATGGCGACTATTTCATCTTGCACGACGACACCCTGGACAGGACGACGAACGGCCAGGGCGCCATCGCCGAGACCAGTTCCGATGCGATACGCGGCCTGGATGCCGGTGGACGGTTTGGCAAGCCATATCAAGGTCTGAAGGTTCCCGAACTGGACGAGGTCTTCGCCCTCTTGCGCGGACGTGTGATGGTGTATGTGGACGCGAAGGAGATTCCAGCGGAGACCCTTGCGCGCAAGCTCGAGGAGCACGACCTGGTGGGCGCCGCCGTGGTCTATCAGGGGCTAGCGTACTTGCAGGAGCTGCACGCTCTCAACCCTGATATTCGCGCGCTCTGTCCGCTCGGCGATCCGGCGCAGGTAGATGCCTTGTACGAATCCGTCCATCCCTATGGTTTCGACGCGTCGTGGGACATCCTCTCGCCGGAGCTGATCCAGCGGTGTCACGCGCTGAACGTGAAGGTCTTCTCCGACGCCATGGGGAAACACGAGCGCATCGAAGATTACATGCAGGCCATGGACTGGGGCATTGACGTGATTCAGACGGACTATCCGCTGCGCGTGATGCGGGCCGTCGAGATCCGAGAGGCGGGGCGCCCAGGCAATTCGTCCGACGACGCCACCGCCCAACACCGATAGAGGGCGAGACTATGGACGGATTCGCGATGCTGGCCGCGTGTGCCGCGGTGTTGCTGTCCGGAGGAACGCCGCCCGTGTTCACCACCTCGCTGCCGGAGGTGTACCTGATCGACTATGCGGCGGATCATGTCGACAATCCTGCCTACCTGGAAACCGTCGCTGCCGCGCCGCCCGGTATTCTCCATGTCGGCCACGACGTTGTGTTCAAGAGTCATCTGGGACCATGCCGAGGATTCAGCGCGTTTCCCGAGATGTATGAACGGTTGTCGCCGGCGGAGTGTGAGGCGGAGATCGCGCGGTTGAAGGGCTACGTGGACTCGCTCCATGGGGCGGGTGTCAAGACGGTGATTCCGTATATCTGCGACGTGCTCGTTTTCGGCGATCACGTGAAGCGGACGGGATTCTGGGAGTTCTACGACCATTGGGATGAGTATGAGTCGCTGGGTCTTGGCAGCAAGCCAAACGCAGATCCTATCGAGTGGATGCAGAATGATGAGCGTGAGCCCCTTGACCAGCGCGAGTGGTATGTGTACAAGCCGTGTGTCAATCATCCGGACTGGCAGCGCTACCTGGGCGCGGTTGTCCGGATCGTGGCTCGGTGCGGCTATGACGGCGTGTTCGTCGATGTGAACTCATTCCGCTGCAAGCACGAGTGTTGTCGTTCGATGTTCGTGAAGTACCTGGAGAATCGGTACTCGAAAGACGCCCTCAAGGATCGGTTCGGATTCGATTCGGCTGAGTCTGTTCGACTGGCCGAAGAGACTGACCGCAGCCTGCTCGGCGTCGAGATGCGGCGGTTCCGTGCGTCGAGCATGACCGATCTCTTCACCGTGTTGCGGAACGAAGGCGAGGCGTTGCGGCCTGGTTTCATGGTGCTGCCGAACCTGTCGCCCATGGCGCATATCGACGGTGTCCGAAAGCGCGTGGGGAACGGCCAGGACGTGGGGCGCTGGGCAGCGTCGTGTTCCTGGCTGATGTTCGAGGAAATGCAGCAGTCCGGCCGCTTCGGCCCAGACACGATCTCGGACTGTATCCTTCCGTACAAACTGGCCTTCGCCAGCGGCATCCGAGGCGGCATGCTCCTGTATCATGCCCGTGATCGCGATGGCGTCGCGCTGGCCATGGCCGAGGCAGGGGCGGGCGGCGGCGGAGGCCTAATCCAACCGGCGTATGAGTGTCCGGAGGTGCGTACGCAATACGCCCGCTTCTGGCGCGAGAACCGGGCAATCTTCGAGGGACTCGATCCCTGGTCCGAAGTGGGTGTCTTCTACTTCCGAGATGAATTGTACTGGCACAATTTCAAGCATATGCGCGACGTCTACCGCCTCCGGCGCGATCTCTCCGACGAGCATGTCCTGTTCGATTTCATCGTCGAGCAGAACGTCAGCGCGACGACACTGCGGCGGTACCAGGCCGTCATCCTGCCCGAGGCGCGGCACTTGAGCGACGAGCAGGTCAACGATCTTCGGGAGTATGTGTCCGAAGGCGGCATCCTCGTCGCGATCGGATCGTGCGGGGGAGTCACCGAGCTCGGCCGGGCCCGCTCGCCCAAGCCCTTTGCCGCACAATCCTCGGCCGCAAAACCGGACGACAAGACGCCCATTCCCACGGCAGGCAAAGGGCACATCGTTCTGGCGCACGATCTCGATGCGCTTGTTCCGCCGCGCCCGCTCGAACTCTTCGACTTCACCGAAGATGAAGCCAGCGAGATCGGCGTGGTGCTGGAGCGGACGCACGATGTGGCGGCGGGCGACACAGGGCCGAGTGTGCTGCTATCCTTGCTAAGGTCGATTGCGAAGACGGAGTTGGCCGTGGTTGGCGCGGAAACGCCGGCCACCATCCGGTTCAGCGCCTTTGTGAAAGAGGAAGGGGAGAAACGCTCGCTCGTGGTCCACGTGGTCAACTACGATGTGCCGATTCACGCCGTGGCGAAGTCGGGGCCGCCGGTCGTTGTCCGCGACCTTGATGTGCGTATTCCGCTGCCCGCGGAGTGGCACGCGGCGTCTGTCGAGGCGCTCGAACCGGGTGCCGGGCCGGTGGCCTTGCCATTTTCCGAGGGCGAGCAGCGGCTTTGCGTGACCGTGCCGCGTGTGTCCATCTACACGGTCTTGCACGTCCGCTGCGATCGGGCGAGTGCATCATAGGCGCGTGTTTGCTGTCTTCGGTATAATGGCGCCCATCGCTCCATCGGGAACGAGATAGATGGACCACCAAGAGGTACCGATGAAGGCCTGTGTACTCCATGCCGTCGGCGATCTCCGCTGTGAAGCAGTTGCGACACCGGCGCCGAAAGCGGGCGAGGCGCTCATCCGCGTCGCCGCGTGCGGCGTGTGCGGTTCGGATATTCCGCGCGTCTTCTCGAAGGGAACGTATCGCTTTCCGACGATTCCAGGCCACGAGTTCGCGGGCGAAGTCGTGGGCGTCGGCGAAGACGTCGACGAGGCGCTGGTGGGGCGGCGCGTGGCGGTGTTTCCCCTGATTCCGTGCCATGCGTGTTCGTCGTGCGAGATTGGTGCGCACGCCCAGTGCGAGGACTATGATTACCTCGGTTCGCGGAGTGACGGCGCCTTCGCCGAGTACGTCCGCGCGCCGGTGTGGAACCTGCTCGAGGTGCCGGACGGCGTGTCGCTTATCGAAGCGGCGATGTGTGAGCCGGCGGCGGTGGCGGCGCACGCCGTGCGGCGGTCGGAGATGGCGGTGGGCGATACGGTGCTGGTGTTTGGCGCGGGGCCGATAGGGCTCTTGCTGGGTCAATGGGCGCGGATCTCGGGTGCGGGCGACGTAATGCTCGTCGATATCGACGAGGCCCGGCTCGAGTTTGCGCGCGGCCTTGGCTTTGAGTTCGTGTTCAACGCGCGCGACGGTGGCGCCGTCGCGTGGGTGATGGCGCGAACCGGCCGAGGGGCAGCCGTCGTCATCGAGGGATCGGGGAGTTCGGCGGCCTTCGAGCAGTGTATGAAGGCGGCGCGGCCATTCGGCACCGTCGTGCTCATGGGCAACCCGGCGGGCGAGATGCGGCTGTCGCAGGAGGCGTACTGGGCGGTTCTCCGCAAGGAACTGACGGTGCGCGGCACGTGGAACTCGTCGTTTGCATCGACGCCGCACAACGAGTGGCGACTTGCCCTCGACGCGATGGCCGGCAAGCGGCTGAACGTGATGCCGCTGATCACGCATCGGGTGGGTCTCGACGAGCTGTGGGACGCGCTGGTGATGATGCGCGATCGCACGGCGTTCAGCAACAAAGTGATGTACGTGAACGACGAAGGAGCGTAGCAGGATGAAGGCTGCCGTTCTCGAGGGCCTGGAGAAGCTTGTGGTTCGTGAAGTACCGACGCCTGAGCCGGACGATGATGGTGTGCTCGTGCGCGTGCACGCGTGCGCCGTGTGCGGATCGGATATCCGCATGTTCCACCACGGCAATCCGAGACTCAGACCGCCGGCGATCATGGGCCACGAATCGGCGGGCGAGGTGGTGGCAGTCGGCAAGAACGTGACGCGCTTCGTGCTGGGTGACCGCGTGGCCATCGGCGCCGACGTGCCGTGCGGCGAGTGCGCCTTCTGTGAGGCCGGCATCGGCAACAACTGCCAGATCAACTACGCCATGGGATATCAGTTCCCCGGTAGCTTCGCCGAATACGTCCTGCTCAACCGAATCGTCGTGAACCATGGGCCGGTGCACGAGCTACCGGATCGCGTGACGTACGACGAAGCGGCCCTCGCCGAGCCGCTCGGCTGCGTGATCAACGCCCTCGAGTTGTCGAGCGTCCGGCTCGGCGACACGGTGGTCATCCTTGGGGCCGGTCCCATCGGATGCATGATCATCGAGGTCGCGCGGCATATGGGCGCGGCGCGCGTGATCGTGGTGCAGCGATCGCGGCCTCGGCTCGAGATGGCGCGGCGTTTCAACGCGGATTTGTACTTCTGCTCGTCCGAGGAGGACGCGGTGGCCGGCGTGCTCGAGGCCACGGGCGGTTTGGGCGCAGACGTAATCCTGACGGCCTGTCCATCGCCCGAGGCGCAGGTCGACGCGCTGGCCATGGCCAAGAATCGAGCGCGTGTGAACTTCTTCGGCGGCCTTCCCAAGGATCGCGCGCAGGTGACGCTGGACACGAACGTGATCCACTACAAGGAGCTGTTCGTCATGGGCGCGCATGGTCAGGTACCGCGCCATCACCAACTGGCCGTGGATCTGATCGCGTCGGGCACGATCGATATGAAACCGTACATCTCGCATCGATTTCCCCTGGCCCAGGTGGTCGAGGCGTTTGCCGTGGCCGAGAGCCATGCCGGCATGCGCGTTGTGGTGAACCCCTAGCGCGCTTGGGCCGTGTTTCAGAGAGGCGCGGATGTCCAAGAAGAACAAGGCAGCGCGGTCAGTTCACGTCGCGCGCGATCCCGGTCTTCAGGCCGCCGTCGTGTTGATGGAGGAGTATGATCCGGAGCCCGAACACGCCCGGCAGGTCTGCGCGGTGAGCGTGGCCCTGTTCAGTGCCTTTGAGGCAACACACGGACTTGGTGCCCGCGAGAGGCGCTTGCTTGTTGCGGCCGCGTTGCTTCACGACATCGGCTATTCCGTTGCGATGCGCGCCCACCACAAGCACGCCCAGGACATCATTGCGCGGAGCGAGCTGGACGGGTTTTCGGCGCGCGAGCGCTCTATGATCGCCTGCATCGCGCGATATCACCGCAAAGCCCATCCTTCTACCTCGCATGCCATGTTTGCCGCACTGGGCGGCGATGATCGGCGCGTGGTATCGCGCCTTGCGGCGCTCCTTCGGCTGGCGGACGGCCTGGATCGCAGCCACATGGCCAGCGTCTTGACGGTACGCGCTGCCAAGCAGGGCGACGGCGTTCGCCTCGAAGTCGAGCAGCGGCAACCGAACGCGACGGACCTTGGGGGCGGCGAACGCAAGAAGGGCTTGTTCGAAGCAGTCTACGGAACGCGCCTTGAGATTGTCTCAGTGAGACGTTAGGATAGAAATCCTCTGTCCGAGGCATAGCGGCTGGCTGGCTGGCAGTACGGGGGCCAGCTTTGGGAGGTTCGTGCGTGGCAAAGCCCTGTATGTTGGCGCCGGAGGCGGCCGCGAGACTGCTCAAGAGTCGAGTGCGTGCGCTGCGCAATCCCATCGAGGCGACGCGGACGCAGGATCCCGACGGGATCCACGACGCGCGGGTGGCCTCACGCCGCCTGCGGGCCGCGCTTGGCGAGCATGAAGCCGTCTTTGCACGAAGCGCATTCAGACCTTTCTACAAAGATGTCCGCAATATCACGCGTCTGCTGGGCGTTGCCCGGGAACTCGACGTGACGTTGGGCTTACTCGAGAGTGCGCGGCGCACATTGCACGGCGCGCCGCGGTGGGCGCTGGGCTACGTTGTCCGCCGGCTCCGCGCCATGCGCGCGGATGAAACGGCGCATGTGATCGAGGGCGTGGATCTCGCGACCTCGCCCAACTTCGATCGCGCGCTCATGGCGCTGTTCGAAGGCCTGCGGCCGCAGAGCGCGTGTTACGTGAAGAATGCGGTTGTCAATCTCCAGGGAGACTACCAATCCCTGTACCGCATCTACGGCCTTTGGGAGACCGTATCCTCGGAGGACATCCTCCATCGTATTCGGATCGGTTTCAAGAAGCTCCGCTACACGTGCGAGTTGTACGCGCCGCTCTACGGCGAGCCGATGGAGCTCTTTCTCCGCGACCTCAAACAGGCGCAAGAGGAACTCGGCACGTGGAACGATTACCGCGTGCTCCGCAACTACGTAGCCGCGCAGCGGGCGGATGCGACGCCGCGCGCCAAGGAAGGCATGCCGGCGCTGCTGGCTCTTATCGAGGGCGATGTGCGCCGGCATCTCGATGCGTTCGCGGCCTCCTCGCAGGCGTTCTTTTCACATCAGCGAGCCCGCGAGATCCTCAACCTCCTTGGTAAGCCGCAAATGGCGTGTTGCCGCACGAAGATGCCCGATCCCGAGGCGCTCGACCTCCTCTACTGAGATCGGGTGTGCCGCTACGTCGCCAACACGGCCTTGACGGTGAGGATCTTTTTCGGCCCGACACTAACGCGGAGGCTCTTGCCGTGCAGCTCGAGCGTTTCCTGATGCATTTCCTCGAGGGAAACCACCGTTGCGGACTGGATCTTGGCCGGCAAGTGGATTGTGCCGTGGGTAGCCTTGGTGCCTGGGTTGAAGACCCGAAGGACCAGGCCTTCGCCATCTTCGGACTGTTTGAGCGCCGTCAAAACAAGGCCGTCCGGCTCGATGGCCAGCAACCCCTGTTTCGTGGGCCAATGGCCGCCATGGGGGCCGACCTGTGCCGGCTCGAGGGGGGCCGTCAGCGCGTCGGCCTGAGCGAACACGTCCCCCTCGGCCCATGTTCCCGCATGCGGATAGATGCGGTAATGGAACTCGTGCGCGCCGGGGCACTGTGATAGCTCCATTTCGGGATGGCGTTCCCACCGCTTGCTGACGGTGGCCAGAGCGATCTCGTAGGCGCGCATGAGCGTTACGGCGATGGCGCGATCCGCATCATTGGTGATCTGGTACTCGCGGATTCCATCGTTGACGACGGCGAGGCCCACGGCGCCGTCGCTGACGTCGACGAACCGGTGCATGGGGAAGGTCGGGTTGACGGCGCGCGCCCAGGGGTCGTTTGGCCCGTACTCGATGGGGCGCTCGACGACGTCGAAGGCGTTCTCCACGTGACACGTCTTGGCGGCGAGCCGCGTCGGAAACAGCACACGAAGCCGGTGATCCTTGCACGGATTATCGAATCGCGTGACGACATCGACGGCGCGCGCGCCCTTGGTCAGGGTGATCTCGGAGACGATCTTCATGGTGCGTGTCTCGGGACTGCGGCGGGCGCTGTTGTTGAATCCGTCCAGGCGTTTCCAGTCGTCGTCACCGGCCTCCTCGATATGCACCGGCACGTCGATCCGGTACTCGATGCGGTAGCGCGCCAAGAGCGGCCCGGACTCGACCAGCGCGACCACGGCCGGCCAAGACAGACTGGTTAGGACCTGGTCGAACTGCGGCTCGACGTGCATCCACGCGACGCCGCCTTCGCCCGAGTCCTCGAAGTAGTGGAGACCCGAGAAGACCTGGCCTGACGCCTTGTCGGTAATGTCGAGCGTGCCATCGGCATTGATGTGCACCGAGAGGTGTTCGTTTTCCATGGTGTTCCGGCCGGCGACAAGCGTGCCGCGCGCGTCCACGGCTTCGCGGCGGAGGTAGTAGGTGGCGTAACCGAAGGCCGGCACGTTCTCGGCGGCGAAATGGAACCGCACGCGCTCGCAGGCCATCATTTCCGGCGCGTTTCCGAGATGATTGACCACGGTCTGATGCGGCCTGCGGCCGCAGACCTGAACCGGGATCGGCCGCTGGTGGCCCGGCTCGATGAGTGAGAGGTCCGGCCCGTATCCGCTCGTCGACGGGAGATCGGCCACGACGGTGACGACCTCCGAGCGCGTTCGGGGCGCTGCGTTGAACACGGTGAACAAGACGTCGTCGCGCGCGGCGGCCGAGTTGTCGATCCGGCCCTGAATGAACTCGAGACTTCGCCGCGTGAGGCCCTCGGAAACATTGATCACCTGGCGAAGGCGGTAATTCATGTCGCGTTCGATCTCGTCCACGCCGCTGCCGGCGATGCTGTCGTGAGCGTGGCACTTGAGGAGCGTTTTCCAGGCGAGATCGAGGGCCGATTTCGGATAGGCGGCGCCGAGTGCCCATGTGAGCGCCGCGTACGGCTCGGCCCACCGCTGGAGGGCCGTTTCGGCGCGCGCGTTGAGGCGTTTCATGCGCGTGCGGCTCGAGAGAACGTCGCTGTAAAGGTGGATGCGGCCGCCCATGGGTTTGGGTACGCGCCGCTCGCCCTTGAGCACCTCGAGATCTTTCGCGGCGCCTTTGACCTTCTCCATGAGCGCGGGCAAGTTACTGTGGAACATCTTGTCGCGTCCGAGGTACTGCTGGGCGTCGTCGATGATGCGGAGCGTGAGCGTGTCGCCTACGCTGCTGTCGTGGCCTTGCATGAACGCGATGAACCGCGTGGTGGCCGCGTCCTTCTCCTCGGCGAGGAGTGCCTCGAGGGCGGGCTTGAGCTTGGCGCGGTAGTAGTGGCGCTCGGCGTCGAGCAGGTCGTGATGCTCCATACAGTGGGCCTCGCTGCAGCGGTGGAATGGCAAGCCGCCGCGCGTCCACGTAGTGACACGATCGTCGATGTATTCGCCGTAGAGCACCGGCCGGTATAGGCCGAAGTAGAAGTTGTAGCGGGCGTGGGCGCTCATCTGCGAACCGAGGATCTGCGTGCCGTCCGCGCCCTCGAAGATGAATTCGTTGGCGGTGTCGTCGTGCGAGACGCCGTGGTAGAAGAGGATGGTGTCGATGCCGAAACCGGCGTAGATCTGCGGCATCTGCGAGTTCTGGCCATAGGAGAACGGCGTGTGGCCGACCTTCATCACGCCGCCAAACGCGCGTGCCACGCGATGGCCGTACAGCAGGTTGCGGACAAGCGATTCGCCGTTTACGCAGAACCCTTCGGGACACGTGTACCAGGGGCCGACCATGAGCCGTCCGGCGGCAACATGTTTTTCGACGCGGGCCCGGTTCTCGGGCCGCAGCTCGAGGTAGTCTTCGAGGGGCACGGCCTGCGAATCGAGCAAGAACGAGTCGTATCTCGGCTCATTGTCGAGGATGTCCAACAGGCTATCGAGAAACTCGACGAGCAGCAACCGTGTCTCCTGGAAGTCGAACAGCCACTCGCGGTCCCAGTGCGTGTTCGAGATGACGTGGATTTCATAGGGTTGGCTCATAGCGGCATCCTCGTTCGTGGCCCCAGGCGTTTGTATCCGATGGAGATGATTTAAGCAGAATCTTGCGCGGAACACAATTGCGGCGTGGCAGGTTGCACTGGGAGACCCAAACTTGTAGCCTTGGCGGACAGGCCGAATGGCGCAGAACCAAGGAGGACTTGTCGCATGTCGATTCGAATGATGGTGATGGCCTTGTTGGGTGCGGCGGCCTTGGGCGCGCAGGCGGCGGACTACCGCACTATCGATGAGTTCCAATATCCGAGTGCCGAGGCGCTCCGGGCGGCCTATGTTCCCATGGCAGGAAGCCTGGACGTGTCCGTGGTGGAGCTGGACGGACGGCCGGCGTTGCGGATGCCCGTGCGCTTCCAGGGCACGGAGACGGCGCGCGCGTCATGGGATCACAAGGTCTCGCTCGATTTGGCGGCGGCGCAGGGTGTCCGTTTCGAGTTCCTATGCCGAGACGCAGCACCCGTCTCGCACTTCAACATCTATTTCCACAGCGGCTCCGGCTGGTATGGCGCCACCATTGCCGACACGACGCCCGGCCGGTGGAGCACGGTGGTCGTGAAGAAGACCGGCACGTGGGTGGAAGACCAGCCGGCGGGATGGGGCCGTGTCGATTGTATCCGGCTTTCGGCGTGGCGGCTGTGCGATGGCCACACCGAGTTCTACATTGCCGGTCTTGGCGTGGTCGGTGAGAACGCCTCCATCGCGGTGATTCGCGCGGATTCGGCGGCCTCGGCGGCGCCCGGCGAGTCGCGCACGGCGGTTCGTTGCGCCGAAACGATAGGCCAGTATCTCGACGATCTCGGCCTCGACTACACGCTTCTCAGTGACGCCGACGTAAACGCGAAGCGGCTTGAGAAGACGCAGATCGCGATTCTTCCGTACAGCCCGTCGGCGCCGGACGCGATGGTCAAGGCGTTGGATGAGTTCATCGCGGGCGGCGGCAAGTTTGTGTCGTTCTACACGATTCCGACTGTGCTCCGCGCGCGCGCCGGCATCGATCCCGGATCGTATCTTCGCGAAGAACGCCCCGGCCAGTTCTCGTCGATCCGGCCGGCGGCGGACGGCCTCGGCGGCATGCCGGCGGCCGTGGGCCAGGTATCCGGCAACATCACCGTGGCGAAGCCCATCGGCGCGTCGGCGCGCGTGGTGGCCTATTGGCACGATCCGGAAGGTCAGTCTACGGGCAAGCCGGCCCTGATCGTCTCGGAAACCTGTGCGTTCATGACGCACATTGTCATGCCCGGCGATGACGCCAACAAACGCCGGATGCTCATGGCGATGCTCGGGCATTTCGCGCCCGGCTGCTGGGAGGAGGCGGTGGCGTGGCGCTTGGATCGGATGGGTCGACTAGCCTCGTTCCAGACATTCGACGAGGTCCGATGGGCCATCGAGTCCAGCGCCGAGACGCGCGAGGCGAAGCAGGCGCTCGAAAAAGCGGTTAGCATTCGAGCGCGGGCCGCGGCACTCGTCGAGCAAAAGAAGTATCCGGAGGCCATGGCCGCGGCCGAGGAGGCCGGCGAGGCCTTGAAGCGCGCCTACGCCGCCGCGCAACGGCCTGAGAAGGGCGAGCACCGGGCCTTCTGGTGTCACAACGCCTTCGGTGTGGAAGGGCTGACATGGAACGAGGCCATCCGGATTCTGGCGGAGAACGGTTTCACGGCGATCTTGCCAAACATGTGCTGGGGCGGCACGGCCTACTACCGAAGCGAGGTGCTGCCGGTAGCGCCTGAGGTCCAGGAGAAGGGCGATCAGATCGAGGCCTGCCTGGCGGCCTGCAAAAAGTACGGCGTCGAGTGCCACGTCTGGAAGGTGAACTGGAACACGGGCGGGCGCGCGCCATCGGCTTTCATCGAGAAGATCAAGCGCGAAGGCCGCACGCAAGTCACTTTCGACGGCAAGGCCGAGGATCGCTGGCTGTGCCCCTCGAGTCCAGCCAACCAGCAACTCGAGATCGACGCCATGGTCGAGGTAGCGACGAAATACGACGTCGACGGCGTGCATTTCGATTACATTCGTTATCCGGACAGCAACTCGTGTTTCTGCACCGGTTGCCGCAAACGGTTCGAGCAATACCTCGGCGCGAAGGTGGCCAACTGGCCCGCCGACGTGCGTGCCAAGCCGGATCTCCAGCAGGCATGGTTCGAGTTTCGGCGGCGTCAGATCACCGCTGTGGTCAAAGGCGTTCACGACAAACTCGATAAGGCCAAGCCCGACGTCGAGATTTCGGCGGCGGTGTTCAACGATTGGCCGACGCATCGCGACACTATCGGCCAGGACACGAAGCTGTGGTGTGACGAAGGCTATCTCGATTTCGTGTGTCCCATGGACTACACGGCGGACTCCGGGAACTTCAAGCGGCTCGTGCAGGAGCAGAAAGCCTGGTTCGGCAAGGTGCCGTGTTATCCGGGCATCGGCTTGAGCGTGTGGCCGGATCCCAGCGACATCGCCCGGCTGATCGAGCAGATTGACATCACGCGCAAGTTGAATATGGGTGGGTTCACGGTTTTCAATTACGGCGTCAACGAGTTGAGCCAAATGGTTCCGCTGTGCGGATTGGGTATCACGCGTCGGGCGCAGGGAGATCGCCGATGAGCACAGAATGGGTCACCATCGCCACGTTTCCCCTCTTGGCCCCCGCCGATGTGTGTCGAAGCGTGCTCGAAGCGGCCGGCATTCCCGTTTTCGTCAAGGGCGAGAACACCTCGGCGTGGCTGTCAGGATTCTCTGCGTTTGGTACGAGCGTCGAGCTCCAGGTGCCGGCGGACGAGGCTGATCGCGCCGTGGCTATCCTCGAACAGGAAGTGACGCAGAACGAATACGCCGCCGATGGTGAGGAAGACCCGAGCGTCGAGCATTGGGCAGAGGAAACGGCGCTCACGCCGGAGCCCTATGTGATCAAGCGTCTCGAAGATACGCCGGAGACGGCGTGTCCGTGTGGCATCAGCCGCCGAATCCTCACCGGTGAGGACAATGACCTGGTGAGCATCCATCACGTGACAATTGACCAGGAGGCGCGCAAGCATTACCACGAGCGTTTGACCGAGTACTACGTCATTCTCGATGGCGAAGGCGAGATCGAGTTGAATGATGATCGAGTGGCCGTATCGCCGGGCGATGTCGTGATGATCCCGCCGGGCACGGCGCATGTCGCCCGCGGCCGCTTCGAGATCATCAACATCGTGTGTCCGCCGTTCGATTCCGACGACGAATTCACCGTCGAATAGCGCAAGACGGCAACCAGGAGATCGTTCATGAAAGTGCTCATGTGTACGGATCAGGAAGGCGTGGCCGGCGTCGTTTCCTTCGAGCCGCAGTCCTATCCCGACGGGCGGTTCAACAATGAGGCGCGGCACTTGCTCACGGCTGAGGTGAATGCCGCCATTGAGGGTATGATCGACGAAGGCGTCGACGAGGTGCTCGTGGTCGACGGACACGGCCCCGGTGCGATCTGGTTCGAGGACTTGCATCCCAAGGCCAAGCTGATGCACGGCCGCCCGTGCGGTCACCGTGCCGCCCGCGACGAAGTGTTCCGCGAATACGACGCCACCATTATGGTCGGCCAGCACGCCATGGCCGGCGTCCGGACGGGCAACCAGAACCACACCCAGTCCAGCCGCGCCATCGATTACATCAAGCTCAACGGCGAACCCATCGGCGAGATCGCGCAATGGGCGCTCTACCAGGGCGCCTTCGGCCTGCCTCTGATCTTCCTGAGTGGCGACGAAGCCGCGTGCCGCGAGGCCGAGGCGCTTGTGCCGGGCATCGTGACGGCTGCCGTCAAGCGCGGTATTGGGCGCAACGCGGCTGTGTCGCTGTCGGCTACTGCGGCGCGTGCGCTTATCCGCGAACGCATGGCCGAGGCCGTGCGACGTCATCGCGAATCGCCGCTGGCGCCCGTGGTGCGGCAAGGCCCCTTCGTGATCGAGAAACGGTTCTTCCACACGGACGTGGCCGACGGGGCGGCCGGGGCTCCGGACATCGAGCGTGTCGATAGCCAGACGATCCGGTTCCGAGGCGAGAAGATCCAGGACGTCATCTTCCGGTAGCACTCACTCCGGCCGGAGACCGCGCTGGCGGAATACATCGAGTAACTGGTTCAGGTTGGCATCGATGGCGTGAAGTTGGGCGTCGTGGCGCAGGAGAACGGCTGCCCAGATCACCACGAGCACGAGCAGCGCTATGGCCAGGAGGATGACGTAGAACCGGAGGCGCGGGTCGCGTCGGGTGACGTCGTGCGCGGGCGGCGTGGCATCGAGCAAGTGGTTGAGTTCGGCGAGGCGTTGCTGCAACTCGGACCGCTTGTCGACGACAGCCGGGTTCGACGGTAGGCCATCGTGTTCATTGCGGGCGCGCTTCCGCTCCGCCTCGAGCAACGAGCGCAACTCCGGATCGTGAATCATGGCGCCAATACCCTCCGGGTATCAGTATATGCCCTCGACGGCGATCCCGGTGAGCGAGAATGTGCGTTTACCGTATCCGGCGCCCCGCCAAGGATATCCAGCAGGGCCGTCTTGTCATACCACGACTCCGCGATGGACCTCTCGTGGCCCACGCCTCCGGCCCGGCTCCGCCTTGAGCCAATACCCCTGATGCAAGCGGCCATCGAGGATCTCGCCGGAAACTGCCTCTCGATTGGGCTCGGCTTGACAGACCTTCATGATTCTCCGTATAGTCTAGGCGACAGGCATGGGTGTCCGAGTCCGCGAAGCTCACGGGTGTCCGGATATGGGTGTCGCGGAGGTGCGGGGATTGGTCTGCCCCTTGCGCGTATGGCCGTTGAGATTGCTGGCATAGCTGGAAGCGGCTCTTGCCTTCTGAGTTCGGTGCGTGGGTATTCCGCTTTGTCCGGCCTTCATATGGGATTGTACTCTGTTTCGGACAGAACGCAAACCGAAGGAATCCAAAGAGGAAAGAACTATGTCTATATGTAGTTTGTGTCGTGGAGCCTCGGCGGTGAAGCATGCGCGTCTCTTGGGCGTGGTCGGATTGGTCTCGGTCGTTCTGAGCGCAGGTTGGGCGGGTGCCGAGCCGATTGTGGATGTCTCGTCGCGAGGCGTCGAACGGGTGTGGGATTCGTCGGACGCAGTCGAACTGAGCGCGTCGCCGCTGGTGTCCGAGGTGTTCGAGACGCCCAACATCACGTTCAACATCACGTATCAGGATCTGGAGAACCAAGGATTCAAGGATCCCACGCTGGGTGCCGCACGCAAGGGCGTTCTCGAAGATGTGCTTGATTACGTGGCTGGTTTCATCAACGAGACGGGCACGCTGGACGTGCTCGTGTTCCAGTCGTGGTTCCTGGGAACGGGCGAGCCCGTGGCAGGCGGGACAAGCTGCCGAGGTACGCCCGGTTGGCACAACGGCTTCGTGTACGAACGCCTCACAACGGGCGTGAAGCCCCTGGAAGGCACGGCGGAGATTCGGCTGCGCGTGGACTGGGCCTATAGTTGGTATCTGGGGAGTGGTACGCCGGGACCGGCGGAGTATGACCTGTTCACGGTGTTGCTGAAGGAAGTCACCCACACGTTGGGTATCTTCTCGTTATCCAATTCGAACGGGACGAGTGGCGCCGGGAAAAACGCGTATTCGCGTTGGGACAACATGCTGGAAACGGGCACCGGCATCGATCTCTTCGTCGAGATTGACGAAGAGCCTCAGTTCAATGAGTATGCTTCGCCGAGCGACTTGCTGGGCGCGAGTAATGGCGTCGTCGTGGTGGGCCCTCAGATCGAAGCGGTGTTGGGCGGCCCGGCCCAGGTGTACGCACCGAGTACCTGGCGCGCCACGGACAGCCTGGGGCATTTCGCGACCGGCAGCATACCGGGCGGCGCTGTACTGGAGTATGGCCTGACATTGGGCCTCGCCAAGCGTACCTATTCCGCAGCAGACGAAGCGGCATTGCTCGACATCGGCTATCTGAAATGCGGAAAGGACATCGCGGTTCTGGGCCCGATCGGCGGTGAGGAATGGACCATACGCGATTTCCATACGATCACGTGGGCGAGTCCGAATCCGGCCGTGGGTGCCAATGTGCGCATCGGTCTCGAAAGCGGCGGCACTTTGCTTTTCTGGATCGTCCGCAAGACGGCCAACGACGGGGCCTATACCTGGAAGGTCCCGGATACAGTGGTGCTGGGCTCTGACTACCGGATCCGCGTCCAGTCATACACCGAGAATAACCTGCGCGATTCAAGCCCTCAGCCGTTCTCGATTGTCGCAGCGCCAATCTACGTATCGAGTCCGACGAGCGGCCTCACGTGGGCAGCGGGAGCCACCTATCCGATAACGTGGGAAACCAACGATGCTGGAGTCGGAACGCTGGTACGCATCGCGCTGCACAAAGGCGGCGGTTTCCTCTTCTGGATCAACCGCAAGACCGATAACGACGGCGAATACAACTGGGTGATTCCCGACTACGTCACCGCCGGCAACAAGTACAAGATTCGGGTCCAATCGTATGGCGATGCGGACCTTCGCGGTTACAGCGATGGCCGGTTCTCGATCGAACCGGTCCCGGTGCGCGTCATCTCGCCCAACGGTGGTGAGCTGTGGATGCAGGGAGAGGTTCGTGACATCACCTGGCAGACCAACGATCCGGCCGTCGGCGATTTTGTGCGGGTAGGCCTGCACGCCGGGGGCGTGCTGGATCGGTGGCTGGCGCTCAAGACGGACAACGATGGCGTGTTCTCGTGGGCAATCCCTGTGGACTTGGGCGCCCGTCCGGACTACAAGATCCGTGTGCAGTCGTACACGGAAAATGAGCTCCGGGACTTCAGCAATGCCGATTTTGTCGTCGGCGTTGTGAAGTAGGAGGATACCGGCGGCGGGCATTCCTAAGCCCATCCCGCGTGCGTGTGGCGGGCAGAGACAACGTGGTGTGCTTCGGTGTCTGCTTTCAGCGGAAGGGGAGGTGGATCATGCGTCGACGGAGCTCCATTCGCGTGGTGGTGGCCACATGTCTTGTCGCCTGGGCCGTGGGGGGCTGTGGGGCCGAAAAGGCGTCGCAAGGCGGCACACCGGCGGCCGATAAGCCCCGGATCGCGTTGATCATGAAGTCGTTGGCGAACGAGTTCTTCGCCACGATGGAAGCAGGCGCCCGGGATCATCAGCAAGCCCATGCCGACGAATACGATCTCCTAGCGGAAGGAATCAAGGACGAGTTGGACGTAAACCGGCAAGTTCAACTGGTCGAGCAGATGATAGGCCAGCGGGTGGACGCCATCGTCATTGCGCCGGCCGATTCGAAGGCATTGGTTCCGGTATGCAAGAAGGCGATGGATGCCGGAATCACCGTGGTCAATATCGACAACAAGTTCGATGATGCGGTGTTGCAGGACAAGGGCGTTCGGATTCCCTTTGTGGGCCCGGACAATCGCAAGGGCGCGCGGGCCGTGGCTGAGCATCTGGCCGGACGTTTGAGGCCGGGCGACAATGTGGCGATCATCGAGGGCGTGCCGTCGGCCTACAACGCGATTCAGCGGAAGCTCGGTTTCGAGGATGCGATGAACGCGGCGGGCATGGTCATCGCGACCTCTCAGTCGGCGGGCTGGGAGATGGCCAAAGCGGACAAGGTGGTCTCGGCGATGATTACCGAAGCGCCGGATTTGAAGGCCGTATTGTGCGCCAACGACAGCATGGCCCTAGGGGCCGTATCGGCGTTGCGCGCGGCCGGCCGGTTGGGGGACGTGATGGTAGTGGGCTTCGACAACATCTCGGCCGTTCAGGAGTTGCTCAAGAAAGAGGAGATCCTGGCCACCGCCGATCAGCACGCAGACCAGTTGGCGGTCTTCGGCATCGAGTACGCGCTCGAGATGATACGGAGCAAGATTGCACCCGCCGACAAGGAGACGCCGGTGGACCTCATCACCGCCGAGGCCATGCAATAAGCCTTGGTGTGCCCAAGCGATGTCGCGGTGGCGCGTTTCCCCGGCTTCATGCTACCGTACCGGCGATGAATCGAAGAAGAACGTATAGTCGGCTCCTCGACTACGCAGGCCTCACGTTGGTGCTGGTGGCGCTCGTGAGCGTGTTCGGGCTGACCACCGAGCATTTCTTGACGCTGGCTACGTTCCGGACCATCGCCAACTCGATTCCGGACGCCGTGATTATCGCGGTCGGCATGACGTTCGTCCTGATCATCGCTGGCATCGACCTTTCCGTGGGGGCGGTTCTCGCGTTGAGCAGCGCCGTGCTCGGCGTGTGTCTGGTAGACGCTGGTCTACCGTTGGCTATTGCCATCGCGGCGTGCCTCGTCGTGGGCCTGGCGTGCGGGACCCTCAACGGACTGCTGGTGATCGGCTGGGGCCTACCGTCGTTCATTGTTACGCTCGGCATGATGGAAGCGGCGCGCGGCGGCGCCTATCTCGTCACGAGATCGAGGACGCAGTATGTCGGCGCGGCCATCGAGCGAGTCTCCGACGCGAACCTGTTCGGGCTGTCGTTTCCGTTCTTGCTCGCGCTGGCCGTGGTGGTGTCGGGCCAGATCATCCTCTCGGGCACGGTGTTTGGCCGACACATGTTTGCCGTTGGCGCCAACGAGGAGACGGCGCGCTTGTCCGGCATTGCGGTGCGCCGAACGAAGCTGGCCGTATTCGTTATCAGCGGTCTGCTGGCCGCGCTCGCGTCCGTCATCCACTGTTCGCGTTTGACGGCGGCCGATCCGAATGCCGGTATCGGCTACGAGCTTCAGGCTATTGCGGCCGTGGTCATTGGCGGTACCAGTCTCATGGGCGGTCGTGGTTCCGTTGTCAACTCCTTCTTCGGCGTACTCATCATTGCCGTACTCGAGAGCGGCCTGGTCCAGGTGGGAGCGCAGGAGCCAATCAAGCGTCTTGTGACGGGCCTCGTGATCGTGGTGGCCGTCGTTGCCGACTACTACCGGCATCGGCTCCGGAGCCCGAAGACGTAATACCGCTATGGCAGGCACTCGGCCGGACCCACGGTCACGAGGGGCCGAATCTGCTCGAGCCGCGTCGGGCCGATTCCGTTCACGTTGCGCACGTCGTCCACCACGCCGAAAGGCTGCCGCTGTCGGTACTCGATGATTCGGCCGGCGAGGGCTGGCCCAATGCCGGGCAGGGCCTCGATCTGTTCGAGGGAAGCGCGATTCAGGTCGAGCAGTCCTTCCTGGTGCGGTGCCGTGGAAGCGGTGGGGGTGGCTGCGGTGATCGGAGCCGATTCCGGGGCCTGCCATCCGGAGATCGTGTACGGCCGAGGATTGCGCAGCTCCGCGCGTCGGCGCAAGACCAGCACGCTGCCGTCGATAACCGAGTCCTGGCGGCGCGGCACGGTGAGCGTGGATCCGTCAATCAATCGGGCGGCCAGGTTGATGTCCGCAAGGTCGGCACTATCCGAGACGCCGCCAGCCTCGTCGATGAGGTTGGCCACACGCGCGCCCTCCTCGAACGTGTACAAGCCGGGAAACCTCACCTCGCCGGCCACGCCCACCTGGATCGGTTCCGGCATCTCCAACTCGCGTTCGAGCGGGAGACTCATGGGGGCGGGCGTGGGTTCGGCCGTGGGCAGCGGCTTGGCGACGGGGGGCGCGGGCGCCGTCCCGGTGGGCCCCTGCGTTCGGTCGTGAAGGTACAGTGACACCGCGCCCAGTCCGGCCGCGCCGACCAAGGCCAGAATGAGCAGTTGTTCGCGCACCGTCAAGAACCGACTCAGCATCGGCGTATCCCCGCTGTTCTGGATGCAGAGTACGATTGGTTATAGCATTAATCGTGATGATATGCAATCTTGGGGGGGCCATTGTGCCAGCGGTGCGAAATGGAGACACGTGGAACGGCGTTGTGGGAGAGGCCAGGTGTTCTTGGGGTGCGACAGGCGTGGGGATGCCTTGGATTCGAAACGCGGTTTGTCGTGTTGGCCGTCCTCGGGGTTCAACGGGGGTTCGGTCAGCACTGACAGCGCCCAGCCGTTTCAGGTGATGACTTTGGTTTCCAGAACGTGGCGCCTATAGGCTACCGAGCCGTCCACATGCTTCTGGGTCAGGCACCGGGGACCGTGAAACATCGGCCTCCTGGCCCCGGCGTGCAGCCCGTTTGTTCGGCACGTGGTATTGGATGATAGCGATTCTCATCGTCGATATGTCCGCCATTACCTGTTTGAGCCGGCGACCAACGGCTCGTTCTGTCCCAATGGCCCGAGTTCTCGCAGCCTCTTGTGCTCCAAGGACTCCATGGCTCAGTCCTCCGTAAACTACGTATGCCTACGTAGATTCTAGAAATCAAGAGGATTCCTGCCTCGCGTCTTGGATTGGTTTGGCGCGATCCCCTCGTCAGCATGCCCCTATGCACAACGCGAAAGATCCCCATTTTGCACCGCAATCGCGGGGGTTGCATTTCCGGGCGTTGCTCGGTACACTGAGGGTGTCGGTTCGCACGAGAGATGACCGTCTCTCGGCGCTAAGAGGGAATCCGGTGAGAAGCCGGGACTGTCCCGCAGCGGTGATCAGGAACGAAAGGCGCGACTCATTCGCACTGGCCTCGCGGTAACAGAGGCTGGGAAGCGGCGCCCGGTAGGTGGCCCCAGCGGCCAGAGCCTGTAAGTCCGAAGACCTGCCGACGACATATCGTGAGGAGTGCACTGCAGGACGAGGGCCTTCGAGGGTAAGGCTGCTGGTCGTACGACACCGAAGGTCACATCGCAGCAGACGTCTCGAGGTGCATCGGGCATCCGTGCGGATTCCCGATGCCGGCCGGGACTCGTCGCAGGACGCGCCTCTTGAAGGAACCGAATCATGCGGCGACGAACGCGGATGCCTCGAATGCTCTCCTTCCTGGCGATGGCCTGCCTGACCGGGGCCGCACAAGGCGCCTGCGCGGAAGACCCTTGGGCAGACGCCGTGGTTGCCTACCATGCCATCCAACCCAACACCGGATTCGATACCCCTCACAAGACCCTTGGCAAACCGGTGGGCGGAGGCACCAGCATACCCAACAACTCGAGCCTGCATTCCATCGGGCGACCCGGGGCCGATCCCGGGAGCTATATCGTCCTCGGATTCAACACCCCCGTCACCGACGATCCCGCCAATCCCATGGGCCTGGACTGCATCGTCTACAGCAACGCCTTTTGGGTCGGCGGTCTCCCGGATCGCAAGATGGTCGAGCCGGCACTTATCGAGATCAGCGAGGATACGAACGGGAACGGCTTGGCCGACGATCCATGGTACGTCATTCCCGGCAGTCGAAACCTCGGCATCTGGGTGTTGCCGGAGGGCATGCCGAACCCCAATCCGCCCCTGGCCGGGAATGTACCCAATCCGAACAGTGATGGCACGGAGTACGACTGGGGTTACGCGGAGTTGACGCCGACGCAGCGGGAGTATCTCGACAACTACGTCCGGCCGGACGATCCCTACGAGGTGGGGCTAACGCCCCGGAGCGGTGGTGGCGATGCTTTCGACATCGCGTGGGCCGTGGATGCCGGTGGTCACCCGGTGGGTCTCTCGCGGTTCCATTTCATCCGACTGTCGGCATTCCTCAACGTGACAGACGCAACCCTCGGCACCGTTACGCCCGAGATCGACGCCGTAGCAGACGTGGCGCCGGACATGGACACGGATGGCGACGGAATCCTCGACGAGTATGAGACGCGCGTGGCCGGCACGGACCCAGCGCGGCCCGAGAGTACGGTGCTCGCGCTCGAAGCCCCTCTCGAGGAAGGCGGCAGTCCGGCGGGCGCTGAACTCGGAGGGGCCCACGACGCCGCCGGAAACGGGATTCGGCTCTACTCGTCCGGCACGCGCACCGGTACGCGCGCGTACAACGGCGTTGTCGATATCGCCGTCGCCGCCGATCCCGCGCCGGGCGTGGCCATCCCGGGTCTCATCAAGAGCAGCGCTGCGCGATCGTTCGATTGCAGCGAATCGGACTTCACAGTAGCCCAAGTTCAGGATGCGGAGTTCTCCATCATATATACATCAGCCGAGATCGCCGGTCTGCATGAGCCCGGACTCGGGCCGTATCGCTGGGAGGGCGACGCCTTCACGCAGGAAGGCATCGCGAATGTCACGCAGGACACCGCGGAGAACCGCCTCACCTTCCGAAGCCGGTACACGGGCGTGTTCGTGCTGGCCTCCGTGGCCGGCGAAGGAGACATCGATACCGGCGCGCCGCCCATCGTACTGCACGCCACGCCGGAACGCGGCAGCGTTGGTGAACCGGGTACCACGGCGATGTTCAGCAGCGATCCCATCCGACAACTCGACGACACCATCGTGGCCGACGGCACGCTATTCACCGTGGCCACGACCTTGGGCTCAATCGCTTCGCCCGACGCCGATGCCGGTGCCTCCGGCATTCAGGTGACCTCAACGGGCGGAGCGATTGCCTTCACCGTGGTCGGAATGACACAGGCCGGCACGGCCATCGTCACCGCCGCATCGCTGGACGGCGTCCTGCACGGCCAGCTCCGATACGATTTCCTCGCCGGCGCGCCGGCGGGTCCCATCCAGATCGAGCCCATGGATCCCAATGCCATCGCGCCCGGACGGGTGGCGTTCATGACGAGCGAGATCCGCGATGCATACGGCAACCTGCTGGACGGGGCGCCCGTGACCGTATTGGTCGATGGTGCCAGCCTCCAGACGCCGGATGCCGATCCGGCAGACCCCGGGCATCAGGTGACGCTGATTGCCGGCAGGGCCACGTTCACCGTGTACGCCCCGGCGGCGGGCGACGACGGGATGGTACCGGTGAGCGTCGAGGTGTACGCGGATAGCGGCGAGACCCAACTACTCGGGCATCGCGTGTTCGCGCTGCCCATTGTGCGGATGCCGCTCAACGTCGTCGGGATTCTCATGATCGCGTTGGTGTTGGTTGCATTTCGCCCGGCGTTGCGGCGCCGGAACCACGGGCGGTGACACGCCATGCGGGCTTCCGCCGCCAGAGGAGGTCGATTCACGGCGGGCTTCACGCTCATCGAGTTGCTCGTCGTCATTGGCATCATCGGCATTCTGGCGGCTCTGCTGTTGCCGGCCCTCGCACGCGCCCGGGCCCAGGCGCGTTCCGTCCAGTGCGCAAACAACCTGCGCCAGCTCTTCCTCGCCAATACCATGTACGCCTCCGAACACAACGGCCACTACGCGCCCGCCGCCGCCGACATGTATGACTTCCTGCTGCCCGATGCCGAGCCGGATCACTTCGGTGGCCGCTGTCGATGGCATGGCGTCCGCGAGACGCCCAATCCGGACAGCGTGTTCGACCCGCGCCAGGGGCCTCTGTTCGAATACTTGCCGGACGGCCGCGTCAAGCAGTGCCCCGAGTTCTTCGAGTACGAGGAACAAGGCAGTGTCCCGAATGTCTTCGAGGCCGGTTCCGGCGGTTACGGTTACAACATGGCCTATGTCGGATCGCAGCTCTCCATAATGGCCGATCCGGTGGCGGCGTGCCGTGAAGGCATCTGCGACGCGCTGCTGGCCGCACCCGCCGAGACGATCATGTTCGCCGACGCGGCCATGCCGCAACGCAACGCCATCATCGAGTACGGGTTCATCGAACCGCCTCGGTATGTTTCGTGCGCCTTTCCCCGGGGCGATCCCGACGCCGAGTGCCTGTCGCCGTCCCTGCATTTCCGTCACTACAACCGCGTCAACGTCATGTGGTGCGACGGCCATCTGTCGAGCGAACGCCTCGAGTGGACGCCTGAAGAGAACGCCTACGGCGCCAACAACCGACGCTGGTCCGTCGGCTGGTTTGGGCCAAGGGACAACCAGTACTTCGATTATGCCGGCAGGGAAGTTTACAATTCTCCCATACGCAACGCGCGCTAGCGCAGGGAGGATGGCCCGGGCGCGCGCGGCCATGGGGAGGAATACAGCGGAGGCCCACCAAGCATGGCAAGCAGGCGGAAGGTCCTCGGGTGGAGCGCGACGGTTCTCATGGTTGGTATCGTGCTGAAGGGGACGGGAGAAGACGCAATGAGCACGGCCAAGCCTTGGTACGCTCGGTGTTTGGTTGGTATGGAAGTAGGGCCGACGGGCGCTCAATTCGGAAGCGATCCAACGGATGTTGGTTATGCGGCTCGTTTCTCCGGAACGGACATAGCCCGGAAGCAGTTCGATGTCGGCTCGGAGTACGTCGTCATCTGGGCCAAGGACAGCGAGTACGCGTACTACGATTCGAAGGTGGCACCCAAATGTCCCGGCCTGGGCGCACGGGACGTGCTTCGCGAGACCATTGACGCGGCCAAGCCGCACGGCCTCCCCGTGATCGCCTACTGCGTCGTCCAGGGAAACGGCTATCCGCTCCGTGAACATCCTGAGTTCCGGATGATCGGTGCCGATGGGCAACCGATCGACCGCATCTGCTTCAACTCAGGATATGTCGAGCACGCCAAGGCCGTCGCCGCCGAAATGCTGGCCTACGGTATCGACGGATTCCACATGGATATGCTGGACCAAGGCTTCGGCCCGCCGTACGGATGCTGGTGCGAGGCCTGCAAGACACGGTTTGAGGCCCAGTACGGCAAGCCGATGCCGGGCGGCGCTACCTGGGATGATGACTGGGACCGGATGCTTGAGTTCCGCTACGAGACCGGCGTCCGCTTCGAGCGCGAACTCCGCGAGTACATACGAGGCCTTGCGCCGGACGTAACGGTGGACTTCAACTACCACGGTTCCCCGCCGTTCTCGTGGGAGGTGGGTCAACGGCCGGTGCAGCACGCGGTGATTGGCGATTTCGTCACGGGCGAGACGGGTGCCTGGGGGTTCAGCGCGCTGGGCGTAGGACTGACCGCCTCGTTTCTCGCGGCCGCCACGCCGGGCCGGCCCTACCAGATCGCCATGCAGCGTGGCGTCCGCATGTACCACGACATGACCACGCGGCCGCTGAACGACCTTCGCTGGGAGGCGCTCACGCTCTTGGCCCATGGCGCTCAGGTGACCATGGTTGACAAGACGCCGTATGACGGCGTGTTGGATCCTGTCGCCTACAAACGCATAGCCGTCCTCTTTGACGAGGTGCACGCCAAACGGGCGCATTTTGGCCAAGCGCCGCTCTGCGAGGTTGGCCTCTACTACTCGGCACGCACGCGCGACTGGTACGGCCGCGAGAAGCCGGCCCGCTACCAACAGGGCTTCAACGGCGCGCACAAAGCCCTCACGTACGAACACATCCCGACAGGCATTCTGCTCGACGAAAACGTAGATCTCGATACGCTACGGCGCTTCCCCGTGGTGTATCTCCCCCATGCGGCGATCCTGTCCGAAGACGAAATCGGCCTGTTTCAGACCTACGTCGAGGAAGGCGGCCGGCTACTCGCCACAGGCATCACTGGACTCCTCGACCGCCTGGGCCGGCCACGCGACACGTGCGCCTTGGCCGCGCTGATCGGCGCCGAGCTCGTTGAGATCCTGCCTTCGACAGACAACCATGTACGCGTTGCGGCCAGCGACGCGTCGATTGGCTTGACCGAGGGCATCGACATGGATGGACCGTTCTTGGTCGAGGGGCCGGCCGCCGCGTTCAGGCCGACCACGGCCACGGCGTTCGGAACGCTGATGAAACCCCACAGAACCGTACGACAACAGAAAGGACTCGAAGGCACCGGCTGGCCCATGTCGGCCGACGCGCCGGTCGGACCGGCCGTTCTGGTCAACACGGTGGGCCAAGGCACGGTGGTATACGTGCCTTGTTCACCAGACGCCGCGACGGCAGGCGAACATCCCGTCACTGAGGCGCGACGGTTCGTGCGAAATCTCGTCCGGTTTCTTGATCAGGATCCCCTTGTGCAAATCGAGGCGCCGTTGAATGTGCAGACTGTCGTTACGCGCGAGAAGGACATACTCCGGGTGCACCTACTCGGCTATCTGGCGCCGCCCGGCTGTACACCTGCCGAGAACCGGCCTTACGCGCTACCGAATCTCATCGAGGACGCGCCGCAGTATCGCGCCCGGATCACCATGAACGCGCCGATCCGCGAGGCGCACGCCCTATGTGCCGCCACGGAACTGACGTTGAACGACAGTACTATCGACACATTCGTCAACGACATTCATGAGATAATCGTCATTCAATGCGGCTCATGAGCTCCGATACGCGTGGGTGTGTCTCGGAACACGGCCGATGATAACAGGAGATCATGCGGTGAAGATTGCCTTCTTTGTGGCTGTGGGCGTCGGTATTGCGTTGCCCCTCTGCGCCGCCGCCGAGTCGGTTTGGACCGGGACCCCGTGGCAACGTGTGATCGAGGAAGCCCCGTTCAGTCCGCGCGATACGGCCGAGGACCTCGTGTTTGGCGGCAAGATGTGGCTGAGCAATGGCTACGCCCACGGGAATGTTCTGAGTCGCGATCTATGGTGTTCGGCCGACGGCCGGACGTGGACGTTGGTCAACGGGGCGACACCTTACGACGGCTACAGCGAGATGGTGGCCTTTCACGACAAGATGTGGGCCATCAAGGGCAGCGCGTGGTGTTCGGAGGACGGCGTGACCTGGACGCAGATGGCCGAAAAGACCCCCTTTGGCGCGCGCGGCTACGGCGAGACACTCATACACAACGACGCGATCTGGCAACTCGGCAGCGGCGCAGACGTCTGGACTTCGGCCGATGGCATCTCGTGGGCGTGTGAGATCGAACAAGCCGCGTACGGCGCGCGATATGGCTCCGCCGTCGAAACCTTCGGCGGCAAGCTGTGGCTCATGGGCGGCGCCATTTCCAAAGAGAACACACCGCCCGAGAAGCATTATCCCGGCTTCACCACGTTCAACGACGTTTGGTCCTCGACCGACGGCCGGGCGTGGGATTGCGTACTCGAGCACGGGCCATGGCCGCCCCGAATGTGGTTTGTCGCAAAGGTCTACGCCGACAGGCTGTGGATCATCGGTGGTTTCGACAACGTCCACGGCGCGAACTTGGGCGACGTGTGGTATACGGCCGATGGCCGGACGTGGCACGAATACCGCGCGGCCACGGGTTTCACCGCGCGCCACGAGCCCACCTGCTACGTCCATGATGGCAGTCTCTGGGTCGTCGCCGGCAACACATGGCCCGTCGTCAATGACGCATGGCGGCTGACGCTGAAGTAGAGTCGAGGCGAAGAAGAGAGTATGGCGGAGGGTGGGAGACTCGAACTCCCAAGCCCGAAGGCGCCGGTTTTCAAGACCGGTGGATTACCAATTATCCTAACCCTCCGCAGAAAGGCTTGATGGCGCGGGTATTCTAGTCGCTTGCCGCGCGGGTTTTCCATTTCCCAATCGGGGCGAATTGCCGAGCCGGACACACTTCGTGCTATCGTGTCTGCAGCGGCGTCGGCGGGGCCGGAGCCGTGAGGGAGGTCATGGGATGAAGCTGATCGTCATAATGCTCTTTGCGTGCGTGTTTGGCGCGGCGGCATTGGCGCAGAAGCCTGTGCCGGATTGGGTGCGGGTTGCGGAGACGGCGGGTTGGACGCCACGCGATTCGGCAGGCGAACTGGTCTATCACGACCAGATGTGGCTTTTCGGCGGCTGGTTTCAATCGTTCGAGGCGCCGCCGCGCGATGTCTGGCGTTCGCCGGACGGGAAGACATGGACGCGCGTCACCGAGGCGGCGCCATGGATCCACAGCGACCTGCCGATGACGCTCGTGTTTGACGACAGGATGTGGATCATGGGCGGTTGGTACAACGGCCGGCTTCCGGGCTGCTCGGCGTCGAACCAGGTGTGGTGGTCGACGGATGGCGCGGCGTGGCAGCAGGCGACGCCGGCCGCGGGGTGGTCGCCGAGGCTGGCATCGGCCATCGTCGAGTTCAAAGGCAAGATGTGGATCCTTGGCGGCACCGAGAACTACTACTTCGGCGACCTGTCGAGCCTGAAGAACGACGTCTGGTGTTCGGCGGACGGCGCGAACTGGGAATTGGTCACGGCCGATGCCGGGTGGGCGCCGCGCGCATATCATCAGGCGGCGGTCCTTGGCGACACGATGTACGTGTTCGGCGGCGGAAACTATGTGCCGGAGTACTTCGCATTCAATGATGTCTGGGCGTCCGAGGACGGCGCTCACTGGCGGCGCGTGACCGAGGCGGCTCCGTGGTCGCCGCGTCTATGGTTCTCGGCGGCGGTGTACCGCGACCGGATGTGGGTGATCGGTGGCTGGTCGAACAATCCCTCGCAGAACTGGGGCGATGTGTGGTACTCGAGGGATGGCGCCGCGTGGCGCCGGCTCGAATCGAAGGTCATCTGGAAGGAGCGCCACGAGCATTCGGTGTTCGTGTTTCAGGACAAGCTATGGGTGGCCGCCGGTCATGCGCAACCGCTCAGCAGCGAAGTCTGGTCACTTGACCTTCCCGCCGACTGGTTTGCCGACGAGTAGCGGCACGTCGCCAACCGCTAGTAGATGCACGCGTCCAGGATGGACAGCACCTCGTCGAGCGCGGCACTCGAAGCCTTGCCGATGCGTTTGGCGTCGCGCGCGTGAAAATCGATGGAGCCTTGAGCGCTGCCCCAATCGACTTCCTCGGCCTGGTAACCCTCGGGAATCTGCGCCAGGAGTTCTCCCAGGTTCCGCCGGCCGCGGACACGCTTCACCGGTGTGATGGTGCCGTCTCGTGCGGCGACCTCGACCTCGTCGCCGAGACCTACTTGGGCGCTCTCAAGCACATCGCGCGCGATGCGGAGGCCCTGGCTATTGCCCCATTTCTGAATCCTGGTGACCATGGTGCCTCCCTTTGTATAGCCGAAGCATATCCCGTTTGGATCGGTTTGGTCAGGGCCGACTAGACAGGCCGGACGGGATTGCGGTATAATTTCATATGGATACATGGAATTGAAGTATGTACAACATCGGAGAACCTACCAATGAAAGCGGTGGTAGCAGATAGAGGTCAGGTGACCATACCGAAGGCGCTACGGCAGCGTCTCGGGATCGGGCCCAGGACGGTGCTTGATTTCCGCGAGGAGAATGGCAAGCTGGTGGCAGAGAAGGCCGTCGAAATCGATCCGGTTGCCGCGGTATTAGGCTGCCTCGATCTTGATCGTCCCACGGATGAGATTCTGGCGGATTTGAGGGACACCCCGTGATCACGGCCGTGGATACCAACCTGTTGATCGATGTCTTCCGGGAGGATCCGCGATTTGGCGTGGCGTCGGCCAGAGCCCTCCGTCGGTGCATTCACGAGGGCCAAATCGTGTTGTGCGAGGTCGTCTTGGCGGAACTTGCCGCCGTCTTTCCATCGGCGAGTCAGCTCGATGAGGCCACCGGCACACTGGGCATCCATTTTCTGGCGACGGAACGTGAGTCTGCCGTGCTTGCCGGGGAAATGTGGCGGCGATATCGTGCCCGGGGCGGAGAGCGTACGCGTGTGATTGCGGACTTCCTTGTGGCAGCCCACGCCCAGCGGCAGTGTGACCGGTTGCTCACGCGAGATCGTGGTTTCTATCGAGAGTGCTTCACGGAGCTTCGCGTGCTCGATCCATCCGACTGAACGACGCTGGAAGAACGACGAGTATTGAGTCAGCAACTGAAGCGAAAAGGCGTCCGGAACCGACGTCGAAGCCGGTTCCGGACGCGTGTGATGGGCACGTGGTTCGCGCCCTAGGAGCGGGAATGGGCGCGAATCTGCTTGATTTCTTCGGCGTCGATGCCGAGGGACTCGAGGAATTCCTGATGGGCCTCGCCTGACATCTTCTCGAATTCCTGGTGCCAGCGGTACATGTCTTCATCGCTGAGGCCCGTGGCCCGCAGCAGGGCAATCCATTGTTCTTTGTTGAGCATGGTACTCTCCTGATCCGTCTCGTGGCGGCCCAAGAGCCGCACGATCAGTTGCTGTTGTCGTTTCAACGTGACGATCTCTTCGTTGAGCGTGGCGAGCCGGCGCCGCAGGACCTCGGTATATCCCTTTGGCTCGGGCGCATCCAGCATCTCCCTGATATCCGCCAGGGCCACACCTGCCGATCGATACAGGCAGATCCGCCGCAAGCGCTCCTCGTCCGTCGCGGTGTAGATGCGGTATCCCGAGTCGCTTCTCGCCGAGGGCCTGAGCAGGCCGATGGCATCGTAATGCAACAACGTGCCACGGCTCAGTCCGCACTTGCGTGCCAACGCGCCAATCGTCATCCTATCTCGCTTTCGATTCGCCGATATCCGGCCGGATACATCCGTGAATCGCCGACGCCCGCCGCCGGAACCGGATCCGTGCTGCACATTCCGACTGCGTACGCCGAACCCGACTATAAACTGTATGGTTGTGATCAGGTCAAGGGGAAGATCGGGAGGATTCCCGGCGGTCGGGAGTGATAGGCTACCGGTGTGAGCCGGCTTCCCAAGGGAAATTGGCGGAAAGGCGCGGGAGGGACACACGCCATGGCATGGGATCACGTATCGGGCGCAAGAAACGGTTGTTCCTGGAAAGCTTGGGGATACGGGTGTGTGGCAGCGTGTGTCCTGCTGCTCTCGCTACCGGTGGGCGCGGAACAAGACGCCCAGACCGTGGCCACGGCGCTGTCCGGGATGGATGCGTGGATCCTGGCGCCGCCGAAATCGGTCGAGCCGTTGCCGGGCGTGTCGTTCGACCTCGCGGACTGCAAAGGGATCGTATGCGTGGGTGAGGGGGCGCGGGAGCTACGGCCATGGGCAGCCGCGCGCTTGGCAGCGATGAGCGGCGTCACACGGTCCCTTCTCGAGTCGGCGGACGGACCGGCTGTTGCCCTCGTGCTGGTTGACGAACCGACGGCATCCCCACCGGTGGCCGGGATCGATGACGCGACGCTGGCGCAGTTGGGCGACCAGGGCTATGTACTCATCATCGATGCCAACGGTGTGATGTTGGCCGCGCGGGGTATCGCCGGATTGCGGTATGCCGTCACGACGCTGGCGCAGATCGCGGCGGACAGAACCGTCTTGCCGGGCATGATCGTCCGCGATTGGCCGGCGCTCAAGTATCGCGGCGTGCAGCAGGACGTCTCGCGCGGACAAGTTCCGACGCCGGATACGATGAAGCGGCTCGCGGATGTGCTGGCGGAAGGCAAGATGAACGAGCTCGAGTTCTATCTCGAGCACGTGTACAAGTACAAGGCGTTTCCGGATATCTCGCCGCCGGAAGGCTATACGCCGGAGGAAGCCAGGGACTTTGCGGCGCACGCGGCGCGGGCGGGCGTCGAAGTGCATCCGCTCCTGCAAGGGCTTGGCCATGCGTATCACATTCTGAGCAAGCCGCAGTACGAGCATTTGCGGATCGGCCCGTGCGAGAAGATGCCGTGGATTATGACCTTCGACATCCGGAAGCCCGAGGCCGTGCAGATGGTCACAACGATGATCGATGAACTGTGCGAGACATTTCCGGGCGAGTTGTTCAACATCGACATTACGGAGATCGACATCGACGGGCTTCAGGCGGATGGGACGCCGCTTGATCAAGTCACGGACCTCGTTTTCGGTTACGTGCTCAAACTGAACGAGGCGGTTAGTAGGCACGGCAGGCGGCTGATGATCACGCAGGGCCCGCTCGACAGCCAAGGCCATCTCGCCGGCATGGGCCCGAAACTCGATGCGCTGCCCAAAGACATCATCATTGGCAGCTACTACTGCGCCGGCGGGCCATATCAGCCGGCTTGGGAAAAGGACTTCCCGAGGCTGCGCGAGAAGGGCTTCGACTTCTTTGCGCAGGCGTGGATCTACAGCCACCTGTGGCTGACGCCGTGGGTGAACCGCGCCGCCGAGTTTTCGGACCTCGAGGTCGCGCGCGGACTCCAGCACGGCGCCATCGGCAGCATCACGTGCGACTGGGGCGACGCCGGCCATTTCCATTTCGTCGGCGAGGAGTGGCTGTCGTACCTCTATCATGGCGCGTGCGCGTGGTCCGGCGCGCAGATGGATCGTGACTATTTCCGGAAAGCTTGCGCGCGCGTTCTGTACGGACTCGACACCGACGCGGCCATCCGCGCCATCGAGGCCGCAAGCGACGTGAACGCGAAGACCGTCCGCGTCCGCGACAAGGACGGCAACGAAACCGATGCTTCGACCAATTACATCTGGGAGTTTGTCCACGACCCGTTCACGCATGCGGACATCACGCGGATTGCCGATCCGGTGGGCGCAGGGCAGGCGATTCTCGAGGTTGCCACGCCGGCGCTCGCAACGTTGTCCGAGGAATGGCCGAAGGCCAAGCGCAACCGGGACAACCTCGAGCAGTGGCTCTTCGGCGTGCGCTGCTATGCCGCCCTCGGCCACAAACTCGTCGCCCTCGGCCACTACAACGACGTAGCCGTGCCGAGAAAGCAGGTTGCCGACGAACTCGAAGCCGTGGCTAAGGAGTTCGAGACGCTGCAAACCGGTTTCCAGCGACTCTGGCTTGCCGAGGATCGCAACAACGACGGATTCCAGGAACTCGTCCGGCGTTTCACCTACACGATCGTCCCATGCCGCGAGAAAGCAGCAGCACTCCGGGCGCCCTAGAGCGGCTCCGGTGAAACACTCCAATCGCACGAGGATGCTCGCCTTGGCCTGAACGCCGGCCAGCGTCTCCTCGCCCGTGGAGGCGTCACGCGGCCCTGGCTCATGGCGCAGTGCGGTGCGGGGCATTGCGCTTCACCACAATGGTCAGCGTTCTGTGAAGAGCCAGGCGCTGCGCTGAACGGGTGCCGATCCGAGTCCATCGATGGTATCCGCTCCCGACTGCACCTCAGGAGTTGTACCATTCGGGGCGCCGAAGGTTTTGCACGCCGGCGAAACCCTCGAACTGCTTCTTGCCCATGATCGACGCCACGAAATCGCGGGCGATGAGCCAGGCAACCGTGCCCGCAATCCACCAGTGAAGCCTTCTTCGCAGTCGGTATCGCGAGAACATTCCCCTCAGGTACCTCAACGGCTGCTTGCGAATGAAATCAAGACTGATCTCGTGAGACCAGTGCGCAATTTGCGCCCTAGACATATCCTTGGCCGGCATTACGGGGAAAAACATGTCCCATTTGGAGTAATCCCATTCTTCCACGATGTCTTTGTACTTGTTGTAGGCGGGCGTGCCGGGATAGGGCATGATCCCGTGCACGCCGAGGAAATCCACATGGAGATCGCGGACATAGCGCGAGAGGTTCTTCAGCTTCTTGGGTGTTTCATCGGGAATGCCGATCAAGACGGTGGTCTGCCGGACCACATGGGGATACTTCCGCTCGAGCATATGGCAGCACCGCGTCAAGGTGTCCGGAGAGATGCCTTTCTTACCCAAGATATCGAGGTCGGTCTGTTCGCCGCGCTCGGCCCCGAAGAAGCAGTGCGTCACAAAAGCCTGCACCATCTTCTCGAGCACGCCGGCCTCCTCTTGATCGAGCATCAAGTCGGCGCGGTAGAATCCCCACGAGGTAAGCTTGTACTTGCGCCGCAGGATCTCGGAACTGAACTCGTCTTGCCATTGCGTATCCGAGTTGAATGTACCGTCTACCCATACCAGATGCCGAACCCCGTACTTCTCGTAGAGCACAGCGATTTCCTCGATCATCCGTTGCGGGCTCTTACGGCGAATGCGCGGCGTGAAGACCACCTGCCCATCAGGACCTAACGTGCGCTCGCCTTCTGTATAGGACCAGGTGCAGAACTCGCATCCGAAGGGGCATCCGCGGCTGGCCTGGATCGTCATCGAATTCCGAAACATGACGCCGCGCGGGGAATACTTATCCACGGGAATCAGGTCGTAGGCCGGGATCGGCAAGTCGTCAAGGTTCTCGATGAGCGGGCGAGGCGGCGTAACGCATACCCGGTCCCCGTCGCGATACGCAATCCCCTTCACATCGGCCGGATCATTGCCCGCCCGAAGGGTCTCAATGAGATCGCGGAGGGTTTCCTCTCCTTCATAGCGAACGATGTAGTCGAGCTCGGGGAAATTCCCCAAGACGAACTCGACGGTGTGCGAGAAGAAGGTACCTCCCGCGATGGTCACGCAATTCGGATTGGCCTGTTTGGCCAGTTCCACCACGCGCATCCCTTCTTTGTAGTAGCAGATCATATCGCCCACGCCGACGATATCCGCCTGCTCTTCTTCCAAAATGCGCGCAAGTGTCCCGAAGCCAATCCTGCGGTGCATGCAGTCGATGATCTTCTGCTCGACATTCGGGACATGCTCTCGCACATAAGCCGCCAAACAAAGGAAATTCAGCGGCGCAAGGCAATTGTCGGATTGGTTGACCAGCGGCCAATAGGAATAGGGCGGGCGGATGTAGAGTATCTTAATCCGTTGCTTGCCCTCGATGCTACCGATCTTGTTCATTCGTACTCCTCAATCTGCGCGGCGAGCCCGACATCCGGATTCCGTTGTCATGCCTGCAAGACGCCGCTTCTCTCGTCCCTGTGCCTCGAATTGCTTCTCAAGACGCCCAAAGGGAAAGGGTGATGGCATAGGTGCCGCTCATGACCTCGGCCCAGTTCTCGGACACCGGGAACCGACCTTTCCACTTGACGAACTCGACGTGCGCGTCCATGTACAGCACGTTGCATCCGCCAGGCACATGGTTGAACTCGACGCCACTGCTAACAAAGCCTAACTGGTCCCACATCACGGCGATTTCGCTCTGGGCCGAGCTGCTGGCCCCGGCATTGGCCACATCCGCGATGCAGAATCGCTCGACGCCTTCGCGGAAGCGGTGCACCGTATCGCCACCGCCGTTGCCGTATGGCACGCCGACGTACGCGTCCCTGTCAAATGCGTCGTCGTTCGGCAGCTTGTCGGTAAAGGCGTTCACCGGATCGGGACCGAGAATCGCGCCCAGGCACCGTACCACCTGCTGCGGCCCGGACACGCCGAAGGGGGCCATTTCGGTGGGATCCGTGTCTTCAGAACGATCGAAGACATACCCGAGATAGAAGTAATAACGGTCGGCGCCCGAGATGAAACCAACGTACTGGCACGTCCCGCTGCCGTCATCCTCCACGATGTGCAGCTCATCCGGATCGGGCGAGGACGGACAGCTCAACACATTCGGATCGGTGAGGTACTCCGGGTAGATCATGGCGGTGTTGACGCCGTGCTGATAACGCGTGACCGCATTGGTGCATCCCGGCGGTTGTTCGGCCGGGCTCCACGGCTGGTCGCAGTGTTGGCGGGGGAACATTCCTCCTTCGGTCTCGTTGGCGTACATCTTGAAGACCACGCCCATCTGTTTGAGGTTGTTCGCGCAACTGGCCCGGCGGGCGGCCTCGCGCGCCCGGGCTAGCGCGGGCAGCAGTATGGCGGCCAAGATGCCGATGATCGCTATGACCACGAGCAGCTCGATGAGAGTGAACCCAGGCGTTCGCATACGGTTTTTGCCCTTCTGGATGTCAGCCCCTGGAGGCTGTCAGGCATTCCGCCAGATTGTGCGGTGTTGACACCGGCAGTTTCTCATAGCTTCTTCGATAAGGCAAGTTACCATTTGGTAACGTTACGATTATGTAATGAAGCCCTTTCGCGCATTGGCTTCTCGGCCCCGCGCAGCCTGTGTTATGATCTCGGCGGCATGAAAGGCAGGTGAGGGCATGCGGCTGCTGGTGGTTGAAGACGATGAGAACGTGGGGCAATTCATCAAGAGCGGCCTCGAGAAAACGGGATTCTCCGTCGATCTCGTTGGCGATGGCCAAGCCGGTCTTGAGAAGACCTTGGCGTTGCAGTACGACGTGGCCATTGTCGATATTATGCTGCCGGGTCTGGACGGCCTGTCGCTCATCGAAGAAGCCCGGCGTAATCAGATCCGCACGCCCATGTTGATCCTGAGCGCTAAGCGTACCGTCGACGAACGCGTGCGCGGCCTGCAGGCGGGCGGCGACGACTATCTCGTCAAGCCCTTTGCGTTCGCTGAGTTGGTCGCGCGCGTGCAAGCCCTCGCCCGACGTTCGCAGGATCAAGCCGAGCCGACGGTGTTTCGCGTGGGCGATTTGACCATCGACCTGGTGACGCGCAGGGCCAGTCGAGGCGCCACGGAGATCGAGCTGCAGACGCGCGAGTTCGCGCTTCTCGAATACCTGATGCGGAATGCCGGCCGTGTCGTAGCGCGCTCGATGATCATGAAGGACGTATGGGGGTACAACTACTTCCCTGAAACGAACGTTATCGAAGTGGCGGTGTGTCGACTCAGGGACAAAGTTGACAAAGGCCACGACAAGACGTTGATCCACACCATTCGCGGAGTCGGTTATGTTATGGAGGAGCGTGATTAGGCCGCCGAAGACCCTTGCCGTCAAACTCGGGATATGTATCTTCGTTCTCTTGGCGGGGGCTTCGCTGACCAGCGTGGCGTTCACTTACGGCGCCATCTATCTGCACCTCCATCAGATGCTTGATCGGCAGTTGCTACAGCAATTGGGCATGTGCCGCGATGTCTATCAATCAGATGGCCTTGAGGCGGTTCGAACGGTGTTGGCCCCGGGCGTCTACGAAGATGAGGCCGGCGGCACGTTCTTCCGGATCCTTGATGTGTCGGGGCGAGAACTGGCCTCTTCCAGTCCTTCCTTGAGTGAAGACCTGAACCGCGCCACGGAACGGCCGGACTTCGCCGACGTCCGCGAACCACGGTTTCAGTCCGCGCCGTTGCCATCGCGCGGTACGTCGGCCAGGATCGTCTACGTTGCCCTTGGCGACGGGGCCATTCTCCAGCGTGGTGTGTGGCTGACCGACACCTCCCTGATGATGGGCGTTTGGACACGGCTTCTTGCACCGTTGGTGGCGCTCGTTTTTTTCGGCGTCGTCGTTAGCCTGGTGCTGGCGTGGCGGGCAATGTCAGGGGTGAGAGCGGTTACCGAAACGGCTGCGGCCATCACGCACGGCGATTTCAGTCAGCGCGTCAACATCTTCGGGCGGGGCGAGGAAGTCGACAAGCTGGCCACCACGTTCAACGCCATGCTCGATCAGATCGAGGCGCTCCTCATCGGCCTTAAGGAGGTTACCGACGATCTTGCCCACGACCTACGAAGCCCCATCACACTCATGCGGGGACTGGCGGAGCGGTTCGCGTTGACCACCGCTTCCGATGAAGAGCATGCGCAGCTCAGCGGAACCCTTGTCGAGAGCTGCGACAAACTGCTCAACCTGATCAACACCATGCTCGATATCTCGGAGATGAATGCCGGCGTGGCCACGATGGAGAAATGCGATTTCGACTTGGCCGACATGGTGCGCGACACATGCGCCCTGTTCCAGCCTCTGGCGGAAGAGTCCGCCATCGCCCTTCACGTCGGCTTGTGTCCTTCGATTCACTTCTGGGGCGACAAGGGCCGGCTGCATCGGGCCGTGGCCAACCTGATGGACAATGCCATCAAGTACACGCAGCCAGGGGGTCACGTGACGGTGTCCGTGGATCGGGAGCACGAGCATATCGCCATCACGGTGGAAGACGATGGCCTCGGCATCGCCGCGGAGGATCTACCGAGGATCTTCGAGCGCTTCTATCGTCCGGACCACAGCCGGAGTCTGCCGGGCAATGGCCTGGGCCTGAGCCTCTCCATGGCCATCGCCAAGGCCCACGAGGGGACGATCACGGTCCAGAGCGAAGTAGACGGAGGGAGTTCGTTCACGCTTCGCTTGCCGGACGGTCCACGTGCGAATCGATCCTGAGGATGTCAGCGGTCGCAACAGATGAATGGGCACGCGTCGGCGCGGCCGTGGCGCACCGCCCATAGGTCGAGCAGGGCCATCATGAGGGTGTCGGCGCGGGTGATGGCCTCGTAATGGTCGTTCATGGTCGAGGCACGCGGCAGCGGTCCTTTGTCCAAGAAGAGGTCAAGGGCGCGTCGAGCGAAGAAGTCGGCGCGATCCAGGTACCGGACCTCGCCGGTGAGGTCGTTGGCGGCCAGCATGAGGAAGATCACATCGCCGAAAGCTCCGGGGAACAAGGGTACCGAGGCGTCCGGTTCGGTGTCGAGGTAGCGCTGGGCCGCGCCGAGGATCAGGGCGCGATATCCGGCGAGCCGGACCTGCCGATACCGCAGGTGGCAGAGCATGGCCTCCTGAGCATCGGTCACCTTGCCGTAGCTCGTAGCCCAAAGCTGCGTATGCGTCCAGTGGCCCTCCTCGAGAGGCCCGAGGGTATCGATGTGGGCACCGGAAACGAACCCAATACCATTCGGGCTGAAATCGTGGCTCAGTTTCAGGAATACCGCGTCCGTCTTGTTCGCGCGCTCACGCATCTTCGCGCCGATCGCCTCAGGCACGAGGGGCGCGTGGTCCCACAAGTCCACGGCCAGCGACAAATTGCTTTCCGGCCACATGATGGCCGCCCGATCCGGATTCGACGAACAAGGAATCGCGCCGGTTGTGCGGCTGCTCGATGCGTTGTAGTAGTCGACCAGCGTCTCGATCGCCGTCAGGAAGACCGCGTCGTGCGTGTGTTCGTAGGCTTCGGCCCACGCGGCGATGAAGAATCCGCCGTGGCGTGGATACTCGTTGTCGCCGCCGGTGCCGTGAGATGACCAGTGGGCGTGGCGCGAGAACTCGCCGGTCGTTCGATCGTCGATCTGGTGATCCCAGAGGCCGTGGGCAAACCGGGCACACGCATCGGGAGCCAAGGCATAGCTCCGCTTCCACAGCACCCAGGGCCGAAAGAATTCGTGAGTGTCTCCTTGGGGTTTGTCGATTGGACGCTCTGTGTAGAAATCCCAGCCGATGTGTTCGCCCCAGGCCAAAAGGCCTGTCGCGGGACTCTGGCAGTGTTCGAAGAACCACGTGAGGGTCCGGTCGGCCTCACGGGCGTAAGCGTCGTCGCCGGTAAGCGTGGAGAGGGCATAGAGAATCTGGTACAGATTCTCGTCGTGCATGGGATTGGCGCCGGTGGCCATCCGATCATTCGGCCGGATGCCCTCGATGGGCGCGTTGAGTCCCGGGAGTCCTGTTTCGCGATCCAGCGAAACGGCAAACAGGGGCGAGTGGGTGGGACCGTAAGTGTCGCGGCCTTTGGCCAACAGGGCATCGGCGTAGGCGCGAACAACACGGAGATAGTCGGTGTCGGCCGGTACAGGGCGCTCCTGTCCCAACGCGCACAGCGTCGCCATGATGGCCGTCGTGAGAACACCCAATCGTCTCAACATCGCCTCCTCGACATCGCCCGGGCTGGTTTGGCGTCCGCCCGACGCTCAGCGTTCCCATTTCGGGATGATCTGTCCTCTTGACGCCGCATCTTCTGAAAGGACCCGTGGATCCACCTCGATCGCACCATGGGGATCCGGCCGGACCTCGACATAGGCGCCCTGCAGGCTTGGGAACTGCTCGACGATTTGCTTGGTGATGTCCAGTGCATAGATTGGACTGGTCATGGCCAGCATCTCGAGGGGGCCGAAGCCGTCGTTCTGGGCCGTATCGACCACGCGCGCGCGGAATACGGAGAGATACTCGGGTTCCACGGGTACCAGGTGGGTGAAGGTATTGCTCTCGATGGTCTTGGTTACAATGGGATATCCATTTCGGAGGATCTCGAGCTTCGCCCCGAGCCCCCCCTCGACACTCACGTGCAGGCGGCTCTGCGCGTAAAGCGGAATCGCCCCGCCGACGTTCACATCGATCGTGCCATTGTCCAGCGCGTCGGCCATCATGCTGAGGCGGGGCCCCGAAATCCCGGATGAGACAACGGTGCGCCCCTGTCGCAGTCCGTCCAGGATGCCGCGCACCGATTTCTCTTCGGCGTACACATACGTGACAGGCTGGGCCATGGGCACGCTGGGCGAGCGTGTGTTGCTGCCCCCGATAGCACAAGCGTGCAGTCCCTTCATCAGCTCATGGTCCCAGAAGACCGCCGCCTGCCCGTTGGCGGAAAGCCCCGTGGTGGCCGCGGCGGCCGCTATCGAGAGCACCAGCTTGCCTTCCTCGCGCGCCTGCAAGTCCTCGTCGAGAAGGCCCAGCCACATGGGGGGAACGTCCCGCCACCCACGACACCACACTTCAATAGCGTTAACATACCCAAGTCCCCACCGCCAAGACGCGTTCGGGAAACAGGGATGGGCCACGGCGAAAACGCCGCCCTGGGCTTGAACGCGATTGCACACGGCCTGGGCCTGGGGAATGTTCTTCGCCGCCCGAGGCATTGTGGCCGGCCCGAAGATCAGCGCGACGCCGCGCTCATCGTCACCCCACTCCATGGCCGGGATGAGCACGACCGAACCCGATCGGAATCCGGGATCGCTCGCCGCCGCGAGGGTGTTACGATCGGTGATCGCAAGGAAATCCAGACCGGCCTTCTCGGCCCGGGCCACCAGTTTCGCCACGGTCTCCGTTCCGTCGCCATACACCGAATGAGCGTGCAACTCGCCACGATACCAGCCGGCCTTCTCGGAGAGCGCCGGGGTGTCGAACGGCCGTTGGGCTTCGCCCGGTACGCTCCGTCCGTCCTCGGGATCGGTGCCACACTGGACCTCCACCCGGTCGATGGCGCCATCACAGTCCCTGTCAAAGGCCGGCAAGAACCGATTCCCGCTGGCTCCTTCCAGTAACTGCACCAGGACATAAGACGTGTCTCCTTCCCGGACTTCCACGGGTTGCGCGTCGACCATCACGCACGTGCCAACGGTATAGATGTACACGTAGGCCGTATACGAACCCACCGGCACGGCTTCGACCGACCGCCCGGATGGCACGTCGACCACAAACGGCGTGGGGAGGGCGTCCCCAACCGCATGAAATTCGACATAGGCCGGCGCGTCGTTGCCAAGAACATCCGTGACATCGATCTGCACATTGCCCTTCGGGCCCTCGGGAACACGTCCCGGCTCAGTCTTTCCGACGGAATCCGCCGCCGCGGCCGTGTTCGTGACAACCGGGTCGGCCGTCGGCGCGGGCCGTCCGGTCTGGCCCGCGCAACCGGCCAAGAGGAAACCCACCGAGACCCCCGCGAGGATCGCTGCCCGAGCCCATCTCTGAATCGCCACGACACTCCTCCCTTCTCGGATGGTTTACCCGCCGCCGGGCTTCATGCGCGTCTATTCTCGGAGGGCAGCTCGCCCAAGTCAAGGTCGCTCTCTGGAGAACGTGAGTGGCACACGGAGACCCGATCACCCGGTATCATGTGCCAGGTCCTCCGAGCAGGTGATCTAGGTCCTCGTGCGATCGCGATTGGCCCATGAAGTGGGACTCTTGACGCTTGTGATACACTTTGTGTACACTTCGTCGGCGGCCTGGGAGATCGTCGAGGTGGTCTTTTCCGCGTTGGTTACGCTACTTGGCTTGTTCGGGTGGAGTACGTTGATCCAGGTCCTGATGAGGTCCAGGCGAAATGAGTGAGGAGAAAGCATATGCTGACGAGCGTTGACATCATGAGCAGCGTTGCGGTGTATCTTCAGATCGAGAATCACGTTCAGTTTGCCATTGCGTCGGGGCGCCTGAAGTCGATGGATCGACTGCCATCGGTTCGGGAAGTCTCGCAGCGACTCGGGGTGAACCCAAACACGGTGGCCAAGGCCTATCGCGACCTCGAGGTCATGGGGTTGCTTCGCACGCGTCGCGGGATGGGCGCGTTCATAAGCAAGGGTGTCGAAGCGAAGTGCCGAGAAGACTGCCGCAGGCGGATCATCTCGCGATTTCGCCAGGTTGCCGCAGAGGCCAAGGCCGCCGGCATGGATCCCATAGAGTTCATGGAGATCACCCAAGCGTGTCTCCAACACGACGGAAACCCTTACGGACCGACACCGAGCGCTCTCCTCAGCCTAGTTGAGGAGGAGTAGCTTCGCATGCCCTAGGGCACCCGCCGTGGCAAACGGTTCCGCGGCACCGAGGGGATGTCAGGTTACTCGTGCAAACGGGGGGCGTACCCTCTACGCAACTCGCTTCTTGTAGGATTCCGTCATAAACGCACAATGCCGTGGGGGGAAGCCTGCGCGGTGGGATTGGTTTACTATTGACTTCTTGCTCGTCATCCGCATCTTCAGAGGCGATCCAGGTGCCTCTTGACAGGTTGCGGTGGCACACCAATCTCGCGGAGTTGGCAATCTCCTGAGGTGAACGCATGTGCTAAGAGGGAAAAAGACACCGAAAAGAGCGAGAAACTGTTGACATCCGAGGTGAATTGCCGTACACTACGCATAAAGGCTTGGGTTTGCGGCCGCGGGCACCGGGGGGGTTCCTCGGGCCGGGCAGTGCGGTAGGTTGTCTTAAGCGTGTCAACATTTGTCCCAAGCGGCAAGGATTTCTATCAATAGCGGGTGCGTGGTTGCGGATGGCTAGAGAAAGCACAAGCGAAAGCTACACCGAAGTCAAGAGAGAGGCGTCGCAGGCGATGGAGCCATCGGGGAAGCTCTCCCACGGGGCGAAAGTGAAGCGAGGCCAGTTGAGTGCGGTGCAACAGGGCCGCTACGGCACGGGGCCTGCGCCTTACGGGTATCGGCGTGGCGGAGAGAGTGAAGAGTCCCTCATGGTCGATGATCGCGAGGCCGAAGTGGTTCGCATGATCTTCCGTGAGTACCTTCGGCATCGCAGCACGGGCAAGGTCGTCAACTATCTCCACTCCCATGGCGTTCTCACGCGCAAGGGGAACAGGTGGTCGCGGCAGGCCATCGCGATCATCTTGTCGAATCGAACGTACCGGGGCCGTGTTCGGTATGGCGAGGTGGAAACGCAGGGCCTCCATGAGCCCATCATCGAGCCCGCGTTATTCTACAAGGCCAACGCCCTGCGCGAGCGGAAGCGGCGCCAACGCCATACGCGCAAGCCGGGGGGCTCGGAATCGCGGCCGCGCGATTGAGCGCACCGCTGTTCAGGGCAAGACGGTGGCACCGTTGGTGGCAACGGACAGGGCTTCCCGAGAGATGTCCCTTCAAGCGTCAGGGATGACGATGCCGGAGACGCAACGCACATGATGAACCGAGAAGAGACCGCCCTGGTGGTCATCGATTTTCAGGAGAAGCTCCTTCCCAGGATTTTCAATGCTGACACAATTGTCGAGGAAGCCATTCGGTTGATCCGATTCGCCCACCTCACGCGAATCCCCCTGATTTTGACCGAACAGTATCCCAACGGTTTGGGGCGAACGGTTTCGCCGGTGGCGGATGCGGTGGGCACCATCTCGCCCATCGAGAAGACGTCGTTCGGTTGTTTCGGCGAAGACGGATTTGTGCGGGCCGTGACGGTGTCCCGATGCCGCCAACTACTCGTAGTGGGTATCGAGACCCACGTGTGCGTCATGCAGACCGTGATCGAGGGGCTTGCGCGGGATCTATGCGTGTTTGCGGTGCAGGACGCGATGGGTTCGCGGCGGCCCAGCGATCACAGCGCGGGACTGACGCGGATGGCCGGCGCCGGGGCGCAACTTGTCACGGCCGAGATGGCCATCTTCGAATTGCTGCGCGACGCCGCAAGCCCCGAGTTCAAGAAGGTTCTTCCTCTGGTGAAGTGACGCGTCCCCGGTAGGCGCGCGTCGGCAGAAAAGGAGTTGAAGTCCATGGCTGCTGTCTACTCATCCGCCGCGCTGGTTGTGCTGCTGGGAGTAACCGTCTCTGCCTCGGCTTCCCCCTTGTCTCTTCGGTACGATGACGACGGCATGATTCTGGTCAATGGCACGCGCACGCTCATCATCGGTTCGTACTACGCTGCGGCTTCGGATCGCCCCTATGCGGAGTTGGCAGAGGCCGGATTCAACCTCGTGCACACCGGTAGTCAGTCCGAGGAAATGGATCAGGCTCTCGCCGCGGGACTCATGACTTGGACCAGTATCGGCACGATCGATCTGGACAATCGAGAGGCCAGCGCCTTACAGCTTGTCGAGCGGGTGAACGCCATCAAGGATCACGCGGCCCTGGCGTTTATCGAGACCGTGGACGAACCGGCTTGGACCTGGATGAAGGCGGAATCGCGCGTTCCGGCCCACGCCTTTGCCGAAGCCTATCCGCTGATTCGCGAGGCTGATCCCAACCATTTGCTGTACATGAACCACGCCCCGACGAACCTCGTCAAGACGATGCAGGCCTACAATGCGGGTACGGATATCGTGGCCATGGATATCTACCCAGTGAATCCGGGCGGGCTCAAGCAGATGTATGCACTGTTTCCCGATGGGCATCAGGGCGATCTCAACAATGAGCAGATTAGTCAGGTCGGGGAGTACGTCGACAAAATGCGCCGCGTCACCGGCCCGAACCGCCCGCTTTTCATGGTCTTGCAGGGATTCGCTTGGGAGAATCTTGTCGACGAGGCCGAGCGCCGCGAGGAGAAGATCCTCTATCCGACATATGGCCAGAGCCGATTTATGGCGTTTCAGTCACTGATCAAGGGCGCCAACGGCATCATCTACTGGGGCACGTACACGACGCCTCAACCATCGCCGTTCTGGGCGGACCTCAAGCGCGTCACGCGCGAAGTCGCCGATCTCGCCGGACCGCTGGCCCAACGCACCGCCGATGCTCCGGTCGTGGTGGATTACCACGAGATGGGCTATTCGGTGGATGACGGTGTGCAGGTGCTTGTGAAGGATTTCGAGGGCAAGCGCTACGTGTTTACGTGTAACGCGGACAAGAACATCTGCAGGGCCACGTTGTCGGGACTGGGGGCGTGGCAGCACGGCACAGTACTGAGTGAAGACGGCCGCGCGGTGGCCGTTGAGAATGGCGGTATCACGGACGTGTGGAAGCGTTTCGAGGTGCACGTGTACGCGCTGTCGAACTGAGTAGCTGCCCGCGGTGCTTGGCTCCTAACCGTCCAGTCGCTCCGGGGTGTCGGATTCCGAAGAGGACTCCTCCGCTTCCCGTGGGTGTGACTCGGAATCGCCCGTATCGTAGTAGGGGTCGGGGGCGCCTTCCTGGGCCGATACGGTCTGTTCGTCCGCAGCGTCCGATTCCCCAGCCGTGGCCTGCGGTTCGGTGTTCTCGTAAGGTTTGTACTCGCCATCGAGATCATCCTGAGCACGACCATAGGGATCCGTTCCCGTGGCCGTATCGAGCGCCTCGGAATGGGCCGCCTTCTGGGCGTCGCTCTTCTTGTCGTCGCCTGTTACGGCACCGGTGAGCGAGTCGATGTAGTCCTCGGGATTGTAGCGCGAGAGTTTCTCGATTTCCTTCTGAACGGGCTTGAGTTCCTTCGAGATGTCGCGTTTGGCCTCGTCCACGTAGCCGCGAAGGTCGCGAACGGTGCGCAACACGATCTTGGCGAATTCGGGAAACCGCTCGGGGCCGATCACCACAAGCGCTACGCCGGCGATGATGACCATCTCGCCCATGCCTACGCCAAGCATATGGGTATCTTCCTTCCTCCGTCTAACCGGTTTGCTTGTCGGCGGGATCCGGCAATGCCTTCTTCTTCCGAACGACCAGGTAGGAGGCCCAGATGCTGCCTTCGTACAGCAGCAGCAAGGGAATCAGCATGATAATCATCGAGCCCGGATCCGGAGGCGTGAGCACCGCAGATGCCACCGCTAACCCTACAATAGCAACCCGGCGGTATCGCTTCAACGTGTCCGGCGTCAGCAAGTCCATGTACACAAGGACGAGGACGGCCATGGGGAACTGGAACGCAATCGCGAAACCGGCGAGCACCTTCACAATGAAAGAGAGGGTTTCGTTGAGGCGTAGTTGGTTGACGACGCCGTCCGGAGTCAACTTCTCGATGAGATAGGGGAGCACCAACGGAAGGATGCCCCAGTAGGCCACCGCAACCCCTAAGACGGAAAGGGCCGCCCCACCGAAGAGAAGAACGCGCACCACGCTGCGTTCCTTTCTCGTGAGGCCTGGGAACACGAAGGCACACGCTTGGTACAAGATGTAAGGAGACATGAGCAGGGCGCCGCCGTAACCGGCGATCTTGAGTTTCACGAGGACAGGCTCGATGGGACTCAAAGCGACCCAGGCGTCTTCGAGGGCGCGGAGCGGCCAGCGGACGTAGGCGAAGATCTGGTTTGACAGGGCATAGCACACGACGAAACCGATCACGAGCGCGACGCCGGCGCGCACGATGCGCGTCCGCAACTCACCCAAGTGCTCGGTGAAGGTCATACGGGCTTCGTCGTCCGACACTTTCGAGATCCTCACTGTCGCGTCCCGAAGAACACCCATCGCCGTCGGGCAACCCATGTACCCATCAGAAGGTCTTGAAGGACGCCAGGCTTGGCGATGATGATGGCTCACATCGACTTGTGGTTCACGATGCTGGCCACTGGCCGAGGCAACCCGGCCCGCGGCTCACTACGACCGGTTCCCTAGAACGGACCCACGCCGGCCTCGGGGGAGACCCCGGGATTCGAAGACGGGCCAACCTCGGGCAGGTCGGACGCAGCGATATCGTCGCCGCCTTGCTCGACGGTCTCCTTGAGCGCCTTACCGGCCTTGAAGGTTGCCACGCGCTTTTCGGAGATGGGTACTTCATCGCCGGTGCGCGGATTCCTGCCGATACGCGCATCGCGCACCTTCACCTCGAACACGCCGAAATTGCGGATCTCGATTCGTTGGCCCTGCGCGAGAGACTCCGTAATCGCCTCCAATGTTGCCTGAACGACGTTCGCCACTTCATTCTGCGTGTAGCCGAGCCGTTCTGCCACATCAATGACGAGTTCTCGTTTAGTCACGAACGTCTCCTTTCACATCCCGACATCTCGTATGCACCCCCTCGTTCTCCGGGCGTCTGCACCGCGCCCCGATCTTCGGCTCACAACATAGGGTTCTTGCCCGATCCGGGCCCGATTCCCAGGTCGTGCAATGCATCGAGGTATATGTCTCGTATCGGCGAAGGGATGACAAACAAGGCCGCGATGATGGCGACGACGATGACGATAATGATGAGGTTCTTCTTCGTCTTGTCCGACATGCCGCCGCTCTTGGCCACGGCGCCTGTTCCCGCTTCGGTGATGAAGATCTTCTCGCCCGCTTCGGCACGAGCCTTCTTGTCCTCGATGCCTCCCAGGGTCTCGTTAATCGAGATAAACGCCCGATGCCACTCGCTTTGCAGCTTCTTGATGGCCACGTCCGACTGCACGTAGATGGCCTCGAGACTCGTGGCCCCGGCCACGATGTTCATCGCGTCCGCGTCGATGGTGTAGTCCAGTCCGAGCGTGTCCTTCAGAACGCGGAACTCGCGGGCCAACTTGCTCTTGATCTTGAGAAACTGATTCTCCAGTTGGGCCTTGTTCACGCCTTGGCGCGGATAGGCGCTCATGATCTCATTGAACAGGAGCCAATCATTCATGAACTCCCGCGTCATCTCGACGCGGCGCTCAAGCTCGGCGACGACACGAAGCTGCTTCTTACTCAGACTCATGATGGCGTGTTTCTCCCGGCGGCCAGATGCCGCGAACCGTGAAGTTACTCTATCACAAGCCATACGTCATGTCAAACGTCGTACCGCGTTAAGTCTTAGGAATCTGGGCCTTTAGCCTTGATCGTTGGAGTGGCTCTTCGGGCGTGGCCGGCCGCGGCGTCCAGGAAGTTCTCGATGATACGCATGCCGCACGGCGTCAGGAAACTCTCCGGGTGAAACTGGACGCCCCAGATCGGGTACTCGCGATGGGCAACGCCCATGATCTCGCCGATATCGGTCTCCGCCGTAATCTGCAACACGTCCGGGCACGTCTCTCGTTTGATGATCAGGGAATGGTAACGCGTGGCCGTAAAGGGGGACTCGATGCCCTGAAACAGAACGTTGCCGTGGTGCCGAATCGCGCTCACTTTGCCGTGCATGATGCGGTCGGCCCGCACCACGTCGCCGCCAAAGACGTCGCCGATGCATTGATGCCCAAGGCACACCCCGAGGGTAGGGATCCGGGGACCCAACGCTCGGATGACGTCGCACGAGATGCCGGCCTCCTTGGGCGTGCACGGCCCCGGCGAGACGACGATATGGTCGGGCTCGAGCCGGCGGATGCCGACAACATCGATGGCGTCGTTCCGGAAGACACGCACGTCGGCCCCGCATTGGCCGAAGTACTGCACGAGGTTGTAGGTGAATGAATCGTAGTTATCGATGAGCACGATCATAGTTCGAGCCCTTTCTCAGCCAGTTCAACGGCCCGGAACAGGGCCTTGGCCTTGTTGACGGTCTCTTGAAACTCGCGTTCGGGGTCGGAGTCGTACACAATGCCTGCGCCGGCCTGGAGGTAAGCGGTGTTATTCTTGATGACCATCGTGCGGATGATGATGCACGTATCCATCTCGCCCGAGAAGCTGATGTAGCCGCAGCCGCCCGCGTAGGGTCCGCGTCGGATCGGTTCGAGTTCGTCGATGATCTCCATGGCACGGATCTTGGGCGCCCCGCTGACGGTGCCCATGGGAAACGTCGCCCGCAAGGCCGAGTAGGCGTTCTCGCTGGCCTTGAGGCGCCCGGCGACCTCGGTGACGATGTGCATGACGTGCGAGTACCGCTCGACGACCATGTTCCGCGACGCGACGGGCGCCACGGTGCCGGGCGCGCTGACGCGCCCCACGTCGTTGCGGCCGAGGTCGACCAGCATCACATGCTCGGCGATTTCCTTCTCATCGCTGAGGAGATCTTTCTCGAGGGCGAGATCCTCCTCCGGCGTGGCGCCGCGGGGTCGTGTGCCGGCAATGGGACGCACCATGCACTGGCGTGCGGCACCCGGCTCGGCGCCGATTCGTTTGACCTGGGTCATGACTTCCGGACTCGATCCGACCAAGGTCAGATCGGGGAACTTGACCAGTGTCATGTAGGGCGACGGATTGATACAACGCAATGCCCGATATAGGTTGACGGGGCTGGCATACACGCGCCGTTTGAACCGTTGCGAGAGCACTACCTGGAATATGTCGCCGGCGCAGATGTACTCCTTGGCTCGGATCACGGCCTCGCAGAAGGCCTCGCGCGAGAAGTTCGACTCGATGGCGGCCTGCGCATCGCCCGACCGGACCCGCTGTGTTTCCTCGACCAGCGGCTCGCGCAATACGCGCTCGAGTTGGTCGATCTTGCGGACCGCCTCGTTGTAGGCGGCGTCCGCATCGTTCTGAACGTGGGCATTCGACACCACTTTGATGCGATTGTTGACGTGGTCGAAGATCAACATGGTGTCCGTGATCATGAAATAGAGGTCGGGGGCATCCAACTCGTCGGGATTGGTGTCCGGAAGCTGTTCGAAGAAGCGAACCTGATCGTAGCCGATGTAACCGACGGCACCGCCGTGGAAGGCCGGTAGCCCCTCGACGCGTACGGGGTCGTAGTCGGCCATGAGCGCGCGCAACTCGGCCAACGGGTCGTCGGATTCATACGTTTCGCACTGCGTTCCTCGGATGATCGAGACGGACCGCCCTTTCGAACGGAACACAATCGTTGGATTGGCGCCCAGAAAGGAATAGCGACCGAGCGTGTCCGCTTGTTCGACACTCTCGAGCAGGAACGCATAGTCGGCGCCCTGTGCAATGCGCAAGTACGCCGACACGGGCGTCTCCAGATCGGCCAGGATTTCCCGGTACACCGGCACCAAGGCCTGAGGCCGGGCCAAGGCTCGGAACTCGTCTAGGCTTGGATGGAGCATGATCTCACCTCGCTGGTCGGGCCTTTCGGGCCGCGATTAGGGTTGTGTCGGTCATTCGGTAGCCACGCCATCGCCGTCCAGAACGACGACGCCGCTCGGCTCGACTCGACGGTAGAAGCAACTGGTCTCATTGGTGTGGCAGGTAGGGCCGATGGGCTCGCACCGGAGCAGGAGCGCATCGCCGTCGCAATCAATGCGGATCTCTTTCACGGTCAGGAAATGGCCCGAGGTTTCCCCTTTGATCCAAAGCTTGCCTCGCGAGCGCGACCAGAACGTGGCCTTGCCAGTCTGCAATGTTCGCGTCAGCGCTTCGACGTTCATGTAGCCGACCATGAGCACATGGCCCGTGGCGTAGTCCTGAACCACGGCGCAGACAAGGCCCTTGGGGTCGAATTTGACTAGGTTCTCAAGGTCCATGGGAATCTCTCCTTCACGTAGATCATGAGCGGGCGTACGCCGGATTGATGAGAAAAGTTATTCAGCGCGAGACAGGGAAGAAACGATGGTCCGGCGTCAGCAGGCGCTGGGGCGAGGCCATCGGCGGGAGCGGCGGTGATGCGGACTTCCCGTGCACACGCAAGCACTCACGCTGTAACCGTGCATGGGACTCTCTCCTCGTATTGGTTCCCCGGCTATTCGAGGAACCGCCATCACCAGATCCTATAATCGCACAGGCACGCCGTGCTTTGCAAGGTAGTCCTTCGCCTCGCGAATCGTGTGTTCGCGGAAGTGGAAGATGGATGCGGCGAGGGCGGCGTCCGCGCCCCCCTCTTGCAGAGCGGCCCGGAGATGCTCGAGTGTGCCGGCGCCGCCGCTGGCAATCACGGGAACGCCGACGGCCTCGGCAATGGCGCGCGTCAGTTCGATGTCATAGCCGTCTTTGGTGCCATCACGATCCATTGAGGTGAGGAGGATCTCACCGGCCCCGCGGCGCTCGACCTCGACCGCCCATGCGATGGGATCCAGCGGCGTGGGGCGGCCACCGTCGCGCCCGCCGTGACTGTGGACGACATAGGAACCTTGCGCATCGCGTTTGGCGTCGATTGCCACAACGATGCACTGCGCACCGAACCGCGCCGAGGCGCGATTGACGAAATCCGGATTTTCGATGGCCGGCGTGTTGATCGAGACCTTGTCGGCACCCGCGGCCAGGAGGCGGCGGATATCCTCGATGGTGCGAATACCGCCGCCGACACAGAGCGGCATGAACACTTGCTCAGCGGTGCGCCGCACGACATCCAGCATCGTCTCGCGGGCATCCGTCGAGGCACGAATATCAAGGAAGACGATCTCGTCGGCCTCTTCCTCGTCGTACCGCTTGGCGATCTCGACGGGATCGCCGGCGTCGCGCAGGCCGAGGAAATTCACGCCTTTGACGACACGGCCGTCGGCTACGTCCAGGCAGGGAATGATGCGTTTGGCTAGCATAGCTCTGTGTTGATGGAAATCGACGAACGTTGGCCCGGCGACCTCAAGGCATCGGTGCGCTTCGGCCGATCACACGTCGTCCCGTCTCTCCTCGGTTTCGCCTTCAGACTCGCCGTGTGACCGGGCGCCTCCCCATGGGCTTTGGAGGGAGGTGCCGCCGTCTCTTCCAGGATCCTTCTCGTCGGAGGAATCGGAACGCTTCCCGGCTTCATCGGCATTTGCCCCTGCCGGCTTCGCCGACGAACCCATCACGCTGATGCCCTTGACGATCAGGTCGACCCGGGTAACATCCTCGACGCCGAGCAAGTTGGCGGCCGTTTCGGACAGGCAGTCGGACACGCGGTTGGCGGCCTCGCGGGCGGTTTCGTCGGCCTTCTTGACCAGCTTGATGTCGGCGGAGATCCGTGCCTTGCTGTGATCCTCATCCGGGAAGACACTGACCGAGATCCACTTCACCTCGGCCATCTTACCAATCACGCGATTCAGGTTTGCCTCGACGCTATCAAGCTCGATGATAACATCGCCGCACGTTCCGGGATACGAGATGGTCTTGACCTGCCCGTCTTTGAGCCGCCGAGGGAGGATGCCGAGGAGCCCGAGCAGCGTGAGGAGACCGCCCACGCCTAGCAGGAGCAGCGCGATGTTCTGACGCACGGCATCCGAGATGATCGACACCACAAAGGGCAGTTGATCTTCACGCACCCATAGCACAATAAGCGCGACACCGCTGCACAGCACCACCAGGCTCAACAGTTTCGAGAGAAGCAGGTTCAGGACTTTCATGGGCGCCTACCTTCTTGGACAGTTTCCCTCGGGCCTCGAGTCAAGCCGCACGTCCTTCGAAACCGGCAGCCCGACCGGCTCCGTTCGCGGCGTCACAAAAAGACCACACTGCACCACGATACGCCACCGGCGCAGGAATGGCAAATCGCCGTTACCGGTTGACGCGCTCGATGTAAGCGCTGGTGCGTGTGTCAACTTTCAGCACATCGCCTTCTTCAATGAAAAGCGGCACCTGGATCGTGGCGCCGGTCTCCAGCGTCGCGGGCTTGGTTGCACCGGACGCCCGATCGCCCTGAATGCCGGGATCGGATCGGGTCACTTTCAGTTCCACGAAGATCGCCGGCTCGAAGCGGATGACTTTGTGTTGGTAGAAGATGAGCTTCGCGGTGGCATTCTCTTTGAGCCACTTGGCGCCGTCGCCGACAATGGCCTGGCCCACCTCGAGCTGCTCGTAGGTCTCGGGATGCATGAAATGGAAGAAGTCGCCGTCGCTGTAGAGGAACTGCCATACCTGTTCCTCGATGCGGGCCTCCTCCATACGTTCGCCGCTGCGAAACGTCTTTTCGAGCACGCGGGCGGTCAACACGTTCTTGAGTTTCGTGCGCACGAAGGCGCCACCCTTGCCGGGCTTGACATGCTGGAAATCGACGATTTCCCAGAGGTCGTTGTCCAAGACGATAACCATGCCATTACGAAAGTCGGCTGTCGAGATCATCCTTCCAGAACCCTCAGCGATTTGGGCGCAGTGCTCAGGCATTCGCACCCGTTTTCGGTGACCACCACGAGATCCTCGATACGAACGCCCCCCTGTCCCGGCAGATAAATGCCGGGCTCGACCGTGACCACCATTCCCACCTGGAGAACGGTATCCGACTGCCTCCCGAGCCGAGGTTGCTCATGGACATCGATTCCGACACCGTGGCCCAGGCCGTGGCCGAACCGCTCGCCGTATCCGGCCTCGCGAATCACATCCCGTGCTACGGCGTCGACCTCTCGGCACGTCATTCCCGGCCGAATCGATTCAAGGGCGCGTTGTTGGGCCGCGAGGGTAAGGTGGTAAACCTCCTCAAACCAAGCCCCCGGAATTTTACTGTAAACGTACGTTCGAGTCAAATCGCTACAGTATCCATCGAGGCGACAGCCGAAGTCCACGAGCACCGCATGGCCCTTCTCGAGGGGGCGACCGTCGGGCTCACCGTGCACGACCGATGTGTGGGCGCCGAACAGGGCGATGGTCTTGAAGGCCGCTTCGGACGCGCCGCGCATTTTGAATCCGTATTCGAACCGGGCGGCCAGTTCACGCTCGGTCAACCCCTCCTTGAATGACTGGACCTCTTCGGTCAGGACCGCCTCCGCCAGCTTCACGGCCGCGCGGATGCGTTCGATCTCGTCGGCTGACTTGATGACCCGTAGCGACGCCACCATGTCTGCATCCGGAATGAGCGCGCCGATGAAGGTCTCCTCGATGTGGTCGAAACCGGCAACGGTCATGGCGGTTGGGTCAAACACGACACGCCGGGCGCCGTGCGCCGTCAGCCGCCGGCCGGCTTCACTTTCCGAGGCCTCGGTCACCTGATGGATTGAGAATCCCGTCACCTGATGCGCGGCCTGCTCGGTGTATCGAAAGTCACAGAGGAACAACGCCTCGTCCTCGGTGACGATGACCACCGAGGCCGTTCCGGTGAACCCGGCAAGGTATTGGTTGGCCGCGGGCGACAAGCTGACGAAACCGTCGCATTCGGCCGCCGCCATGCGCGCGCGTAGTCTCTCGAGGCGTTCGTGCATCGGAGGTTCCTTCGTTTGGGGCCGGGCCTAGCGCTTGAGCCGGGCGGCGGCCTGCAGGGCCAACCAGTAACTGTCCGCACCGAATCCCGCGATCTGGCCGAGCACGACCGGCGCCATGTACGAGTGGCTGCGGAATTCCTCGCGGGCGTGGACGTTGGAAAGGTGCACCTCGATGGTGGGGACCCCGACCGCGGCGATGGCATCGCGGAGCGCCACACTGGTGTGGGTGTAGGCCGCCGCGTTGATAATGATCGCGTCGGCCCACTCGGCCGCCTCGTGGATGGCGGTAACGAGGGCGCCCTCGCTGTTGGACTGGATGGCCTTCAGTTCGATACCGAGGCGTCCGGCCTCCTCGGCCAGCATCGCGTTGATGTCGGCGAGGCTCATGCGGCCGTAAATTTCGGGCTCGCGCGTGCCCAGCAGGTTCAGATTGGGACCGTGTAAGACGAGTATATTCATGTTCCGTTTCTCCGTGTGACCGAGTCCTTCCATCTCGTGCGCCTACGCCGGCCGGTAGTCTGCGAGTTCCTTGCTTCGTGCTAGCGCCTCTTCGCTCTGCCGGATGAACTCGCGGCCCTCCGCCTCGCGATCGGTCTTGATGAGGTAGTTGCCAAACTTGCCGAGCGCGTCGCCATATTCCCACATCGAGGACGGCGATGTGGGATAGAGCTCCGTGGCCCGGCGAAACTCGTCCAGCCCCTGACGAAGGAACTCGTCCTTCGCGGCGCCATGCTCGAGATTGGCTCGCAGCCACAAACCTTTCGCGTACCATTGGTGATGCCAGGCCTGCATGGGACTTCGCTTGACGCCTTCGGCGGCCCATTCGAGGTAGGCCAGAGTGTACTCGCGTTTCTCTTCGGGATCGTCGGTTGTGGTGAGCAACAGATCGTACCACGCCACAAGGTGCGCAGCCGTCTCGGGATCGTACGGGAAGATGCCGTCGGCCTCTTTGATGGCCTGGAGCCAGCGTGTGATGGCCTGCACCGCCACCTGGCGCGCGAGCGTCGGCTGCGTCACGACGAGGAACGCGCCCGGCGGCACGGGTTCCCCGGAGGCAATGCGCCGATTGCGGCCGCCCGGGACGCTCGATGGTACCCAGATCTGGCCGAAGGACTCGAGCTGGCTGCGCAGCGGAATGAGATTGGCCAAGGCATCGATCGCCTCAGCCGCGGGCTTGCCGGAGGTCTGGCTATCCCGGACATCCTTCAGGAAGAACTCACCCACGCGGTATTTCATCATACGGGCCTTGTCGTCGCCCACATTCACGATCTGGCGTCCCCCCAGGATGTAGTCCGGCAAGAACACGCGCAGGGCCATGCCTGCCGCGAGTGCCGCCGCCACGAGAAACGGCACGGCCAGCAGTTGGTGGCTCAGGCGTCCGGGCCTCGGCTCGGGGCGCGGCGAGACCATCACGTAGAACAAAGCTGCCAGCAGGTAGAGATAGAAGACCAGGGATGGATTGTAAAAGTTGAAATCGACGCCGGAATGGATCAGGAAGGCCAGCGCCCCGGCGTACAATCCCGCCAGGATGGCCCGGCGTTGCCCGTCGGCCTCGGCCACGATGCGCGCAGCGCCCCAAAACGCGAAGTACGCCCAGAACGCCAGCAGGGCGATGAGTCCGAATAGGCCTGTTTCGCATAGGGTTTGGAGGTAGTCGTTGTGGGCCATCCGGACGTCCATGGCGCCTAGGGGTTGGTAGACGGGATAGGCTGCTCGGAAGTTGCCTAGACCGACGCCGGTCCAGAAGTGGGCTTTGGCCATGTTCAGGCCCGTCCGCCAGTACGAGATCCGGTTCCGCAGCGAACCGAGGTTTGTCAGGTCGCTCACGCCAAGACGTCGACCCTCAATCACCAGCGTGCCGCCGCCAGGGATATTGTCCGCGACCGGCTCACCGACCTCAGCGTCTTCGGTGGGGAGTTCTGTGGACACCTGCGGCAGTCCGACCTCGACGGGCGCGGGCTGTGCGCTCTCTTCCACGGCCTGAGCCCATCCCTTCGGATTCGAGAGTAGCAGTCCGGCAACGAGTAGGGCCGAAGCCACGGCCGCGCTCTTCGCGGCGCCGTGTGCCGCGCGGTGCCGGCCCTGGGCGATGAGCAGCAAGAGGCCCGTGAAGAGGCCGGCCAACGTCAAGCCCATCATGGCGCCGCGTGAATAGCTGAACCACAGTCCCAGCGGCGCCAGCACGAACGACACACAGAAGACCACGGCCCGAACCACTAGGCCGCAGAATCGCGGGCCGCGAAACCGGGCCACGAGCAGAGGAATCAGGGCCAAGACCAGCGGTAACACGATTACGTAGAGGCCGAAGGCCACGGGATGCTCCGTCCATGAATCGCCCTCGTAGGCGAAGAAGGCGAGGAAGGTGAACAGGAAGAACGCCGTCGCCACCGCGACAACGAAGGTCGCCAGGCCCGCCAGCACGGCTTGGCCTACCGATCCTTCGGCCCGCGGGCCCCGGCGGCTCTCGTCGCGCAACGCGACCAGGCTGCTGTACAAACCGGCCACGACGTAGGGAAGCCCAACGACCAAGAACGCGCCGAGGGCGTTCGGGAACAGGAGCGATCCGAACGCTCGATTCGAATTGAGGCGATGGGCGAGCTCGGGTGTCAATTCCTCCGTGCCGAAGTACTGCACGAGCAGGCGGGGATCCTTCTGTACCATGTCGCGGACGAAGGGGAGCACATACCGGAGATGCAATAGGCTCCAAAGGCTTTCTGCCAGAAAGGTGACGACCACGGCGCCAAGGACAATACCCACGCCCAGCTCGGTTTCGATGCCGTTCGTCACCACGACGAAGAGGAAGAAGTAGCTGGCCCAGAGGAGCATCATGCGGTAGGTGGTGCTCACCTGGATGGTGCCGAGTCCAGTCAGGATGGCGACGGCGAGGAAGGCCGCGAGCATTGCGACGAAGGCGCCGGCCCGTAACCGCCCGCCGCGCAGGAGCAACTGCACCGCCCACACGGCGAACAGCGCCGTGAGGTACCAGACGAAGTAGAAGTTATCCGTCGGATAGGTGATGCCGTCCAGCCACGGCCTGAGCACCACGGGCACCGTCAGACACAGGGCCACCGGCTCTCGTAGGATGCGTTGCCACAGAGGCATCGGCTCCGCGCTCTCCACTCGGACGGACACCGGTTTCGCAGCATGTGGCTTGTTAGTCATTCTTTCGGTTCTCCCGATCGTTTTCCGGCGTTCATGAGCAAGACAATCAGTAGGAACACCCCGGCAGTCTGCGCCAAGATGATCGCCGTGCCGGTCGGCCCGACTTGCGGCAACAACGCGCCGCCTAGCCCCGTGACGACGGCCACCAGCAGGATGAACTCGACCGCTTGTCGCGCCGACATGCCCAGGTCGACCAGCCGGTGCGAGAAGTGGCGCTTGTCCCCCTTCATGATGGACTCGCCTCGGCGCCAACGGATGAAGATGACGCTCAGCGTGTCGAAGATGGGCACTGCCAGCGCAAGGATCGGCGCGGCCACGGCGGCGCGTGACGGCGTGGCCTCCGTATGGAATGTGCCAAGCACGGCCACGGTAGACAGTACATAGCCGCAGAACATGGCCCCCGCGTCGCCCATGAAGATCCGGGCGGGATTAAGGTTGTGGTACAGGAATCCGGCCACCGAGCCGGCGAATACCATCAGCAACACGCACACGAAGGCGTCGCCATGTGGCCATATGCATAGAAAAAAGGAGAACGCGGAGATCACGGCCACGCCGCCACTCAGCCCGTCCATATTGTCGAGCAGATTCATGGCGTTGGTCATCATCACCACCCAGCCCAGGGTGACGAGCATCGAGATCCATTCGTTGGGAATGAAGAGATCCACGCGGATCCCGCTCAACACCAAGATGAGCGCGGCCAAGATCTGGCCGGCCAGTTTGATCTCCGGCTTGAGCGCCTTGAGGTCGTCGACCAGGCCCAACACGAAGATGACCGCGCCGCCAAGGAATATGCCCGCCAGTTTGAGCCACACGTGAGTGCCCAGGAACGACAGGATGTTCTCATTGAGCCAGTCATCGCCCAGTCGTTGCGCCGACAGAAGGCCCAGCAAGTGGACAATGATGACGGCGTAGAAGGTCAGGACAATGGCCACGCCGCCCATGAGCGGCATGGGCGCCTGGTGCACCTTGCGCTCGCCGGGATAGTCGAGCACGTCCCACCGGATGGCCAGACGCCGGATCAGGTCCGTCAGGATAATCGATACCAGAAAGGACACGCCGAGCGCGTAGGCGAAAATGAGATACCAATTCTGTTGCGTACTCATCCAAGCACTTCCTGGTATGCGTCGAACTCGGCGCGCGCGATCCGCTCGGCGTGGAACTCGCCCTCCACGCGCGCCCGGGCGAACCGTCCCATCGCATCGCGCCGTGCCTCGTCCTCTAGCAGGGCATTCACGGCATCGGCCAAGGCCTCCGGATCCCGCGGCGGCACATTGAGACCGGTCTGGCCGTGTAGATTCACCAACTCGACGCCCGTGCCGAGCGTCGTGGCAACGACGGGCTTGCCACACGCCTGGGCCTCGAGCATGGAGAGGCCAAATGCCTCACTCCGGGCCACGGAGGGGAACACAAACACGTCGCACGCATGGAGATGGGCCACGAGATCCTCCTGATCTAGCGGGCCCGGGAACTCGATTCGCACGTTCAATGCGCGCGCCAAGGCCATACAGCGCGCACGCTCGGGCCCTGCGCCGGCCACGACCACGGGCGCCTCGATGCGCGGGGCCGCGCGGACAAGAAACTCGAGACCCTTATAGTAGCGATGCCGTCCGGAAAACAAGACAAACCCACCCCCGTACGCCGCTCGAAGCGCCTCAACGCGCGCCGGATCTCGGAGGGCGAATTCCTTGGGAAGAATCCCGAGTGGAATCACGCGACATCGATCTCGCACGCGCTGGAGGCTCGGGGACGTATCGAGATACTGCTGAGATGATGGGAGAATCATAGCAGCTTTCCGGAGGAATGTCATTTGGAGCGGCGCGTACACTTTCATCGCCGTGGCCTGACGGACCACATCGCTCTGGTAGCGCACGATCAGTCGCCCGGAGGGACGCGCCATGAGCCACCCGATCTCGGCCGTAGGATTGGGGGCATGAACGACCACGACATCCGCCTTCACTTGGCGCATGTACCACGGGAATAGGGGCGACACCGGTGCGCTCTGGAATCGCCCAAACTCGCCGACTTCCGTGACGCGGGTGCCGTCCCGCTCCGTGACGCGGGTGCCCAGCGAGCGGCTGCACGTCAGCGCCTCGACGTGGGCCCACTGCCGCTGGAAGCGACACATGAGCGCCATGTGCCGCTCCATGCCGCCGTGCACCGGCGGGTCGAAATCCTTGTACACGTGCAGGATCTTCAATCGTCACCTCGGTCGGGTGTCACACCGGGCATGCCTTGCGGTAGGCATCCACCGTCAACTCGGCTGTCCGGCACCAGGAGAACAAGGCCGCGCGTTGCAGGCCCCGCTGACGGAGAGTATCGCGCATCGCCCTGTCCTGGGCCAACTGTGCCATGGCCTGCGCCAGGGCCTCGACATCGTAGGGATCCACCGTGATGGCCGCATCGGCAACCACCTCGGGCAGGCTCGATGTGTTGGAGGTGATTACGGGAACGCCGCAAGCCATCGCTTCGAGGGGCGGCAAGCCGAATCCTTCGTACAGACTCGGCCAGACGAAGATCTGGGCCGCGCCCAACATGCCGGGCAGGTCTTCATGACGCACGAAACCGGGAAGATGGATCCGGTTGCGGCGTGGGCTGCGGGCCATCGCTTCGCGCAGGGCCGCCATGCGCCATCCCTCGCGCCCCGCCAACACCAAGTCGGCGTCGCAGGACTCGGCGATCCGCGACCAGGCGTCGACGAGACGCGCCAAGTTCTTGCGGGGCTCGATGGTGCCTACATACAAGAAGAACCGGGCCGGCAATGCGTACCGAGCGCGGACGCGATCGCACTCCGCCAAATCGGCCGGTCGATAGGCCGCGTCCACGCCCAGAGGGACCACGTCTATTCGGTCTCGCGAGACACCTGCCAGCTCCATGAGATCGCGCGCCGTGGCCTCGGAATCGGCTATCACGCGCGACGCGAGCCCCACGCTGCGACGAACGGCGAGGCGGTAGTAGGCGGCGCGTCCCGGGCGGAACCACTCGGCATGGCGCAGGAAACTCACGTCATGCACGGTGACAATCGAGCCACGGGCGGCGAGAAGGCCCGCAACGGACGCTGGAAAGTGAACAAGGTCCGCGCGCAGTTCCCGTTGAAGGGCTCGTATGCCGATGTGCTCCGTGTAGAGCCGCCGCGCCGGCGTACCCGCCGCACACCGCATGAACACGCCCTCGCTCGCCGGGCCGATGTCGGGACACGGCTGCGTGTCGGGCCAGAGAATTCTCAGGTCGAGATCGCCCGCGACGTGAGGCAACCGACGCGCGAGTTCTGTGGTGTACCGTCCGGTTCCGCTACGATTGCCGGCCTGCAATCCGTCGAGAAGCACTAGCACCGCGCCACCCTCCGGTAGATGCCCATCGTGGTCTCCGCGCACCGACGCCACGAGAATTGCCGCGCCTGAACGAGACCCCTCTCACTCAGCGATTGCCGCAATCCATCGTCCTCCGCTATCCGAAGGATGCCATCGGCGATGCTGTCGACGTCCTCAGGATCCACATACACGGCCGCATCGCCGGCAACTTCCGGCAGCGAGGAAACCTTGGATGTGACCACGGGGCATCCGCAGGTGAGCGCCTCGAGCACGGGCAGGCCGAAGCCTTCGTAGAAGGACGGGAACACGAAAGCACGGGCAGCCGCATAGAGCCATGCCAACTCCTCATGGCCTCGAAGGTAGCCAATGCGCACAACCCGCCCTTGCGCTTCGAGCGGCCGCAGGGCTTTCATGATGGGCCCGGTGCCCCATCCCGAAGGACCAACCAGCGCCAGCGTGTGGGGAATCCGATGGGACACGGCGGCGAAAGCCTTCAACAGCCCCACGACATTCTTGCGCGGCTCGAGGGTGCCGACAAAGAGAAGGAAAGGCGCCTCGAGTCCGTAGCGCGCTGTCACCGCGCCCCGCACCTGCTCAGGATCCAGAGGCCCAAACCCGTCGGCCACCGCGCCATAGGTCACCGTCACCTTGTCGGGGGCAATGCCGAGGCGCTCGACGATGTCGCGCTTGGTCGCTTCCGAACAGGCCGCGATGGCGTCGGCCGCTTGGGCGAAACGGGGCACACCGCGCGAGAAGGGGCCGACGATCTTCGGGCTGCACAGCGCGGGGCGCACCAGGAACGATAGGTCGTATAGGGACAGTACTCGGGGGGCGGATGCGGTGGGCGGCAGAAAGAAGTTCGTCGCGTGGTACACGTCGACGCCGCCCAGCCAACGGTCAACGCGCGGGCGACCGACGGCACTCCACACGCGGTAGAGCACACGCGTGGGCACGGGCATATGGTAACCCGAGACGTGCGGGCGCAGGTCCGAGAGATCGGGTCGCGAACGTCCGGAGGAGAAACCGAAGAATTCATCGCCGGACTCGAGATCCATCAGTCCTTTGAGAAGGTAATAGCAGAACTGGCCTATCCCTGTGCGGCCGGGCGCAATGGGGCTGATGTCGAAGCCGATTCGCATGGAACGCGGCCAATCTCCGCGGTGTCTAGGCGGGCCTCCGGAGCCAGTCGGGAACGGGTCTTCCGCCGATTCATCTAACATCCTGAAGAGTATCAGGTTACGAGAGTTGTGTCAACCGTTGTCCGCAAGTCGCGCCGCGGGCACGGGCGCCTTGACAGTTGCTGGCGGGTATGGTACACTCGGCGCAGCTGTTAGCACTCCATGATGTCGAGTGCTAACGAGCGGGTGTGCCCATGAGTCCCGAATCACAACTCAACGACCGGGAGAAACTCATTCTCCGCGCCGTGGTGCACAGTTACATCACGACGGCGGAACCGGTGGGCTCTCGGACGATCGTGAAGCGGTTTCAGTTGGATCTGAGTCCGGCGACCGTGCGCAACACGATGGCGGACTTGGAGGAGACCGGTTTCCTGAAGCAACTTCACACGAGCTCGGGGCGGGTCCCCACGGACCTGGGGTACCGTTACTATGTCGATTACCTGATGCGGGTGCAGGAGTTGACGCTGAGCGAGCGGCAGCGCATCGAGCGCGAGCTGTCGGAGAAGTTGAATGATGTGGATGACCTCATGCGCCAAACGAGTCACTTGCTGGCCTTGGTTACGCATCAGACCGGCATTGTGGAGGCGCCGGCTCCGGAGAGCGCCGAGGTGCGCCGCATCGATCTCATTCCGGTGTCGGACAACCGGGCGGCGGTTCTGATTGCCGATAGTCTGGGCCGCGTGCGGACGACGCTGGTGGCCTTGGAGGAACCGATTCCCGCGATGGAACTGACCCGGCTATCCGGGTTCTTGAATGACGAACTCGCCGGCATTCCAACGAGTGGCTTGACGATGTCGCTGCGGGCGCACATGCAGGAGTGGTTGTACGAGCAGCGACGTTTGGCGGAACAGGCCCTGCGTGTGCTGGACTTGTTGCCGGCGGGCCGTCCCGAGCCTCTGTTTCTGGAGGGTACGGCGCAGCTGATGGAACAGCCCGAGTTCAATGATATGGCGAAGGCGCGCGAGGTGCTCGGCCTACTGGACGAGCGCGAACGGCTTGTCGAGCTGTTGCGGGCCGGTGTGACGCGCGCGGAGTCCGGGGCGCATTCGTCGGTTGTGATCGGCCTCGAGGCCGCCGAGATGGGTCATGAAGATATCAGTGTGGTGACATCCCCGTATCGGGTTCAGGGCAAGGCCGTAGGCCGACTTGGCGTTCTGGGCCCGAGGCGGATGCCCTATCCGCGGTTGACGTCGGTCGTGGACTACACCGCCGCCATGTTGAGTCGGTTGCTGGATCGACTTACCGGGTAGGGTGTCCTAGGGTGCGCAAGTGAGTTGGCACGTGTGGTGCCTAAGCGCGATGACTCGCGCGGAGCAGGCGAAGCGGTGGTAAGTGGCATGGGTAAGAAGCAGCCAGAGAAGACGGAACTTGAGAAACGATGGGAGGCGGAATTGTCTGCGGCGGAAGCATCACAGACAGACGACACGGAAACCGCGGTAGGCAAGGTCGAAGCGACCGACGAAACGAAGGCGGCCGAAGCGGATATCGATGCGCTTGCGGCGGAACGGGACGCGCTGAAGGATCAGTTGCTCCGGGCGCGTGCGGAGTTCGACAACTACCGCAAGCGGACGGCCCGTGAGAATGAGCAAATGCGCGCGCGCGCCGCACAAGATCTGATCGGCGATCTGCTGCCGGTGCTGGATAATCTCGAGCGGGCCGTGGCCCATGCCGATGGCGCCTCGGGCGGTTTGGCCGAGGGCGTGGAAATGGTGTTACGGCAACTGAGCGACGCGCTCGGGCGCCACGGCGTGAAGGCGATCGAGGCCGTGGGCGAACCGTTCGATCCGAGCGTGCACGAAGCGGTGATGCGGAAGGCGTCGGAGACGCATCCGGCCGATGTGGTTGTCGAGGAGTTTCAGAGAGGATACCGGCTGGGCACTTTTGTGTTGCGGCCGTCTAAGGTTGTGGTGAGCGGAGGTCCCTCGGTATCGCTCGACCGTGAGCAGAACGTGGCGGATTGCACCGGGGCCGCCGAAGGCGCAGACGACTAGAGGAACCTTGACGGTTCCTGTGGAGGATAACACGCAATGAGTAAGGTCATCGGAATCGACCTAGGCACGACGAACTCGTGTGTCGCGGTAATGGAAGGCGGCGAAGCGACGGTCATTGCCAACGCCGAGGGCGGCCGCACGACGCCGTCAGTCGTCGCGTTCACGAAGGGCGGTGAACGGCTCGTGGGCGCCGTCGCAAAACGTCAAGCGGTGACGAATCCGCAGAACACGGTCTTCTCGATCAAGCGGTTCATGGGACGTCGACACAACGAGGTGACGGAAGAAGAGCGCCTTGTGCCGTACCGGGTGACAGCCTCGAATACGGGCGATTGCCAGGTCGAGATCCAGGGAACCACCCATCGGCCTCCCGAGATCTCGGCCATGATTCTTCAAAAGATGAAGGAGACGGCGGAAGCCTACCTGGGCCAGAAGGTGGCGCAGGCGGTGGTCACGGTACCGGCCTATTTCAACGATTCGCAACGACAGGCCACCAAGGACGCCGGTCGAATTGCGGGGCTTGAGGTGCTGCGTATCATCAACGAGCCGACGGCCGCCGCGCTCGCCTATGGCCTCGACAAGAAGAAGGATGAGAAGGTGGCCGTGTACGACCTGGGCGGCGGCACTTTCGACGTCTCGGTGCTCGCCATCGGTGACGACAGTTTCGAGGTGCTGAGCACGAACGGCGACACTCATCTGGGCGGCGACGACTTCGACCAGCGCGTCATCGACTGGCTTGCCGAGGAATTCCTTCGAGAGCAGGGGATCGACCTGCGCAAGGATCCGATGGCCCTTCAGCGACTGAAGGAGGCCGCCGAGAAGGCCAAATGCGAGCTCTCGTCGGCGATGTCGACGGATGTCAACCTGCCGTTCATCACGGCGGACGCTTCGGGGCCGAAGCATCTCAACTACACATTGACCCGGTCGAAACTGGAGCAACTCTGCGACGCCCTGCTGCAACGCACGAAGAATCCGTGCCATCGGGCCATCGAGGATGCAGGGTTGAGCCCCAGTGATATCGACGAGGTCATCCTGGTCGGTGGCATGACGCGGATGCCGGCCGTCGGCGCCATCGTGAAGAGCATCTTCGGCAAGGAACCGCATCGGGGCGTGAATCCAGATGAGGTGGTCGCCGTCGGCGCCGCGATCCAGGGCGGCGTCCTCTCGGGCGACGTGAAGGATGTGTTGCTGCTCGATGTGACGCCGCTGTCGCTCGGTATCGAGACCCTGGGCGGTATTTGTACCAAGCTCATCGATCGGAACACGACGATTCCGGTCACGAAGCGTCAGATCTTCTCGACGGCCTCGGACAGCCAGACCGCGGTCACGATTCATGTGCTCCAGGGCGAGCGTGAGCTGGCCCGCGACAATCGGACGCTCGGCCGGTTCGACCTGATCGGTATTCCCCCGGCCCCCCGGGGCATACCCCAGATCGAGGTGTCGTTCGACATCGACGCGAACGGCATCGTTCACGTGTCCGCGAAGGATCTCGGTACCGGCCGTGAGCAGAAGATCCGGATCGAGTCGTCGAGCGGGCTCTCGGAGAGCGAAATCGAGCGCATGGTGAAGGACGCCGAGTCTCACGCGAGCGAGGATCAGGCGCGCAAAAAGGAAGTCGAGATCCGCAACAACGCCGATGCCCTGTGCTACTCGGCCGAGAAGACGCTCCGCGAGCATGGCGACAAGGTCGGACCGAGCGAGCGGGCCGCGATCGAGTCGGCTATCGCCGATGTGCGCAAAGCCCTTGACGGAAGCGACCTTTCTGCCATCGAGTCGGCCACCGAGCGGCTGACGCAGGCCTCGCACAAGCTGGCCGAGGTCCTGTACGCAGCCTCGGCTCAGGCCCAGCAGGCCGGGCCCCAACCGGGTCCCGAGCCAGAAGGACCGTCGCCGAAGACGGGCGGCACCGGCAGCACGATGGATGCGGACTTTCGCGTTGTAGACGATGAAGAAACGAGCAACTGAGGGCGATGTGCGGCCGTGTGTGCATTATCCAGCCCTAGGAACGAAACCAAGAAGCGGCGCCGGTCTCCGCGAGCCAGTCTGCGCGCGACCGGACGACGCCCTGGCGCAGCAAGAAGCGTCCAGTTGACCTATGCCCGAACACTGGGACCCTTATGAAATACTCGGCGTGAGCCGTGACGTCTCGGAGACCGATCTTCGAAAGGCGTATCTCAAGCTTGCCCACCAGTACCATCCGGACAAGACCGGTGGGGACAAGGAGGCCGAGAATCACCTCAAGGAGATCAACGCGGCCTACGATGTCCTAAAGAATCCGGAGAAGCGCGCCCAGTATGATCGCTTTGGGGCGAGCGGCGCAGGATTCTCGGGTACCGATCCGTTCAGCGGGTTCGGCGGCGGTGGATTTGACGCCCCCTTCGAGGATCTGTTCGACATGCTGTTTGGCGGCCGTCGTCCTGGTGGACGCGGGTCCGGACGGCGCGCCGCCCAGCCGGGAAACGACATCGAGACCTGCTTGTCGATCACCCTACGCGAAGCCGCTTTGGGGTGCAAAAAGCACCTCCGGTTCGACCGCATGGAGACCTGTGGTGAGTGCCACGGCACCGGCGCGGCGGGCGGCAAGCAGGCGGAGCCCTGCCCCGAATGCCATGGCACGGGCCAGGTGCGCGTATCGCAGGGGTTCTTCAGTGTGACGCGCACGTGCACGCGCTGTCGAGGCACGGGCGCCCACATCGCCAATCCCTGTCGCCGATGTAGCGGCGGCGGACATGTACGAAGCACGCGCGAGCTGTCCGTCGACGTGCCGGCCGGGATCGACACGGGCCAGCGGCTGAGACTGTCCGGCGAGGGGGAGCCTGGACTCGGTGGCGGCCCGCGCGGCGATCTCTACGTTCGAATCGAGATCGAGCCGGACGACATCTTCGAGCGAGATGGGAACACGATTCTGTGCGAGGTCCCGATCAGTTTCCCGGAGGCCGCGCTGGGCGCGACGCTCCGCGTTCCGACGCTCACCGGCGAGGCCGAGCTCCGCGTCGCGCCCGGCACCCAGTCGGGCGCCCTGCTGCGGCTCCGCGGCCTTGGCATGCCGGACGTACGCGGCTATCGCCAAGGGGATCAGATCGTCCGGATCCAGGTCGAGACCCCATCGAGACTCTCGAAGCGCCAGCGGGAACTCCTCGATGAGTTCGAGCGCGAGAGCAACAGCAAGACCTATCCGATCCACCTCCGCTTCCTCGACAAGCTCAAGGGCTTTCAGCAGCGGTCGTAACGCCCCCGGGACGCCATCAGGAACCGGACATGTCGTACGCGAAGGTCATGATGAAGGCCCAGGTCGTGCTGCACGGGTACTTCGATGGGTACTTCACGAACTCGACGTGACCGTCCATGTAGAGCACATTGGCGCCGCCGGGTACGTGATTGAACGTCGTGAAGCCGTAGGCGCCGCCCGTGATCGGCTTGGACGTAATCGAGTCGTACATGGTGACGATTTCGGATTGACCTACCGAGGTGGCGGACGCATCGGCCACGTCCTCAACCAGGAACCGCTCGACGCCTTCCTTGAGTCGCTGGATCACCACATTGCCGCGCTCTTCATGGTAGAACTCCACCGGGTTGGTGTACAGATCCACCAGGCGCTGGATGGCCTCCGGCGGGCTCGAGAACGTCACGGTGGTGGCGAAAGCCAGTACCTCCGCCACGGCCGTGATCAGGTTGGGCGAAATGTCGCGGCCGATCTGCGGATCCTGGGCATTGTCGCCGCCGGTGCCGATCAGATAGTCCTCCGGGCGGAACGCCCAACTCATGTAGTTGTAGGAATCCGGGTCGATCGAGCAGGGATCGAAAGTGCCGTCGCCGGGCCCGTAGAACCAGTTGTCGCGGGCGCGGTCTTCTCCGTCGGGATCGGAAGGACACCAGAGAATGCTGACGTCGGTCAGGTATTCCGGATAGACCTGTGGGCCATCGCAAATCGTGCCGACCTGGAAACGATTGCACCGGGTCGACTCCACTTCGTTGTCGCTGCTCGTGATGATCCGTAGCGTCGGAAACTCATCCGCGTTCTCGCCGGCGTACATCTTGAACACGATACCCATCTGCTTGAGATTGTTGGCGCAACTCGAGCGTCGTGCGGCCTCGCGCGCACGCGCCAGGGCCGGCAACAGAATGGCCGCGAGAATGCCAATGATGGCGATGACGACCAACAGCTCAATCAGCGTAAAGCCCATGCTTTTCTTCATCACACCCGAATCCTCTCCTTTTGGCGTCACGGCTTCGACGCGGTCTTGCTGTGATCGCGCCAGATTGGCCGGCCGGACATCGCGCCGCTGAGTTCGCGGTCGCGGCCTGAGGCCAAGGCCGCCACCGGCGCAAGGCGTCGCTGCTCCGCCGCTGTATCCATACCTTCGATGCGACGGAGAAGGATTTCCGTCGCCTGATAACCAATCTCGAAACTCGGTTGGCACAATGTGAAGGCCGGAACACCAATAGCCACGGCATTGCGCTCATCCCCCACCATGGCCAGTTCGATGTCCTCCGGTATGCGATACTCGATCTGCTTGAGCGCCTCGACAAGCTGACGGACAAATAGGTCGTGAATGCACACGAAAGCCGTCGGCGCAGACTTGAAGGACATAATGCTCTTGACGGTGTCGGCAGCGGCAACGTAGTCGGTGTGGATGTGGCCGAAGAAGCCTTGGTGGAATCCAAGTCCGGCCTCTCTCAGCGCGCGTCGATACCCCTGGAACCGCAAGGCGCCGCTCGAGGCCCCGTCATGCGTTCCGATGAAGCCGATTCGTTCGTGGCCGCGCTGGATGAGGTGCTGGGTCAAACGGTAGCCGATCATCTCATTGTCCGTCACCACATAGTCCGTCTCGAGACCCGGCAAGAACCGATCCACCAGCACCACTGGAAAATGCGAGCCGAGGCAGGCCTCGAGCGACCTCCGAATCTCCACACGGTCATTATGGATCCAGGCAATAAGACCCGCGAATCCCGCCCCGTGAACCCGCCGCAGAAAGTCGAGCTCCTCCTCCGGCTCGAACCGAAGGCTGTACAGGACATATTGCACGTCGTGGAGAGCGGCCTGAGCCACGAACCCCTCGAAGATCCGGCGCACGTGAGTCGTGTCAAGCTGCTGGAGCGCGACGGCCACCGTGCCGGGCCCGGGCACCGAAACGGCCCGAGCCCTCCGGCTCGCCGGCGCCACCACCGAGCGACGGCCCTGCGAACGGAGAATGTACCCTTCGAGTTCAAGTTCGCGCAAGGCTTGGCGCGTCTGGTGTCTGCTGACGGCCAACTGCTCGGCGAGCTGGTATTCCGAAGGCACCGAGGCGCCTTCGGCTAACTCACCGGAGTCGATCCTGTCACGCAGATCTTGCTTGATACACTCGTAGATAGGGGTTGGCTTTCCCATGACCACCACGCTCACCACTGCCTCTCACGAAAGCGACCCGCAGCGGCCATAGTCTACGCGATCCGCCATTGCTTGTCAACGAGTGAATAACTTGTGCGTACAAGCTTCCCGCCTCAACCCCGCAGCGTTTTGCCAAATCCAACTCGGTCGAGTATGATGCAGATAGCGTTCCGAAGCGATAGGATAAACCAGGCCTATGGCCATCGTCACCCAATCGCGCCGCGCCGCGTGCTGGAATCCTTCCGATGCCCTCTCGAATCGGATCCTACGCCTGCGCGATGAGTACTTCTCGTTCGAGACACGGCCATTCCGGAACGAGGTGATGCCGTTCACGACCGGTACTCCTTGGGACACGGTGTACCGGTATGCGAGCTGGACGATCGTGCCGGAGATACTGCCGTTTCTGAAGGCCTACGAGGATTCGCTATGTGCCGCCGCGCGCGTGGTTCCGTTGCCGAACGGTTTCTGGGAACGGCCCCTGCCGGTGCGCGTGGCGCTGTTCTTTGCCGAGGTGCTCGCGCACCACTTGCCCGTGGACATTCTGGAAGGCGAGCTCATCGTCGGCGGGCAGTTCAACTCGGCCTTGTCCTTGTGCCTGACACGATCGGAAGCCAGACAACGCGCGAAAGCCGCTGAAGCGTTCCGGATGGCCGCTTCGGATACGTCGAATCTCGGACTCGGCAACTGCGGCGCGGTGCCGGGCCATCTGATTCCGGATTATCCGAAGGTGCTCCGGATCGGATTCGGCGGCATCGTCGAAGCGATACGCCGCGCCCAGGACTCCGAGCCGGATCCCGCCCGGCGGGACGTGTTGGAGTCCTTTTCCATCGCGTGTCGTGCGGCCGGCGCGCTGGCAGACCGGTACGCCTCGGAGGCCGAACGGCAGGCGTTGGGCGCGGCGCCGGCTCGCGCCGCCGAACTCCGCGAGATCGCCGCCGTCTGCCGGAAGGTACCGTGGGCGCCGGCGGAAACATTCCACGAGGCACTTCAGGCGCTGTGGCTGACGCACATGCTCGTGCTCACAAGCGAGTCGTATCCGGGGGCCGGCGTGTCCTTCGGACGAATCGATCAGTACCTGTGGCCCTACTACCAGCGCGATGTTGCCGAGGGCCGGCTCACACGCGACGACGCCCGCGAGTTTGTCCGGTGCTTCTTCATCAAACCAAACTACGCCTACGACTACCAAGGCCGTGTCGGCCGCCATCAGGGCATCAACTCGTCGTTCGGTCAACTCATCACCTTGGCGGGCTGTGGCCCCGATGGCGAGGACCGGGCGAACGACCTCACCTACCTTTTGCTCGACGTCATCGAGGAGCTCAACCTCCTTGAGCCCAAGCCGAACGTCCGCCTGCATGCGCGCACACCGGATCGCCTGCTGACGCGCGTGTGCCAGTTGTTGTCTCGGGCGCAGGGCGCGCCGTTTCTGCTCAATTTCGACGAAACATCCATGCGCGGCCTGCGCTGGCAGGGCCTGCCGGAGGTCGACCTCTGGGACTACGCGCCGGTCGGATGCCTCGAAAACACGCGTCAGGGCGATGATCGGTCCGGCACGGTGGACGTGAACCTAAACCTGGCCAAGGCGGTCGAGTTGGCGCTTTTCGAAGGGTGCGATCAGGCCTCCGGAAAGCAGATCGGCCCTCGGACACCCGATCCGCGCGCCATGCGCACGTGGCCGGAGTTCGAGGCCGCATTCCGCACGCAGTTGTCGTTCTGCCTGCGGCGGCTCGTCGAGCTCAACAATCAAGCGGACACGACGCGCGCGCGGTTCGAGCCTACGCCCTATCTGTCGGCGCTGGTCGGCGGGTGTATCGAGGGATGCCGTGATGTCACGGCGGGGGGCGCACGGTTCAGCTACATCACCGTGGAGGGCGTCGCCCTCGCGACGGCCGCCGACTCCCTGTCGGCCGTGAAGACGCTCGTCTTCGAGGCGAAGCGCGTGTCCATGGAGGCACTCCTCCGCGCCGTCGATCGCAACTTCGACGGCGACGAGTTTCTCCGGCAGGTCTTGCTTAACAAAGCGCCCAAGTACGGTAACGATGATCCGGAAGCCGACAACATGGCGCACAACTTGACGCACTGGTGGGCGGAGGAGGCCGCCACGCTGGAGACACCGTTGACGAAGCGACGCTATCGGGGCGGCTATCTTTCGTGGAACTATGGCATCGCCTATGCGCCGCTCACCTCGGCAACACCGGATGGCCGCACGCGCGGCACGTACCTCTCGAATGGTGTCGCGGCGGTGCCGGGCATGGACAGAGCCGGCCCAACGGCCGCCGCCCGCGCCGTGGGCGACCTCGGCCTCGAAGTCATCCCGAATGGCGCGTCGCATACGATCTCGCTGCCGCCGTCGCTGGTGCGCGACACCGAACACGTCGAGAAGCTGGCCGGTTTCCTGCGCGGCTATTGCGTCGAGGGCGGTTCGGCATTGCAGATCAACATGATCGATGCCGCGACCTTGCGCGAGGCCCAGCGGAATCCCGACGAGTTTCGAAATCTTATCATTCGCGTCACCGGCTACAACGCATACTTCGTGAATCTCGGCCGCGAGATCCAGGAGGAAATCATCGCTCGGGAGGCACCGTGTCGGTGACGGCCACGTCCATCGAAGCGACCCTCTTCAACATCCAGCGGTTTTCGACCGAGGACGGGCCGGGCATTCGCACGACGGTGTTCTTCAAGGCGTGTCCTATGCGATGCCCCTGGTGCCACAATCCGGAATCCATCCGGCCCGAGCCTGAGGTCGTCTGGCATGCCGGCCGGTGCCTGGGCGATCGCGGCTGCGTCGACGTGTGCCCGGAGGGGGCGTTGCGCGCCGAACCGAGTGGAATCGCGATCGACCGGAGCCGGTGCCGAGGTTGCGGCACATGCGTCGATTTCTGTCCGTCCGCCGCCCTCGAAATCCACGGCCACCGGATGGGCGTGGACGATCTCGTCGAGACGTTACTCAAGGACGCGGCGTTCTACGCCAAGTCCGGTGGCGGCGTAACGTTGTCGGGCGGCGAGCCGCTACTCCAGCCGAAGGCCGCTACGGCCGTGCTGCGGGCGCTACGCGAACGCGGCGTTCATACGGCCCTCGACACCTGCGGCGTGGCCACGGAGAATACGTTGAAAGCGGCGCTGCAATGGACCGACCTCGTGCTCATCGATATCAAGACGGTGGATCCGGAACGACATCGCGCCTTCACCGGCGTGGCCTTCGACCGCGTGCGCGACGCCGCGCGAACCATGGATGAATCCGGCGTCGAGGTCTGGGTGCGCACACCGATCATACCAGGCTACACGGCCGATGAGGAGTCCGTACGCCGCGTCGCGCGATTCGTCGCCGAGACGTTCCGCCACTGCACGCGGCACGATCTCCTGGCGTTCTCGAATCTGTGCACGGCGAAGTACGCGCAACTGGACAGGCCTTTCGCCTTGGCGGACACGCCGCTGCTTGATGCCAACGACATGGAGCGCCTGTGTCGCGTCGCGCGCGACGCGGGCTCGCCGCACGCGCGCTGGAGCGGCCCCACACGCGTTGCGGATCCGGAGAGCTGACGCGGAATGCTAACGCCTGATCTCAGAGACGTTCTGGCTGGCGAGATGACGCCAAAGTTCCTCGCTACGCTCGATGGCGAAGGGCGTCCCAACTGCGTTCCGGTGATCAGTATTGCCCCGTGGGACGATACCACGCTGGTGTTCGGCGAGTTCTTCATGAACAAGAGCCGCAAGAACCTCGCCGTCAACGAGAACGTCGGCGTCGTGGTGCTTAATGACCGTCTTGATGCATGGAGCCTTAAGGGAACCTTTAGAGGTTTCGAGACCACCGGGCCGCACATCGATTGGATCAACCAACAGCCCCTGTTCCGGTACAACGCCTATACCAGCGTACGCAGCGCCGGAACGATCGCGATCGAGGAAATCTCCAAGAAATCGACGCTATCGCCAACAGCGCTCCTCGCCGGCTACGCATGCGCACGATGCGCGGCACGGGCGTTTGGACGCTCGGCATCGCCGATCATGCCGCCGCGCGTGCTCGAGAAGTTCAGGCGCCTTAGAGCCGTGCGCGCCATCGCCTTCCGCGACGCGGATGGTTTCCCGCGCGCCGTGGCCGTCATGGCCTGTGTTGCCGCCGGGCCGAGCCGCTTGCTGGCGCGCGGACCGATGCTCGACGCCTATCGCGCCGGCCTCTCGGTAGGCACCGGCGTAGCCGTGGCCATCATCACGATGGATCCCGTCGCCTACCAGGTGAAGGGCGTCTACCAAGGCCGGCGCGCCGGCTGCCACATGATCGATCTCGAGGAGTGCTACAGCGCGTCGCCGCCGCTGCTCGGCGAACGCCTGGACGGAGTCCAACCATGACCAAGTCATCCAAGGATTTGCATGAACGGCTACAGAGGGTTGTCGACACGATTGCCATGGTCGACACGCACGAGCACATTCCGCCCGAGGAAACGGTCTGCGGCCGCGAGTCGAGTTTCTTCGATTTCTTCGAACACTACGTGTCATCGGATCTCGTGTCGGCCGGCATGTCGCGAGAATCCCTCGAGCGGATGCGCAATAGGACGAACGGCCTATCGCTCGACGAGCGTTGGGCGCTCATGGCACCGTACTGGCCGTATGCGCGCACGACAGGCTACGGCCGCGCCATGCTCGAATACATGCACGACCTCTTCGGCATCGACGACGTCAACGAACACACCTATCGCGAGATCTCCGCGCGCATTCGCGAGGCGCACCAGCCCGGCTGGTACCGCCATGTCCTCAAGGACAAGGCGAACATCGACACCGCGCTTACCATCACGTGGCCGGGCCAATCCGTCGTCGTGGATCGCGATCTGTTTCGCGCGGTGCCCATCCTCGATCACTACGCCATGGCGTCAACGCGTGCCGAACTCGAGGCGCTCGAGGCCGAGTCCGACTGCGCGATCCAGACCCTCGACCAATTGCTGGCAGCACTTGAAACCCAACTTGATGCGTTCGTCGAGCAAGGCATCGCCGCCGTCAAGATCTTTCTGGCGTATCGGCGAACACTCCGCTTCGAGGCTGCGGCCCGAGCTACCGCCGCGCGCTGTTTCGATCGCATCTGGTTGTCTCAGGTGCAGGATCTCCGGTTCGAAGATATGAAACCGCTGCAGGACTTCGTGATACGCCACCTCATCGGCCTTGCCACCGACCGCGGCTTACCAATCCAAATCCACACGGGACTCCAGGAAGGAAACGGCAACTACCTCGAGAACTCGAAACCGACGCTCTTGACGAACCTGTTCATGGAATTCGGCGACACGCGGTTCGACGTGTTCCATGCGGGATATCCCTACGTGGGCGAGGTGACCGCCCTCGCGAAGAACTTCCCGAACGTGTGCGCCGACCTGTGCTGGATTCACGCCATCTCGCCCACGGTTGCGGAACAGACGCTTGATCAGTGGCTCGAGACGATTCCGCTCAACAAGATCCTCGGTTTCGGTGGCGACTCTAACTACGTCGAGGGCGCTTACGGTCACGGCAAGATCGCGCGGCGCAGCACGGTACACGTCCTCGCGCAAAAGGTCGAGGCCGGATACTTGACGGAGGAGGAAGCGTCCTGGGTGGCCCGCCGAATCTTGCGCGAGAACGCCCTCGAATTCTTCGCGCTGGACGCGAGATAACGCGGACGACGGATATGATACAAGGCGCCCTCTATGAAACGCGGAAGCGAGGGATCGGTCTATTCATTCTGCTCGCTGCCAGGAGCGCCATCGCTACGGTGCCCATGAGAAGGGCTTCCCAGGGCCGGGGATCGCGCCGCTTCCTTTCAGACCGCTCGTCATGCCGCCGAAACAATTGGATGGACGTGCCTCAGATCCCTTGGCCACAACTGGAGGTCACAGGGCCAGTAGGCGTTCTTCCATGGAGCGGTCCTCCTATCCGGCCTGTCGGCGTTTGGCCTATCGATACGTTCGCTCGAACGGCCTCTTGGCATGCTTGCTGCTGTGCCGCAAACCGTGCCCAGCGGCGCGACGAGAACGGACCGACGACAACCATCTCTGTGCGAGCCGCTATGTGGAGTGCGCAGGCTGGCTCGCGCTTCGGCTGCCAGTGGAGCGTGAAGCGCGGTCAAACCGTCCGGTGCCCGGTGTCAGCGGGAAAGCAAGCTGCCCCGAAGAAGAGCGGTAGCAAGCTACCGCAGTCCACATGGCTTCCGTGTTCCTCACGAGGGCCTTCTTCAAATCGTTTCGACAAGGCCGTCATCCTCACCGGCGAGCGCTCAGGGATTGGCTTCCGGCTTCTCATCGTGCCCCGGAGAAACGCCGCGTTGTGCACATCACTCGATACTGAACGCGCTCAACTCGACGGGCAGCGTCGTGGCCTGGTCAAAGGCCAGCCCAAAGGTATTCGCCGAGTCGTCGGCTCCGGTACCGATGACTAATACCAAGGGCTCGGCGAGAGAGAGCAGCTGGAAATTGCCTAGGCTATCGAAGAAACAACATGCGTTTGCGTAACGGTTGTACACGAGACCTTTGGGGCCGGTGGCCGTGCCAACAACCGTCAGCGGGGTTCTGGCCCACGTGCCTATCTGGATCTTCTCGAAGGCATTCCCACCGTAGAAGTGGTAGAGGTAGGTCGGATCAAGAGGATTGTAGGCCAGTCCGTTGTCTTCGCCGTCGAGGTCCGCGAGGTCCGTTGTGGCGCCGGTGGCCTTGTCGATCTGGACGAGCCAATTGTCCGAGAGGGCGTCCGTTATGCCGTACAAGTTGCCGGCGGAATCGCAGGTGAGGTCGAGCATCATGTTGCGCGGCGGAAATGACCCCACCAGCGTTGACATACCAGTGGCCAGATTCACCGTGAATAGAGTGACTGCGTTGGCGAGGTACATGATGCCGGTCGTTGGATCCATCGCCATACCAACGGCATGCGGTACCATGGTCGGGCCGATGATCATAATGTCCGAGCCACTCCCTGCATCCATGAGGCGCAGCATGCCGATGTTGCTGCTGTCCACAGCATATAGCGGTTGCCCCACAGCCGCGGTGACCGCGATTCCCACGCACAACACCGTCAGCAGAACGATTCGTTTTGTGTTTCGCATTCTTGGTTCCTCCCCTGGCCTCCCTCTTCCGATAGGCGAGCGGCCTATCCACACCATCACTCCGACTCAGAACCGATGAAGCGCATTCTGCCAGCACACGGACATTTCGTCAAATGCTCATTTCAGCCGCCCGCGCGGTAAGGCATTCTGGCATACTACCAGCCACGCCTTCCGACGGTTGAGTATCATACACGAAGGCAACGGGAGGACATCGCATGCAGGCCAAGATCGCATTGACCGCCATGATTCTTTCCTTACTCCTCGTGCCAATGGCCGCCGCGACTCCGCGAGCCGTGGTGTCGCTCGATGGCGCGTGGCGCATGGTCAAGGTCGAGTCGCTGGACGTTCCGCCGCCTACGGACGGCTGGGTTGAGTTCGAGGTGCCCGGCACGCTTCGAGGCCATGACTACGAGCGTGCCTGGTTCCGACGCGCGTTCGAAGTGCCTGCGGACTGGGCGGGCCGACGCGTGGTGGTCCGCTTCGGCGGCGTCAAGTACGCGAGTCGCGTCATGGTAAACGGAGATCGCGTCGGCGAGTGCTTCAACGGCTACGACGCCTTCGAGGTGGACGCGACGGCGGCGATTCGGCCAGGCGAAACCAACGAGCTGTCGGTGGGCGTCCACGATTGGACGGGCGTGTTCGACGAGGGCGAGCGGATCGATGTCCGCGCGGCCACCAATCGTAGCGAACTGCGCGCCCTACCGCGCGATCGCGTTCTCGCGCCCATCGGCGGCTACGTGGACCTCTACGGCATTTGGGATTCCGTCGAACTCGAGGCCATGCCGGCGGCCCATCTCGACGACCTCTCCTTCCGCCCATCGATACGCGGGAATCGCGCCGAGATAGACGTCGCGGTCGTCAACGACTCTACCGACGCGCTCGCAGCCGACGTCCAGGCGCGAGTCTATGCCTACGATGGATCGCCGCGCGAGTCCTCGGGCGTGTGGGCGGTAACGGGGGAGCCGGTGGGCGTTGCGTCGGTTCCGGTCGGTACCGTTGCGGCCGGAATGAACAGCCGCGTCACACTCACACTGTCCGAGCCCCAGGTCGATCTGTGGTGGCCGCACGACCCCAAGCTGTACATTCTCGAAGTGCGATTGAACGATGGCGCCGATGTGCTCCGCGAACGCGTCGGGTTTCGCGAATTATGGTGCGAGGGTGGCGACTTTGTCTTCAATGGACGCAGGGTTCATCTCTTGGCCTCGTCGTGGTGGCCGCCGTCGACGCCGCCGCGTCGAGACGAGGTGGAGGCCCGGCTACGCGGCATCAAGGCGATGAACGCCTTCTGTTTTCGGACACACACGCAGCCGTGGCACCGCCTCTGGTATGAGGTTGCCGACGAACTCGGCGTAATGATGATCCCGGAGGCGGCCATCTGGAACGACGATAGCGTATACCGCTTGGGCGATGCGGTTTTTTGGTCAAACTACGCCGACCACGTGCGCGCCATGGTGCGGCATCTCCGCAACCACGCGTCTGTCGTTATGTGGAGTCTTGAGAACGAGTTTCAGGGCGGTCTGGCCAAAGACGGCTCGCCCGCCGAAGATGCCCTCGCCCAGCTCGGCCGCCTGGTTAAGGAATTCGATCCGACGCGGCCCATCACTTTCGAGTCCGATGGCGATCCGGGCGGGGTGGCGGATGTGATTGGACTACACTATCCCAACGAGTATCCCGAACGCCGCTGCTGGCCGAACGATGCCTATTGGATGGACGAGCCGTCGACCACGTGGCGTGGCAACATGTTCTGGCACGACGATACCTTCTTCTGGAATCGCGAGAAACCACTGTACATCGGCGAATTCCTGTGGGCGCCGGCCTGCGACCCGGCGCCGGATACCATCTTCTTCGGTGACCAGGCCTATGCCGACTTCCGCGCGTATCATGACCGTGCCAAGGCCGAGAGTTGGCGCATGCAGATCCTCGCGTACCGGCACTATGGCGTGAGCGGCATCTCTCCTTGGACGGTTAGGGAGCATGGCGATCTCGACGAGACCAATCCGTGTTGGCGTGCCCAGCGCGACCTGTACCGTCCCGTGGCGGCCTTCCTTCGCGAGTCGGACGCGCGGTTCTTGAGCGAAGAGCGCCTTGCCCGCACGCTGTGGGTGTTCAACGATAGCTTGCGCGACTGGCCGGAGACGCAGCTCTCCTGGAGTCTTGAGTCGGAGCGCGGAACGCTGTCCCGCGATCGGCAGACGCTCGATCTTGCGTCCGGGGCGCAGCGCGAGATCCCGCTGACCATCCCACTGCCTTCCGTCGACGTGCGTACGACGCTGCGGATCGAGATCGGGCTCGCGGCCGGCGAAGAGGCCCTGTTCTCCGAGACATGGCCCATCGAGGTCTTTCCCCGTCGTGTTGGCTGGACGCTTCCAGGCGTGACTCTCTACGTGCACGATCCGCGGCGTGCGCTCGAAGAGGCGTGGCGCAAAGCCGGCGTGGCCTTCGTTCGCATCGATGCCCTCGATGCGTGGCCGGGCGACGGCGTACTGATTCTTGGCCCGGGCGCCCTGGAGACCCCGGCCGCTGCGGGTGATGTGCCGGTCATCGGCGCGGTGAACGCGGCCGGCGCGGCGCTTTACGAGCGGGTGGGCGCCGGCGGCCGTGTCCTGGCGATTGGGCAGGCGCCGGCCGCGGGTGCGTGGCTTCCGGCCCGCGCGACGCCGCAGCAGTCAACCATGGCGTTTGTCCAGGAGCCCGGGCACCCGGTGCTCGAAGGCCTGTCGGATGCCGACCTGCGTTGGTGGCGCGGCGACAACATGGTGACCGTACATGAGTACCAACGGCCGGTCGGCGGCCCCGGCCATGCCCTGGTCGTGACGGGCTCGGCTCAAGGCATTGCCCACGCGCCGCTCGTCGAGGTGCCGCACGGCGACGGCGTGTGGATGCTGTGCCAGTTCCAGGTTGTTGAGAAACTCGGTTTCGAGCCGCTGGCGCAGATCCTGCTCGAGCGGATGATTCAGTATCTCGCGGACTATGCGCCGCCGGCCGGCCGGACGCGGTGCATCGGCGCGCCGCCACTCGCCGATCGTTTGCAGAGCCTGCACGTGGATGCCGCAGCCCTTGATAATTGGACCGAGCTGCGCTATCCGGAAACCGGCCTGCTGATTCTCGACGAGAATTGCGGCGGCTCACTGGACACGGACCGCTTGCGCACCTTCGTCGACGCGGGCGGCGCTGTGTTATGGAATCGGCCCCGGCCTGAAGTGTTCGCAACGGTGCGAGACGCCCTAAACTGGCGGCTGTCGATGACGCGTTACCGAGGAGCGGTGACGCGCGAGGAAGGCACGAGCGCTCTCGTCAACGCCATTGCCCGCGAAGACCTTTACTGGTTGGGCGAACACAGCGGTTGGCACTGGAGTCCGACGCCGCGCGCACTGAATATGGCTCGGTACGTCTTTGCGCCAAGCATCGAACCGTCTCCCGAGGCCTGGCGCGAAGCCGAGAATGACGTCACGCTCGAAGGTACGCATGTCCGCCGCGACGAAGACCAGGTCGTGTTGGCCACCGTAGGCACGGCCACCTGGAATGTCAGCCTCCCTCGAACGGGCCGGTACATCCTGAGTGTGCGTGCATCCGGAACGCCTTTCGACGACGTTTATCCCGTGGTCGAGGCCCGCCTGGACAGACGGCCCCTTGGCACGATCTATGTGGACGGCCGCATAACAGGAGTTTTCTCGGTCGCCTTCGAGGCCGAGAAGGGGCCGCACGCGCTTGGCCTCGCCTTTGCGAACGATGCGAACTCGGAGACCCAAGACCGTAACCTCGAGATCGACGGATTCGCGATCACGCCGTGGCCGGACGGACTCGCTTTCGAGCCGGTCACCTCGCCACCGGCTGTGCTCGAGTTGCCCATGGGCGCCGGGCGCGTGGTGCTCAACGGTTTGATAACCGACAACGTAGGACGAAACATTACGCGCGCGGATCGGTTCTACAGCGCGCTCTTACACGGCCTCGGCGCTCGGTTCAGCGCTCGCCGGCCCGCGGACGTTGTCGAGGCCGAAACGCTCGAACCTCAACCGAACCTCAACAACTGCCGGCGCGACGCCGATCACATTTATCTCGGCTCGACGGGTGTCATCGAAGGTCCCGTCGTGTGCGCGACCGCCGGGCGATATCGTGTCACGATCCGGACCAAAGGCACGGAGGCGGGCGGCGAGTGGCCGCGCGTAGTGGTGGCACTGGGCGAGCAGCCGCTTGGCCAAGTCGAGTGCGTGTCCGAACAATGGCACGTGCAAACCTTCGTGACACTGCTGCCGGAAGGAGAACACGTGTTGCGCGTCGCGTTTATGAACGATCTCTACGCGCCGCCCGAGGATCGGAACGTCTGGATCGATCGAATCGAGTTCGAGTTGCTCGACGAGCAACCCTAGCGTATCTCGGCTCGACGGTGCGGTGTGGGATTGTCTCGGGGTAATGCGGTAGAATGATGCTGCGTTCCGGGCGGGGATTCTGGGAAACGCGAGGTGTGCAAACCAGGTGATGTCGGAGGAAGGCGGCAAAACAGAGGGGTCCTCGACGGTATCGAGACCGTTCGACGAACCGTTCGAGCTTCTAGAGACTGCCGATGGCAGCGGCATGCCGTGGCGGAAGGTCTCGCGGGCGCGGAACGTCCTTGAGATTGCGATCTTCGCCTCACTCTACTTTTCCGCCGCGCGGCTGGGTCTTGTGGTGAGCATCGGAAACGAGGGCACACCGCCCGTGTGGTGCGCTGCCGGTGTGGCCTTTGCGGGCGTACTGCTGCGAGGCTACCGAGTCAGTCCGGGCATCATGATCGGCATGTTCCTGGCGGGGATCATGGCGTTCCTCGATCGCGGTTTCGGGCTGGGGGCGACGATTGTAGCGTCCGGCGCCATCGCGGTGGGGAACACCCTCGAGGCGGTGCTGGGCGTGTATCTGGTCCGTCGACTCATCGGCCCGGGCCGTCTGTTCCAGACCGCGAAGAATGTGTTCAAGTACGTCGCGTACGCGGCCCTCTTCCCAACGGTTTTGGGCGCTATGGCCGGCGTGGGCGTGCTTGCTGTGCTGGACGAAGCGTTCCGCCCGGACTGGCGTCAGCTCTGGCTGAGTTGGTGGACGGGTAACGCGCTGCAAGTGCTGCTCAGTGCGCCCTTCGTCTTGATCTGGGTGGCCCAGTGGCGAATCTCCTGGACGTTCAGGCGGGCCGTGGAATGGACGGTGGTCTTTGGGGCGGCCGTGGGCGTGAGCTGGTTCACGTTCCGGGCGCCCGAGCTACTGCCGGCCGGGCTTACGTATCGCCTCGAATACCTGGGATTCCCGCTGGTCGGGTACGCCGCGTTCCGGTTTGGCCACCGCGGCGCGGTCTCGACTACCGCCTTCGTCGCGGCTATTGCCGGTTACTACACCGTGCGCGGCATCGGGCCGTTTGTGATCGGGTCTCCCGCCACTTCGCTGGTGCTCCTGCAAGTGTACCAGGCGCTCATTGCCGTGACCTCCCTCACGTTCTCCGCGGCGTTGGCCGAGCGCAAGCGGGCCGAAGCCCAAGTGCAGAGCAGCGAACGTCGCTTCCGGACGCTGTTCGAGTCTTCGAACGACGCCATCGTGGTGTGCGATTACGGCGGCCGGATCCGCGATGTGAATGCCCGGATGGTCGAGATGGTGGCTGTGCCGCGCGCGGCGATTCTGGACACGTACGTGATTGAGTGGCATCCGGAAGCCTATCGGGCCGATCAGCGCGCGCATTTCACCGAACTCGTGCAACAGGGCCACTGCCGGTTCGAGTCCGTGCTTCGGCGCGGCGACGGGAGCCTCGTGGATGTTGAGATCAGCGCTCGGGCCGCCGGCCTGGGTTCGGGGCTAATCCAAGGCCTGATACGCGATATCACCGAGCGCAAGTGCGCCGAACAGGTGCTGCAACGGCGTGAGGCTATCTTGAGTGCGGTGAGCTTCGCCGCCGAACGCTACCTGCGCACGGCTTCGTGGCGCGATCAGATGGCCGAGGTCTTGGCCCGGTTGGGTGCGGCGGCCAAGGTGAGCCGCGTCTGCATTTTCGAGAGGCATAACGCGCCCGACGGCACCTCTCTCATCAGCCTTCGGATCGAGTGGAATGTCTGGGCGGATACGACTGTGGCGCCAGAGGAGCTTGTACACCAGAATGTGCCGTGGGAACACAGTGCCTTGTCAACCTTGGCCGAGGGCCGGCCGCTGTATGGCGCAGTGCGAGACTTTGCCGGCGCGGATCGCGAAGTGCTGTCGAGTCGCGGAATCAAGTCTATTGCCATGGTGCCGATATTCGCCGGCGACACCTGGTGGGGTTTCATGGGCTACGACGACTGCGTTGCCGAGCGCGAGTGGTCGGTAGCCGAGATCGAGGCACTGCAAGCGGCAGCCAACACCTTGGGGGCCGCCGTCGAGCGCGAGCGTTCTCAAGAGCAGCGTCGCTTATTGGCAGCGGCCATCGAGCAGGCCGAGGAAACCGTCATGATCACCGACCTTGACGAGACCATCCTCTATGTCAATCCTGCATTCGCCCGCGTGTCCGGCTACGCCATAGGCGAGGCCCTCGGCCGCAAACCGTACTTTCTCGAGAGCGGTGAGCATGACGAGGCCTTCTTCGAGGATTTCTACGCCACGATCCGCCGCGGCGACGTGTGGCACGGCCGTTTCATCAACCGTCATAAGGACGGCCACCTCTTCGAGGAAGACACCACCGTGTCCGGCGTGCGTGATGCCGGTGGCGCGATCACGCACTACGTGGCCGTCAAACGCGACGTTACCAATGAAATCCATCTCGAACGCCGGCTGCAGCAGGCGCAGAAAATGGAGGCCATTGGCACCTTGGCCGGCGGTATCGCGCACGATCTCAACAACATCTTGGCAGTGATTTTCGCCTACACCGACATGGCCCAGAACGATTTGCAGCCCGGCACCTTTGCCCATGACCACTTTGGCCGGTTTCTCCGGGCCGGGCGGCGCGCCCAGGACCTCGTCAAGCAGATCCTCACGTTCAGTCGTCAGGGCGATTCCGAGAGGAAACCCATTCGGATGGACCTCATCGTGCGCGAGGCGCTGCAGATGCTCCGCTCGACCATGCCCTCCACCATCCGAATTATGCGTGCCATCGAGCGCGATTCCTGCCATGTGTTCGCCGATCCCACGCAGATTCACCAAGTCGTTATGAACCTATGCACGAACGCCTACCAATCGATGCTGCATTCCGGCGGAACAATCGAGGTTCGACTCAATCCTTTCCGGGTCGATGCGGCCTTTGCCTCAGCCCATCCTCGGCTTCACGAAGGGGACTACGTCGAGTTCGTTGTGAGGGATACGGGATGCGGCATGGACGCCGCCACGCAGGAACGGGTCTTCGATCCGTTCTTCACCACCAAGCCGGTGGGCCAAGGCACGGGATTGGGCCTGTCGACGGTGCACGGAATCGTGACGGGCTTGAACGGCGACATCACCGTATCAAGCGTTCCGGGCGAAGGCACCACGTTTCGCGTCTATCTGCCGCAATACGCCGGCGCCGATGCGGACGCCATCGAGGACGTGGGCCCGCCGCCGTCCGGCCACGGCGAGCGCGTGCTGCTCGTTGACGATGAACCGGACATCGTCGATCTGGGCGAGATGATGCTGCGCAACCTTGGCTATGATGTGCGGGCGTTTGCGGATTCCGAGAAGGCCCTCGAGGCGCTTCAGGCTACGCCGTATCAGTTCGATCTGTTGCTCACCGATCACCTGATGCCGAAAGTTACGGGCGCGGAACTGGCTCGGCACGCCCTGATGCTGCGGCCCAACATGCCCGTCATCGTTGCCACCGGTTTCGCCGAGTTGTTGCCGATGGAACAGGCCAAGGCCATGGGCGTTCGCGAGCACATCACCAAGCCGTTCAGCGTCAGCGAACTCGGCCACTTGATCCACCGAGCCCTCGACCGTGTCGATCATCAAGATCCGGAGCGTTGATCGGCCCGGCCATCAGTCGAGGCCGGACGACAAGCGAATGAGGGCCTTCACCGTTTCGCGCCGCGCCAGCGCATCGAATGCCTCCTTAATGGCCTCGAGGGGATAGGCGCGCTTCGAGTCGAACCAGGCGGATGCTTCCAGCACCCCGGCCTGAACGAAACCGACGACACGCGCATGGGCCTCTTCCTCGTCATATCCCTTCTCGATGAATGTGAAGGAGCCCCTGGCACGACGCGGATTGATGGCGACATGATGGAAGTCGTCTACGCCGTAAATACCGATGGCGCCGCCCGGCTTGAGCGTCGGCAACACACGATCCACTTGGCCGCGTTTGCCCACGGCGTCAATGAGGTAATCGAATCCGTCGGGATAGGCCTCGGCGATGCCTCCGGCGGGATCGGCGTCTCGATAATCGAACAACGCGTCTGCGCCGACGGCCTTGGCGTTGGGCTCGCGGCCCGGCTGGCCTGCCATGACCACTGGCCCGGCGCCGAGATTGTGCGCGTGCGCGGCAAAGGCGAGGGCGTTGCCGCCCGATCCAATCACGAGGACGGCATGTCCGGCGCCGACGCCGAGGCGCGTGATGTAGCTGAAGGTCTCGCGCCACGTGATGATCATGGTCGCCGTGGCCGGCGCGATGCCGTCCGGCACGCGCTGGTTCACGCGAGAGCCGTGCCAGCGCTCGGGCGGCAGTCCGTCTTCGCGCATGGCACGGTGGTCCTGTGCGAGGCCGTACTCCGCGTAGCCGCCCCAGGCGATGCCATAGCGGCCGTCGGCGTCAGGCGGCGCGCCGACGCGCGTGATGAGATCGCCCGGCCGGAAGTGGCGGACGCGCGGGCCGACCTCGACGGCCACGCCGACGCTCTCGTGGCCGAGCACGCAGGGATACGGAATGGGAAAGTGCATTTCGCCGGCAATGATGTGTCGATCCGTACCGGTGCACGTCGCACCATAGAGAAGCCGGCACAGCACGCCGTACTCGCCCACCTCGGGCACCGGAACGTCTCGAACCACCAGCTCACCGGGACGCTCGACAATCGCCGCTTTCATACCGTTCGCTCCGAAATGGCCATCCGCCCACCGGCCCTCGCCGGGGCGCTGACGAGTGTAGCATAAGCGGCCATCGGTTTCGCCCGGCTCGGCGCGCCTTGCTACAATGACTCGCAGCACACAGGAAAGGAGCGTGGCCCGTGAACGAATCATCGTATGTGGACGGTTGCGCACCCTCCTTGGCTTGGCAGCGGCTGGCGAATCCGGTGGCCGTGTTACCGGTCGGTTCTTTCGAACAGCACGGGCCGCATCTCCCGCTGGCCACGGACACGCTCAAAGCCGAGTTCTTCGCCCGGCTACTCGCCGAGGATCTCGACGTGGCGCTGTTGCCGGCGTTGCCCATCGGCCAGAGCTACGAACACGAAGGATTCCGAGGCGGCGTCTCGTTCCGGCCCGAAACCTTCATGGCCATCTTCCGCGACATCGCCGACGAACTCGAACGCCAGCATTTCACGCGCCTCATCGTCTTGAACGGCCATGGCGGCAACTACGCGTTGCCGACGGTCGTGCGCGACATCAACCGGGCCGAGCGACCGCTCCGGATCGTCTTGCTGAACTACTGGGAATACGACCGATCCGAGGAAGGCCAGCGGTTGCGTGTCGGCGAAGTCCACGCCGGCGCCTGGGAAACGTCGATCATGCTCGCTCAGTTTCCTCAGTTCGTGGGCGACTGCGGGGCGGTCATTCCTGAAGTGGCCATCGAGTCCGCCCGACAGAACGATCTCAACCACCTCGGCCTCGGCCACCTCCGGCCGAACGGCGTCTGGGGCGATCCGCGCGGCGCCTCGGCCGAGGCCGGCCACGCTATCACGGCTTCCATTCGCGAGAACCTGGCCGCCGCTGCGCGCGAGCGCATCGAGTGGTTCGACAAGAATGCCACGTATGCGGCCCAGCCTCCCGCGATTCTCCGGCCGATGACCGAACGCGACCTCGTCGCCGGCGAACGGCTCTCGCGGGCGGTCGACTGGAACCAGCGGATCGAGGACTGGCGGTTGTTCTATGCGGTCAACCACGGGGGCTGCTTCGTCGCCCAGGAACAGGGAAAGGTCGTGGGCACGGTGGCCACGCTCACGTACGGGACGGAAGTCGGTTGGGTGGCTATGCTGATCGTCGATCCGGCCCACCGTCGGCGCGGCATCGCGGGTAGGCTGCTGGCCCAGGCCGAGGCGGCCTGTGCGGGATGCCGCGTCGTCAAGCTAGACGCAACCCCTGCCGGGCAAAAGGTTTACGAGCAGGTGGGCTTCCGGCCCGAGTTCCCCCTCGTCCGGATGACCACGCCGTGCATGCCCGTGATCACACTACCGCAGGGGGATCGTGTCCGCGCCATGACGGAAGCCGATATCGAGGCGGTGGCGGCCACCGACGAGGAAGCGTTCGGCGCGCCGCGTCGCGAACTCATCGACGCGTTGTTCTGCATGGCCCCCGAGTACGCGTTCGTGGCCGAGGCCGCGTCCGGCGACGTCGCCGGCTATGCCCTGGGCCGCCACGGTCACCACTTCGAGTTGGCCGGGCCGATCATCGCTCGCGATGGCGTCACGGCTCGCGCGCTGGCCTCGCGGCTCTTCGCGGCACTCGAGGGGCGGACCGCTGGTATCGACGCGCCCGCGCGAGCCGGGGCCTGGATCGAATGGCTTCGGTCGCTGGGCCTGTCGCCGCAGCGGCCGTTCATGCGGATGTTCAAGGGGGGAGATGCCGGCTCGGGCGATGTGGGCCGGATCTTCGCCAGCGCCGGCCCGGAGTTGGGATAGGGAACGCGGGTCAGCGCGGCTGACGCGCCGCCGCGAGGAATTCGTCGGTGAGCTCGACCAGGTAGACTTGCCCGACGCCGGTGAGATCCGAGTTGAATGAGACGTACCGCAAGCCGGGCGACAGCGACGGGTGGGGATGCGTCCACTGAGGATGGCAACACGACGACCGCGGATCGCACACGTAGGTCACGCGGCCGGTCGGCACGTGGAGTAAGAACAGCCCTTCCTGAGGCCAGTTCGTGTCGCTGACGATCCATTCGGCGTCGGCGCTGCACGACGAGTGCCAGTAGTAGCGCCCTTCGACGAGGATCTCCGGTTCCGGATCGCGTTCGCCTCGGATGGCGAGGGCTTTTCCCGGCGGCAGGAGCGTGCCCTGCATCTTGCCGGTCGTGCCGAACCATGTGTGATGGGCAAACCGCTCGAAACCGGATTGCCGCACCCGGCCGCCGTCCGTATCCATGAGGTACGCCCGGCCCTCGTAGCCGTTCAACATGTTGAAATGCAATGTCTTACACTCGGGATCGACGTGCAGATGGTTCACGGCCTCCGCGTGAAGCAGCGGGTCGACACCGCCCGAGGCCGTGTCGACCTTGAAGATGACTTCGCCGCCCTTAGGGTCGAGGCAATTCCCGAAATAGGTTGTTCCGGCACGGTCGATGGTGGCCAGCGAATATCCGTGGGTGCGGCAAACCACGCCAGGAATCTCCGCGATGGATTCCTCTTCGAGCGAAAGCATGTCCATCCCGAACAATGCGCCTTCCGACTGGAAGAGGACCTTGCCGATCGCCGGGCAGACCACGATGCCCCGGAGGTCGTCGCGTTCGGTCATCTGCACGAGCGCCATCCCATCGGTCTGAACGCGAAACAGGTCCCACGGCGCGTCGCGTCCGGCGCCGCGTTGGGAGATGAAGACGACATGGGCATCGTCTTCCGTGAATGAGGTCATCTCGAAGTAGAGGTTGGTCGAGATGCAGGCATAGTGAGACAGGCGCGTCACGCGGAGTCCGGAGACCGAATCCGTGAAGAACGCTCGTTCGGACGTGTAGTTCGAGCCCTTGGCCATAGCGCGTGCCTCAACCGGTTCAACGGCCGTTCTTGAGCACGGCCCCGTTCTTCTGCGCGTACTGCGCCACGATCGCCAGCCCGGCCGCAACGCTTGTGAAGGTGTCACGCTGGATCACCCGGTCCAGACCGAAACGCCCGCCGATCATATCCAGAATGGCGGGAACAAGACTCGTTCCACCGGTGGTGAGCACATAGTCGATATCGTCGGAACTGAGTTGCGCGGCGGACAGGGCCTCTTCAATGGTGGTTGCCATTTTGTCGATAGTGTGCTCGATGATATGGGCGAACTCCGCGCGCTCGAGGTGCTCATGGATCTGGATGGCTTCTTTGTAGATGTCGATATCCGTCTCGAGGCCGTAGGAAAGGCGTTTCTTGGCGGCCTCGACCTCCCGCGCCACGGGATACCCGTAGTTGCGCTGGATCAGGCAGCGCAGCGCGCGCATGGTCTCCGGCTGATCCGAGCTGACTTCGGCCGCGATCAACCAGTTGATCGTCTCCTCGGTATTCAGTCGGTACAGGTTCTGCCAATCGAGAATCTGATTGTAGAGATACTGCGGCATCGGCAGGTTCGACGGGCCGTAACGCGCGCAACTACCGAACCTCGGAAACAGCTTCTCGCGGATGATCTCGCGGTCGATGGCATCGCCGGCCACCGGCAAACCGGCCACACCGAGGATGCGGCTCTCCGCAAGCCGCTCGGCAATGCCGTGTGCGCCCCCAAATTCCATCACACACACGTCGCATGTTCCGCCCCCGATATCGACGACCATGAGCCGCTGCTTGCGATCCGTCGCGATGGCGTACTCGACACAGGCCGCCACCGGCTCGTAGAAGAAGCCTACCTCCTCGAAACCGGCCAATTGGGCCGCCACCAGGAGCCGTTGCTCCGCGGCAATATCCTCGCCCGGATCGGTCGAGAAACATACCGGCCGACCGAAAACGGCCGAGTTTACCGGTTGGCCGGCAACGCGATCCACGGCTTCCTTGATGGGCCGGAGGATCATCGCGGTGAGCTGCTCGATCTGATACTGCTCGCCGAATACCTCGGTGCTCCGGAAGGACCGCAGCCGCAACATGCTTTTCAGCGATTGGAACAGACGGCCGGGCGAGTTGACCTCCACCATGGCGCGGGCGCGCACTGCTTCGGTCGGCGTGTCCTGGTCGGGATCCGGCGGGCGGTACGACTCGCTCTTGTCTGGCTCGGAAGCCACATAGCCCTGGATATTGATACCGAGGTCGACCTGGCGCAGGATAATCTCGCGGTCGATGTTCCGCTCGATGAAGGCATTGGCGGCCGCGCGCCCAACGATGGTTTCGCCCTTGCGCGTAATGTACAGCAACGAGGGCAATGAGGTCGGCGTATCATTGACTGGATCGAGTTCGAGAACCCGAGTCGCGTCACCGTCGGAAAGCGCTACGCTCGAGTTCGTCGTGCCGAAGTCCAGCCCACAGGAGAGTCTGTGCACTTCCTGTTCCTCTCCGCGCCAACCGGCGCAGTGATCTCTCGTCTTGATGGTTTGGAGCGGTGCGGTTTAGCGCCTCCGACCGCACAGAATAGCGGAGTATATCATGCGACTCAGGTCGTTTCAAGAAGGACGCCGCACAGGATCGCCCATGGGAAGTCGCCGACCGCAAAGGACGAGACTACTCCGCGTGAGCCGTTGCCGCGATCCGCGCTACCACTCGTAGGGATCCGTGCCGTGCAGCAACTGTTGCATGCGGCGATCGATAATCAGCTCGCGGTTCTCGCGGCGTCTCTCGAGTAGGTTCGAGATCTCGTCGAGTTCTCCCTGGATAGCCTTCGCCTCGAGCTCGCGAAGCTCCTGCGAAACGACAAAGCCCCGATCTAGGACCTCGCGGATCTTCTGCTGGAGCTGTTCGCGTGCTTCCGCTTCCGGTTGGCGATGGTACTCCTCGGCCAGCAGCATCGATTGAAGCTCGAGTTGCTTGAACTCCTTCATCTTCATGAACGCCTCGGGCCGGTGCTCTCTTGCATCGCGTAATTCCTCGACGGTGCGCGCCAGGTGGCGTGCCATCTCGCACACTTCGAACTTCGACTCGATGGGCGCGCCCGGCCTCTCCGACTCGGCCGTCTTGCGCTCGAGGAGTTCCATGGCCTCCGGCAATTCCTCTCGGAGGAAAGCCCTCATGTCATCATTGAGCACATGCCGTGCTTCTTCCTGGGCCCGCCTCAACTCGCCCCGTTCGCCTTCCGGCCTCGGCTCGATCCGCATGTCGGGATCGCGCGGTACTATCTCGCGAGGAATCCGTTCCATGTCCGGCCCGCGCTCCCGCAGTTCTCGATCCATTTCCGGCCCGCGCGGCGGCAGTTCTCTCGGTTCTCGGTTCATTTCCGGCTCACGCGGCGGCGCTTCGCGAGGCGGTTCCTGCGCCCATACCGGCAATAGACATGCGGCCACCAACAGCAGTCCAAACCAAAGTGCGACTCCGAATCGACTAAACATGCTTCATCTCCTTCCGTTGAGGCGTCTATTCGACATCCTGCGCCAGACTTCCCTTCAATCGCTGCGTTCTTGTGAACAACTGCCGGGTGTCCATCTTCCAAGTACTGAGCGCGAAGGCAGTACTTGCGCCGACGCTCTCGATTCGGGCCTCGACGGCGGCCAGCCGCGTGTCGGCCAGCGCCAGCGTCGCATCTTCCGCAAAGAGCGTACGCGAACTCACGGCGGGGGTCGTTGTGGCCTCTGTCGCCGTCTCGGGCGGCGCGCCAAACCACACGGAAATACCTACGATGATGCAAACCGCCGCGGCCAAGGCGCCGAGTGCCGGTGTCGGGCGCCCGAACCGACCGCGCCGTGTCGACACCTGCCTTCGCGCCGCCGCCGTCACGCGCCGCCGCACGTGCCGGTTCGATGGCGGCATAGGACGCGCCTCGAAGATCGCCTTAAGCGCTTGTTCGTCTTCGGTAAATGGCTCGTCGACTCTCACTTCTCTGCTCCCAGGGCGTCCTTCAGCCGCCGCTCGGCCTCGTGGGCGCGCCACAACGCCGTGCCGAGCGGACAATCCATCGCCTCAGCAATCTCCGCAAACGTCATCTCCGCATCGATCCGCAACAGGACCGTCTGACGCAACGCGCACGGTAAACCGGCCAACGCATCATAGAGTTGATCGCGCTCTTCGCGGGCCGCTGCGGCGTCGGCTGGCGAGATCGCCGCGCCAAAGGCCGTGCGGTCGATAGGCAGGCCCTCGAAATCGGACTCGTTCCCTTCGCCGACTAGGATGCGCCGCCGTTGCCACGCGCCGCGCACGTGATCGAGCCATGCCCGATGCGCGATCCGGAACAACCACGGGCGAAAGCGCCCGCGGGCCTCATAGGCGCCCAGACCCTCAACCACCTTCAGCCACGTCGTCTGCGCCGCGTCCTGGGCCTGCTCGCGCGAACCGCCCAGCGACACGATGAATCGCAGCACAGGCCGTTCATATCGGCCGAAAAGCGATTCAAAGGCCGGCATGCTACCTTTGAGGTACGCCGCAATCAGGGCGTCATCCGTTTGGTTCATGGCCCTCTCACCAATACAAACGGCGGCAGTTCGGGCTTTATTGGCTCCAAGAATAGGGACGTCACTCTATTCCCGGAACAAGCGGAGGATTTCGGCCTCGTACACTCGGCGGAGGATCTCGTTGCCAGCCGGATTCAGGTGACAGTGGTCGCTGAAAAGCGTCTCGCCGGGCACGTGGTGCGGCTCGGCCTCGACAACGGCGGCCTCGACATCGGCCAGTGGCACGCCGTATTCGCTGGCCACTGCGCGAATTACGGCGTTCTCCTCGTCGGAGGACTGATGGCGCGGGGAAGAGGTCCGCAAGACCTCGCGTGCGATGGCGAGCCCACGCTCGAACTCCCCCCGGCCGAAGAGGTCCTCCGCTTCCTGATAGCGGTGTCCGTCCTTTCCCGGAAGGCTGGGCTTGATCAGGTTCGAGGGTACCGTGCCGATGATGACGGGCACGTGGTGCTCCCGGCATAGCTCGATGATCCGGCCTAGGTTGGTCCTGAACGCCGTCATGCGTTCCGTGATTTCCTCTTCGGAAAACCGATACATCCACGCCTTCGAGGCGTCGGGCACGGACGTTGCCAGGTTCCGCTGATCGCGATCCTCCTCCAGTTCGGCAATGCGTCGGTCGGCGAATTGGTCGCGAATGAAGCGGAACAGGGCCGAGTGGGAGAGGGCGCGCTGGATGGGCACGGCGCGCAGGTCGGCCAACTCGAGCTGCTGGATTTCCTCGAACTCGTTGTGGCCCGAGTAGATGAGCACCAGGTCGGGTTCGTACGCAATGACCTCGGCGGCGAGAATCACGAGGCGATGGCTACCGTACGAGAGTCCGCCGCAATTGATGATCTCGACGTTCGTGAACCGGGGTGCTAGTGCGGCCTCGAGGCGTTCCTTGAGCACCGAAAACTCGTAGTCGAGGTAGTTCACGGACGATCCGCCTAAGGCGACGACACGCATGGTCCCCTGCGGCTTCCGACGTTCGAAGGCCTGGTTGCGAAACGCGAGGGTCTTGTCGGGATGGGTGACCATGGTCGCGGGATGGCCTTGCTTGGGCACGAAGAGCCGGCTTTCGGGGCCGAACCCTTGGCCGAGGTCGACCGTTATGGGCGGTCTCCAGATCTCAACGATGCGCGCCGCCGCCTCCAGCACGGCAAAGGCAAGGATCACCGGCAACAGGGCGTAGACGAGGGATTGCTTCCATCCCATAGGCGGCCGTTGTGGCGGATTGGCATCGACCATGGCATCTCCAGGCATGCTGCAGGGCCTCAGCGCATCGGCGCGTGTTTCCGGATCCGTTCGAGGAGAAGCGGGGCCAGCGACTCGGCATACAGGCGGTGTCCTTCGGCGGTCAGATGGCCGTCGAGCTCGAAAAACAGGCCAGGATTGTCTCGGCGTTGTCTGAATGCAGGGGTGACGGTGAGGAACGGCACACCGGCATGGCCGCAGGCCTCGCGGATGGCCGTGTCCGGCGCGTCGGAGTCCACAATGTTGTCCGGCACCTCGTAACCGACCCGGCGAATGTTGCGGACGGCGGCGGCGTTCACGTATGGGCCATCCGGAATGGACAGCACGAGCACCTCGGCCTCGTATGAATCGGCCACTCGCTTGATCCGGGCCAGGTGGTGTCCCATTCGCTCAAGACAGGTCTGGGTCCAGGGATCGTCGAGGTTCAAGGTGCCGCAATAGAAACGGGCATTCTGCATGGCCAGGTCGACCATGTACGGATTGAGCCGTCCTGCCAGGAACGCCTCCTTGACCGTATCGTCGAAGGCGTCGAACCGCGCGCGATGCTCGGGCGTCATTCCGTCGAGGAACTCCTTGGCCGTGTTCGCCGTCCAACGGCGGTTATCCTCGGCCGAACTCTTCTGAGGAGGGCGCATCTCCTGCGTGCGCGAGGCGTAATCGCGGCTCAGACGCATGTCCTCGATGAGTCGGATCGAATGGGGATAGAGCCCACGGACCTTATCGAGGAATGTCTCGGCGGCCTCCTCGATCACTTCGGGACCGGCCGCGGCGAGGTCATTCCCTTGCAGCATGCCGACGAGGACGAGATCCGGGCGGAACAGGGGAACGACTTCCTCCGCCAGATCGGCGTAGTCGGGAGGACCAGCCCCGGGCTTGCCCATGTTAATGGTCTCGACGTTGAGTCCTGCGCCGCGAAGGCTCTCTTCGATCAGGCGAAGCCAGGTCTGTTCGCTTTCGACGCCCCATCCGTACGTGTAGGAATCGCCGATGGCGATGATGCGGTATGCCTCTGTTCGCTCTTTGCCGATCTCGCGCTCGCGCAGGCCGAGTGAGTTGATGTGGGCCGTGTAGGAGAAATCAAGGCTCTCGTAAGACTGATCGGCGTTGGGCGGAAACAGGAGTTCCATGCTTCCGGGGAGGGTGGGTGTGGGGGCAAAGGCGCCCACCACGTGATCAGCGGCCAGTGTTAATACAAACGCCAGCAGGACCGAGCCTACGGCCAGCGTCGCATTTCTGAGAGCACCAGACAATCTACGTATGCACTCCAAATCGTGTGGGATACTTGGCCGCGGAAGACACGTCTTGTTGCATCGCCATTATTCCAAATGCGATCATTCCTTTCAAGGAATAGGTTGGTAGAATGGCTCGGCCGTAGCGGCAGGTCCGACCTGGGGCTGCCGTTCTTGTGTCCTGTAGGCGTAGCGTCACCGGAGGCCTCTGTGTCGGAACCCACGGACAGCGCACCGACGAAATCGCCATCGCCACGACGCGTCTGGATTGTCCGCGTCGCGTTGGGCCTCATTCTTCTGCTTGGACTGGTCGTCAGGGTTCACGGAATCGCGGACGAGTCGGTGTGGTGGGACGAGTTCAGCAGTATGATTCACCTCGATCCGCCCCAAACCTGGAAGGAATCCCCGCACTACGACCTATGGAACCAGACCGTCCGTCGCGAGACCGCGCCCTCCTTGCTCGGCTTCCTCAAACAGAATCGGAGCATGGATCCCGCGACCATGCCGCTCTACTACGTTCTCGAGTACGTGTGGCACGAGCACGTCGATCCATCCACCACGGGACTGCGCATGCTCTCCATCCTCATCGGCCTGTGCCTTGTCCCGGTGGTCTACGTTACCGGCCGATACCTGTATGGCGTCCACGCCGGACTCATCGCAGCGTTTCTTGTGGCTGCGTCGCCCATTCACGCCCATTTCGCCGCCGAAATCCGAATGTACGGGCTAATGACACTGTGCTCGGCACTGTCGATGTACACCTTTATTCGGCTCGTCGAGGGCGGAACGAAGCGGTGGTGGGCGCTTCACGGCCTGGCCAGTTTGTCCCTCTTCTGGACGCATCCCTTCGCCCTGTTCGTGCCGTTCGTGGAGGGGCTGTTCTTCCTCCTGTTCCGACCTCGCGATTTCCGAAGACTGGTTGCCTGGATTGGCCTGCTCACGGTCATCATGATCCCCACGCTCGTCTACGTGGCCACGATACGCTTCTGGTCCGTCGAATCTACCGAGTCATGGATGCGGCTCCCCACGCCTACCGAGTTCATCGCGGACGTTGTCGCGGATGATTGCGTCGGCCTTACCTACCAGCTCCAGGCAACGCCGCAGGCCTGGGAGCGCGTCTTTCCGCCGGAGCGCGCCGCGGCCATGGTAGCCGGTCGCAAACTGATCGGGAAATGGATCGCCCTTGGATTCGCCGTCGCCGCGCTGGGTCTCTGTTTGGTGAGCATTCGAGACGCGTTGCGCAAGCGCGAGGGCCAGCGTCCCGATGGCCGATGGCCGTGGACGTTCTTCCTGGTGCTCTGGTGGGTGGTGCCGCCCGTGATCCTCTACGGGGTGTCGCGCGTGTGGCGCCCATGCGTCATGCCGCGCTACACGCTCCAGTGTTCGCTGGCGCTGTACCTGCTTCTCGCTGCCGGGGTTATGCGGATCCCCGGCCGGCCCTTCAAGGTCGTCGCCGTGGCTGTCTTGGCCGCGGTCTACGGTTACCAACAGATGCTCGTATTCGACGGGCCCCAGCACACGGATTGGAAGTCCGCGGCGGCGTTCATCAGAGCGGAGGCCAGGCCCGACGACTTGCTCCTCGTGCACGACGAGCTCTGCAAGCGCATCTTCACCTTCAACATGGGGCCCGCGCCGAACGTCATCGGTTACGCGACGTCGTTTGACGTCCTCGCGGACCAGTGTGCCTTCTACGTGGGTCTTAACAAGCCGTCGACATCCGAGGAGGGAGGCCCCTGCACGGCCTGGGCCATCATCCGTACCGAATACTTCGAGGCCGGACCGAACCGTTCGTTTGAACAGGCCCTTCGTGACCGAGCCATGACCTTCCAGTTCCGCGAGTTCGGCGGAATCCAGCACGTGCTGGTCTACGAAGTGATGCGCGACCCCGATGGAATCGTACTGGCCAAGCCGGGCGACTTAGCCGAGAATGGCCCCTGGGAATTCTGTGAACTGGCGCTGGCCTTCTGGCGTTGGCAGCGTTTCGAGGATGCCATCGCGGCGTGTGAACGGGCGCTCGATATCGATCCCGAGTACTCGAGGGCATATTCGTACATTGGCATGTCGTGGCGCGAGATGCACAACGACGAGGCCGCGTTGCCTGCCTTCGAGAAGGCCGTCGCCCTGGATCCCCACGACTATCCCTGGTCGCTCGTGAACCTCGCCATGCTACTCACCGATCGCGGCCGGTACGACGAGGCCATTCCCTTCCTCGAGCAATCGCTTGTCGAAATCCCCGGCAACGCATGGTCTCACACGTGCCTGGGAGTGGCCTACATGGAGAAAGGCGAGTTCGACACGGCGATCGAGCACTTCCGCAAGGCCATCGAGTGGGATCCCGGCGACATTCGTGGCCAGGAGGGGCTTCAGGAAGCCCTGGCGCGCAAAGAGACCGCCTCTTCAGGAAAGCGATGAGAAGGGCGGCCCGTATAGCGTTTGTCTTGTCGTTGGCCCTCCTGTGGACGCTGATCCTCTTCCTCGGACTGGAGTGCTATCACGCGTTCCGATGGCATGCCATACAGCGCTCGAATCCCCTGGTGCTCGAACGTGGCGACGCCGTGATGTGGACCTCGGGCGAGGATATCGAAGGATCCCCGCCACCCCGGGACGCCTTGCCCACACCGCCGGCCTTCGCGGACCGGTTGACCGTGCAATCGCGCCGGCTCAGCGTCTTCGAAGGGCTCACCGATCTTGAACGACGCATGTTCGCGGATTCGTACGGCGTTCGCGTCGTCGTTGCCGATGCGTCGGCGAACCTGCGTTCCGTGTATGCCCGGGGGTGGAGCACCGATGCGCCGGCAGAACTCAAGGAGATCGTGGGTGCCTACACGGACATCATTGTCCGGCGAAACTTGGCTCAGGCCATCGAAAGCGGCCGGCCCGAGATCCTCGCCCGCGATGCGCAATCCGTGGGCGGCGAGGCCGATTCCGTCCTAATTTACCCGCTCCACGATGGCGAGACGGCGGCCGTGTTGGTGGCAGAGCCGGCCGGCCCCGGTGCCACGACGTCGGAGCGTTTGGTGTGGGAAGCGCCCTTCTTCGTGTACAAACCGTGCGTGAGCCGAGAAGGCAAGGACTTCTGGACGAATAACGTGGGATTCCGCGATGACGATGTCGTGCTGCCCAAACCTCCCGGGGTGTTCCGCGTGGTCTGTATCGGTGGCTCGACAACCGAAGAAGGCCCCACGCACGCGGACACCTATCCGAATCTCCTCGAGCGCAGACTCCGCGAGTCCTTTGAGACGGAATCCATTGAGGTGATCAACTGTGGAATCGCCGGTATGAGCGTCTTCAAGGAGTGGTTGCGATTGCCGGATTTCCTGGCGCTCGACCCCGACCTGCTCGTGGCCTACAATGCCGTCAACGATCTCTGTCATGGCGTGTTCCCGGTGTACCTGAATGAAGCTACGCCTTTGCGTCGACTGGTGCGGCGGTCGGCGGCGCTGAACGACTACCTCAACGCGTGGTTGGTGCCCCTCGAGGATGTGACGCGCTTGACGAAGACTACAACGTTGGCGCATATGGCCGCGATCGCGAACGCGGCACAGCAGTCCGGCGTCGGAATGGTCCTGTGCAGTTTCGCGGTCCCCGCCAAGACCGGCCTGTCGCGCGCCGAACGAGACTACTTCGAGTACACGTTTATGCGCGATTGGGGCGGCCGGTATGTTACCTTTGCGACATATCGCCGCGCGCTCGATCAACTCAATCGCGAAATCAAGAAACTTTGCGATGAGGTCGGGGCCGTCTACGCCCCGGTGGCCGAGCGGTTAAGTGGAGGATCGGAGTGTTTCGACGATATCTGTCACATGACCAACGCCGGCATCGAGCGGAAGGCGGAGATCGTGTTCGAGTCCATCCGAGATATCGTGGCTGATAGGATCGGCGCGACGCCGCGCACGACGGAGGCGACCGAATGAGGAAGCTGGCTCGGACCGCTTTTCTCTTGGCCGTCGCCCTCTTTTGGATCGCGGCTACCATCGGCGCGCTCGAGGTGTTCTTCGCCGTCAAGTGGCGAAACATCGAGCGCCGGAATCCCTATGTCCTCGCGCGAGACGGCACGGTGCCTTGGCCGGACGGTAGCAACGCCGAGTTCCGCGAGGACTACCTCGCCACGGCCCCAGCCGCCGGGCCGCAGCTTGCCACCTGGACGCCCCTCGATGAGGCTGGCCGGCGCGCCGCGTTTTTCGCCCGGCTTTCCGAGGATGATCGGGCCACCTTCGCCGAGATGTACCTCCAGGATATCCTCGTCTTCGACGCTCGCGGCGAAGCCGTGCAGTTCTACTCGTTGCGAGAGGAGGCCGCCGACGCCGGTTCGCTCTTGGCCGTGTATGGCGACGCCGTGGCTCACGTCCTACGCGACGCGCTGGCGAAGGGCGAGTCGGCCTTGCTCGACGTACCGGCCGGCCAAGGCACCCGCATCATTACCAAGCTGTTCGTGTATCCCTTGGCCGGCGAAGGCCGCGAGGGCGAGGCGGCGGCCGCGTTTCTCGAACATGCCGATACCGCCGATCCGGGCCATCCCATGTGGGAGAAGCCCTTCTTCATCTACAAGAAACACGCCTACCGCGAGGATCAGGAGTTCCACACGAACAACGTCGGGTTCCGCGACGACGACGTGGTGCTACCGAAGCCGGAGGGCGTGTTCCGAATCGTCTGCATCGGCGGATCGACCACCGAAGAAGGGGATGCCAACGCCGTCACCTATCCGAACTTGCTCGAGCGGAAGCTCAAGCAGCGCTTCGATGCTCCGTCCATTGATGTCATCAACTGCGGCCTAACGGGCGTCAACACACTCAAAGAGAAGATGCGGCTACCGGACTACCTGGCGCTCGAGCCGGATCTGATCGTCTACTACAACGCCGTCAACGATATTTGCCACTACCATTTCCCTCGATGGGTGGCGGATGCGCGCCTGTGGCAACGCGTCGTGCGCCAATCACGGTTCCTCAACTTCTACCTGAACCGGTGGCTCTTGCCTGACGAGGCGCGCATGATGCGCGATCTCGACGCCGTCACCTTCGCCAATCTCAAGTTTATGCACGATTACGCCGCCGAGCGCGGTGTCGATATGGCGTTTTGCAGTTTCGCCCATCCGGATATCGAGCATCTTTCGAGCAACGAACGCGCCTACTACGACTTCTACAACGACCTCGAATGGGGCGGCCGCTACGTCAGTTTCGCCACATACTGCCGCGCGATCCGACTCTACAACCGGCTCCTGGTCGACTGCTGCAAGCGCAACGACTTCGGATACATTCCCGTTGCCGAGAACATCCAGGGCGGGGGGAAATACTTCGGCGACGTGTGCCACATGAAGAACGCCGGCATCGACCTCAAGGCATCCATCGTGGCCGACTATGTGGCCGAGTACCTCCAAACGCTAAATAGGCGTTAAATAGGGACAGTAACCCTTTATTCCATCACCGCATTCCGCAGCCACTCCAACTCGACGACAAGTAACGACGAAATAAAGGGTTACTGTCCCCATTTAACCATTTAACGATTAGCCATTTAAGGAGATAGGGTGGCATCCCTATTTTGGGCCGCGATCTCGGTGGGGCTTCACGAAGACGAAGTAGCGGCTCGCGAAGTAGTTGAAGAGGAGGCCGGCGAGGATGCCTACCATCGAGGCGATCTGCGGAATCCGCTCGAGCGCCGGCCACGCGCGCAGCACGGCCATGACGGTCGCGTAATTCACGACTGCGCCGATGGAACTCGCGCCGAGGAACCCGACGAGCTGAAGCCAAAACGAGCCGCCGCGCGCGTACGAGAAGGTGATACGCCGGTTCAGGCCGAAGTTCGAGAGCATCGAGATGAAAATCGCGAGTGCAACCGCCACCTCGATGGGCACACCGATCCAGAGGAGGATTGTCAGCACGGCCAGGTTGACGATGGTGCCCGAGAAGCCGACGGCGGCGAACTGGACGAAATGCGCCCAATTGCCGTACTTGAACACGGCCAGCCGCCGGAGATGTTGCAGGTAGCGCAGTTGCTCTTGCAACGAAAGCTTGCTCTTGCCGTGGCGGCGCTTGCTGAAGTGGATCGGCACCTCGCAGGCGTTGCGGCAATTGCATTTCACGAGGATCTCGAGACCGATCTTATAGCCGATGGGATTCAGCGGCGCGGCGGTCTCGAGACTTGAGCGCTGGAAGGCGAAGAAACCGCTCATCGGATCCTTGACGGAGGTAAACGGCCGCGCGAGGAGCGTGGCGATCCGACTGTTAATGGCTCGGAACAGGCCCCAGCCCTCATCCGTCGAGCCGCCGGCCGTGTAGCGCGAGCCGAGGACGAAATCGTGGCCCTGCGCCAAGGCATCGAGCATTTCCGGAATCTTCTCGGGGGGATGGCTGAGGTCGGCGTCCATGACGATCAGGACGTCGTTCTTGGCCAGGCGGAATCCGTCGACGACCGCCGCGCTCAGGCCGCGATTCTCCGTGCGCGTGACGACGCGCGCCCATGGCCGGGCGAGCTTGGCTACGGCCTCCTCGGTGCCGTCCCGACTGTTGTCGTCCATGATGAGGACTTCGATATCGAGGCCGTTCGCATCGCGCACGCCCTCGATCCGCTCGATAAGCTCAGGCAGGTTCTCGGCCTCATGGTACGTAGGTACGATGAGCGAAACCGTGGGCCTATCCTTGGGCGCCGAAGACTCGTCCATGCCGGTTGGTTACACCTTCCCTCGGAACACTCGAACACAGCGGGCCTCGGGCTCTCCGCGCCTGAAGCGCGCCCGCGGCCTCTGCGCCGAGTATAGCAGACCAGACGCCGCGTAAGGGAAGCCCCATCGCCCGGAACGCAGGTGTTTGCAAAGGACCTAGGCCTGTCGGCAGGATAGCGAGCGGCGAGTGTGGCCCACCGAAGAGCGCGTAGCGTGGTTGATACCAACAGCGAGAAGCCCCAGGAAACCGTCCGTGTGGCAAGGCGTGGACTCCGTCCATGGCTGATCTTGGTGATCATCCTGGTGGCAGGGCTGTGTCTGCGCGCCCTGTACCTCGCCGAGATCGCCCGCGAACCCACGTTCTCGCATCCGCTGTACGATCCGCAGTACAACGATTATTGGGCGCGCGGCCTGGTGACGGGCGACTGGACGCTGCCGCCGGATGTCAATGATCCGGAGATCCGCACGACGCCCCACGGGCGGCCGCCGGGCTATCCGTGGTTTCTCGCCGCTGTCTATTCGGTGTTCGGCGTCAACGATTGGTCGCCGCGTCTCGTGCAGACGGCCCTTGGACTCGGCAGTGGCGTGCTGATCTTCCTCCTAGGCCGGGCGCTTTTCGGCGGCACGGTGGGACTTGTGGCGGCGGCCTTGATGATGTCCTATTGGGCGTTCATCTATTTCGAGGGGCTGCTGACGTATCCGGCCGTCGTCGTCTTCCTTTTGCTGGCGCTGGCGCTGGCGGTGCGCTGGTGGGCGGCGGGCCGTGGCGTATGGCGGGCGCTCGCAGTCGGACTCCTGCTCGGGCTCTTCGGCCTATTCCGGCCGAACGGCCTTCTCTATGCGCCGGTGCTCGTCGCTTGGATGGCCTGGGTGGCCCATCGCCACGGCGAGGGGCGGCGGTGGTGGCGCAGTGCCGTGGCCGTGACCATCGGCGTGGTGGCGGTACTGACGCCGGGGGCCGTGCGCAACTTCGCCGTGGCGCGCGATTTCGTCTTCGTATCCTCGTACGGCGGCCTGAACTTCTACGTGGGCAACAATGCCGAGGCCTCGTGCGTCGAGCCGCGCATACCCGAGCTCAAGGATCTCGTCGGCATCGACAACTGGTGCTGCTTCGACTATGCGGCCATCGTGCGCGGACTGGCCAACAAACTAGGCCGCGAGCGGATGACGTTCTCTGAAGCGAATGCGTACTTCTATCGACAAGGCCTGGATTTCGTGGCCCATCATCCCGCCGAGTTCGTGAAGAAGACGGCCAAGAAGGCGTTGCTCTTCTGGGGGCCGCGCGAGGTCACGAACGACACGGTGATGGCCTACGACAAGCGTTTCTCGCGCGTCTTGCAGTTGTTGCCGGGATTCCCATTCGTGGTGGCGTTGTTTGCCTTGGGCCTGGCGCTGTGGCTTCGAGATCGGCGGGCCGAGAAAGCGGCGGCGGCAACCGATGCGGTGGCCTACGAAACGTCCGTGGCGATTCTGCTCTTTATCGTGGCGTATTTCCTCTCGGTGATTCCATTCTTCATCGCGGGCCGTTACCGCGTGCCGATCATTCCGTTTCTGCTGCTGTTCGGCGCCTATGGCCTCGTGCGTTTGGGCCGGTTCGCCGCCGCTCGGGACGGGCGGCGCTTCGCGCTGTGGGGATTGTTCGCGCTGGCCGCCCTTCGGCTGGCGTACTGGAATCCCACCGGCTACGAGCCGTCGCGGCAAACATGGTACCTCAGGCAGGCCTTGGCGTGGACGGCGCACGGCGATCCGGACGAGGCGATTCGCACGTACGGAGAGGCCGAACGCGCTGGCCCGCCATCGGCGCCGGTCGAAGCGAATCTGGGCCGGCTCCTGCTCGAGCGCGGGCGGATCGACGAGAGCATCGAGCATCTGAGAAAGGCCCTCGAGATTGCCCCGGACGACGCGGTGGCCCACAACAACCTTGGCTATGCGCTGGCCGGGCTCGGGCGGGCCAACGAGGCTATCCAACACTATCAGGCGGCTCTGGAAGCGCAACCTGGGCTCTCGATCACGCGTATGAATCTCGGCAACACGCTCGCGGGCGAAGGCCGGTATGCCGAGGCCCTCGAGCAGTACGGCGAGGTGGCCCGCCGCGAGCCCGAGAACGCCGTCGCTTTGCGAAACATGGCGCGCGTGCACGAGATCGAGGGGCGATGGGACGAGGCCGAGGCGTTGTATAGGAAGACGTTGGAGCTCGCTCCAGATTCGCCGGAGGCGCACAACGGTCTCGGCTATCTTTTCGAGCGGCAAGGGCGGCTGGACGAGGCCGCGGCCGAGTATGAGAAGGCGCTGGCGTTGAATCCCGGTTTCGCCCTGGCCCTCAACAACCTCGTCAACGTCTACACCGCCCAGGGCGATCTCGATAAGGCCGCCGACATCCAGCGGCGCATCGAGGCGATCTCGCCGGCATCCGATCGCGTAGAATGACGCCTATGAATCGGTTTGTCTACATCGCCGGCGGCATGCTCGTGATCCTCGCCGCCTTCTTGGCCTTGCGGTACTGGCCGTCGTCGCGCGGGTCGGCGCCTGGACTCTCGGCCTCGTTCACGCAATCCGGCCTGCTCCGCGTCGAACACGATGGCCGCGCGGCCGAGGTCGAGGTACTGGACGCGCGCGGCCACGTGGTGGCTCGGGCGAAGACGCACGGCGGCACCGCGCTCGAGGTGCCGCTCTCGTGGACGCCGGGCGAGATCTACGAGGTGGTCGCGGGCGACGCGCGAACGAGCGTCCGCGGGCCGGCCAATCCGCCGGCCGTCGCGGTACGCCTGCACGCGCCCCTCGGTCAGCCGCCGCATGAGTTCTTCCTGGCGCGGCCGTTCCCGCCCTCGGAGCAGCATAGTGTGGCTCTGCCGCTCGCGCCGGGTGAGCACGTAGACGTACTGCTCGAGGTCGAGAAGATCATCGACGACGACGACCCCATTCCGGTGGCGGTTCACTCGGAATTTGCCGCCGGGAATGACGCGAATGCGCTCGACATCGAGCCGGCGTGGCAGGACGAGAAGGAGACGCTGAGCTTCGAACTCGACAAAGCAATGCTGACCACGCGGATTGGCGTCGGTGAACGGCTACCGCAAGGCCCATGGCGTGTCGCGGTGGACGTGGCGGAATGCCGTGTCGACCTCGATGTCCATTGCGTGCCGCCGACGCTGGATGCGGCGGCCGTCGAGGTGGCGGCGTGGCGCATGCCGACCGATGCCACCGGCCATTCCGAGGCCGGTCGGCCGTCGAACCAGATTGTCATGCCAAACGCCCTTTGGGATCGCCTGGCCACGCAACTTGGCGTTCGCCCGCCGCGATTCGATCCGGCGCGGCCGTTCACTTTCCAGACGCTTGACCTCGTCAATCGCACGGAGCAGCCGATCAGCCTCCTGTTACTCAGCGAGATCGGGGATGCGCGGACGGGCGAGCGCGTGCCGTTCTTCGACGCGCCGAGCTGGCAATCGGGCAGCGGCACGAACACGACGATGGCGTTTGTCCAGCTCGCGCCCGGTGCTACCGCGCCGTGTGTGTTGCCGATCCACGTCAGTCCGGGCGCACCGGCGGGCCGGTACATGCGGCGCGTCACAATCACTCCCCTCGGATCGGATCGCGTGTTGGCTGCCCTTACACAGCCGCTGGGCATTGTCCGCGCGAAACCGTTCTTCTCGCTCTGGGTGGCTCTCGTTGCCGCCGTAACGCTCGTATGGCTGGGCGGCATCCTCGTGTTCTACCGCCGGCTCATTCGAAGCATGGGCGTTCGCGCCTTGGTGCTCTTGTCGCTCCTCGGCTCGCTCCAGTTCTGTCTGACCTTCGCCGGCGGATGGGTCTCGAGTGCGCTCTATGCCATTCTCGGGCCGTTCAACTGCCTTGTGGGCGGCTTCCTCACCGAGATGTTGACGTACCTCCTCGTGACCGCCATTCTCTATCAACTGCCCCGCGTCGGCGCGATGACCATCGCCGGACTCGTCTCATACCTGATGGGCGGCATCCTTTTCGGCGCCTTTGGCCTCACCGATCTGCTCTTCGTCGGCTCGGCCATCGCGTTCCGCGAGGTATTCCTCGTCCTCTTCCGCGTCACGAGTTTCTCGAAGCAAAGCCGTACGCCGGCGTTGGCTCCGATGATGCTGGCCTTGGGCCTCGCCGACGCCGCCTCAACCTTCACGAGCCTGGCCTTGTTCGCCGTGTTGTATCGCCTGTATTACGCCGACTGGTACATCGCGATGAACGTGGTCGTCACCGGTTTCCTTTACACGATCATCGGTGTGTATCTCGGACGCGGTCTTGGCCAAGGACTCCGGAGGGTGAGGCCATGATCCGTGCCGCCCACCTCACCGTAACCTATGCCGGTCGCGAGCGGCCGACCGTTATGGACGCCTCGCTCGCCGTCGCCGCCGGTGAGATGGTGTTGATCACCGGGCCGACCGGCTGCGGCAAATCGACACTGCTCAATTGCCTCAACGGCATCCTATTTCACGAGAGCGAAGCCACCGTCCTCGGACGCGTCGAGGTCTGTGGCCGCGATGTGCGTACGACGCCGCTCGTCGATCTCTGCCGCGTGGTCGGCTCGGTGTTCCAGAATCCGGACTCGCAGCTCTGCACCGCTACCGTCGAGTCCGAGGTCGCTTTCGGACTCGAGAACCTGGCCGTCGATCGCGTAACCATGATCGAGCGCATTCGCGAGGCGCTCGACATCGTCGGCCTGACACATCTCGCCTCCGCGCGAACGGCTACGCTGTCCGGCGGCCAGAAGCAACGGCTGGCCATCGCGTGCGCCCTGGCCCTCGAACCGGAGGTGTTGCTCCTCGATGAGCCGATCAGCCAACTCGACCCGGAAGGCGCGGAGGAGATCCTCGGCGTGATCGCCCGTCTGCGGCGCGAGCACAACCGCGCCGTGGTTGTCGTCGAGCACCGAATCGAGGATGTCGCCGCCTTGGCCGATCGCATCGTGTTGATGGATCAAGGCCGAATCGTGTGCGATCAGGTGCGATCGAACGCGTTCGTCGATCTGACGCCGCTCCAGCGCCTCGGACTGGCCGTCCCGCAGTTGGCCGAGTTGTTCTCGCGCTTGGGGCGTAGCGAGCGGCCTCTGCACGCCGACGAGGCGCCTGTTCTCGACCTTCGCTCGAGGCCGGCCGAGGCTGAACCTCGAGCGGGCGACGCGGCGCCGGTACTCGCGCGACTCGACGGACTCCGCTTTCGGTACGCGAAAGGCGGGCCCGAGGTAATCCCGCCGCTCGATATGGATCTTCGCTGGGGCGAGCGCGTGGCGCTCATGGGCGCGAACGGCTCCGGCAAATCGACGCTGCTTCATCTGCTGGCCGGCGCGCTCAAGCCGGTAGCCGGCCATGTGCAATGGCGGGCCGATGCCACGCCGGAGATCGGACTCGTGCTGCAGCAGCCGGATCTCATGCTCTTCCAGGAAACCGTGCGCGACGAGGTCGCCTTTGCGCCGAAACACAAGGGAATCGACCGCCACCACCGCGAGGATACAGTGGACGCGGCGATCAGGCGCATGGGCCTCGACGATCTGGCGGGCGACGCGCCGTTTGCGCTATCGCGCGGCCAGCGGCTACGGACGGCCGTGGCGTCCGTGCTGTCGATACGGCCGCGCGTCATGCTGTTGGACGAACCGACGACGGGCCAGGATCGCGACCAGATCGAGCGCATGATGGACGGGCTCGCCGAGGATGTCGACTTGCTGGTCTTCTGCACGCACGATGTCGAGACGGCCGCGCGCCATGCCAACCGCGTGATCGTGCTCGCCAACGGACGCGTAGCAGCCGATGGTTCGCCGAGGCAGGTACTGCTGGATGAAGACAAGCTTGTCGGTTCGCGCATTCGACCCACCCGGCTTCAAGAATACGGGCGGAGGTTGGGCGTGAAGACGCTCGGTATCGAGGAGTTGATGGCATGGCTCGCGTGACGGATTGGTTTGAGCCTGGACGCTCGCCGCTGGGGCGGCTCGACGTGCGCGTCAAGCTCGCCCTGGGCTTCTTCATATCGGTCCAGGTCGTCCTGGCGGGCAGTCCGCCGTGTCTCGCCATCCTCGCGCTGATGGGCTTGACGATCTTTGCGTTGGCGTGGCCGACGCGGGCGCAACTCGGCTTGACGGCGGCGTCGCTCGGCCTACTCATCTGGGGCACCGTCCTCAGCCAAGGCTTTTTCTACAGCGAGTACCCGCGAACCGTTCTGGTCCAACTCGTGCCGTCGAACGGCCTGTTCCGCGACGGCCTCAATATCTATCGCGAAGGACTGCGCTATGGCCTCATCCAATCGTTGCGCCTGGCCGCGGTCATGCTCACCGGATATGCCATCTGCTTCACCACGGATCCCGATCGCTTCCTACGCGGCCTCCTCGCTATGCGGTTTCCCTTCTCGTTTGCCTTCATGGCCGTCACGGCCATCCGGTTCATCCCGATGGCCGCCCACGAGTTCGGCACGGTGCGCACGGCGATGCGGCTTAAAGGATACCGGCCCTTCCAGCTTGGCCTGCGCGATACCGTCGCCACCGAGATCGCCGGACTGCGGCCCGTGCTGGCCGGGGCGATCCGGCGCTCCGAGGAAGTCGCCTTGAGCATTGTCACGCGCGGTTTCGCCTTCGGTCGCGCCCGGACGGCGCTGCACGAGGAGCGGCTCAAGCCGTGGCACTGGGGTATCTTGGCCGTCATGGGCGGAATGCTCGTCGGCGTAGCCGCGTGTAAAGTGCTCTTCTGGCTTTACCTCTCGCAGATCTACTACACTTCCGATCTTCGTGATCTCTACAATTTCACGCGTCAATGGCTCTGAGACTCGGCAAGGTATGCGATCGACTCTACTCCCAATTCTCATGGTGTGTTGCCTTGGCGTTGCCGGCGCAGATGATGCCGGGTGGCCGATGCCGCAAGGCATGGCCGAAGCGCCACCCACGTTGCGCTGCCCTCAGAGCGCCAAGGGCGACACAATCACGCCCTACGTAATCCGCCGCGTGCCCCTCGACGACGTGGCCTTCTTCGCGAAGGCCGGTGCACTGCCGGATACGGTAGTGCGATTCGCGCCGAACGGACGCGACCTCGCCATCGGCACCTTCCTCGGCCGCGTCAAGGTGATTGACGTCTACTCCGGCGACGAGCGGTGGAACCAGAAAGTGGCCGAAGGCATCGTGAAGACCGTCGACTTCTCGCCGGACGGCGCGACGCTCTTCTACGGCGAGCAGAGCGTCGACGGATTTGTCTACGCCGCCGACGCGCGCTCGGGCGAGGTCAAGTGGCGGTTCCGATTGGCCGACGAACTCGACTCAAGCCCACCGCCCGAAAAAGGCGATCCCTGGGGCGTCTACCAACTTCCCGCATGCTTTCGGGTCAAGGCGCTCCAAGACGGCGGTGCGCTCGTCCTCGGCCTCCACGCGTGGAGCGGCGACTACATGAAGCCGGAAACGCAGACGCGGTGGTCGCGCCTCTACCGGCTGGATCGCGACGGGAACGTCGTCTGGGCTTTTCCGAAAGACGGCCCAATGCCGATCACCCTCATTTACTTCGACGCTGACAGCGCGGCACGACGCGTGGCCGTGTTGGCGTCGGACAAGGGTGCCAACGCGCCGGCCGACTGCCCGTATCCCGAGCGCGCGTTGCACGTTCTCGACGGCGCCTCGGGAGTGCCCATCGGCACCCACCGTTTTGTGCCGCTCGTGCCGTATTTCGAGACGGTATGGTTCTGGCACTCGGTATCCGTGAGTGCCGACGCACAATACGCGTCCGTCGGGCTTCAGGATGGCCGCTCGTACGTGTTCGATCTTGGTATTGTCAAGCCGATACGTGAATTCACCTTCGGCGCGCCGGTGATGATGGGCGATGTGCCCGTGGCCGCCGAGGCCACGTACACACGCTGTAGCCCCGATGGCATGGTCTACTTCCAGACCGGCAACTCAAGCGTCCCGGCCGCCATCCGCAGGCTCAAGGTCACGGCGCCGCCCGGTCCGCATCCCAATGCCAACACTATCAACGCCGTCGATGCCGAAGGCAAGGTCGTCTGGCGCTATCGGAGCGGACACCATTACCAGAACTTCTGGACGAGTGCCGACGGCCGCTGGCTCATCTCGAGCGTCGAGAAGGAGAGCGACGAGGCCGGGCGCGATGCCGGCGTCATCCTCTTCGACACACACCGGCACGGCGGCGGATCCTCAAAGTTCGTCTACTACTACCAAGTGGCCGGGCGCTGCTTTTTCAACGCCGATATCAGTCCTGACGGTGCCGCCATCGCCCTCGTTGAGGTGCCGTACGTCGATCCCCAGTCCAACATGCTCGCCGGTACCTACCAAGTCCACGTGGTCCGGTGATGCCGTGGGCCGTGAGCATCGATCCCTTGCGGCGAGCCTTATTAAGATGTAATACTGGCCGCTGACGATGAAAGGGCCTGCCATGGGAAAGCCGAAACCGGAAATCATCACGTTCAAGGTCGACAACGAGCTGTCCGAGGCCATGCGCGGCATTCCGAATCGATCGCAGTTCATCCGGAGCGCGGTGCTGGCCGCTCTCGACAATACGTGTCCGCTGTGCCGAGGGGTCGGCGTGCTCACGCCGAAGCAGCGCGAGCACTGGAACGAGTTCGCGCGGACGCATAGCGTCACCGAGTGCGCGGAATGCCACGAGTACTACTTGCAGTGCTCCGCGGAGGGATAGGGCCGCGCGGGTTCCTAGGCTTGGGCGCACCGGGCGATGGCGCACGGGCTACCGCGCGTTGAGGCGTCGTGCGGCCATGGCCACCAGGTATGCAAGGCCGCCGACCAGGATGATGGTAGGGCCACTAGGCAAGTCATAGACATAGCTCACGCCAAGTCCGGTGGTAGTGAAGGCCGCGCATAGGATCGCGGACAGAAGCATCATCTGCCAGACGCGCTTCGAGCACTGACCGGCCACGGCGGGCGGCAACGTCAGTAGTGCGATCACCATCACGATTCCCACCACCAGAACGAGGAGCACCACGGTGAGCGCCGTCAGGCACAGGAGAAGGTAGTAGTACGCCTCGACATGGACGCCGCGCAGCCGCGCAAACTCCTCGTCGAAACACACCGCGAGGAGCTTGTTGTAGCACACGAGCGCGACAATGACGACCATGGCGTCGATGGCCACGACCCATCCGAGTTCGCTCCTCGAGATCATCAGAATGTCGCCGAACAGATAGCTCATGGGCTGGATGTATCCCGGCGTCTTCGCGATAAAGAGAAGCCCGGTGGCCATGCCGATGGCCCACACGGCGCCGATGACGGTGTCTTCGCGTTGGCGCGTGTGGAAGCCCACGACTCCGATGATGAGGGCGGACAGGATCGCGGCCGCCACGGCGCCCATCATCGGTGTGAACCACGCGAGGCCGCAGGCCTGACGGAGGTACAGAGCCGCCCCAATGCCAGCCAGCACGGAATGGGCGATGGCCCCGGCGATATACGTGATGCGCCGCGTGACGACGTAGGTGCCGATGATCCCGAAGGCGACGCTGGCCATGATTCCGGTGAGCAACGCATACCGGAGGAACGGGATGTCCGGATTCGCGAGGGCGCGCACGAACTCACCCATGGTGGTGGCCCTCGGCCGCGCAGCGGTGGTCGTGACGAACCATGCGCAAGTCCATGCCGTAGATGTCGCGGATGATCTCGCCGGTGATGTCGCTCGTGGGATGGACGACCACTTTCCGATTCACGCAGATCACACTCCGGACCACGCTCGACACGAAGCCCAGGTCGTGAGACACCATCAGAATGGTCATCCGCTCGTTGAGGCGCTGAAGGATATCGAGCAGCTTCGTCTCCGAGGCCGGATCCACGTTGGCCGTCGGCTCGTCGAGCAGTAGCAGCTCCGGACGCCCAACGAGCGCGCGCGCGATGAGTGCCCGTTGCCGCTGGCCGCCAGACAACTCGGCGAACGACCGGGCCGCCGTGTCCGCCAACTCCACCTCGTTGAGGGCATCGAGGGCCGCGGCCTTGTCCTTCGCGGTGTACCGGCCCTTGCGGAGCGTGTCGAGCCGGCCCATAAGCACGACGTCCCGCACGGAAACCGGGAACAGGGGATCGTGCTGCGTGTGCTGAGGCGTGTAGCCGATCCGAGTCCGAGCGGCCCGTGGCGGGCCGCCGAACAAGCGCACCTGGCCCTGTTGCGGTCGTTCGATGCCCAAGATGATCTTCAGCAGTGTCGTCTTGCCGCCCCCGTTCGGGCCGACGATGCTGGCGAATTCGCTTGCGTCCACCTTCAGCGAGACATGCTCGAGCACGGAGACGGCCCCGTAACGGAACGACACGTCTTCGAGATTCACCACGGCTTCCTGGCTCATCCGGCGAAAGCCTCCACAATGGTCGTGGCCATCTTCTCAATGGTCGCCACGATGTCCGGCGCGAGCGGATCGAGCGGCACCACTTCGCCGCCCAGCGCGTTGGCGATGGCCTCGGCGGTGCTTGCGTCGCACTGCGGCTGCACGAAGACCACGCGGACTCCATCGGCGCGCGCCTGCTCGATGAAGGTCTGCAACTGCGCCGGGGCCGGGCTCTTCCCACCGATCTCGATAGGCCTTTGTTCGAGGCCGAAAGCGTCGGCAAAGTAGCCGTAGGCCGGGTGGAATACATAGAACGCCCGGCCGCGATAGGGCGCCAACGCAGCCGACACTGCGCGCTGCACGGTGTCGAGCGTGGCGATGAACGCCTCGGCGCGCTCCGCGTACGCGCGCGCATGCGCCGGATCCACGCTGGCCAAAGCATCGGCCACGGTGCGCGCTTGGATCTGGACCAGTTCCGGCGCCAACCAGATGTGCGGATCCTCACCCTCGGCGCGCTCGTGGTCGTCGTGGCCATGATCCTCGATCGCACGCAGTGGGATGCCTTGGCGCGTGTCCACAACCTTGATGACTGTCCCCAGACCGGTGATTCGACGAAGCAGGCTCTCCTCGAAAGGCAGGCCTACGCCGAAAAAAAGCCCCGCCTCGGATAGGGCAGTGACTTGTTTGGGCGTCGGCGTATACGTCTCGGGACTCTGCCCCGGCTGCACGAGAACGTTCACTTCCACCCGATCGCCGCCGACTCGCTCCACGATGTCGCGTTGCGGCAGGACGCTGACCGTCACCTTGATACGGCCTTCCGTGTCCGTGGCCGGGCCTGCGGTGTCTGGGCGTCCGCAGGCAGACAACACGACCAGAGCGACCACGGCCGCTACCGAGGCGAGGTATCGTGTCGTAACCATTGGGATCGCGCATCTCCTTACCACCCGACTTATTACCACGTATTACGAGCCCCTGTCAACCAGGCCTTTCTCCCGGCACCACTCAAGACCCCCGCGCACGGAACCGCGGTTCCGCCGCCCATTCCCTTGTATTGATCTCACCGAGTGGATACTATGAGCCTCCAGGCGCGCAGGAAGACCGATGCGCTGGGAGGAATACGGACGAGGCCATGGCGAAGAAAAAACTCTGGGGCGGCCGATTTGAGGCGAATGCCGATGCGCTGGTCGAAACCCTCGGACAATCCATTTCGTTTGACGCGCGACTGGCGCCCTGGGACATCCGAGCTAGTATCGCTCACGCACGCATGCTCGGTGACCAAGGCATCATCGCCCAGGGTGACGCCGCGAAAATCGTCCGCGGGCTCACGGCCATCGGTAAAGACATCGAAGCAGGCCGGTTCACGTGGGATCCCGCGCTCGAGGATGTGCATACCAACATCGAGGCCGCCCTCGTGGAGCGGATCGGCGATGCCGGAAAGCGCCTTCACACCGCCCGAAGCCGCAACGATCAAGTGGCCACGGACACGCGGCTGTGGGCCCGCGATCAGGTAGAGGTCATGGTCGACCTTATCTCGGGCCTGCAACGGGCGCTCGTGGGCTTCGCCGAGGCCCATCTCGATGTTGTGTTGCCGGGCTACACCCATCTCCAGCACGCCCAGCCGGTCTTGCTGGCCCACCACATCTTGGCCTTCTTCGAGATGTTCGAGCGGGATCGCACCCGATTGTTGGAGGCGCGCGCCCGGATCAATGTGATGCCGCTCGGCGCGGCCGCGCTCGCCGGAACACCCTATCCTATCGACCGGCGCCACGTCGCCAAGGCGCTCGGATTCGACTCGATCGCCGACAACAGCATGGACGCCGTGTCCGATCGGGACTTCCTCATCGAGCTGCTCGCCGATATCGCTCTGGCCATGATGCATTTGTCGAGGCTCTGCGACGAGTTGATCCTGTGGTCCACGCCGGAGTTCGGGTTCATTGAGATCGGCGACGCGTTCACGACCGGGTCGAGCATCATGCCGCAGAAGAAGAACCCCGATGTGGCCGAGCTGATTCGCGGCAAGACGGGCCGCGTCTACGGCGATCTGATGGCCTTGCTCACGACGATGAAGGGCTTGCCGCTCACCTACAACCGTGATTTGCAGGAAGACAAAGAACGCGCCTTCGACGCCGTCGACACCCTCCAACTCGCGCTCGCCGTGATGACGCGCATGCTGCCCTCGATATGCGTGAATCGCGAGGCCATGGCCGAGGCGGCGCGTGAGGGTTTCATGGAGGCCACAGACTTGGCCGACTACCTCGTGACCCAAGGGCTTCCCTTCCGCGAAGCCCATGAAATCGTCGGGAAGATTGTGCTACAGTGTATCCGAGAGGCGCGCCGCCTGGGCGATTTGAGCATCGAGGAGCTGCAGCGGTTCTCTCCGTTGTTTGGTGGGTCCGTTTGCGCAAGGCTTAGTCCCGATGCGGTGATTCGCAAACGCGCGACGCACGGGGGAACGGCTCCGCGCCAAGTGCGGAGGGCCTTGCGTCGGGCGCAGCGACTGCTCGAGCTGCGCAAGCGTCCGTAGTAGAAGGCTTACTGTATGGCCGACAAAGAGCGGATACTCGTGGCCGATGATGAGGCGGTCATCCGAGAGTTGATGACCGATGTCCTCGAGGATGAAGGTTACGTCGTGGACACGGCCGAGAACGGCCGTCAAGCGCTTGAGATTCTCCGGGGGGACGGCGAGTACATCATTCTGCTGACCGATATCATGATGCCCGAGATGGATGGCATTGAGCTCATCCGCGAGGCGCACCAGATCCGACCCATGCTGATCCCGATCGTCATGACCGGATTTGCCACCCTGGACACCGCCCGGGCCGCCGTTAAAGAGGGCGCCTATGACTACGTGCTCAAACCCTTCAGCCTCACCGAGATCAAGCTCGCCGTCAGCAATGCCCTCGAGCGGTACCGACTCGCTAACGATAATGCCCGCCTGCGCGAGATCACCGAACTCTTCAATATCAGCGAGACGATCGCCGGCATCCACGACGAGCGTCAACTGCTCGAATTCGTCCTGAACGCCGCCCTCGAACACGTCAGCGCGAAGCGCGGATCGCTGATGATCACCACCGAAGACGGGCGGTCACTCGAAGTCGCAACGAGCGTGGGCCTGCCTGAGGAGGCCCGAGGCTCGATGGTCAAGATGGGGGAGGGGATCTCCGGCCTCGTTGCCCAGCGGGTTCAGCCGATGTTCGTCACAGACATCCGGGAGTGTCCGGACATCGCCGAACGGAGCCGGCGGCTCCATGATGCCTCGTTCATCTCCGTGCCCCTCGAGCGCAAGATGGTGTCCGAAACCGGCGCCGTCAGGAACTCGCCTCGGGTCATCGCCGTGCTCAACGTCAACGAGAAGCGGGACGGCACCTCATTCAACGAAGGCGACCTGAAAGTCCTCAGCATTGTGGCGAACCACGCTTCGGCCGCCATCGAGAACGTGCGACTCATCCGCGATATCGAGGAGGCCCACCTCGGCACCCTCAAGTCCATGGCGCTCATGCTCGAAGCGAAAGACCCCTACACCCATGGCCACAGCCAGCGCGTGCGCGACTACGCCGTCTTGGCCGCCGAGAGATTGGGCCTCTCCCGTGAGGATATCGAGGTGCTCAAGCTCGGCGCCGCCCTACACGACCTCGGCAAAGTCGGCGTGCCGGACACCGTCCTGAACAAGAACGGGCGCCCGACCGACGAGGAATGGGAGTTGATCAAACAGCATCCCGTCATCGGACACGAGGTGCTTTCGCCCGTGCGCTTTCTCAAGCACGAACACCTCGAGCTTGTCCGCAACCACCACGAGCGAGTCGATGGCCGAGGCTACCCCGACGGACTGGCCGTCAGTGACCTTTCCTTGCTCGTGCGAATCATCGTTGCGGCCGACTCCTACGACGCCATGGCCAGCAACCGCGCGTACCGCATGGCCCGCGATCCGCATTACATCATCGGCGAGTTCAAGAAGAACGCCGGCGCCCAGTTCGACCAGAAGGTGGCCCAGCTCTTCATCGAGATGATTGAGGCCGGTGAAATCGCCAGCTAACTCAGGGCGTGCTTACGAGCAACTCGCTTATCTCACCCCGGCGGTCGGCACGACTGTTCACCAGGCGCTTCGCGTGCACCTGCTCCACGCGAAATACGTCGGCCGGATACAGTTCCCGGATCAACGCCGTGTCCGAGTTCGAAAGCAATGCGCGCACGCCCTTTGCCGCCAGTTCGGCGAAGACTCCGGCCAGTCGCCGTTGCTCGGCTTCGCCGAATCCGCCCCGCTCGTACGCGGTGAAGGACGCCGTCTTGGAAACCGGATGGTACGGCGGATCGAAGTAGACGAAATCGCCCGGCTCGGCCTTCTTGAGCACGCTCTCAAAAGGACGACTCTCGATATGGGCCCGTTTCAGGGCCTCTGCCACGGCCCGAAGATTCGCCTCGTCGCAGATGAGAGGGTTCTTGTAACGGCCGAAGGGCACGTTGAACAACCCCCTGCTATTCTCGCGGAATAACCCATTGAAGCACGTCTTGTTCAGGTAGATGATCCGCGCGCCGCGTTTCGGAAGCGATTCGGGGACCTCGGCGCGCACGGCGTAGTAATACTTCTCCGAATGGCGGGCCTTGTGTTCCTGGAGCAGGGCAATCACCTCGTCCACGTGGTCGCGCACGGCCTCGTAGGCTTCCACGAGTCGAGGGTTGCTATCGGATAGATAGGCCTTCCTCGCGCCCAGACACTCGCCACGCGCCAGCTCGAAAAAAAGCGCTCCCCCGCCGACGAAAGGCTCGTGGTAGCGGCCAAACGACGGGACCCGCGCCAGAAGCTCGTCCAGCAACTGACCCTTGCCGCCAACCCACTTCAGGAAGGGGCGCGGAACAACATCTCGCTTCTCCGAACGCTTCATAATCCGAAATACAACTCCAACCACTTCTGGAGGTCGCCCAGCTCGACCGCCATGCCCGTCGACACGAGATACGACTGCATATTGGCCGTGAAACCATCGCCCGCGTAGACCACGATGCCCCGGATGGGCCAGGCGCGGATATCCTCAATGGTGGCCGGAATCTTCTCCTCGGCGCTGCCGCGGCCGCCCTGGTACTTGCACTCGACGCCGAGGCTCACCCGTGTCTCGGGATGCTTCAGCACCACGTCGATGCGGCGGCGCGCCCCCCACACACGCCGACCTACTTCGACCTCCTGTTCGGCCGTCAAGCCGAGACCGCGGCCGATATGGGCGACCTGCACCTGCAGGTCTTTGCCCGAGTCGACCGCTTTCACTCTTCCAGGCATGGGGGATCCTCGCCGAGGGTTGGTTTGTGGAACCTGCGTCGCGCACATGAGTATGATTCACTCAGCGCCGGGTTTCAAGGGCGGACCGCGACCGTTCCCAATCGCCCGAGGCCACCGAAATGTAGCTTCTGGCACGCTTCGACGACAGAAATGTAGACTCTCCGAGGACTACGACGACCTCGAGGCGGGAGTACCGAATCGCATCGCCGCGCCATTGGGGGGCCGATCTGCCGTCGGCCAGATCGCCCCGGTACTCCGTTGAATCAAGGCATTTGAGCGCAGAATCCGAACGATGAGGCCTATCCGGCTTCACCGGATGACGCGCCCTGCCGCTCGTGAGGAAACCGAGATTCGGTGCGCGGCAAGGCTGTTGGCACGCGCATTGCTAAATGAAAAAGTCAGTATACGCGGGTTGGCTGGCAGGTCGCCGGCCACGTAAGGTCAACGACCGCTCTTCCGATGGAGGAAACCATGCAGAAGAATCTCAGTCCCTCAGACATCGTGGCTCTATGCAAAGAGCAAGGTGTCCAATTCATCGACTTACGGTTTATGGACTTCCCGGGGCTCATGCAGCATTTCACGGTGCCCGTTTCGGAGCTTTCCGAGGATACGTTCGAGGAAGGACTCGGCTTCGACGGATCCAGCCTTCGCGGCTGGCAAGCCATCCATGAGAGCGATATGCTGGTCATGCCCGATCCGCGTACGGCCACGATGGATCCTTTCGCGGCGCTCCCGACGCTCATCCTCTACTCGAATATTCTCGACCCGATCACCAAGGAACGGTATTCGCGGTGTCCGCGCAACGTCGCGCAGAAGGCCGAGAACTACATGATCTCAACCGGTCTTGCCGACACGGCCATGTACGGGCCCGAGGCCGAGTTCTTCATCTTCGACGACATCCGCTTTGACCAGCGGCCCGAGTGCGGGTATTACTACATCGACAGCTCGGAAGGCATCTGGAACAGCGGCCGTCAAGAGAATCCAAACCAAGGATACAAGCTGCGGTACAAAGAGGGCTACTTCCCCGTGCCGCCGGCCGATTCGCAGTCGGACCTCAGGGCTGCTATGGTCACCACCATGATTCAGTGCGGCCTGCACGTCGAGTGTCACCATCACGAGGTGGCCACGGCCGGCCAGGCCGAGATCGACCTGCGGTTCGATAGCCTCACCACCATGGCCGACAAACTGACCCTCTTCAAGTACATCATCAAGAACACCGCCAAACGCGCCGGAAAGACCGTCACCTTCATGCCCAAGCCGCTCTTTGGCGATAACGGTTCCGGCATGCACACACACATCAGCCTGTGGAAGGGCGGCAGTCCCCTATTCGCCGGCGACAAGTACGCCGGACTCAGTCAGGAGGCCCTGTGGGCCATCGGCGGCCTCTTGCACCACGCCGACGCGTTGATCGCCTTCACCAATCCCACGACCAACTCGTTCAAGCGCCTCGTGCCCGGCTTCGAGGCCCCGGTGAACCTGGCCTACTCGAGCCGCAACCGGAGCGCCTGCTGCCGCATCCCCATGTATTCGCCCAGTCCCAAGGCCAAGCGCATCGAGTACCGCGTGCCCGATCCTTCGTGCAATCCCTACCTCGCGTTCTCGGCCTTGCTCATGGCGGTCTTGGACGGCATTCAGAACAAGATCGATCCCGGCGAACCCCTCGACAAGGACCTCTACGATCTGCCTCCCGAAGAAAAGGCCAAGGTCCCGCAAGTCGTCGGGAGTCTGGATCAGGCCCTAGACGCCCTCGAGGCTGACCACGAGTTCCTCCTCAAAGGCGACGTGTTCACCTCCGACGTCATCGAGACATGGATTCAGTACAAGCGTGAGAAGGAAGTGCTGGCCATGAGCCTTCGGCCACACCCGTACGAATTCTATCTCTACTATGACATTTAGGCGGCACTCGGGCCTGACCTAGGCCCGACCCCACCCAAGGTTTCAACCCGCGGCGTGGGCTCTTCGCAGCGTTCTCGTCAATGCTGACCCCCCGGAGAGCCCACGCTACGCTTTCCCGGGCATGCGCCCCCAGGCCGGGAAACGTAGACCGGATCCTTGACTCCTCACACTCCCGCTCCCGGCCCCCCATCCTTTCGCTTTATTCTTTATATTGGGCGTATTGACACCCAACAAGGAATGAAGTACCATGTGAAGAGGGTTTTTATTGTTTTCCGCAAAACAGGGAGAGCGAAATCATGAAGAAGAACGCCTTCACATTGATTGAGCTTCTCGTCGTGATTGCCATCATTGGCATCCTGGCGGCCATCCTGCTTCCCGCCCTCGCCCGGGCGCGCGAGGCCGCACGACGGGCAAGCTGCGCGAACAACCTCAAGCAGTTTGGTATCGTTTTCAAGATGTACTCGGGAGAGTCGGAGGGCGGCCTGTTTCCAGCCATGCAATTCGAGGGCGACATCCTGGGCGGCGAGGACTACGTTGCGGCGGCGCCGATGGTCAACTCGATCTATCCCGAGTATTTGACCGATCCCAGTATCTTCATCTGCCCGTCCGACCCCGACAACGACGTCGAGAACTTCAAGTGGGATGAAGGCCAGACCGGGTACGACTCCTTCGACGCGGCCACGATGAACGTGGGCGACTGGAATATTGCGGTGTATGAACCTGACCACGACATCGGCGTGAAGGATGCGGACGCCAGCTATGCGTATTTTGGGTGGGTTTTCGATCGGCTCGATCCCTACGAGGAGCGTCCGGACTACTACATGCCGGCCTCGGCCGCCGAGGTGCAGACCTTGCTCACGGCCATCAGTCAGACGATGCCGGAAGGTCTCAGTGAACTCCATGTGCCCACGCAGTTGCTCCAGAGCCTGCTGTATGCAGCCACGCGTTATCTCGGGCTGGATGGCCCCGCCGATACGGCGATCGTCCACCACGACGTGCAGTGTAGTTACCACGGTGTGAACTGCGGCAATGGCGGCGGCCCCATCGTCTACCACTTGGCCGAAGGCGTCGAGCGCTATGCCATTCACAACGTAGCGGACGCGGGGGCAACTTCGTTGGCCCAGAGCGACATCTTTGTGATGCTGGACTGCCTAGACTCGAAGGGCGCCATCTTCAACCACACGCCCGGCGGCTGCAATGTACTCTTCATGGATGCCCACGTGGACTTCATCAAGTACCCAGGCCGTGCCCCTGTAACGCGGCCGGTGGCCCTCATCGTCGGGGCCTTCCAATAGGTTTCCCGGGGCGCAGCATTCGATCACGGGACCGCCGGCTAACGACGGGCGGCGATTCCTGACCCGCAAAGGCTACCCCTTGATCCCGGTCATGACAATGCCCTTGACGAAGTACTGCTGGGCGGAGAAGAAGATCACGAGGACGGGCAATACGGCGACGAGACTGGCCGCCATGACGTAGTTGGCAAACATGAACTCGGCGCTCTTGAACATGTAGATGCCCAGCGATATCGGGTACCTCAGGTAGTCGGAAAGGTAAATCAGCGGCCCCTCGAAATCGTTCCAGCAGCCGATGAATCCCAGGACGCAGATCGTGGCGATGGCCGGCTTGGCCAGCGGCATCATGATGGTGAGGAAGATGCGCGGCGTCGAGCAGCCGTCGATTTTGGCGGCGTCTTCGAGACTCGTCGGAATCGTCTTGAAGAACTGCCGCATCAAGAAGATGTTGAACACGCCGCCGCCGAAGTAGGCCGGCACAATCAGTGGCAGCCACGTGTTCACCCAGCCAATCTTGTTGAAGAGAATGAATACGGGAATCATCGTGATCTGCGGCGGCAACATGATCGTGCACAGCAAGACCACAAAGAAGAAGTCGCGGAAGGGCCAGCGCAACCGCGCGAAGCTGTAGCCGACGATACATCCGCTCAGGACGCGCCCGAACAACGCGAGCCCGGTAATGATGACCGTATTCGCGATGAACCGGTGGAAGGGCAACATGTGGAAGATCTGAACGAAGTTGGAGAATCGTGGCGGGTCGGGAATCCAGACGCGGGGCATCTCGTAGACTTCGTGAAAGCTCTTGAGGCTATCGCTCACCGTGATAATCAGCGGCACGGCGAACAGACACGAGAGGGCGATCAATGCGAACAGGCCGAAGGCCCGCTCAACGCGGCGCGACAGCTTGATACTGCCCCTGATCTCGATGTGCTCCCGCACCATCAGCCTTTCTGCTCTCCTTCGTAGTAGACCCAAACCGCGCTCGACCGAATGACCATGAGGGTCAGGGCCAGGATGATCACGAACAGAATCCATGCCAGGGCCGACGCATATCCCATCTCGTATTCGACGAAGGCCTTGTTGAATAGGTGCAACACGAAAAACAGGAGCGACTTGTCTGCCCCGCCATTGCCTTCGGTCATGATGTAGGCCTGCATGAACACCTTGAGGGCGCCGATGATCCCCATGATTAGGTTGAAGTAGATCGTGGGCGTCAGCATGGGCAAGGTGATGCTCCAGAACTTGCGGAGCCGCCCCGCGCCATCCAGCTCCGCCACTTCGTAGAGCTGGTCGGGCACCCCCTGCAGGCCGGCGAGGAAGATCAGCATGGCCGCGCCGCCGGCTCCCCACAGGCTCATGAGGATCAGGGCCGGCTTCGACCAATGGGGATCGGCCAGCCATTTCGGCTCGGGCAGGTCAATGAACGACAGGATAACGGTCTTGTCGAGAACTTGGTTGATCGAGCGCAAGGCCGCATTCAGCGGGCCGAACGTCGGGTTGAAGATGTACTGCCAGAGGATCACGGTGGCCACGCCGGCTACAATGCTCGGCAGGTAGAACGTGGTCCGGAACAACGTGATGCCGCGGACCTTCTGGTTCAGCAGGATGGCCAGGCCGAGGGAGAGGGCCAAACCGAGCGGAACCGCAAATACGGCATAAAAGAACGTGTTGTAGAGGGCCTTGAGGACGAGGGGATCGCCGGTGACCGGGTCTTGTGAGAGTGCCCGGCGGTAGTTGGCGAATCCGACAAACTGCATCTTGTCAATGGTCTCATAGGGATCCCATTCGCAGAAGCTGAGCACAATGCTGAACACGATGGGAAACGCCGTGAACAGGCAAAGGCCCAAGAGCCAGGGTGACGCGAACAGCATCCCCTCGAGCGCATCCAGCCGCGACCGCTTGCCCTCGAACATGTGCCGCGCATCGTGCATCGCGTGCACAAAAGAACGGCGGATCGGCGGAATCAACAGGGCGGCCCCGAACACCCCCAGCACGAAGGCCACGGCTACGCCGATCGCCTTCGGCACCGAGCGTGGATCGATGACCTTCTTCTTCGCGTGCCATTCCGCGATCTCCTTCTCGAGCACCTGATTGACTCTCGACTCGATGAGGTCCAGTGATTCCTTTGGCGTTGCCCCGGATACATCGGCGATCTCGAGGCGGTCGAGTTCGCTCGTTATGGCATCGCGCAATTCCTGGTAGCGCGGCGTGATGGGGGTCAGTCGGGCATATTCCGCGGCGTCCAGGGCGATTTCCTCGCTTGCCGGCGTTTCCGGATCCACATAGTATTTCGCGGCGTCGCCCCGCCGCACGGGCAGGCCGCGCTGCGCGATGCCGATCTGTCGCTGATACGTTTCCGAGAGGAAGTACTTGAGGAACTGCCAGGCGATGTCCTTCTTTGCCGGAGCGGCGTGCGCATAGATCGAGATGCCGTCCCAGGTCATTCGCGTGTACCGGTGGCCGTGGGGACCGACGGGCATATGGGCGATGTCCCAACGCATGCCGCCCTCGGGCACGCGATTGAGCGCCGGGATCATGTACGACATGGACGGCACCATGGCAACTCGACCGGTTAGCAACTGCACCTCGGCGAAGAACCCCTCCATCTCACCCGACCACGCGATGGACCGATCCTCGTACTTGACGTCGTAGAGAAACTGAGCCGCCTCGAGGCCGCCGGCTTCTTGAATCGCGCAGCGCGTCCGATCCTCGTTGAGAATGGACCCGCCGAAACTCCATACCAGAGGCTCGAATCCCAGGAAGCCGTAGCTGAGGCTGGTTCCGAACTGCTCGATGTGTCCATCGCCGTTCAAGTCCTTCGTCAGCGCCTTGGCCATGGCGCGGAACTCGTCCCAGGTCCAGTCGTGTGTCGGATACGGAATACCTTCCTCGTCGAAAAGATCCTTGTTATAGAAAATGAGCTGCACGTTGCCGTCCCAGGGCAAACCACCCTGAAAACCGCGGTAGTTGAAGCTCTCGATGGCCGTCGGCAGGAATGGGCTGTCATAGTCGGGATCGCGTTGGTCCTTGGGCGTATCGAGATAGCGCAGCTCGGCGGCCAGGTCGCGTTCGGTGGGATCGCTCTCGCGCAAGATATACGGCCGCAGGTCCTCGAGGTAGCCGCGAACACTGTAGGTGGGGAATATTTCATCATCCATCAGAATGATGTCGGCAGCCTTGCCGGTGATGAAGACGAGCTGCATCTTGCGGCCGTAGTCGCCCACGAACCACTCGCGCTTGATCCGAATGCCGGGATTGTCGTGCTCGAAGCCTTCGCAGATCTGCTGAATGAACTGGTTCTCGACGTGGTTCGCCCAATAGCAGAATCGCACCTCGGTGGCGGCGCCGGCGCTCTCGGCCGGGCCGGCCTGCGCCGTCAGCGCGCATTGGCACGCCACCACGAGTACGATAGCGGACAAGGCTTCTTCTCTGAGCGCGGCCAGCACAGTCCTTCACTCCCGACTATCGCTTCGGTATCCTGCAGAAGGGATCCGCCTGGGGCCCCGCGGAACGCACGAGCCCAAAGGCTAGAGTCTAGCAGATGAACACCGCCGAGGCAACGGCGCGAAGCGCATCGCGATGGCCGGCCGGGGCCGCTGCGATGGCCGTTTGAATCGTGCTGCCGCCAGGCCTTAGCATAGTGCCCATTCCGGATGTGCGGTTGGTGCCCAGGAGGGTGCGTATGCCCAAGAAGGTCACGGTGATCCCCGAGTTGTGCTCGGGATGCCGAATGTGCGAAATGGTCTGTGCCATCAAGCACTTCCATGCCAACAATCCCAAGAAGAGCGCCATCCGCGTTCTCATCACGTATCCGCATCCCGTCGTCCGCATGCCCATTGTATGCAGCCAGTGCAAGGTGCCTCCGTGCGAGGACGTATGTCCCGTCAACGCCATCAGTCGGGTCGACGGACGTGTTCGCCTGGACACGAGCGTGTGCATCTCATGTTACCACTGCGTCGAGGCGTGCCCCTTTGGCGCTATCTACGCGCACGACGACTGCGATTTCCCCATCAAGTGCGACATGTGCGACGGCGATCCGGAGTGCGTCAAGCACTGTCCGAAAGGTGCCCTGCGACTCATCCCGGCGGCCGCCCTTGGCGAGAGTAAGCGCCTGAACAACATCCTCAGCTATGCCCAGATGAAGGAGATCGAGTTCACGCAGGGCGGCGAGAGGAAGGCCATTCGGTACGCCGAGATCGGGAAGGAAGAGATATGAGTGTCAAGGGGGGGTACTTCCGCAAGCGGTTGCACGTGAACTTGTCTTCCGGAACGACGCGAGTCATCGAACTCGACGAGGATTTCCTCGAACGATACATCGGCGGGCGAGGCTTCGGCGCCAAGTTGGTCTGGGAGAACCTCAAACAGCACGATTTCCGGATTGATCCCTTTGGGCCCGAGAACCTGCTGGTGGTGGCGCCGGGGCCATTGACCGGCGCGTACCTGCCATCGTCGGGCAAGAACTCGTTTGTATCCATTTCGCCGGCCACGGGTCTCTACGGCGACTCATCGATGGGCGGGGGCTTCGCCGTCGAACTGCGTCAGGCCGGCCTCGATTGCCTTACGATCGAAGGCATCGCGCCCGAACTCAGCCTCCTCTTCATCGATAACGGCGAGGCCCGTATCATCCCAATGCCCCAGCTCAGAGGCAAGAGCTGCCTCGAAACCGAAGGAATGGTCGAGACGCGTATCGGCACGCACGACATCCATGTCGTTACCATCGGTGTCGCCGGCGAGAACCGTGTGCGGTTTGCCTGTGCCAATACGGACTGGAGCCGTAACGCCGGCCGCACCGGCATCGGCGCGATCATGGGCTCAAAGAATCTCAAGGCCATTGCCGTTCGCGGTCATAAGGACTTGCCGGTTTACGATCTCGACGGATTGATCGCCGAAACGAACAAGGCCGTCCAGTACATGCGGGGTCACAAGTACTTCAGGTTCTGGCAGCAGCAAGGTCTGATGAACGTCATCGAGTATGCCAACGACAAGGGCATCCTACCCACGTGGAACTTCAGAGACACGGTGTTCCCGAATCACGACAAGATCAACGGCGAAGTCATGCTGGACCGTTACAAGATCGGCGATTCCGCCTGCTTCATGTGTCCGATGTGCTGCAGCAACATCAACCTTGTCAAGGATGGCAAATACCGGGGCGTCGTCACCGAGGGCCCAGAATATGAGACCTGCGCCATGCTCGGCTCAAACCTCGGCATCGACGACTTTGCCGCGATCCTCGCCGCCACGCAACTGTGCGACGAACTGGGCGTGGACACCATCTCGACGGGCAACATTGTCGGTGCGGTGATCGAAGGATACGAGCGCGGGATCATTGGGCTCGAGGATCTCGACGGACGCGAGATCCGGTGGAACGATCCGGATGCCGTGCTCGAGTTGATCGGGAAGATCGGTCGTCGAGAAGGAATCGGCGACATTCTCGCCGACGGCGCCAAACGCATCATCCAACAATGGCCCGAAATGGATAAGGTCATCCTCCATGTGAAAGGCCTCGAGCAGTCGGCCTACGACAGCCGGGCCGGCGCCTCGATGGGCTTGGCCTATGCCACATGCGATATCGGCGCCCATCATACCCGCGCTTGGACTATCGCGCGCGAGATGGAGGAGGGCGCCAACTGGACGAACGAGGATCGGGTGAAGATCGTTGTCTATCACCAGACACTGCGGCCCCTCTTCGACATGCTGGGGGTTTGTCGCCTGCCGTGGATCGAACTCGGTCTGAACGAGAGGCACTACGCCTATTTCTACACGCACATTACCGGCAAAGAGGCCACCCTCGAGGAACTCCTCGAGTTGTCCCGCCGCGTGTACGACATGACGCGCCGCATGAACGTGCGACTGGGCGCGACGCGCAAGGACGACTCGCTGCCCTACAAGGTGCGCGAGTGTCCTGTCCTGAGCGGCCCCAACGCCGGCAAGGTGCTCCGCGAGGACGTGTTCCAGGACATGCTCTCCGCCTACTATGCCAAGCGCGGATGGAACGAGGACGGTGTGCCTCCCGTCGAGCTCGAAGCAACATTCTAGGCGTCGCATCCAGCCGGCGTCCGGTGCGCAAGGAAGGTGGTACTCGTGACACGGCACCAGGCATCCGGAAAAGGATCCGGCCGCTCGCTTTTGGGCGCCGCGGCGACCGTCGCACTCGCCGTAGCCTTCGCCATGGCCTCGGCTGAAAGTCCTGGGGCCAACACTCAATGGTGTGGCTCCGCGCCATACCGAGCGTGGGTGACCGCGCCTTCCGAAGGGCCGGCCGGCGACATGCGGCCCGCGCGCGTGGCACTTGACTTCGATGTGATTCTCGATGGCCTCGGCGTTGAAGGCCGAGTCGCCGTGGACTCGATCCACATGGTCGAATACGACGCGGGTGGACAGCCCGCGCCCTACCCGGATTACCGGTCGCAAGCGTCCCTCGAAGTCCCTTGCCGATTTGACAATGCCCAACTCCGCCAATATAGCTACATGTACAATCTGTTCAGCGACTGTCCTCGTGGCGACCTCGTTTGGACGCATTGTTCTCGCGGTGGCGAGTCGTCCCGCTACGCCGTGTACTTCGACGTGGCTCGGCCGGACGTCACGCCTCGCGCGCTACCGCGTCCACTCATTGGCGATGAGGATATCCTGTACCAGCGCGAAGGGGGCGCCCTCTCGAGCATTTATCACACGCGCCCGGCCGTCGGCGATTGGGATGGCGACGGCCTTGCCGACCTCATCCTCGGCAACATCCTTGGACACGTCTTCTTCTATAGCAACATCGGCCAAGCGGGCCATCCCGCGTTTGGCCCCGGCCGGCTCATCGAGGCCGATGGCAACGTCATCGATGTCGGTTGGTACGCGGCACCGGACCTCGTCGATTGGGACGGCGACGGCGATCTCGATGTCGTGACGGGCGCCGATGGGGGTCAAGTGCTTTGGTTCGAGAACACCGGTGGCGCTACGTCTCCGGCCCTTGCGGTCCGCGGGCGCATCACGGCTGATGGCGCGGCCATCCAGTCGCCTCACGAGCCGTGTCCTGAGACGCCGTTCATGAGGGTCGACTATGTGCCGGTGCCAGACGCCGTGGACTGGGATGGCGATGGCGACCTGGATCTCCTGGTCGGCGGCTACCTCACGGGCCGCGTCTACTTCTATGAGAATGTACGAAACGGTTCGGGGCCGCCCGACCTCACGGCACGCGGATTGCTCACATCCGAGGGCGAGCCCATCGACGTATGCTGGGGCGCGGCGCCATGCGCCGCCGATCTCGACGCCGATGGCGACCTCGACCTCGTGGTCGGAACGCTCGACCAACGTCTCGACACGGCCAACGCCGCGCCTTGGCCCTCCTTCTTCTACTTCTCGAATGAGGGCACGCCTACCGAGCCAAGACTGGTCCGCCGCGCGTTTCCGCTCGACGCGGATGTTGGCACGCTGACCATTCCGCGCGCCGTGGATTGGGACGCCGACGGCGACCTCGATTTGATCACGGGTATCGGCACTGTCATGCGACTCATGCGGAACATCGGCGGCCCAGAGAAGATGTCGTTCCACGCGGAGCCGCCACTCGAGGCGCCCTGGATGCCGCGCGTGACCTCCGGATTCGCCGTGCCGCCTGTCGATTGGGACAATGACGGCGACGTCGACCTGATCCTCAGCGGCTGCCGCACGGCGACGTTGCTCGAGAATATCCGTCCGGGCAACACGCCCGACTTCGTCGTGCGCGGCGAGGTCACGGCCGGCGGCGAAGTCATCGCCCACGACTGGCCTCTCGGCGACAACCACAGCTTCGCCGAACCGTTCGATTGGGATCTCGACGGCGATCCGGACTACCTCCTCGGCAACTCGGCCGGCGCCGTCTGGCTCTACGAAAACGTCGGATCGAGCAAGGCCTGGAACCTCGCCGCCGGCGTGCGGCTCGTCCTGGCGACCGGTGAGCCGCTACATGTCGGAAAGCCGCTCGATACGGCGATGACGGACTTCGCCACCCATTCCGGCAATCGCTCGGATCCGGGCCCCGGCGACTTCGACGGCGACGGCGATCACGATCTGGTCGTCTCGGATGCCTACGGCGGCGTCACGTATTTCGAAAACACCGGATCGAACGCCGCGCCATCCTTCGCCGCAGGCAAGAAGGTGCTCGAGGGCGAGGGGCGCTGCGTCGTGGCCGTGACGGATTGGGATGAAGACGGTCGACTCGATGTCATTGCGTCGTGGGCGGGTGGCGGCATGTGGTTGTGCCGCAACGTGGCTACGGCCGCGGTGCCCGAGTTCGAGAAAACGCGGGCCTTCGACTTGCCGTGGATACCCTATCCGCATCCCTACGCCATCGATTGGAACCGTGACGGTGACGTGGATCTGCTCATGGCCAGTTCCTACGCATTCCTCTTCTTCGCGGATCGCGATTTCCTCGAGGGCGGTTACGCGGAAGGGGAGTTCATCGACGCGGAACCAGTACCATGAGGCCCTGACGGAACGCTGAGGAGTCATCCCATGGAAAGCCTGCTCATCACGGGCGCCCGCGGCTTCATTGCGGGAAGCATCTTGGCCCAGTCGGCCGATGGATCGCTGGTCCATGCTCAATCGCGAGGCGAGCCGGTTTCGGCGCGCAACAACATCGTCTGGCACACCTTCGATCCGCTCGATGTGGATATCCTCGACCTGGTGTTTCGGAGTGTGGCTCCCGATGCCGTGATCCACACCGCTGCCGTTGCCGGTATCGACTACTGCCAAGCCCACCGCGACGAGGCCGAGCGCGTCAACGTCGTGTTGACACAGGCCATTGCCGAGCGATGCGCATCCACCGGAGCCAAGATGGTGTTTCTCTCGACGGACAACGTGTTTGACGGCGAACGAGGCGCCTACACCGAGGACGATCCGCCCAGCCCTATCCACTTCTACGGCGAAACCAAGGTCAAGGCCGAGGAGGCCGTGGCGGCGGCGCTCGATGATTACGTCATCGCCCGAGTGGCTGTCGTGATGGGCCTGCCGATGCTGGGAACGGGCAACTCGTTCCTCTCGAGGATGATCCCGACGCTCGATCGGGGTGAACCGCTTGGCGTGCCGCCGGACGAGATCCGGACTCCCATCGACGTGGTGACGGCAGGCCGCGCCCTCCTCGAACTGGCCGGAAACGACGTGACCGGCCTCATCCATCTTGCCGGAAACGATACCCTGCCGCGCATCGAAGTCGTCCGGCGCATCGCGCAGCGGATGGGCTTCTCCCCCGACCTCGTCGTGCCGAACGATCCGACCGTGTTACCGGGACGCGCCCCGCGCCCCCGCGATTGCTCGCTGGCCAACAGCCGCGCGCGCGCCGTCTTGCGGACGCCGATGCTCGATACGGATCAGGCCATCGGGCTCATCCTCGATTCGCGAACCTGAACCTACCAATCGCAGAGCACGTGCGGTTCGAGAGGCCCGGCCTTGGCGTAAGCCTTGAGCAACTCCTCCATCAGCCATTCGCGTTCGGCGTAGTACGGATCGGCGTTGTACACGTTGTCGAGCTCGTGCGGATCGGCTCGCAGGTCGTAGAGCTCGCCTTGCTCGAGTCCGGGCCACCAGGTCAGACGCCACGCGTCGCCGTGCAGGCTCATGTGGCGGAAGTCCGGCGATGTCTTCGACCATCCGCACGACAGCACGGCTTCGCGCACGCGCGGTTGAAGGCCGGCCAGCACCGGCACGTAGCTGAGGCCTTGCACCGAAGCCGGTACCGGCACGCCGGCCAAATCGAGTAGCGTCGGTGCCACATCCGCGTTGCCCATCGGCGCTTGCACCACATTGCGCAAGATTCCCGGCGCCCGCAGGATGAACGGCACGCGCATCAGCGAGGCGAAGGGCAACTGGGCTTTGTACAGGAGGCCGTGATCACCGAGAAGATCGCCGTGGTCGCTCGTGAAGCAAACAATGGTCTTGTCGGCTAGGCCGCGTCGCTCGACGGCGTCGAGGATCCGGCCAACGGCGTCATCGATGAGCGACACCATGGCGTACGTGTTCTGGACGATGTGGCGGAAATGCTCGCCCTCCGGCGCCCGGCGAGCATTGCCATCCTGGGCAAAGAGGTCTTCCATCAGGAGCCGACGGTAGAACGACGGCCTCGAATCATGCTCACCCGCACGCTGTGCTGGATCAGGAAACTCCACGCCGTCGAATCGCTCGGCGTAGGCCTCGGGCGGCACGAATGGCGCGTGCGGATCCGGGAATCCGGCGAACACGAAGAACGGCGTGTTGCCGTCGGCGGCTTCGAGGTACTCGATCACTTGGTCGGCGATATAGTTCGAGTGATGGAGTTCCGGCGGAACCCGAGAGCGGTAGACGCCGGGGAACTTCGGTTCGGGCGCATGCTCGGCGCCCACGAGACCGAAAACCTCGGCGTGCTCACGCGCCAGCCATTGGCCGTAGTGACCGAATCTAGGATTGACGGGCCCCTCACCGTGATCGAGCACCAGTCGGACGCGCCGGAAGCCGTAGTAGGGGCCGTCCCATCCGTCTAGGGCGCCGCTTTCCCAAGCGCGGAACGACTCGCCGTGACGCATGTCCGGACTCTGATAGGGCGTCAAGTGAAGCTTGCCCGCCGCAAAGGTGTCGTAGCCGGCGTGGCCGAGAATCGCGGCCAGCGTGGCCTCGCGCGTATCGAGAGGAATGCCGTTGTCGATGACGCCGTGGGCGGGCAGATGGCGGCCCGTCAAGAGCGAGGCGCGGCTCGGCATGCAGACCGGATTGCTCGCGTAGTGATGGTCGAACCGCGCGCCTTGGCCGGCCAGGCGGTCCAGGTTCGGCGTCCGCGCCGCCGCGTTTCCATAGCAGCCGAGGCTATCGCGCCGCTGCTGATCGGTGTGGAGCAGGATGAGGTTGTTCGGCATGATTCCTCCGCGAACGCGCAGTGCCTCGGCGCGGCGTCCAACGCCATTCTACACGAAACGCAGCCGCCCGCCGCTTGTCCTCACTCCCGAATGCGGTAGCTCGACACGCGGGCGCCGACGGCGTAGTAGAGTCGGCCGTCGAAGTAGCCGAGACCCGCCGTAGCGGCTTCCGGCAAGACGGCGCGCGGCGTAACCCCCTCGCCAATCACCTCGAGCACGGTCCGGCTCAGCACCATGAACGTGCGGCCTTCAGGCGTGCGGAGGATCGACTGATCCGGGCGGAGCGGCCCGCCGTGCTCGGAGACATCGGCAACGCCGACCACCGCTTTTGACGCCGGATCGAACACGAAGAACTGCGCTGTGTTGGTGATGCCGTAGACGCGCCCATCCGGGGCGGTTTCGAGGCAATTGACCTCGCGCGCGCCGGCGACGGGCTCGATATCGAACGCGATCTTCCGAGACGCCCAGTCCATCACGAACAGCCGCCCGGACTCCGCCACGGCCTTGGCGCCGCCGGGCGCGTCGATGCTGGTGCCGCCGACGAGGTCGCCGTTGGACAGGGCCGCCAGCGTGACGGTGCTTTGGCCGGGCAGGAGGTCTTTGTTCTCGATGAGCGTGGCCTCGCCTGTCTCGGCGTCATAGACGGCGATGCCGCCACCGACGTAGCCGTAGCCGGGAAACCCCGCGAACACGAGGTGGCGGCCGTCGGGGTGGGCGAGGGCCGTCCGAGGCCGTGTGAGTTCCTGGGCATATTGGACAAGGAGTCGAGGATTTGCCTCAGCATCTTCCGAGTCGTGCCACGGTTTGGTCGTATCGAGGGCGTAGAAGAAGCCGCCGCAGTACGCGGCCCCGTAGACAGTGTCGCCACGCGCGGCCATGCCGCACCAGTTGCCGCCCCCCACCTTGCGCAGGCCGCCAAGGTTACGCAGCGCGCCCGTGCGCCCATCGCACGCGAAGAGCCGGAATGGATGACAGGTCGAACCGTAGACAACGCCGCCCGGCCCGGCAATCATCGTGGTAATGCCCGCGCCTTCGGACACGTAGTCGAAGGACTGTGTGCGCGAGGTGCCGTTCGTGTCCTCGACGGTGAAGGTCTTGTCGGGCAGGTCAAAGGCCACCAGACGCCCGCCGTTGGGGAAATCTCGGAACAGACTGCCCCAACTCATGCACGGAATCGATGCCGCCGCCGGCGCGCTATCGACGGCGACTCCCTTGCCGCCCTCGAGTCGTAGCCACGATTGGCCCGGCGCCTGGCCATAGATCGTGCCGTCCGTGGCTCGAAGTACGCGGCCGGATCCCGTCACACGCTTGGACTCGTCCACGAGCGGCTTCACCTCGCCCGTCGCGAGATGTACGGCCACCAGGTTGGCGCGGGCGGTACCGATCCCGGCGTACAGCCAGCCGGCCTCGTCGACAGCCATCGAGAAGGGATACTCCTCGACGGCGTCGAGGCGCGCGACGCGCTTGACGTCGCGCGTGACCGGATCAAAGGCCCACAACAGCGACTGCGGATAGGTGCCGGCGTAGATCGTACCATCCGGGCCTTCGGCGAGGGCCATCGCGGTGCCCGGGCCGGCGCTCTCGGCAAAGGTCCATTCGCGCCGATGGACGTCGAATTCCAGGAAGGTGTCGCCGAGCATCGTGTAGAACAAGCCTTTCGACGAAATCATGAGGCAGTAGTTGGCCTCGCTGTTGGCATCGCGATCGGGATGCCAATACTGGCGCGTGTCGCCGGTACCCGCGTCAATCACGATTAGCGAGGTGCGCGCCGCCCCTCGGTACACGTCGAGGGCCATGGCAAGGATGATCGGATTGCCGTCGGCGTCGGCCGCGGCAATCGCGCCACGACACTCGGATACAGCCGCCGCAACGCCGTGATCTGCGAACGCCGCCGTCAGGTCGATCTCATCCTGCGCCTGGGCCATCGCGCAAGACGCCGCCAGCACAACGCCGACGAGAATCCCGTTGATTGCTGCGCTCATATGGTTTCCCCCCTCGTTTCCGAGGCCCCGGTGTGGCCGTCGAAGGTAACGTCCACCTCGCACCGGCCCGCTCTGGGCGCATGCGCGACGATGGACAGGCCGCTTCCTGCAGCGGTTTGGACTACCCACTCGATATCCCGGTATTCCGAAGCCGCGAGATGTCCCACTTCGATTCGGTTACGGTTGGCGACAAACACCACCTCGCCGCGCCGCTCGATCTCGACGCGCACGCCGTCGATGTGCGTTAGCGAGGCGCCCAACGCCGTCACGTGAGTCGGCAAGGATCCCTCGTTCGCAACGCGGCACGAAACCTTGAACAGCCGCTCGCCGAGGGTCTCGACACGGACGCGCGACAACTCGAGGCGCGGCCCACGGCCGGCCAATTCGCAAATGAACCGGCGCGTCTTCTCCCAGACATCCGGACGCTCGCCCGGCACCACGTTGTACAGCCCCTCGGGTAGCATGCCGCCGACTTCGACGCGGCCCAGTTGCGGATGATCCACGGCCTGCCACTCGGCGAACACACCCGCCTCGGGATGCGCGTCATGCCACGCGAGGCAATCCCAATCGCGTTGGCGTTCGTCTTCGGGCGTTAACGAGAAGATGCGCTCTGTGTCGTATCCGACGCCGTTGTAGAGGTTGCCGAGTTCGATCTCCATGGCGAACAGGCCGCGATGGCGATAGCCCCATTCCGTGAAGGTGCCGGAGAGGTACAGCGGCTGCGCCAGCACGTTGCGATACTCGTGGATGGCCTTGGGCGGGAAACCCGTAATGGCCGAGCCAAGGGCGGCCAGCCGCCGAAACGCGAGCATATCGGCCGCCAGCACCTGGTCGTCGCCCGAGGCCGTCGGCGGGCGCAGAATCGCGTTTGTGCCGTTGTGAAGGCCGAACACGCCGAAGATATTGGGCGCGGCCAGGATGTGGTCCGCGAGTGCCCGGACTTCCGGTTCGCTGAAGGGATAATCGCCCGCGCCACCTTGTTCATGACGCGCACGCCACTGCGCCGCCCAGTTGCGATTGAAGTCGAGCGGGATCGTTGCCGGATCTTCCCACGCGCCGCCATCCCAATCGTGGATGAATCCCTCGGTGGTCACGTGGTAGCGACGCCCGCCCTCCTCGCCGGGCAGGCGCGGCGTGAGCAGGCGCGGCTCCTCGTCCGGCGAGAACCAGAGGCCGTTGGGATCCGGCACACGCATGCGATGGATGTGCCCGTCGCCATTGATGTCCTCGGGCCATATACAATTCTTGCGTTTCAGCCAGTGCTCGCGGCTCCGCACCGGATGCTGCGTCGTCAGCACGTGCTCGGCACCGTCCGCCGAGACCCGTGGGATAATGTGGAAGGCGATCCGCTCGAGCAGACGCGCGACTACCGCGTCATCCTCGGCGTGGACCATGAGGTAACGGGCGAGATACAGCGCACAGGCGGATCCCGACAACTCGCACGCGTGGATGTTGCCGTGAACCAAATACACCGGCTTGTCTTCGGCCGGCGCGGTGAACGGATTCGTGATCTCGAGGAGAAGGATATCCCGCCCCTCCGGCGTGCGGCCGATGCTACGGACCTTGGCCAAGTCCGGACGCCGCCGCGCCAGGTCGCGAATCTGGCGGCAGAGCTCCTTGTATCGGAGAAAATGCGAGAAGTCCACGGCGCCTTCATCCATGATCGAGCACTCCCTTCGCCTCGCGTTCCAACCCAACCCAGCACCGAGTATAGGAGATGAACGCCGCCACCGCCAACTTGAAGTCCGCCGTGCGGGAAACCTACCATCGGGGACGCTCGGATTCCGGTGGCGGGCGGCGACGGGGCGAACGGCGCCTGATGAATGAGCGGGAACGAATGGCACGGGAGGGATGGCGGCTATGGCGAACTTCTTCGATGATAACGAGGATCTGCAATTCTATGTCGACCGCGCCATTGATTGGACGCCGCTGGTCGACCTGACCGAGTACCACCACAAGGCGCCTGACGCCTTCGCGACCGCTCAGGAAGCCGTCGAGTTCTACCGCAGCGTCCTCGACCTGGTCGGCCAGTTCTCGGCCGAGGAGGTGGCCCCGCTCGCCGCCGAGATCGACCGCAATCATCCACAGCTCGACGGCGGCAACGTGGTCTTCCCGGAAGTGCAACAGGCCATCTACGACCAAGTCAAGGGGCTCGAGATCCACGGCATGAGCCTGCCTCGCGAACTCGGTGGCATGAACTGCCCGTACATTCTCGTATTGCTCTGCACCGAGCTGTTCGCGCGCGGCGATGTTTCCGTGGCGTCGCACATCGGTTTTCACGGCGGCATGGCCTTGGCCGCCATGGCGTATTCGGTGTACGAAGGCTCCACCGACTTCGATACCGAGGCGTTCCGCGTTCGCGACACGCGGTTCCGTGAGATGGTCTCCGAGATCGCTCGAGGCGAGGCTTGGGGCAGCATGGACATCACCGAGTCGGTGGCCGGCAGCGACATGGCGGCCTTGGCCGCCCGCGGCGAACAGGATGCCGAGGGCAAGTGGTTCGTCACCGGCAACAAGATCTTCATCACATCCGGCCACGCCAAATACCATTTCGTCATCGCCCGCACCGAGGAGACGAAAAAGGATGACGCCTTTGCCGGCCTCAAGGGCCTCTCCCTGTTCCTGGTCAAGGCCTACGAAGACACCGACGCCGGCGAACGCATCCGCTACGCCTGGTTCGACAAGCTCGAGGAGAAACTCGGCCACCATGGATCGGCCACCGTCGCCGTGCGGTATGACCGGACGCCCGCCGAGCTCATCGGCGCCCGCGGCGACGGTTTCCGGCAGATGCTCATCCTCATGAACAACGCCCGGCTCGGCGTCGGGTTTGAGTCACTCGGCCTGTGTGAGACCGCCTATCGCCTCGCCCGTGCCTATGCCGCCGAGCGCCCGAGCATGGGCAAGAACATCGACCGCCACGAGATGATCGCCGACTATCTCGATGAGATGCGCACCGACATCCAGGCGTTGCGCGCGCTTGCCGTGACGGGCGCCTGGCACGAGGAAATAGGACAGAAACTCCGCCTCATGCTGCGGTTCCTGCCACCCGACGGCGAGATTGATCAGCGCGCCGCCGAGGCGGAGATGAATCGCCATTTCAACGCGTCCCGCCGCCTTACGCCGCTCGTCAAGTATCTCGGCGCCGAGAAGGCCGTCGAGATGGCGCGCCGCTGCATCCAGATCCACGGCGGCTACGGTTACAGCACCGAGTACGGCGCCGAGAAGCTGTTGCGCGACGCCATGGTGTTGCCCATCTACGAAGGCACCAGCCAGATTCAGGCCCTCATGGCGATGAAGGACGACTTGCTCGGCGTCCTCAAGAAGCCGTGGGCTTTCGTCCAGGGCGGCCTGCGCGCCTGTGCGCACGGTTGGCTCGCCGCCGACAGACTCGGGCGCCGCGTGGCGCGTCTCCAGCGGCGACGCTACGCCGTGCTGCGTTTCCTGCTCACGCGCCTGGCCTGGACCAAGTTCCGATCCGGGCCTTCGCATTTTCTCGGCGAATGGGATCCGAAACGCGACTTCGCCTTGGCCATGCTCCACGCCGAGCGTTTGATCCGACTCCTTACCGATGTGGCGGTCAGCGAGATCCTGCTCGAGCAGGCCCAGCGCTATCCGGAACGCACCGAGGTGCTCGAACGCTATCTCGATCGCGCTGAACCGCGATGCCGAGCCCTGCACTACGAGATCACCCACAGCGGCAAGCGGCTCTTGGCCCAACTGGCCGCGGAGGAGAAACCGGCCTCATGAACGCAGGCCAGGCACCCAAAGGTGGCCCAATCCCTTGGCCTTGTCGTCGTTGTGCTCCCTTTGGCCCCTTTTTCCGGCCACCATCTTCGAAAGGAAACAGACCATGAGCGACTTCTTCCTCAAACTCAGCGCAAGTCCCTCGGCGCGCAAGATCGTGCGCGCCCTGAAGCTTCCGATACCACTTCCCCAGCCGCTTGACCGTGTCAAGGGGCCGTGGGAGGCGCAGCCGCTTGCCGGCCGCGCAGTCTTCCTCGCGGCCAGTCCCGGAGGACAGTTGGGGGAGACACTGGGCCGAACGCTATCAGATGCGGGCGCCAAAGTCTCCGCGCGCGGCGAAGTCGATCCCCCGGCGGGCGTGCGCCCCTTCGCCCTTGTCTATGATGGGACCGGCCTCGACGCGCCCGAGGCGCTTCGAGACGTCTACGACTTCTTCCGTGCCCACGTGCGTAACATCACGCCGTGCGGACGTGCCCTCGCGATCATGCGACCGCCGGAAACCGCCGGCGATCCCGTGTGCCGCGCCGCGCGCCGTGCCGTCGAGGGCGCCATGCGCAGTCTCGGCAAGGAAATCGGCCGCAAAGGCGCCACGGCCCAGACGGTGTACGTAGAAGCCGGCGCCGAGAATCGCCTCGAATCCGTGGTGCGATTCCTCTTGGGCAAGGGCGCGGCCTACATTTCCGGGCAACCCATCCACGTTTCCGCCTTGGTGCCGTATACCCCGGTTCGCAAGTACGTCGCGCCTCTTGCCGGCCGTGTGGCCTTGGTGACGGGCGCCGCGCGCGGCATCGGCGCCGCCACGGCTCGTGCCTTGGCCCGCGAAGGCGCCACCGTGATCGTTATGGATCGGGCCTCCGAGAGGGAGGCTGCCAAAGGCGTGGCCGATGCCATTGGCGGCGAGACGCTGGCCTGCGACATCACCGAGGCCAACGCCGCCAATACCATCCTCGACTACGTCCGTGAAGGCCACGGCGGCCTCGACATTCTGGTACACAATGCCGGTATCACGCGTGACAAGACCCTCGGCAACATGGCCCCCGAGAAGTGGGATCAGGTCCTCGCGGTGAACCTCATCGCCCTGGTGCGCACGAACGAGGCGCTCCTCGACCATGTCCGCGACGGAGGACGCATTTTGGCCATGTCTTCCGTCGGCGGCATCGCCGGCAATGCCGGCCAAACGAACTATGCCGCCACGAAGGCCGGCCTCATCGGCTATGTCCAAGGCCTGGCGCCTCGTACAGCGTCGCGCGGCATTACCGTCAACGCCCTCGCGCCCGGTTTCATCGAGACGCAGATGACCGCCGCCATGCCCTTCGGCACGCGCGAGGTGGCCCGCCGCCTCTGTAGCCTGTCACAAGGCGGGCTTCCCGAGGATATCGCGGAGACCATCGTGTTCCTTGCCAGTCCGGACGCGGCCGGCGTCACCGGTGGGGTGGTTCGCGTTTGTGGCGGCAACTTCATCGGCGCGTGAAGATCTACTGAAAAGGAGCCCTCTCTATGCCGTTCAGCCATGATTCCCCGGTCAAACAGCGCGCGGTCATCGTGGGCGGCGTTCGAACGCCCTTCCTGCGCGCCTTCGGTGCCTTTACCGTGATGGACTCGATCGCCCTCAGTGTAGCGGCGGTTCGGGCGCTCCTTGCGAAGACCGGCGATATCCGAAACGACATCGACGGCGTGCTTTGGGGCGGGGCCATCCTGCCAAGCGCCGCGCCCAATGTCGGCCGCGAAATGGTGCTCGATCTCGGGCTGCCGCCCACCATCAAGGCCACGACGCTGACCAGGGCGTGCACGTCGGGACTCATGGCCATCTCCGAGGCCGCCGCAACCATCGAGCGTGGCGAGGCGGATGTGATGATCGCTGGCGGAAGCGACTCCACCAGCAATGCCGAAGTCACAATGCCGCCGAGCCTCGTCCACAAGGCCGCACCGGTGGTGTTGAGCGCCAAGTCGGGCGTCCGCGACTACTTCCGTCTCCTTGCGAAGATCAGCATCCGCCGCGATCTCCTGCCGCGGCGGCCGAGTGTGCGCGAGCGGACCACGGGCGAGTTGATGGGCGAGGCCGCCGAGCGCATGACGCGGCACTGGGGCATTGCCCGCGAGGATCAGGACGCCTTCGCCCTGCAATCGCACCAGCGAGCGGCCGCTGCCATCGCGTCGGGCCGTTTCGCCGACGAGATCATCACGGTGCAGACGCCCGAAGGCGTCTCGGTCACCGCCGACGACATCGTCCGGGGCGACACGAGCATCGAGAAACTGGCCAAGCTGCGCCCCGCATTCGCCAAGAACGGCACGTTGACCGCCGGCAATTCGAGCGCCCTGACCGACGGCGCCGCGGCGGTCTTGGTCATGGCCGAGGAGAAGGCGCGTGCCCTCGGGTTCGAGCCGCTGGCCGCGTTCCGGAGTTGGTCCTACGATGCCGTCGATCCCGCCGACCAGTTGCTCATCGGCCCCGCCATCTCGATTCCTATTGCCCTCGACCGCGCCGGCATGACCTTGGGCGACGTAGACATCGTCGACATTCATGAGGCCTTTGCTGCCCAAGTGCTGTGCGTACTCAGGGCCTTGGCCAGCGATGCCTTTGCCCAGAAACGTCTCGGCCGCGACAAGGCCACTGGCGAACTCGCCCCGGATGCCATCAATATCCACGGCGGTTCCGTGGCCCTGGGCCATCCCTTCGGCGCTACCGGCGCGCGGATGATCATCACCATGGCCAACGAACTCAAGCGATCCGGCAAAGAGACGGCCTTGCTCGGGATTTGTGCGGCAGGTGCCCAATCGGCCGGCGTGATCCTCGAGGCGGTCCCCTGAACGCCGCCCCGTCAGTAAAGGCGGCTACGCTCTCATTGTCAGGAATTGCCTCGTGTAGCCGCCTGCCTGTCATTTCGAGCTTCAGACCACGCGGAGCGTGGCGATTCGCAGAGGAAAACCATAGCATCGTCACTGCGAGGAGCGAGTCCCCGAGCGACGCAATCCAAGTCCTTACTACACAAGAGATTCCCTCGTTCCCACGGTCCCCATGTGGACTGCGGTAGCTTGCTACCGCTCTTCTTCGGGCCAGCGTAGGCGTAGCACCGGCTACCTTGGTCGCGGCCAACGGCCCCGCTGTGCTTCCTCACACGCGTTCGGCATGACAATTGACGCGTTTCGAGATGCTCGGAGAGCGCCCACCGTTCGCGGCTACTTCTCGATGATCAGTTCGTCGAGAACCTTGCCGTCGATATCGTAGGCCCGGTAGACGAGGCGGCTTCCGTCAACATCGATCTTCGGATACACGGCGACGCCCGTGAATCGCTTGGCGATGTACTCGGCTTCGGGCAAGGGATACCGACGCCCGGACTGGGCAATCGAGATCGTGTAGATGGTGCCGTCGGCCGCGTCGGCGACAGGCTGCAGATTCCGCATGGGCTTGGTGCGGAGGTAGTAGTGAACGTGGCCGTGGAAGGCCATGTCTATGTGGTATTTGTCGAAGATCTGGCCCCACTGCTCGCGAATCGCCGCGTAGTCTTCCTCGACGCTGTACAGCGGGAAGTGAAACACGGCAAATTTCCAGGTGGCATCGGTTTGCGCCAGTTGGTCCTCGATCCAGCGCGCCTGGACCTCGAAGGAGGTGCCGACATCCATCACGAGGAACAGGGCATTGGCGTAGCGGAAGCTGTAGGTTCGCTCCGGCTCGACACCTTCCGGTCCGTTCTCGGGCAGGGCGAAAAGGGCGAGGGGGAGTCTCGCGCCCAGCCCATCCTGGTCGTCGTGATTGCCGAGGGCGATGGCGACGGGCCACCGGTCGAACACGTCACGGCCGTATTCGAAGACGTGATCCCACTCGTTCCGGTACAGGCCCGTGCTGACCACGTCGCCCGCGATCAGGCTGAACGCTGTCTCGGGATGTTGACGAAACGCCGCCTGGATCAGCCGGCCTGCGTCAGCCGAGTAGTGCGTGTCGGCAAAACACACGAACGAGAAGGCGGCGTCGCCATCCGGCGCGGTGGTGAATTCGGCCTCATCGCTCCATGTGTCCCCGTTGCCCACCGAATAGGCGTAGGTGGTGGCCGGATCGAGACCGCGCAGGATGGCCGTGAAATGGTTGATGTACCGGTCGTTCATGAGTAGGCGGTCTTCGATGGACTCGCACGTCGCCGTCACCTGCGCGTAGTCCTGGTCGCCTGTCTTCCGATAGCGCACGGCGCTGGTCTTCGTGTCCGGCCCGGTTCGCCACTGGATGCTCTGTGTCGCCCGCGGATCCTCACTCCAAGTCAACACGATCTGGTCGGGCGCGGCCGAGGAAGGAAAGGGCGTTGTGCGGAAGGCACCGACGAGATGGGCCTCACGCGCCCTGCCACGATACGTGGTCAAAAGGTGGTGGCCCTTCAGCGCATCCGGCGCACCCTTGATGTACAAATCGTCCCAGTCGCGGTACTTCCAGGCGCCGTCGCGCATCTCAATGACGGCCTCATCCGCCGGAGACAGATTCGAGATCGTGACGCGGCCGCCCGGCTGCTGTGGCCCCACACACACGAAGTACACGGAGCGGTGCATGTCGAAACCGTTGATTCCGAGTTCGACAGGGCCAGCGTCAACGCGTTTCTGCCATACCTCGTAAGTCCAATTTTCCGAGTCGCTTACGGTCATATCCGTCTTGATGAATCCGGCTTCTTCGAGCCAGAACGGCACCACCTCCTGGGCGACATGCCGGACCACCGAAACCACGGCCGCCGCGTCCACGTTGAAGGTCCAGTACTGCGTGGCGAGGACGTACCGCTCTTCGTCCGTGATGAGGCCGAGCACCTTATCCGAATCCAGCGAGGCCAGCGCTTCGCGATCCAGATCCGCGTAGAGGCGCGTGAAAACGCCGTCCATCGTCTCCTGAAGGGATGGCGCCGCCAAAACTGGAAGACACGCGGCTAGGACCAATAGGATCGCAAACGTGAGCGCCCGCGCTTTGATGAGGCGTGTTTTCAAGGCATTTCTCCGTGTGGGACCTCTTCTTGTTGAAGGTAGCCTAGGCACCTACGCGAGCGATTTCAAGTGGGGCCGTTGTGTTGAGCCGTCCGCCTGCGGTACAGTGTGCCTTAGGGCGAGGAATACGGAACGAAAGTATCATCGGTATGTCGGACTACCTTGTGACAGGCGGGGCCGGATTCATCGGCTCGAACATCGTCCGGTTCTTGGTCGAGCAGGACGCTTCGGTTCGCGTGATTGACAACTTCGAGACCGGCCACCGCGAGAATCTGGAATCCATCCTTGACCGCATTGAACTGGTCGAGGGCGATCTCCGCGATCCTCGAGATTGCGCACGCGCCGTAGAGGGCGTTCGCTACGTGTTGCACCAGGCGGCCGTGCCATCCGTGCCGCGATCCGTTGCCGATCCGCTCGAGAGCCACGAGGCCAACGCGACCGCGACGCTCAACCTGCTCATCGCCGCGCGGGACGCCCGCGTCAAACGCGTGGTGTACGCCGGCTCGAGTTCCGCCTACGGCGACCAACCGGGCGATGCCAAACACGAGACTATGCGCCCGGACCCGCTGTCTCCCTATGGCGCTTCCAAGCTGGCATCCGAGTACTACTTGCGCGTGTTCAGCGCGTGCTATGGCCTCGAGACCATCACCTTGCGGTACTTCAACGTCTTCGGCCCCCGGCAAGACCCAAACTCACCGTACAGCGCCGTCATTCCGCTATTCATCAACGCGGTGCTCGAGGGACGGCGGCCCACGATCTTCGGTGACGGAGGCCAATCGCGCGATTTCACCTACGTCGAGAACAACGTGCGGGCCAACATCCTGGCCGCGACGGCGGATCTCGACGCGGACGGCCAAATCTACAACATTGCCTGTGGGGAGTCGTACACGCTGCTGGATTTGCTCGCCGGCATCAATGAGGCGCTCGGCACCCGTGTCGAGCCCGAGTTCGCGCCGCCACGCGTCGGCGATATCCGTGACTCGAGGGCCGACATCAGCCGCGCGAAGATGGACCTCGGCTATCGCGTTTTCGTACCGCTCGCCGAGGGATTGCGCCGCACCATCGAATGGTACAAGGCTCTGCGAGACGCATAGGCGGCACGGCATCGCGTCTGTGCCGCACCAGGACGCATGAACTCGATCTCCCATAAAACGAAACACTTAGCCCCGTACATACTCGGTGTCGCCGTGATGGCCGGGGCCGTCGCGGTGGTGTTTTCCCATTTCCTCGTGACGGACTGGTCGCGTATCTCCGGAATGTACGACGTCCCGCGCTACTTCGGCCCCAACTTGTTCTACATGGACTATGTCCTTCATCGCGGCGAGATACCGCTGTGGAATCCCTACAGCTTCTGCGGCACGCCTTTCATCGCCAATCTGTCCGTGGCCTTCTTCTATCCGCTGAACTTCGTCCGGAGTTGCCTGACTTTCGATCCGACGCCGATGAAGACGCACGTCGGCATGGCGTTGCTCATGGCGCTACAGATCATCATCGCAGGCGTGGGCACGTTCCTGTTTGCCCGCGAGCAGAAGCTGAGCTACGGGGCCGCCTTCGTGGCCGCTTTTGGTTTCGCTCTGAGCGCGTCGTTTGTGCGCCGCGCCTGCGCGTTCCAGACGATCATGTCGCTGGCCTGGCTGCCGTTCATCCTCCTGGCGCTTCGGCGTTCCTTGACGGCGATGCCGGGCGCGCGCAAGTTCCGATACGGACTCGCAGCGGGTCTGATGATGAGCCTGGGGCTGTTGGGCGGATCGCCGCAAACGTTCATCTACATGAGCATGGCCGTCGGGGGATTCTACGGCCTCTATCGCCTGTTGCACCTGAAACCGGAGGAGTCGACGGCGAAACGACGGCTATTCTGCCTGCTGGCGAGCGACTTCGTCGTGCTGGCGCTCATGGGCCTTGTCGCGTTGGCCGTCGCCGCCGCCATGCTGCTCCCGACCACCGAGCTTATGATGGCCAGTAGCCGCATGACGGAGGACACAGAGACACCGGGCACCATGGCACAGCAAGGGAGTCTCGATTTCCTCTACCAGTGCCTGATCATGTATCCGGGCCCGAAAGACATCCGTCAGAACATGCGAGGAACCGGCCTGGCCGTGGTCCTGCTGGCCTTGCTCGGCCTCACCCACCGCCGATGGCGCGAGTCCCTGGTTTACGCTTTGTTGTTCTTAGCGCTCTGCGATTTGAGTCTCGGCCCACCGTTTCCGCTGTCCCAGTTGGTTCTGTGGTTGACGCCGTACGCGCTGGTCGAATCGTCCCGAGCGTACGTCGTGGCGTGTTTCCCGCTGGCGATGTTGGCGGGATTCGGTGTCGACGCCGTTACCACGCGATGGAAGCATCTGAGCTTGAGAACGTTGAGATCGGTGGCGCTCGCGGCCGTAGGTGCGGCCACACTAACCTCCCTCTCGCACTGGATCGCGCCTCATGACTTCCTCGATGTCTCAAAGGCCGTCGTGTACCTTCCAGCGGCGGCCCTTGGCGTGGCGCTCTTGGGCGGTTGGTTGTCGCCGGCCCCCTTGTGGCGGTGGACGTTGGCCGCGCTCGTATTGGCCGAAATCGCGGTATGGAACCAGGCATTCGTGCCGCACCTGGTTTCCGGCCACGGCTTCACGCGGCTGACAAGTCACGCCGACCACCCCGAGCCGTGGACGGACAACTACCGAGATGCCGATCCCCGCCCCCAAGAATGGTTGTACGGACTGCGGCCCGCCGTGAATGGCTACTCGCCGCTCTATATTGGCAAGGCGCGCCAAGCCATATGTGGCCTATACCGCGAGCGTCGCGCATGGCGGATTACCCATCAGGACGAGGCCACCGTTGAGAGCTACCGCGGCCACCTGCTGTTCAAGCGCGCGTTCTGGTTAGCCCAGCGCTATGTTGAGGGTGCATTGCCGGGCAAGCGTGCCCTGTTCCCCTCCGCCACGACGGTATTCCTCGAGAATCCGGGGGCGCTCGATGTGCCCGAGGTACCTCGGTCCGCCCTCCCCTCGAGCGGTGTTTCCGAAAACGCGGTCCTCACAACCATCGTCAAGCCAGATGAACCGCGCAAGATCACGAAGCCGGGCGATTCCACGCTGAAGCTGGGCGTGGTCAGTGCCCCCCCCCTACACAGCGTCCTCCGCCTCGAATTCACGAGCGATTGCCGGGCGACGATTTCGCCCATGTTTCGTGAGCCGGGTCCTGGAACCACGGCGCTCGGCAAGGAGGTCAGCGTTTTGCCCCAGAACGGCGAACCGCGTGTCGTCGAGATCCCTACGCCCGACTTTCGTCCCATCGACATCCGGCTTGCGGTGAAGGTGCAGCAATCCAAGGGAACCGTGACATTCACGAGTATCGTCGTCGCCTCGGATCCTCAGGATGAGGATAGTCTGATCTCGATTGTCGAGCGCACGGCGAATCGCGTCATCGTTGACCTCAAGGATCTACCGGGGCCGCGTATCCTGACTTTTCTTGACGCCGCCTATCCCGGCTGGGAGGCCTACGTGGACTCCGAGCGTGTGCCCATCCTGACGGCCGACGACGCATTCAAGGCGGTGGCTGTCTCGGGAGGCTCGCACCGCGTCGAGTTCGTGTTCCGCCCTCGATCGGTCTATGCTGGCGTTGCGGCGTCCGGATTCTCCCTGGCGATCGTTTTGGCAGCGATGACCTGGCTGTGGCATCGAGAGCGACGCACCGCCGCCCCACCGCCTTTAACCGGATCTCCGGTGCCGGCTATACTTAAAGACACGGGCCAGATGCCGGAAGAAAAGATCGACGAGATCAGACGGGAAGTAGAAGATCGTGATGAAGACACCGTTCCGGAGGAGACGCAACCTGGGATTGACTAGACGCCGTCTCGGGCGATGGGCAGCAATCTGGGCGTTGGCGGCCTTTGCCTTCGGCGTCACCGAGGCCGAGTCCGCGCGCGGCATTCCGCCGGCCTCGCCGCGTCCCAACATCGTCGTTATCCTCGTCGATACCTTGCGCGCCGATGTGCTGGGCGCCTACGGTTCTTCGCTTGGGGCGACGCCTGAACTTGACCAGTGGGCACGCAATGGCCTCCGGTTCGAACGCGTCATCGCGCAGAACTCGTGGACGCGTCCCTCGATCGGATCGTTGCTCACCAGTTGCTATCCGCGCACCATCGGTATCTACCGCGAGCCCGACGAACGCCTGCCCGACACGTTTGTCACCTTGGCCGAGGCCTTGAAGGCCGTGGGTTACAAGACCATCGGCGTCCATTCGAATCCGAACCTGAACGTCTTCTTCAATTTCCAGCAAGGCTTTGATGAGTACATCGACAGCGAGATTTGGTATGGATTCATGCGCCCGAAGCCCGGCCAGAAGACCTTCAAGAAAAGCCGCCTGGCCTCTGCCAACCAGCTCTTTGAGAAAGCGCTCGAACTCGCCGAATCCAAGGGAGAAGCGCCATGCTATCTCCAATTGGTGCTCATGGACGTCCACGAGTGGTATCGCGGCGAGTACTGTCTCACGCGCGATGAGTTCGAGGGTCTGTTTCCCGGCAATCCGAACCGCCAGTACCTCGCGCCTGTCCGGCAGGTATCCATCGATATCAATGCGTTTGCCGAGAAACTGATCGCGAGACCCGGCTGGGAGAACACCTTGTTCATCCTGATCAGCGATCATGGCGAAGGACTCGACAACCATCCGGACGTGGCCAAGTCGCGATGGCACGGCCGCCTCTTATACGAATCCCAGGTGGTGGTGCCGCAGATCTGGTGGAATCCTTCCTGGAAAGACGTCAACGTCGTCGTCAAGCGGCCGGTACGGTTGATGGACTTCATGCCTACGCTCCTCGACTATGTGCAAGCTCCCATCCCCGAGGCCGCCCAAGGCACCTCCGTGCTGCCCTTGGTGGCTGACGAGGCCGCTGCTGTGGCGTTGCCGGAGTTCTTCGTCGTCGAGACCGAACTGCGCGGCCACGACAAGTGCGGTGTGTACTCCCGAGACTGGAAGTACTTCGAGACCTATGACGGCCACCCTGGAACCGAACCGCGTGAGCTGCAGGCCATGGGTATCGCCGAGAACGGCTCCAAGACCAACCAGATCGCGGCCCATCCCGACGTGGCCGACGCGATGCTGGCTTTCCTCGAACAATGGAAGAGCCGCCATCCCAAGGCGCCGCCATCCCTATCCGCCACCGGCATGTCCCAGGATACCGTCGAGCAACTCAAGGCGGCGGGTTACCTCGAGTAACTCCCAGAACAGGGACGCGACCCATATTTCCTCCTTCCTCGGCACCGGAATCGCGGAATCTGGAACAGAACATATGGGTAGCGTTCCCTGTTTCCTCGTGTTTCCTCCGCGGACTGAAGGGCCTACCGGCGTTTCTTGCCCTTCTTCTTGGTGGGGCGCTTGTGTGGTTTGGGGGTGTCGTGGCGCGGCGCCGATGGCTCTTCGGAAGGAGATGGCGTTGATGTGTCGTCGGGCACTCGTTTGAGGCTAAATCCCGATGGCCCAAGTAGTTCCGAGATTGATGCCGGCCAGCTCAGGGCCAAGGTGAAGCCGAGGGTGTACAGCACGACGGCCATGAGCATGCACGATAGCCAGAAGGAAAGCTCGAGTTGCAGCTTCCATTCACGGTTGAGCAGGAACGCGATGATCGAGACGGCAAACAGCAGTGATGCGCCGATGGCGCGGGGCGCCTGCTCGATCTTGGGCAGGTACAGCATGAGCAGCACGATGATCATGACCTGGTAGTAGAACGTGGGCGCGGTTAGGAAGAAGGCGAGCACGTAGCCGAAGGGAATGGTTTCGTAGTCATCCAGCTTGCGGGCGGCGAACAAGGCCACGAGCGCCACGGCGGCCTGAATGGCCCACCACAGCAGCTTGTAGTCCGCGAGCACCTTAAGCTTGGCCGCCTCGAAGGCCGTCCACGAGCCATAGGCGTTCTTGTAGCTCATCAGGAACACGTACCGGAATCCGACGCGCATCGGCGACAGGTCACGGTCGTGCAGCCCGATTTTCGTGAAGAAGTCGTGCCAATGCGCGACGCCGCGATCGGAAACGATGACGAAGAGCACGAGCACAACACAGGTCACACCGAAGGATACGAAGTAGGCGAGGTAGCGCCGGTCGAGTCGGCGCGTGCGCAGGATATCCCAGAAGAACTTGGCGCCCATGCCGAAACCGAAGATGAGCGGGAAGATGCGCGCCATGCCCGAGTAGGCCATGAGCGCGCCGGCGGTTTTGTAGCGTTTCATCTTGAGCATGCACGTGGACATGACGAGGAGGGTGACCCAATCGAGACGCAGAAAGGCGCCCCGAATGTGTGTGTACGCCATCATGAACATGCTGCCGAAGAACACGACGGCCAGGAGCGACGTGCGCCAGCCGAAGGCGAGACCGATGAGGATGAACATGATCGCCAGCAAGAGGAGGTCCAGCGAGGCCAGCAAGGGAATGTCGCTGGGTGGGACTTGGCTGGTGAGGAGGCGTGCTACGGCGTTCCACACGGGCGTGGCGTTGTAGCCTTTGTCACCCAACACGCCGGCCCACCGCTTCTTCTTGCCGAGGATCTCGCGAAAATAGCCGATGTCCGCCTTGAACTCGGTCCACCGCGCATCGCTGAAAAGGGCGCGGTACTCGGCCGCACGCAGCATCACCTTCGCGGCCGGTTCGAAGTTGTAGTCTTCCATGCGGCGCAGGCCGCCGTGACGCGGCGTACCGCCATTCTCCTCCGCATCCGCAACCAGCACGGACGGATATAGGTTCAGGTAACCGACCTCGCGCGAGTACTTCGAGCCGAGGTAGTAGTGGAAGAAGTCGTGGGGGTTGATGAACTGGCCGAATTTGGGATAGTAGCCGAAATCGAAATAGGCCACCACCGAGAAGAACGCCACGATGGCCAATACGAGGCCGGCCACCCACCGGCCGCTCTTCAGCTTGCGGCGGTCCCATATGGCGAACGCTACAATCAGCGCGATGGCGGCCGCTGCCAGCCCAATCTTGATCATGTGAAATGTCGCCACGCTCTTCACAACCGGAACTCCCCGCCAACGCCCGATGGAGACCATTGGCATTGTAGAGGATGGGCCCTCGCAGATGCACATTCGCCGCGTTCTCGGTATACTCGGGCCGACAATGGGAGGAGAAGGAATATGCTGATTCCGTTGCTCGTCTGCGCTGGCGTCCCGTTCCAGTATTCGTTCACGATCTGGGATCTCGATTCAAGCTATCGCGATTTCGGGACCTTCAAACGCCAGGTGAACGCCTGCGCCGCGCACGGATTCACCGTGCTCGAGTTAGGCGCCGGCTGGCCGGATTGCGAGCCCGCCGAGGGCGCATTCGACTTCGCGATGGTCGATGAGCGGCTGGCCTATGCGCGGGCGGCCGGCCTCGAGATCCGCGTGCGTCTGAACATGCGCGATTGGCCCGCCTGGCACGTGCCGACGCTGTATCAGTTGCCGGACGGCACACCGTTTCCCCACCACGGCGGATTCCCGAGCTTGTTCGATCCGGCCAATCGAGAACGCCAACTTCGGTTTGCCGGCGAACTGGCCAAGCACCTCGCCGGAAACGGATACACGTACTCGCCGGGATTCAGCGTGCACATGGAAGTGAAGTTCGCGGACTGGAACTCGTACGAACCGGCCGCGCAGGAGGCCTTCCGCCGTTGGTTGGCCGGGCGCTACGAATCCGTGGAACGCCTGAGTGCGGCTTGGGGCACCGAGCTCGATAGCTTCGCCTCCATCCGTCCTCCGGTGCCTCCCAGTACACAAGGACGCCCTTCTCTCGATGCCGCGGACGTCGACTGGATCCGTTTCCGGGAACAGGCGCTGGCCGATTGGGTGGCCGCGTTCGCGGCCGTGGTTCGGGCGAACGATCCGACGGCGCGCGTTTCGGTGCCCCTGGGCGAGAGTTTCCGCGCCGGCTCGGCCCAGATGGCCAATCACGGCTACTGGGCCTCTTCGCGGCCGGCTGACGAGATCGTCCATTCCTACGACTTCTTCTGGCATGGTACACAAGGCTTGCACAACGTGCGCGCGGCCGTCGCTACGATGGTCGGCATCACGCAGCGCCCCGTCGTGTTCGAGGTGGATGGTCCCTACCTCTTCGATCACTTCGGGTACACGGAAGAGGACTACGTCGAGGCGGCGCGGCTGGTCCTCGACGCCGGCGCCACCGGCATTCAGATCACAAACTGGGGCGGCGTGGACATCGCTCAGCGGGCGTTTCTATCAACCATCGGCGGCCTGGTGAAGGCGCGCGCCGAAGGTGGCCCGTGGAACCTACCTGGCTCGGCGGATGTGCTCTACTACGTATCGAAATGGCAGAGCTACGGCTACCGCGAGCCCGATGAGTGGGTCCATGACCGTCAGTTCGCGCTCTGGTTTCGCCTTTGCGATGCCGGCATCCCCAGCCGCATCGTGACGGACGAGAACCTCGTGCATGAAGACGTGCGTGCCAAGGTCATGCTGCTGCCCTTCGCCACCGTGCTTGATGCGCCGGCGCGTGACCGCCTGCGTTCTCTGTCCCACGGCATGGCCATGATCGCCGACGACCCCCCCGGCCAATTTGTCGTCGGCGCCCCGTTTCAGGGCCTCACGGGAACGAGTGTCAAGGTTACCGGCACGCCCTTTGCCGAAGACCCCCGCGCCCCCGCCGACATCATTGCCCTGGCCCCACCGCGGTCCGAGGCCCTCCGCGTCGCGGCCGTCCAATTCGAGACCCGTTTCGACGTCAGCCACAATGCCGCGCGCATCCTCGACTACCTCGCGGAAGCCGCGCACGCGGACGCCCGGGTCGTGGTGTTTCCCGAGATGGCCCTCACCGGCTACTCAAAGGAGGCCTCGTTCGGCGACGCCCTGGATTGGGCCGCCGTGGACGCGGCCGTCGAGCGCATCCGGGCGGCCTGCCGTGACCTCGGCCTCTATGCCGTCTTCGGCGCGCCGACCCGCGAGCGCAATGCCCGATACTGCGCCGCGCTCGCCGTCGACCCACAAGGCAACATCATCGATGCCTACGAGAAGATCTACCGCGCAGGCGAACGTTGGGCCGACGAGGGCCGCCGGCTCTCGATATTCACCATCGACGCCGTGCGGTGCGCCACGATCATATGCCACGACGCACGCTACGCCCCGCTGGTGCAACTCCGCACCCTCGCAGGAGCGCAGCTCTTCTTCTACCTCTCGTGCGAATCCGGCGTCGCCGAAGAACACAAGATCGCGCCCTACCGCGCGCAAGTACAGGCCCGCGCCGTCGAGAACGGTGTCTACCTCGTGCAGGCCAATACGCCCGCGTCGCGCGAGGATCCGCGCGCGCCCGATCGGAGCCACGGGGAAAGTCGGATCGTGGCCCCCGACGGCCACATCCTGGTTGAGGCGCCCGTGTACGGAGACGCCATGATCGTTGCCGACCTCGACATCGCTACGGCGACGAAAGGCGGCCGGCGGGCGGCCCTCGGCGAGGGACCCCTGGCGGGTTGGATGCGCCAAGGGGTCGATCGCGTGCGAAACGTATCGTGTTGTGTTAAGTACACCATTACACCAACGCCTATGTAATACATCCAGATCTTCCCATGCGTGCACGAATCCCCTCTTGCTGCGGCGTTCCTTCGGGCGGCCCCGTGAGGTTATCCGGCGCGAGCCACCCTGCCACCACCTCCGAAAAAAAGTTGTTGACAATGGGAACGGAACATGGTATTGTATCGCTCCTTTTGCGCTTCGAAAGTAGCGCGGAGGATGAGGCCGAAACGAGGCGGCGGAGGCGGAGAAGAAAGGCCTTGACACGGCGAAGGAAATGTGGTAAGCTACTAAGCCGCACGGTTGGCAAGAGTGAGTCCTTCGCAGATGGCGAAGGCAACGATGCTCGCGCCGAAGTTGAGTAGTACTTTCGGCGACGGGTTTCTTGCCGCCTGGCGGCGAGGTAGTCCGAGTGGTTCGACCACGGCGCCAAGCGCTCTTTGAAAATTGAATACGGTGTATGTTTGTACGAGACTGGGCTTGTGCGGGCAAGACTGCCGGCGCTCACGCGCGGGCGGACTTGCCGAAACAAGAGGATTCCCACGGCAGTGGGAGTCCAACCCTCAATTCCTGCATCATTCAGATGTAGGCAAACTCATCGATAGCAGAGCTTAGCATAGCTTCGCTCTGTTCGATTTTTGTCGGAGAGTTTGATCCTGGCTCAGAACGAACGCTGGCGGCAGGCTTCATACATGCAAGTCGCGCGATTAAAGCCCCTTCGGGGGTGTATAAAGCGGCGAACGGGTGAGTAACAGGTGGATAACCTTCCTCCCGGCGGGGGACAACGGCTGGAAACGGCCGCTAATACCGCATTCGATTGCTGGGACTTCGGTCCCGGCAAGGAAAGGGGCCTTCAAGCCTCACCGGGAGATGGGTCCGCCCCCCATTAGCTAGTTGGCGGGATAATAGCCCACCAAGGCAACGATGGGTAGCCGAGCTGAGAGGTTGATCGGCCACACTGGAACTGAGATACGGTCCAGACACCTACGGGTGGCAGCAGTAGGGAATATTGGACAATGGGCGAAAGCCTGATCCAGCCATGCCGCGTGGAGGATGAAGGCCTTCGGGTTGTAAACTCCTTTTCTGAGGAAAGAACATCCGGTAGAGGAAATGCTATCGGCTTGACGGTACCTCAGGAATAAGCAACGGCTAACTCCGTGCCAGCAGCCGCGGTAATACGGAGGTTGCGAGCGTTGTTCGGAATGACTGGGCGTAAAGGGAGCGCAGGCGGTCGGGTCTGTCCAAAGTGAAATCCCGGGGCTTAACCTCGGACGTGCTTTGGATACTGCCCGACTTGAGTTCGTGAGAGGAAAGCGGAATTCCAGGTGTAGCGGTGAAATGCGTAGATATCTGGAGGAACACCGGTGGCGAAAGCGGCTTTCTGGCGCGAAACTGACGCTGAGGCTCGAAAGCGTGGGGAGCGAACAGGATTAGATACCCTGGTAGTCCACGCCGTAAACGTTGTGCACTAGGTGTAGGAGGTATCGACCCCTTCTGTGCCGTAGCTAACGCATTAAGTGCACCGCCTGGGGAGTACGGTCGCAAGACTGAAACTCAAAGGAATTGACGGGGGCCCG
>DAIPKA010000059.1:0-46518 GCA_036769985.1 Candidatus Hydrogenedentota bacterium | reverse complement strand
CTCTACTACGACTACGTGCTACGCATCCGATCCGGACGTAGGGAACATACAAGATTGCGCAGAATCCATTTGCGCCCACGCCAGCGCCCGCTGCGCGGCAGATCTCCCGTCGCGCCTCCCGCCTCCTTCCCTTTCGGCCCATGTCCATGATATTGTGCGGCCGGCCTTATTGAAAACCAGGAGTGGTATACCGAGCGATGGCCTTCTTCGTAGCGTTGGCGGCGGCGTGGGTGGCGGGCGCCTGGGCTTTGCGCCGCGTCGCATTTGCCGGAACCGTCGAGGCGCTGACGTACCGGCTGTTGGCGGGCGCGTGCATCTGCGCGGTCGGCATTATGGCCGTGGGCAGTGCTTCTCTTCGGGCCACCCAGGTGGCGCTGTACGTCGCGGCATTGGCCGGGCTCGGCTATGAACTCTTCTTCAGACCGAAAATGGCGGATGTGTTTCCAGGCCGGCCGGAGAAGCCCGCGCCTCTCGACGGATTCGAGCGGCTGTACCTGGCAGCGATGGGTGTCTCGTTGTTCCTTGCGCTGGTTTCTGCGTTGGCGCCCGTGACGAGTTGGGACGCCACGGTAGCGCATATCGCATTGCCGCAGGCTTACGCACGGGAGGGATGCTTGCGTCTGTTCGAGGGCAATGCGTACTCCGCGTATCCGCATTTCGTGCATAGCGTGTTCGCCTATGCCTTTTTCGAGAGCGGCGAGGTCGGCGTGACGCTGCTGAACTGGGGGTTCGGCGTTTTGGGGTGTGCCGCGCTCTTCGTCCTGGGCAATCGCATCGAAGGCCGTCGTTGCGGACTCATTGCGGCCGCGATGTACGCGGTAGCGCCCATTCTTATGGACCAAGTCGGGGCGTCGCTTGACCTGGCGTTCGGGGCGGTTTCGCTGGGCGCGCTCGCCGCGTTCATAACGTGGTACGAGAACGAGCGCGACGAATGGCTGGCGCTGGCGGCCCTTCTCGCGGGGAGTTCATGCGGCATACGCCACACCGGCTACATCGTATGCGTGTTGTTGGCGCTGGGCGCGCTGACCGTTCCAAGCTCCGATCGACGCGAGGCCGTGCAACGTTTCGGCTGGCTGGCATTGCTTGCGGCGTCGCCATGGTTGCTTCGGAGTTTCCTGCTCACCGGTAATCCCGTGTATCCCTTCTTCAGCTCCTGGTTGTCGGCGAACGGGGTGCCGGCTGAGGAGACGGCCACGTTCGGATCGCACAGCTCGATTCGCGGACTGGACCTCAAGGCGCTGGTCATGTTCCCGTGGAATCTCATCATGCGACCCACCTGGTACGATGGATGGTCACGCTCACCGGGCGGCCTGCTCCTGTTCCTGGGCGTTCCGGGACTCTTTGTCGGCAACAAGCGTGTTCCGTGGTTGGCCGCGTACAGCATCGGCGGCGGGTTCTGCTTCTTCTTCTTTCAGCAGTCGGCCCGGTATCTGCTGCCCTTCTTCCTGCCCATGATGGTGGTGGCCGGTGTCGCCGCGTGTCGTTTGCCGGTCTTCTGTGTGCCTCCGGAGACGTTGCGGCACGCGTCGAATGGCCGCAGTGACGGTACGGCGTCCGGTTGGTGGCCGATGTTGGTCCGGGCTCTTCGGCGGGCTGTGTTCCCACCGTACCAAGCAGCCAACTTCTTGCTCGGCAAGGCGATCCCACTCTTACTTGTGGCGGCCTTCGCCTATGGATTGGCGTTTCAGTTTGCCGCGATGTATTTCAAGATTCCGGTGGTGATTGGTCTCGAAGAGCGTGAAGCCTATTTGGATCGTCGCGTCGAGCGGCACGCCGCGTTCCGCTGGGCGAACGAGCACTTGGCCAACGCGGGTACTATCTTGACGCTCGATCCGCGCGCCTATTACCTGAAGATCCCGTCGTATCAGAATTACGAGGCGCTCAAGTTCCTGAGCGGCAAGCGTCTGGGCGAACAGTTGCAGTGGCTTGATGAGCGCGGGATCACGCACGTGCTGATTCCGAAGACCTACGTTGACGAGACGCCTGCTCTCGTCCATCTCGGCATCAAGGGGGTGCTCGAGCGATGGAGCAAGGCCCGCCGGTTCTTTGTGCCGGTCGAGACCTTCGACCTGGTGCGTCCTCGCAACGACGGCTTGGAACGAGTGGAGATCTATGAGGTCCGGTTCCCACGGTAACGCGGACGCTAGGGTCACCCCCGACCGCCATGAACGCGCCCGATCCGTGCGCGATACCGTCGCGCGCAACACGGCATTCAATGCGGTCGGGCGGCTCTGGGACGCGGCGAGCGGCATGGTTCTGACGGCGTACATCCTCGATCGCGTCGGCATGGCCGCATGGGGCCTCTGGGCGTTCATTCAGGTGTTCACGGGCTACGTGAGCCTATTCGACTTCGGCGTTGGGAGCGGCTTCACGAAATACGTCGCCGAGCATGCGGCGCGCAAGGAAGAGGATGAGCTGTCTGCGGTTGTCAGCACAGGCCTGTTCTTCTATATGGTGTTCGGTCTGGTGTTGGTGGCCGTGGGCTGGCCGTGTGTCGACGGGCTCGTCGCGCTGCTGACGCGCCTTGGCCCCGAACGGGCGCGCGATTTTGGCGATCCGCAGTTCACCGGCGACGTGCGTTTCCTGCTGCGGTGGGGCCTCGTGCTGTTCGCCGTGTCGAACTGTGTGTCGGCTTTCACGGCCGTCCAGACGGGACTCCAGCGGATGGGCGTGACGAACATCCTCAGTTTCGGCGCGTCGGTGTTGCGCATTGTAGCCACGGTGGCCTTCCTTGAGGCGGGGGCCGGTGTGCGGGGCCTGCTATACGTGAATGCGGTCGTGCTGGTGGCCTTTGGCGGCGCCAGTGTATTGATCGCGTTCCGGCTGCGGCCGTCGTTGCGCGTGTCGCCGAGCTGTTTCACGCGGCCGGCCCTCGCGCGCCTGTTCTCCTTCGGCTGGCGCGCGCAGATCGCGAAGCTTTCGAACCTGATCATGTTCCAAACGGACAAGGTCGTTGTGGCCTTTGTCTACAAGTACCTGGGCATGGTCGGCCTGTACGACCTCGGCGTCAACCTCGCCAACAAGATGCGACAGGCGCCCCTCCTCATCGTGAGCGCGCTGGTGCCGGCGGCTTCCGATCTCGACGCCCGGGCCGAGCACGAGCGCCTTGAGCGACTCTATCTGCGCTCGACGAAATACGTGGCCTCGGTAACGCTCCCGCTCGTTGCCTTTTCCGTGGGCGCTGCCGGGCCGCTCATGCGCGCTTGGATGGGCGAGAAAGGCCACCTCGATGTGGCGACATGGGTGTTGCGCATCATTGCCTTCGGCTATCTCGCGAACATCCTGCCGGGCGCGGGTGTCAGCATCGTGCTGGGCAAGGGTCGCGCCGACATGCAGATGAAGGCCGGCCTTATCGCCACGATCTCGAATGTCGTGCTCACGGTTTTGCTGGTGTACACCGTGGGTTTCTATGGCATTCCGGTGGCCACGGCGATATCGATGTTCCTCTCGTGTGCCTGGTTCTTCACGGCCGTCCGGCCGGTGCTCGGCATCGGCACGGGCCGGCTCTTGCGCACCTGCGCTCTCTGGCCGGCCCTCGCTTCCGCGCCCGGCTTTCTGATCTGCGTGCTTGGCGATTGGTACACCCACGATGCCACCCAGCGCATGCCGAACCTTCTCATGGTGACGGGCTCGTTGGCCGTTTTCAGTGCCCTTTACCTCGGATTGATTCGAGTGATGCCCTTCCTTGACGAGACCGATCTCACTTTTCTTGACGAGACGCTGGGCGCGCGAAGGATTCCGGGGCTCAGTCGCCTCGTGAGGAGGGCGCACCGTGCCTAAGGACCTGGCCGAGCGACTCCGCGCCTATGCCGAACGCGACGGGCGCGGCTATCCCGACTGGGCCGTTCGATACGGGCCGATCATGCGCGGGCTGGGGGCGTTGTCAGCCGGCGCACGTATCGTCGAACTCGGCGCGAACGAGGCCGGATTCGCCCGTTTTGCCGCGACGCCTACGATTGCCGTGGACCGCGACCTGGATCATCTGCGGGCTGCGCGACAATCGCAGGATTGCCAACCGGTGTGCGCCGATGCGGCCGCATTGCCCTTCCGCAGCGGCGCCGTGGACCTCTGTATCAGCGTGGACACCATCGAGCACATCGAGCCGGCGGCGCGCCGTGCGGTAGCCGCCGAGATCATCCGCGTGCTGGCCGACGGCGGCCGGGCCGTCGTCACGTTTCCATCCGGCGACGCCGCCCAGCGCGCCGAACGCCTCATCCAACAGGCCTACGAGCGCTACACCGGCCGACGGCTCGGCTGGTTCGATGAGCACGCGCAGCACGGATTGCCGGACGCCGAGGAAGCGGCTGACGCGTTCCGGCACGCGGCCGGGCGCGACTACCGCGTGCAACGTACCAAGAACGCTTCGCTTGGGATGTGGCGTTGGATGTGGCGCGTGCTTGTGTGCGGCTGGCCGGGCCTAGGCAACGCCGTGTTCCAAGCGCTTCTGCGTTGGCTGACGCCTGCGCTCAGCCGCATGCACCTCGGCACATGCTACCGTGCGATTCTTTGGATTGAGCCTGTGGCCGGCGGGCGTCCTGAACGAGGAGATGGGAGGCAGAGGTGTTGACGGGTGCGATAGCGTGTTTGGTGGCGGCGTGTGCCGTGTTGGCTGCGCCGGAGGGCGTATCGCCGGTGTACACGTTGGATCTCACGGGCCTGCACGCGTTGGATCGTTCCGATCCGGTGCAGGCGCGTCGGGCTTGGGATACGGCGCATCTCGTCGCGTCGCTCCAGGGCATCGTCAACCGCGATGGCCCGCGCCTGTTCGTTCGGTTCATGGCGCATCCCGACGACTTCTGGTTTGACTACTTGCGCGGTGAGGGCCAGTGGCTGGCCGGCCGCCCGGCGGTGGACGTCGAGAGCCTGGACGCGCTGCTGCGCACTTTCGCCGACGTCGTCCACGGCGTGGTGGTATACGATGAGCGCGTGGCCGCTACGTCGAACGTGGCGAGCACCATCGCCGGCGTCGAGGATCGCGTGTGCCTGCGGTTCGATATGTCGCAGGACTCCGTCTACTCGACTGTCATGGCGTCGGGCCTTCCGTTCGCGCAAGATGCCGTGCGGCTCATCCGTGACGACGGCGCGCCCCTTTTCTCGGGCGAGGGCGTCATTCCAGGCACGGAGATCCCGTCGTCGGGCAGCGCGAAGTGCGATGCCTACCTCTGGGCGAAGGCACATTACCTGGACGAAGGCCGGTGCAGCCGCGAGTACATGGCCTATTACATCGACGCCTTCTGGCTGAAGCGGCCGCTCGAGAGCGGCTTCGACAACGCCACGCTCACCAATCACGACTTCTTCATCGCGCGGAAGGCCTTCTTCTTCGATTTGCACGTCTGGGAGGAGGAGTCGCCGGTCGATGATCCGAATCAGGCGCCCGGCACCGACGTGGCGACGCTCCGCGCGCTGATGCGATCCATGTACGACTTGGCCGGCGGACGCATCGTTCACATCGGTGGGTTCACGCCGTGGGCCTGGAAGTACACGAATCACGGCCAGGCCGGCAGTGCGCACGGCGGCGTCGATACCGAGTGGAAATACGCCCAAGTCATCTCGGCCTACAACGGCATCATGGACGCGGACGCCCTCGGTATCTCCGGCATGGCCAACGCCTCCTTCTACCAGCACTATCCGCTCGAGGATCGCTATCCGCAAAATCCCAGGCCCACGCGCGAGCAACTCGTCGACCGCGGCCTCCTCGATGCGGTCGGTACGGTCGCGCCGCACACCTACGTGTGCTTCTACATGGGCGACTACGACTCGGCGGCCTGGTTTAACTTCCACGTACCGAAGTGGTGGCAGGATGCCGCGCACGGCGAGACGTTGTGCACGTGGGCGTTCAACCCGAATCTGGATCGCCGCGCGCCACACGCCATGGACTACGTGCGGACGCATCCGTCGGCGAACGATTGGTTCATGTTCGGCGATTCGGGCGCCGGCTACCTGAATCCCGGTATGCTTTTGGCCGAAAACCGCGCGGAGGATTCCGCTCTTCCGGACGGCCTCGATGCATGGGTTGCCCACAATCGGCCGTACGCCGATCGCTACGATCTCTCGATCACCGGCTTCATCATCGACGGCCATTCGCCCGGCATGGGTGATCGCGGCATGGAGGCCTACCGGCAGTTCTCGCCGGACGGTATTGTCGGCCAGAAGATGCCGCCGCAAGGGCTCTTCCGCGATAGCTTGCCGTTCATTCGGATGAAGCTTGACCTCTACGGAAGTCCTGAACAGGCCGGCGCGCGCATCGCGTCTATGGCCAGCATCAACCGGCCCAAGTTCCTCTTCATCCGCACCATCCTCCAATCGCCCTCGTGGCACAAAGCGACGATGGAGGCTGCGTGCAGAGCCAACCCGGATATCCGGTTTGTCGATCCGTATACGTTCTTCGATCTCCTCGAGACGTACGAGCGGAACAAGGCCGCCGGACATCCTGCGCAGGTGCCCGTGCGGCGCGTCTCGTTTGCTGCGCCGGCCACACGCGAAGGCCTCGCGCCGGTGAGCGTGGAGGATGGGCCGTTCGAAGTCGGGGAGATCGGCGGGCGCGCTGCCCTGCGTCAGGCGGCCGAGGACGCTGCGCGCTATTTGTACTTCGAGGTGTCGGACGCCTTGGCGGCGAGTCCGAGCACCCGCGCCAAGGTCACGGTGACGCTGTTTGACGCCGCCCCGGGCAAACTCGGCATCCACTACGGTTCAGCAAAGGGCGACTACACCGAAGGCCCGTTTGTGATGCGGACGGGGACCGGCGAGTGGATTGATGCCGTCTTCGAGTTGGACGCGCCCCGTTTCGAGCATGGTGAGAATGGCGGCGCCGATTTCCGGTTGGTCAATGCCGGATTGGACCTTGCCGTTGCCCGCGTAGAGGTCGAGCGGGCGGACTGAGCGCTAGTGATGCCAGGGCGCCCGCATGGCGCGGCGCTGCATCCGGTTGGCCGTATCGTCACCTATGATGACTTCCCGCGCCGGATCCCAGCGTACCTTGCGTCCGAGAATCATCGAGATGTTCCAGAGGTGGGCGATGGTGATCGAGCGATGCCCAATCTCGACGGACGCGATAGGTTCCTGGCGCGTCTTGACGCAGTTCAGAAAGTCGGCTCGGTGGCCTTGGCGTTCATTGCCGGTCGGCCGCGGCAGGTGGATTTCATCCGGGCCGAAAGACTCGCGCACCAGATTCTCCGGCTCCGTCTTGAGGCCGTTACGGGTCACGTGCACCCAGCCGGCGTCGCCGATGAACTTGACGCCCTGGGCATGGTGGTTTGTGCTACCGGCGAGGAGTCTCACGCCGTTGGCGTACGTGGCCTCGACGCGGTAGTCGACGGCCGCGTCCCAGAGTCCGACGCGAGGAAACTCGCCGACGCCCATCACCTCGACGGGGCCGGTATCGTCGGTTCCCATACCCCACTGGGCAATGTCGAGATGGTGTGCGCCCCAGTCTGTGACCTGGCCACCGGAGTAGTCGAGAATCCACCGGAAGTTCCAGTGACACCGTTTTTCGGTGTAGGGCGCCCACGGGGCCGGTCCGAGCCAGCGCTCGTAGTCAAAGCCGGGCGGCACCGGCATTGGCGGTTGCGGCTCAATCTGCGTTCCCGTACCGATCCCGACCTCGACGCGCTCGAGTTTCCCGATGCGTCCATTGCGTACCAACTCGCACGCGAAACGGAAATGCGCCGTCGAGCGCTGCCAGCTTCCCGTCTCCCACACGCAACTGGTTCTGCGCACCTCGCGGACGATGTCGCGCCCCTCGCCGATGGTGAACGCGAGGGGCTTCTCTCCGTAGATGTCCTTCCCGGCCCGAATGCTGTCTATGGCGACTATCGAGTGCCAGTGATCCGGAACGGCGATGCACAAGGCGTCAACGTCGTCCCGGGCGAGGAGTTCGCGGTAATCGTTGTATTGAGTGCAGCCGTTGTCACCGTAGAAGGTGTTGACTTCGCGGACGGCCTCCTGGCGCCGGGCCGCGTCTACGTCGCACACCGCGAGAATCCGGCACGTGTCTTCCTCGAGGAATCCCTTGACATGGCGCAGGCCCATGCTGCCCAGGCCGATCATGCCCAGGGTTACGCAATGACTCGGTGCGTCCTGTCCCCGCGCCGCGGCCGGCACAAGGTATGGTGCCGCGATGGCCAGACCGGCCGCCTTCAGAATGCGGCGGCGTGAGACGCGAGTCGATGGTTTCATCTAATTCTCCCGGGTTCGTGCGCTCGCGGTCGACGGTCGCGCGTCAATCCATATCCACCCAATCTACCATGGATTGGCGATTACGACAAAGCGCCGTCAGCCGGCCTCCGTCCTCTTTTCTCTTGACGATACAGGGATTTCGTTCTATACTCATCTTTGTGGCGTCTGGATCCGGGAAGGAATGAGTGATGCAGCCGATTTTGGGAGATGTGAGGAGTCTCTCGATATGATAGACGTGGAGACGGCCCGTTCTCTTCGATCTGTTGAGCGTCCGACGTCGCGCGAGGTCGAGTGATGAGCGCGCTGGTTGCAGTGCTTGTGGTTGCAGGGATGGTATTGGGGGGATGTGTCCAGGAATCGCCTGCAAAGGGGGAGCCGATGCCGTCTCCGGCGCCGGCTGTCGATACGCCTCGACAGGATGCGGCCGCCGCGCCGCCCGCAAAGGTGTCGGATGAGGCCGCCGGCAAGGTGCGTCTGCCGGTTACCGTATCTCTGGCCGCGGCGGATGGTGCGCCGCTCAGGCCTGACGCCAAGACGACGCTTGAGCTCTCCGTCACGCCCGACGTGGAGGTGGCGCGAGGGTCGGTTCGCGTGGCGGTGTCGGATGATAGCGTGGTTGAGCTTCTGACGCCGCCCGAGTTCGAACTGGGGTCCATCGCGTCCGGCGTCACCTCCGATGTGGCGATTCACGTTCGGTTGGCAGGGCCGGGCAAGAGCGAAGTGCGTGCTTGGGTAACGGCATCGGATGCCGAAGGGCAATCCTTGTTTGAAGTGTCGCATGCGCTCTATGTGGTCGTTACGTCGACGGCCGTGTTCACGAGTGATCGAGGGTTTGTCGAGCCCGAGCTGGCCGCGCTGGATCATGCACGCGCCTCGGGTGAGATCGACGACGCGCAGTATCAAGAGCGGAAGCACGCCATCACGGCGGGTGGCGCGATGCAGCAAATCACCCTGGAGTACGGCGGAGACGGGAACAAGTGATCGAGTCGCCTGGGGCGGCTCTGTGGGACCAAGGCTTCGTAGATTAGGGATGGTTGTGAAACGTATGGTGATGGGGTGCGGTTGGCGTGGCTGTGTCGGGTGTCGCTCACAGTGGGCGCCGAACCATGAGGAGATTGGAAATGAGAACGGACACGTGGAGACGTCGACGGATGGTAGCCATGGGCGTGGTGCTCGCGGCCATAGCCATTGGCCTGTGTAGTACGGCCGGGGCCATCAAGCCCAAACTGCCTCTCGATCTGGAGATCTCGGCGGGCGACGCGGAACTTGCGCTGGGGAAGAACATCCCGGTCCGTTTGGTCCTGGTCCCACAGGAAGACATCGCACAGGCCGAGATCGAGTTCGTGGTCGAGTTGGGCGATGTGCAGATCACCGGGCCGCGGTCGCTCTGGATCGGTAGCCTCCCAGCCCTGGAGCCCCAGAACGCCGGCACCTCGGTCTGTCTCACCGGCAGGAGCAAGAGTGCGGTGCGCGCCGTGGTTCATGCCCTCGATGGCTCGGGGCGCTGCCTGTTCTCGGTGTCGAAAGCGCTCCTGTTCGCCGCGTCAGGCGATGAGGTGGCCTCAGGCTCCGAAGGTTTCATCGCCCTCCAACTGGATGCCGCCAAGCGTGGTGAGGCATCCGGCGCATCGACTAAGGCCGTTTATGATCTCGAGGCAAACGAGATTATTGCGGGCGGCGCCGCCAGCCAGATCGAGGTGTCCGGCGGCGATGCCAAGGCCGGCAACATCACGGTGAATGGCACCGTGTTGTGGACGGATTCTGCCGGCAACACGCATCCGGCGCGGTGTATCACTGTGGAAATCCGCGATGCGAATGCCGGCGGCACTTCGGAACTGGTCGCTACGGTGACGACGGGCACCAATGGCGCATTCAACACCGTGGTCGACAACACCGATTCGGACGGTTCCACCGGCCGGGATGTTTTTGTTCGTGTCTGCGCCGCCGGTACTCATGGCCGGGTGGTCCGCTACGGGGCCGAGACGGAAGTCCAACGCATCGACTCAGCCACCACGAACGATGTCGCCGAAGGCGCCACCCTGACCGTCAACGTCACGGCAAACAATACGGACGATAACAATCGCGCGTTCTCGGTGGTTGACGCGCTCTACACGATCACGCAATACGCCAGTTGGCTTGGCGCGTTGCCCCCGCAGATCGACATCCGATTCCCGGGCGACGGCTCCTATTATTCCGAATCGAATGGGAACATCACCTTGGTGCGTGATGACTGGGCCGACTGGGACATCGTCCACCACGAGTTCGGTCACTACTTCATGCGCAAGAACGGCATCGACGGCACCTTCGGTGGCAACCATGCACTGACGCAGAACATGTCCGAGACCAAGGGCAAGGAGACCGGCACATGGTTCGGCTGGGGCGAAGGATTCCCCACCTACTTCGGCACCTCGGGGCAGATGAACCAGAATGCCTCGACGCTCAGCATTCCCAATGTAGGGGATAGCACGTACAGCGATACTATTGACTCGACGCTCAATTACAGCCTCGAAGCGAATAATCCTTCCATGGGCACCGGCGAAGACAACGAGCTTTCGAATCAACGGATCCTTTGGGATCTCTATGACGCTCGTGCCGACGGCAGGGACGAAGTGGCGCTGGGCGAACGTACCGTCTTCAACCTTGCGAACGGTAGCAAGACCAAGACCCTCTCGGCGTTTTGGAACGCCCTGATTGCCGCCAAGGCCAGCATGCTCGACACGGTGCGGTACGGCCAGATCTTTATGGAGCACCGCGTGGCGCCCGAGCCGCAGAGTCCGGCCGACGGCACCGTTTTCGCCGGAGGTGCGGCTCCTCCGTCGTTCCAGTGGCTTCCTCGCGGCGGTGGCCCGACCTACCGCCTGAACAAGTTCAAGGTTCAGTTCTGGGATTCGGATTTGACGACGAAGATCTTTGAATCGCCCGAGGTGAACGCCTCGCCGTGGACGCCGTCGGCGGCGGATTGGACGACCATTCTCGCCGGTGACGATCTCGTCAAGTGGGTAGTGACTGGTTGCAACAGTTCCGCGCCCGAGACCGGCTGGTACGTCAGCGGCGCCCGGACCATCGGCGGCGTGGACATCGGTTTCGTCATTGACGACACGGGCAGCATGAGCGAGGAGATCTCGGGTGTTCGTTCCGCCTTGTCTACGTTTATCACGTCGCTTCGAGCCAGCGGCAAGACCCCGTCGATCAACCTGATCACCTTCAAGGACGGCGTGACCTCGCGCGTAACCTCGAAGGATCTTGACGTGGTCCAGGGCGCGGTGAGTGCGCTCTATGCCTCCGGCGGGGGCGATTGCCCGGAGGCTTCGGTTCAGGCGTTGAACCTGGCTCGCCAGAACGTCAAGTGGGGCGGCCGGGTCTTGTTCGCTACCGATGCCGATCCTCACAGAGGCCTCAACATTGCCGGTGCCATCTCGATGCTCCGCGCCAAGAGCATCCGCGTCGATGTGCTGCTTTCCGGCAGTTGCTCCGAGGGATACTCGAAGGCCCTCTGGAGTGCAGATCTCGAGGGTTCCGATTCGACCGCTGTCACGGCGGGAAGCTGTAACCACGAGCCCCATGACGATGGGCAGCGGATCCCTCCGGACTGCGACGACTGCGGGGATCCCATCATCCCGCCGGAGAGCATCGTGTTGCCGTACGGCGCGATCGCGGTTTTCTCCTCGATGGCGGCCGAGACCGGTGGCGCCTTCAACTTCATTCCCGATGTCAACTACTGGAGCGGTAGCGGTACCACCCGGTACAACAACACGGCCAACAACCTGATGATGGGCGCGGCATTCCCCACCCTACCGACCGTTACGCAGAACAAGGGGAATTGCGGCACAACCGTGAACATCGAGATCACGGGATCGAGTACCAACTTCAATGCCAGCAGCGCCCTGACCTTCGTGGGCGGAGGCGTTACGGTGAACGATGGCTATGCAACGTCTGCGACGACCTATGTTGCCAATATCTCCATCGCCGAGGATGCAGAGCAGGGCTTCCGCGATGTCGTCATTACGACGGATCTGGGCGATGGCACAACGGAGGAGGCCGTAGGCACGGGCGCCTTCGAGATCCTCGGTATGCTGGGTGGGGCGACGGTCACCAGCGTTCTTCCCACCAAGGGCTTCCTCGGCCAGACGTTGGACGTGATCGTTACCGGTACGGGCACCCACTTCGATGCCACGTCCGCAGTCGATTTTGGAGCCGGTATCACCGTGAATTCGTGGACCGCGACCGATGCCACGAATGGCGTGGCCAACATCACCATCGACACGGAGAATGGTACGTTGGGTTACCACAGCCTTACGGTTAGCACCGGCGACGAATGGGCTGATGAGAACGTGATAGGACCGTTCCTCGTGTCTTCGCTCGAACTCACCAAAGCCGTGGCTACCGTCGAGTCAATCACGCCGAATCGTGGTGGACGCGGTCGGACCCTGGACGTTGCCATTGTCGGCAACAACACGAACTTCGAGGCAGGCGCCACGGCGGCGAGCTTCAGCGGAACCGGCATCACGGTGAATTCCACCACGGTTACGGATGCCACGCATGCTACGGTCAATATCACCATCGATAGTAACGCGCCCGTTGGCATCCGCGACGTCACGATGAACACCGGTTCGGAAGTCGCCGCGAAGCTCGACGCGTTCTATGTCGAGAACGCGGCGCCCACGGCCAATGCCGGCCCCGACCAAACCGTGGATGCTGGGGAAGGCACGGTTAGCGTCACGCTGGACGGTTCCGGATCGCAGGATCCCGACGGTGCGGTGGTGGTGTATGAGTGGAGCGGAACACCGGATCCCGCCGACGTGGTTGGTCCCACAGTGGTTCTGGCGCCGGGTGAGTACACGTTCACGCTGGTGGTCGTGGACGATCTTGGCGCTCGAAGCGAAGCGGATACGGTAGTCATCACGGTGACCGGAGGCGGCCCCGAGCCCGAGCCCGTCACCTACACTCTGACGATCACCGTCCTCGGACAAGGCTCGACCGACCCAACGGCCGGCACGCATACCTATCCGGAAGGGACGGTCGTCCAGGTGACGGCCATGTCGAAGAAGCCGACCATGCCGAGCTGGACCGTGCCGTTCAGTCCGGAAGGAACGATCGTCGACGTGACGGCGATCCCCGCTTGGCGCTACTCGTTCACCGAGTGGCAGGGCGATGCGACGGGCAACGCCGCAACCATCACCGTAACTATGGACGGCGACAAGAACGTTACCGCCGTCTTCACGAAGAAGGGACTCTTCTCCTGTTTCGGTGGCTCGATCGATGTGGATCCCGGCGCCACGGGCGCCAACGCGATTCTGTTGGGTCTGATCTGCGCGAGCCTGACCCTGTGGCCGCTCCTGACGCGCTCGCGGCGTCGGGTTGAGGCCCAATAGGCTTTTCGGAAGCGATTCCTCGGCGGGCCGCAAGTCGCGTGCTGGGCTTGCGGCCCGCTTCCCTGCCGGGGCGTTGATCTGTAGGATCCGTCCGATCGGACCCGTTGAATCTATCTGGAAGGGCCACCTTTAGGTGGCACAACAGGCGGGGCCGCGTTAGCGACCCCGCACAGCCGCTCTGAGCGGCTCACATCATAACGGCCCCGGCTCTGCCGGGGAATACTCCCATTAATACCGCCATGTCCTCGAAAGGGAAACACACACCGGAAGTCTTCAGCCCCGTGCCGCCGCTCGATGCGTGGCCGCGGCGCCACGCGGTGTTGGTCTGCGTAGGCCTGGTAATCACCGTCGCCTGTGTCTACGGCCAAACGGCGTGGTTCGATTTCGTCACGTATGATGACCAGACGTTCCTGACGCAGAATCGCCATGTGGCCACGGGCCTTTCGGTCGAGAATTTCCGGTGGGCCTTCACGACACGCGACGCGTCGAACTTCTTTCCGCTCACGTGGCTGTCGCACATGGCGGATTTCGAGGTGTTCGGCGCACGCGCCGGCGGGCATCATCTCGTGAACGTGCTGCTGCATGCGCTGAATGCCGTCGCGCTGTACCTGCTCCTCCAGAGCCTGACGCGTGCGCCGTGGCGTAGCGCGCTCGTGGCCGCATTGTTTGCGCTGCATCCGCTCCACGTCGAGGCCGTGGCGTGGATATCGTCGCGCAAGGACGTGCTGAGCACGCTGTTCGGTCTCTCCGCGACGGCGGCGTACGCGCGGTATGCACGGCGGGGCCATCGGAGGGCCTACGCGATCGCGCTGGTGTTCCTGACGCTCGGCCTGATGGCTAAGACGATGCTGGTGACGTTGCCGGCGGTGTGGCTGTTGTTGGACGCGTGGCCGCTCGAGCGGTGGAGCGTTCGCGGGAACCGGCGGCGGCTTGTTATCGAGAAAATGCCGCTGTTCGCCGTGGGGGCGGCGTTCGCCGCGGTGGCGCTTGTGGCCAATGCCGGCAACGATCGCATCGGTGCAACGTATTCCTGGGCCGTTCGCGCCGGCGCGGCCATCATCGCGTATGCGCGTTACCTGCTGCTCACCGTGTGGCCTTCGCGGCTAAGCGTGCTCAACGCGTATCCGGGCGACTCGATTGACGGGCGGTGGGTGGCGCTGTCGGCGGCTTCCCTCGCGGCGATCACGGTGGTCGCTGTCTTCCTGCGCCGACGCGCCCCATACGTGCTCGTCGGCTGGCTGTGGTTCGCGGGCATGCTCGTGCCGGTATGCGGCCTCGTCCAGGTGCACGCCGAAGCCATCGCGCATCGCTACACGTACCTGCCGCACGTCGGCCTGTTCATCGCCTTCGCATGGGGCATGGCCGAGCTGGCCACGCGTGCACGCGTGCCGAGGGCCGTGTGCAGCGCGTTGGCCGTGGCCGCGTTGGCGGCGATTGGCGCGTGCGCATATGTCCAGACGGGCTACTGGCGCGATAGCGAGACGCTATTTCGCCACGCCGTGGCCGTCGAGCCGCGCAATCCGGAGGCGCATCTGGCGCTCGGCAACGCGCTCGCGGACGCCGGCGATTTCGAGGCCGCCGCGCGTGAATACGAGACGGTGATGAAGGTCGATGCGCCGCAGTATCAGGCGGTTCTCCACGATGCACTGAACAACTGGGGCGTCGCGTTGTATGCGCGTGCGCAGGACGCGCCGGATGACGCGCCGCGTCTCTTGCGCGAGGCCTGCGCCAAGTACGAGGCCGCCTTGGCCATCAACGCCGAGCTCGCGCGCACGTGGAGCAATTGGGGCAACGCCCTCGCCGCGCTCGCGGAACGCGCCGACGGCGCCGAGGCCGACGCGCTCTTCGACCAGGCCTACGAGAAGTACAGGGCCGCCGTGGCGGCGGACGCGCAGTTCGCCGACGCGAACGCGTACTGGAGCGACGCGTTGCTGGCGCAGGCACAGGGCAAACGTGACGCCGAGGCGGAGGCATTGTTCGCTAAGGTTCTCGACAAGGCCGAGGCCGCATTGACGGCCGATCCGCGTCACTACCGCGCACTTTTCAACGCCGGCGTTGCGCTACTGCTCCGTGCGGCCGGAGAAGAAGGCGAAGACGCGCGGGCGCTGCTCGAACGGGCCGAGGCGCGATTTCTCGCCGCCGAGGGTCAGCGGCCCGGCAGCGCGGCGTACAACATGGCGTGCGTCGAGGCGCGTCTCGGCGACGAGGCCGCGTGTCTGCGCTGGTTGGAGAAAGCCCAGCGCCACGGCCTGTTGCCGGACCGAAAGCATATTGAAACGGATCCGGATCTCGAAGCCGTGCGCGGGGCAGTGTGGTTCGAGCCTTTTCTTGAGAGCCTATGACATTGCCGTTTGCACCGCGTTCACACGCCGTCCGCGGCGACACGCGGCACCTCGACGGCGTCGCCGACGCCGTAGTACCAGAGTGACACGACCTTGCCTACGTAATCCTTCGCGGCCTGTTCGGCGTCGCATTCCGGGGCAAGATGAAGCCAAGGCGGCGTGGTGTTGGCGATACCGAGGACCGGACGCGCGGTTGCGCCTTCGCCGAGCCAGCAGCCGTAATAGTAGTCATCGGGGCCGTCGGTCAGCATGCCGGTGGCTTCGTCGACGTGTCCGGTGACGAAGGGACTCTTGACGCCCAGTTCGAGGCGGCCATCCTGGGCGGATACCACCGGAAACTGCGCGAGTAAGGCCGTCTTATCGAGTGTCAGGGCGGTTTCGTTGCCGTCACGCTCAGCGGCCACGATCCCGTACAGGGCGGTGCGCCTATCGTTGAAGATCCGGATCGTGCGGCCCGGCAAGAGCTGATCGAGCGTTACGTCACGGCTCGTGGGGATCCATATGCGTCCGGTATCGTAGTCAACGCGTTGGATCGTGCCGGACGCGTAACCGCGGCCGTCGCCGAGTTCGCCGATGCGGACATCGCGTGCCGGAGCGCCCTCGATCGTGCGGATGCGGATGCCGACGGGCCTCGCCGCCGTGGTTCGGCTCGGGCCGTCCGGCAACTGGACGGTTACGTCGTCGACGCCGTCGGCTCGCGTGATCTCGAGGGCAATCGGCGATTCAGTGAGCAGGCGTACGCCCGTCACCGTCGGATCACCCTGATAGACATCGAGTACGGTGACGAAGTGCGATGCCGCGCCGCCTTCGACTTGCCGGCGCACCAAGAGATAACTGAGCGCTTCGCTTTCGGCCCATGCCGGCGAGCGGCCTTTGACCATGATGGCCTCGGCCGGGCCGCCCACGGCCACGATGTGCATGCGCAGCGTATCGCCCTCCGGTAGGCCCGAGGGCCATGTCCATGCGGCGACGCCGTCGAGGGCAGCTCGGCGCACGTTCGTTACGAACGACGGGAAGTTGCCTTTGGTGTGTTCGCGGCCCCAGCGGTCCGTGTATGGGCCGAACGGGGGCACGTCGATGCCGGCCAGCGTGCCGCTTTCCTGGGCGTGCCAGACGAGATCGGGCGCCTCCGGCTCAACGAGCATGGCGTGCCAGCTCTGGTCATGTTGCTCACCGCCGCGCACGGCGAATAGGTCGACGACATAGAAGCGATTCTCATCGACGTCGACGAGGATCGTCGTCCGTTCATAGAGATCTACCGGCGCGGGGTGATCGCCGCCGAGGCCCATTCGCTCCGGATAGGGATTGTGAAACGCCGTGACGGCGTGCACGCCCCCGGCCGATGCGAACAGGCGCGCACCATTCCGAAAGGAGCGCGCCGCCGGCTCGAGTTCGTTAACGGTGACGGTGTTGTGCGCGAGGCTGTTGCTATCCCATTCCCAGCGATAATCCCAGGTCCTCGGATAACCGAGATCGGGCAGTAGGTCGAGACCGCGGGCATAGAGGCCGAGGCTCAGGTAATCGTGCTGGCGGTGACCGATGATTGAGGCGTAGTTGAGCACCGCAGCACGCGAGTTCGGCCATGCGCCCGATTCGAGGAAGGCCGCGCCGTAGCCGTCGAGGAGGCGGGTGCCACGGGCGATGCGCGACTCGGGCTGGGCCAGCGCCTCGGCGATGGCCTCGGCGGGATACGGTTGCCACAGGTCGCCGCCGAAAGCCTCGCCGTCCGGTTTCGTCGCCGCGCGGGCGAAACGGGGATCGCCGTAGCGCTGGAACGCATAGAGGTTCTCGCTCGTGAGCGTGGAGTAGCGCCGGTTCGTCTCGTCATACCGATCGGGGGCGCCGATACCGCCGCAGTCGCCAATCGAAGGCAAGAAGCAGTCGACGGCCAACATGTCGATGTAGTAGTTGAAGAATTCACGGGCTTTCGGATGGGCAAGAATGTCCGGATAGGCGTCTTTCGGATAGATATCGGGATGGCGGTGCCGGACTTCTTCCATCAACTCGGCCACGCGGATGAAATCGCGTTTGATCCGGTTGTAGTTTGGACTCTCGTGGCCGCCGCCGTCGCGTGCCAGCCCGTTCACCATTATGGAGGCCGCGCAGCCGATGCCGTGGTACGCGTAGTCGACCATATCCTTCGAATTTGGGTGGCGGTCGCCGTAGTCGTCCATGACGAGGGCTACGGCCAAGGCCGCCGCCTGATGGAAGCCTTCGTTACCTTTGATCCATCCGGCGAGCAATCCATTCATCGCCGCGCGGAAGATGTAGTCTTCGATATACGCGCGGAGTTCGGTGGCGTTGGCCACCGGCATGCCCTTTGCCTTGACGAAGGCGATGAGTTCGTCGTCCGAGGCCATGTGATCAAAGAACGCATCGTAGGCGTAGGCCGTAGGTTCGAGACAGAAAGTCTCCCAGATGAGATCGGTGATCATGCCGCCCTGTTTCCACGTGTAGTACGGATGTCGGTTGTTCCACGGGCCAAGGTAGGTGCGGTCAAAACGGTTCTCGAGCGTGCCGTCCGGATCGTCCCAGCCGTAGTTTGGGTATTGTGTGGCCAAGCGTGCGAGAAGGATGCACCCTTTGTGCGCGTATTCCCCATCGCCGGTGAGCGCGTAGGCTTCCGATAGACTCCGGATAGTCGGCACGACAACGGAGCCGTAGCACATGTGCGCGTACTCGCGGAGGAAGTAGTACGTGCGCCCTTCATGCTGCCAACCTTTGCCGTCGTCGGGATAGTCGCCCGACGCGAGATCGCCGGCCAGAAAATGGTTGCTTGGAAAGCGGGCGCCGCACATCTGGCATTGCACCTTGTAGGGATGGCCGATGGGATCGATTCGCCAACAATTCCACGGGCTGATCTTGTTGACCTTTTCGCCGCAGAGGGGACAAATGGTGCGGCCGCCGGATTCGTTGTAGTCGTATACGCGGGGCAGCGTGGTGGGCGGCTGGAGTGTCCAGAGGAATTCATCGCTTTGGGCGGCGAAGGCGTCTGCGGCGGTGTAGGTTGGACCGATGTAGTAGGTGATCTCGTCGCCGCGCTCGAGCATGCGCTTCTTCAGGTCGCGTGCCCAATCGTAGCGCTCGACGTTCTCGCGGCCGACGGAGATCCGCTCGTCGGTGAAGTAGGTGCGCTCTTCCTTGGCGGTTGCGCGCAGGCAGAGGGCGATCAGCAGGAGAGCGATTGGGATTCCACGCACGGCACGGGTCCTCCTCGCCGTACTATAGCATCCGGCGAGGGTCCATGGCCGCCCCGCCTACTCGATGCGGCGGAGGTACTCGATTTGGCGCCGGAGCTTCTCTCGGGGATCCATCGGACGGAAATCCTCAATCGAGATGAATCCCTGATAGTGGACGGCCTTCAGGTCGGCCATGAACAGCGGAATGTCGAGGATGCTCTCGGCAAGGTCGCAGTTCTCGTACTTCCAGTCGAGCGTCCCGTCGTCGCGACGCCCTTTCTCGATGGGCCGCCAGCCGCCGGCGTGAACGTGCGCGAGGTAATCGCCGAGGAGCTCGAGGCCGATCCGAAACGTCTCGAAACCATCCATGGCCATGTTGTTCACATCGTAGATCACGCCCATCTCATCTGGCGAGAAGTTCGACGCGATCCGGTGGGCGAGCGACGCGCTGACCATGATCGTGCCGCCGTGGATCTCGATGATGGTCTTCAGGCCGTAGGGCTTGAGCAACTCGATGACCTTGGCGTATGCCGCCACGGTACCTTCGTAGAGCTCGTTGTAGTTGACGGTGCGATCGTAGCGCCACGGCGCGCCGATGCGGATGGGGATCGAGCCCATGATCGCCACGCCATCGGCAAGCTTCTTGATGTCGTCGAGTTCATCGGCACGCAAGTTGGCGGCGATACCGGCGATCGCGAGGCCGTGATCCGCCGTGATGCGCGCCACCTCGTCCGCCTTCTCGACGAGATTGGCCGGCGAAAGATCCGTCTTGTGTTCGCCCCAGAAGCTGTAGCCTTTGCCGATGGCGTCTGTCGGCGTGTGCCGGACGCGCCATTCGACGCCAGCATAGCCGAGGTCTGCCAGCAGGACGCAGGTTTCGGCGACGTCCAACTCCGGCAGGATGACGCTGGTCACACTGTATTTCATGGCACACCCCCTACACCTTTTCGGACGCCTCAGGCGCCGGCGGCCTGTACGCCACTTCGAGACGGTCGAGGTTTGCGAAAGCGAGTCCGTAGCGCTCGGCGATGGCAAAGGCCTTGTCCGTCGCGCCAATGAGATCGGCGACGTGGTGTGCGTCCGAATTCACGACGACGCGGATATCATACTCGGCCGCGAGTTCCCAGAATCGATCTATGGGATACATGCGGCGGATGCCGTCCGGCGTCTCGATGAGCGGCTTGATGAGGCCGTAACCGTTGATCTCGAGAGGCATGCGCAACGCCTCGGCCGCGGCGAGGATCTCCCGCGATGCGGCGATGGCGTGCTCGTCCCACTCGATGTAGCTGCATGCAAAGAGGTCGGGATGGGCCATGAACGCGAAGAGACCCGACTCCATCGAGCGGGCGACGTACCGCGTGTAGGCGCGTAGGCCGGCGGGGTCCATGGGATTGCCGTAGATGCCGTGCCAGTCGCCCTCGTGCGGAAACCAGTGCGCCGCGCCGATGAGGTAATCCATGCCGCACCGGCCGAGCAGCTCGTCGCGGAAGTACGCGGCATACCCGTCGTCGTACTCGCATTCCATCGCCTTGAGGACGACCAAATCCGGGAACGCCGCGCGCGCGTCATCCACGGCCCGGCAATACGCGTCGAGTTCCGTGAACGCCATCCGGACGCCGATCCAGCGGTTGTCGGGCAGCGCCGCGTGATCCGACATGCCGAGGACGCTCAGCCCTTCGGCCACGGCCCTGCGGCAGTAGTCCGCGACGTCGCCCGTGGCGTGCTTACAGCGATACGTATGCGTATGGTAGTTCTTCTCGATCACGATATGCGGCCTCGCCGGCGCGAAAGAGCACCGGCATTTCTGAGGAAACCAGGGGAATTCATTGCCATCGGCAAGAGCGGTATGGTAGCGCAAACGTGGCCCGATTCCCAAATGCGGCGGGTGGAACAGAGCGTAGGAAGCACGCGCAGCTTTCGCACCGATTCATTTCTTCTAAGGCACCCGGTCTGTATAATGGCTTTCTTATCGCCGGGCGAGGCGAGAAGGTTTACGCGGATATCGTTGCGGAGGAATCCGCACTCCGCCATCAGGAGGAATGTGAAGCCATGAAGAGAAGTGTGACGATGAGATGGTTCGCGGCGGTTGTCGTTGTGGTGGCGGTGTTGGCGGGATCGGCGTATGCCGGCAAGCCGCCGGAGCGGCCCTCGGAGACGCTGACGATTATGGATATCGACGGCACGGAAACGGTGCTGACGCTGGCGGATCTCGAGGCGATGCCGCAAACAACCGCCAAGGATTATCCGTGCATCGGCGAGAGCGTGGGCTTCATCGGCATCTCGGACTTCACCGGCGTTTTGGTCACGACGCTGCTCGAGAAGGCGAAGAAGATTGAGGGCAGCAGCGACTACCTGAAGCGGAACGTGTATGTGCTCTTCAAAGGCACGGACGGCTACCAGGTCATGACCACCTGGTACGACCTCACGACGGAGAGTGGGCGTCAGGCGATGGTCGCCCTGAAGCAGGACGGCCAGGCGCTGGCGCCGGAGATCGGCGAGTTCCGTAGCGTGTTTCCGGGCGACACGTATTTCGGCCGGAGCGTCATGTGCCTCGAGCGCATCGAACTCCACGTCATTCCCGGCGTCGTCGAGAAGAAGAAAGACGACGGCGAGAAGAAGGCGGGCTGAGCGCCTGCCAGGCTTCGCCTAAGCCATCGTGGGCCGCTCGAACTCCTGTCCACAATAGAGGCAGCGGTAGTGCTTCGAGTTCGAGATGCGGCCGCATGTCGGACACTTCACGGCGCCGTGCGTGATCTGTCCGTCGGCCACGCCATCGCGCAGATCAATCTCCTGCGCCATACGCTCCAGATGGGCGTCGGTGAGACCGGCCTTATCGCGGATGAGCTCCCAGAGCGCCTGGTTCAACAGCGATAGCCGCGCGAGCTGATGCTGCAGGTCTTTGATCTCGGCCCGCAGAACGAGATCCGGTTGCGCCGTCCTTGCGGGCGGCGGCGTCTGCGCGGATCTCAAGTCCGATAACCATAGGCCTCCGGCCATAGCATAACCTCCCGTGTTGTGGGCTCAGCATAGGCGATCCTGGGCGTTGTCGCAAGCCCTGGCGCGCTTCCGGCGCATGGACTCGACCAGCAGCCATACCGCCATCGCGAGCAGCGTTACGAGCGATACCAACACGCCGGCCGTGACACGCGCCGAGTGAAACTCGAAGCGCACGGTGTGGTCGCCCTCGGGCACGGCGACGGCTTTGAACACGTCATTCGCGCATAGCATCCCGGCCGGCGCGTCGTCGACGTAGGCCCGCCAGCCTGGATAGTCCGCATCGACGAAAGTGAGCATACGTGGTCCCGGTAACGCATGCAACGCCACGGTGACCGAGTTCATGGTGCGCTCGACTACCTCGATACGCTCGTTCTCGTCGTCCATGTCCTGAACGATGAGGGCCGCTTGGACGGTCACCTCCGTATCCGGCGTATCGCATCGGAACTCGAGAGCCGCCGCGACGTCAGGGAAGTCCGGCAGCGGAATGTGGCACACGAAGGGGCGCTGGCGCACGGGGGGAATCCGCTGCGCTTTCGCCGGCACGGCTTCGCCGGTGCTCGGGCAACGGATCGTCGGCACGGCCTGCGTCCATCCCGACGCCCGCACGACGAGACGGAGGGCGGCATGTCGGCCCGTCAACTCGACCCTCGATAGGTCCAGCGTGAGACGCTGCGCGTCAGCAGCATCGCGGACTGGAGTCAATTCCTCGCCGAGTCGCTCGCGCGTCACGTTCGGCGAGAAGGGCTCGGCCTCGACCTCGTCGCGGCCGACCTCGGGAATCGCGAGCCCGGCCGGCGGATCGGGCAAGAACACCGTCGTCGCGGCAGGAAAGAGGACGCCCTTGTCCGGCAGGGTACCGCGCACGTACTGCCGTGCCAACCAGAACGAGCGTTTGAGGAACAGGTGGCCGCGCTGGTTCAGGGCAAGCACCTCCTTGTCGGCGACGTGGCGTTTCGACTCGTCCTCGAGGCGTTGCGCACACAGCACCTCGCGGACGCGCGCGATATGGAGGGGATCGTAGCCGTTCATGGCGGGCCGGAGGTCGTACACCCACCAGTTCGGATGTGGATCCGCGCCGCGGGTGTTGTCGCTCCAGAGGGAGCGTTCCGCTTTAAGATAGGCCACGTCACCCGGCACTTCCGCGCGGCGCCCGCGCCAGTAGTGCGGAATGAACTCGGTGTTCCAGGTCCAGATCTCGGCGAACACGAGCGCAGCCAGCAGCACCTTGGGCACACGGCCCGTGGACATGAAGCTGGCCACTGTGCCGAGCACGGCCACCGCCGCCGGCAACACGAGTACGGCCTTTGATACGTCTAGGAACGGATGCGGATTGGCACAGCCTTCGAGCGTGTACAGGACGATGATGCCGCTTGCGATGGCCGCTGCGGCCGCGCGCCATTGGGCCGCGCGCGTATCGCGTCGCGTCGTCAACGCATCGAGACCGAAACCGGCCAGGAGTCCGAGGAAGAAGCACGCAAATAGCGCCGCGCGCTGCGGCTGACTCATCGCGAACGGCGCTACAGCGACGAGCAGTCGCGCGAACGGGAAGGGCGGACCCAGCGAGCAATCGAGCGCGACGTAGAACAGGGCGGCATGAACGAGCATTCTACGGCGGTCGGCGTGCAGCCACGCGCACAGGGCCAGGATGAGGACGCCGGCGCCGGTGAAGCGCAGGCCGCTGTCCGTGGCCGATCCGGAATAGGTGGCCAGGAGCTGGAAGGCGTTCCAGTCCGGCCGCTCTTCGGTTCGCGCGAAAGCGTGTTCGGCGTCGCCCTTGGTTCGCGCGCTGAATCCCGCCAGTTCGGCGCCCGGCACGAGCGCCGCGGCGGCGATCAGAACGCCGACCACGACGAACACGGCCATGGCCGATGCGTCCCGCGAGAGCGTGCCGGACATGTCGGCCCGCTTCGGCCAGTGGAGCAATCGGTACACGGCACAGTAGACGGCCGCCAAGAATCCCATCGTGGTGAACATCTGCGGCGCGCCGACGAGGCACGCCATGCCGAAGGCCAGGGCGGCAATCAGCGCGAAGAAGATCTTGCGTCGTAAAGCGCGCGCGTCGAGTGCGGCCGCCAACGCGGCCAAGAGCATCGGCAGCCACGACGCCACAAACATCATGCGCCAATGGCCTAAGGTTCGGTAGATGAACGGTGAACTGAGGACGAACGCGAAGGCGGCCACGAACGAGGCCGGCCGACTCAGCCGCTGATGCCGGGCAAAAAGAAAGGTGCCGACACCGGCCAAGAGGAGATGGCACGCGACGAGGACAAGGATACCGGCGTGGGTGCGGAACGGTGTTGGATGAGAAGTAGCCAGGCTTCGGATAAGGTTCGGCGGATAGAACAGCGAGTGGGCCGGATTGGCGGCGAAGGGCGTTCCACAAAACGATAGTGGATTCCACAAGGGCACCTCGCCGCGGTGGATGGCGTCATCCATGGCGAAGGCCATGGGCCCGGTTTCGATGTTGGCGTCGCCGATGCCGAGCCAACGCAACGATTCCGGCTCGTCGAAGACATAGGCATACATTGACGCGATGGCCGCGCCGATGACCAAGACGCCGATCAGCGCGTCGCGGAAACGCACGCCGCCGACGGACGCCCAGGAACACTCTTTGGATTCGGTGCTCATTGGATGAGGACGCGCCTGCCTGGGACACCTCCATCGCGCATGATACCAGGTTTACCGCGCGCGCGCGATGACAAGACACGAGCCGCCGAAGGGCAATGCCCGTTTCGCGCGGATGGCCTCGAGCTCGCGGCGGAAGCTCCACTGCTGAAGCCGGGACACGAGGCCGCCGGCGCTGCGATGCTCGCGTTGGATACGTTGAAACTCGCTCGTGCGGCGAATGCGCAGGTGCGTCGGTACGGTGCGGAGTAGGAAAATGGGCGCCGGCAGGAATTCGAAAATGTACGTGGCGAACTCGGTGTCGAATCCGGCGCCGTCGAGGCGGCGCGCAAGTCCGGCCGCCGTATACCGCCTGTAGTGGCCGGCGCGCCGATCCTCATTACTCCAGAGGAAGCTGTACGCCGGCGCCGTCACGTAGAGTCGTCCGCCGGTAGTCATCGCATCGTGCACGGACCTCAGGAACGTGGCATCATCTTCGATGTGCTCGATCACGTCGAACAGGCCGGCGGCCGGCAATGACCCCGGCCGGAATCCGGTATCGTCAAGGGCGGCGGCGATGATAGGCGCCACGCCGCGCACGCGCGCATTCTCGACGCCTTCGAGACCCGGTTCGACAAGCACCGCCGCGCAGTCGGCTCGGAGTAGGGCAAGGGATACGTAACCGTTGCCGCCGCCGATGTCGAACACCGTTCCGTCCGGGGGAAAGGTCTTGGCGGCCGCGACGATACACGCGTTTCGGTGATTGAACCAGAACGACTCTTCTTCGAGGCGCCGGGAGCGCGCGTTGCCGTCTTCCGGATAGGATACGGAGGAGCGCCCTTTCGGCATCCAGACGCCCCGCTCGTCTTGCTCGAGATTGGTCGTGATGGCGTCGATGTCGATCATGGCTGAGCGAATTCGCACACGGCATCAATCACCGTGCTCTGGTCGCCTTCGGATAGCTCGTTGAAGAACGGGAGCCGAATAAGGCGATCGCTGACGTCCTCGGTAACGGGGCAATCGCCTTCGCTTCCGCCGAAACGGCGGCCCATGTCGGAGAGATGGAGCGGCAAGTAGTGGAACACGGCGCCAATGCTGCGAGCAGCCAAATGGTCGATCAGCGCCTGCCTCCGATCGAGGTCCGGCATGAGGAGATAGAACATGTGGTAGGCCTGTTCGCAGTGCGGTGGGACCGTCGGCAGGGTGACGCCCTGCGCCTCGGCCCAATCGGCCAGCTCGGTGGCGTAGCGCTCCCAGATGCGGCGGCGATTCGCCTGGATGTGATCGCGCGCCTCGAGTTGCGCGAAGAGAAACGCAGCCAGCACGTCGGACGGGAGATAACTCGAACCGACGTCGACCCAGGTGTACTTGTCGACTTGGCCGCGGAAGAACCGGCTTCGATTGGTGCCTTTCTCGCGGATGATCTCGGCACGCTCGATGAGGTTGGGATCGTTGATGACCACAGCGCCACCTTCGCCACACGTGAAGTTCTTCGTTTCGTGAAAGCTCTGCGAGGCCAGCGCGCCGAAGGCACCCAGGGGCCGGCCTCGGTACGTCCCGAACAGGCCGTGGGCGTTGTCCTCGATGACGGGCACGCCATGGCGAGCGGCCACGGCCATGATCGCATCCATCTCGCAGCCCACGCCCGCGTAGTGCACGGGCACGATCGCCTTCGTCTTCGGCGTAACAAGGGCGTCGAGGAGGCGTTCGTCCATGTTCAGTGTGTCGGGACGGACATCGATGAACACCGGCGTCGCGCCGCGCAACACGAAGGCATTCACCGTAGAGACAAACGTAAAGGAAGGGACGATCACCTCGTCGCCCGGCTGGCACTCGAGGAGGAGGGCCGCCATCTCGATGGCGTGTGTGCACGATGTCGTCAGCAGCACCTTCGGCACACCAAGGGCCTCTTCGAGGAAGGCCTGGCAACGACGCGTGAAGCTTCCGTCGCCCGAGATATGGCCGTTCTGGATCGCCTCCGCGATGTAGATGAGTTCCTTCCCTTCAAAGCAAGCCCGGTTGAACGGTATCCCGAATCGCGACATCCAGATTCTCCGGCGCTAGAGCGGCGCGTTGTAAAGGATAATGCCGATTACGATGACGGCGTTTCCTATGATCTTGCGCTTGTCGATGGTCTCTTTCAAGACAATCCGCGACAGGATCGAGATGAACGGGTAGCTTAGCGCCGTGAAAGAAAAGAACGCCGAGAAATCCACGACGGTCATGGAGATGATGGAGATGATGGAACTCAAGGAGAACAGGAAAGTGCCTGTGATGAGCCGCTTGTCAACGAAACCGCGCCACCCGGGCCTGTGTGTCGCGATGGCAAAGGTCTTAAACATGATGTGCGCGACAGAGGACAACGCGGGCGCAGCCACAGCCATGATGTAGTACATCGTCATTGACGGGTCCTTTCGCGGCGGTGGGGCGAGCGGGAAACCAGGATAACGCCGACGATGATAACGAACGAGGCGGCGAGCCGCTGAAACTCGAAGGCTTCACGAAACAACGCCAGGCCGAGCAAGAACGAAAAGATGTAGTTGAGGCTGAGCACGGGATAGATGAACGAGATCTGCCATCGTTTCCCCACCATGAGCCAAAACACGACGCGAAACGCGTAGACCGCGAGCAAGAGCATGAAGAGGAGGCCAAACACGATATACTGGGACGTGAACATGCCGAGGTACTTGCCCAACAGCGCGCCGGCCATGTTCAGCACCAACGCCGTGACAATGATGGCCGTCATTTCCATGTGTACACCTCGTTTGGATCGCGCCGCTCGCGCTTGCGGTTCTTGATGATGAAGAATATGCGTTTGAGCGCCCACGCCAGGATACCCAGGCGATCCCGGAACCGGAAGGCGTTTCGCAGGGCCTTGTCCAGCACGGCCCGTCGATACGCGTGCCGCATCTCGAGTACGCGGCGGTTGTAATCATCGTCGGACAAGGGCGTCACGCGCCCCGCAATCTGCTCCTCGATGCGGCGGGCAAGGTCGCCTTCGGCTACGGTCAGCGAGTAATCGCGCGGCGAGGCCACAACGGGCAACACCTGGAATTGCGACCGCCGCGTATCGAGATCGATGTCGAAGGTGAAGACGGCCGACAAGAACGTGTTGTCCATGCAACCATCGAAGATGAAGTTGCCGAGGCTGTAAGCGATGAGTCGGTCCTGGTATCGCTCGACGGGCTGGAGGACGTGTGGATGGGCGCCAAGGACGAGATCGGCGCCGGCCTCCACCAGGGCATGGCCGATGCGGATCTGTTCGCGCGAGGGCACATCGACGAATTCGTTGCCCCAGTGCATGGCGACGATGCAGAAATCGACATCGGCGGCCGCGCGGCGGATCGTCTCGAGTTCATCATCATGCCAGAGGCGCATGGCATCGGCATGCTTGAAGTCGGGCACGGCGGAATACGCCCGGAAGGCGATGCGTTTGCGGCCGTATTCGCCAATGTGCACCGGATCGAGGCCGACGTGGACGATGCCGAGGGCGTCGAGCGCGGCCGTCAACTCGCGCAACCCGGCCGCCCCCCGCTCGAGTACGTGATTGTTGGCCACGTCGACCATGCGGATGCCGAGGCTATGGAGGAAGTGAAGGCCGGTCCGGCTGGCGCACATGAAGTGTGAGGCCAGTTTCATCGGCTCGGCGTCGTTGTAGGCGCACTCGAGATTGGCAAAGGCGAGATCGGCTTGCTGCAACGCATCCGCGATGCGCGCGTCGCGGATCAGCGAGGCATACCGGTTGCGGTCATGCCGGCCGCGGACGCCGAAGCCGAAGCAACTCGGCTGGTCGCCCAGCGAAACGTCGCCCACCGCCGCTAATCGAAGCGTAGTCATTTTCTCATCCGTAGTTGCCACGGCCGCCCCGGTTCACTCGCCGAGCCGATCCCCTACCGCCACCAGACCTTGCGCCGCCAACCGACATGCCGGAAAGGCCCGCTGCCGCGCGTGGTCCGGTCCACCCGGTTGCACCTGGGTGAGGATCAGCGCATCGCCATCGCCGGAACGGGCGATCCATACGCCATCGCGCCCGATGCGCGTCACGCGGGGCCATTCGCCCGCCGGCGCGTCGGCGGCCGCGGCCAAACGGGCCCGGCGCACCAGAAACGGTTTTCCCCTGATGCGCATGATGGGCCCTTTGTACTTATACGATTCCTGGTGGGCGGCGCGGATGAGATTGTATACATCGCGCAGCGGCCGGCGCCAATCGATCTCGAGAAGCGCGTCGTCCCACTTCCACGCGCGGAAGGCCGGTTCGTTCATAGGCGACTGAACCATTCCGTCCAAACGCCCACCCTTCGCCAAATCGCGAATACGGCCGAGGATGTCGTGCACAAGCGGCACGGCGGCGCGTCCCGCCTTGTCCGCGAGCACTTGAGGCGTATCGTCGATACCAACGCGCAGGCGCGTCTGCCCCACGACGGCACCGGTGTCAAAATCCTCCTCGACGTAGTGAATCGAGACGCCCGACTCGGTCACGCCGTGGAGGATTTGCCAGCGGTGCACGGTCGTTCCTCGGAAGGCCGGCAGCAGCGATGGATGCACGTTGAGCGTGCCGTAGGGGGGCAGATTGAACACGCGCGGGGCAATGCGTTGGTGCCAACCACCACCGATCAGCGCAACGTCGGGCGATAGGGCCTCGATTCGCGCGCACGCGGCGTCGCTGTTGATATCATCAACCAGCAGAATCGGCACTCGGCTTCGCTTGGCCGAGAGCTCCTCGGAGTGGAGGAACTTGCAGGGCTGGCATCGGTAGTAGGCGCACTCGGCGTGATAGCGCGCGATGGCCCAGGGGCGCCGCCACGGATCCTTGAATGGACTGTACTCGTCGCGCAAGACGATGCCCGCGATATCAAACCCTTGGCGGATCAGGTGTTCGAGGATATAGTAGCCGCCTTTGTTGAAATGACGCGATATGTACAGGATCTTCATACCGTGGCTGCGATCGCGCGCTCGATAGCCTCGAGCGACGCCTCCAATGCGTCCAAAGACGGGCGTGTTGCTATGACGTGGCCGATGCGGTAGTTGCCTTGCGTGAATTGATGAACTGGTTGGCCGGGCGCGACATCGTACACGAGTTCGAGCAGGGCGTCGTCGAATTCATGCCGAACCTGCTCGATGGGCCGGATGCTTTTCAGGACGCCGGTCTGGCTGGCGCCGAGAATCCGCGAGCCCGTCGGCACGATGGCCTCGTGGACGCAGGCACGCGCGTCCGGCACCTCGCCTTCGACGGCCCAGACGATGCTGGCCTCGATCTCGTCGAACTGCGCGCCGTGATGGATGATCTGCGGAATGCAGTTGCCGCCAAACCGCGGACTCATCTCGAGCACGGTGGCGGTACCCGCATCGTCCACCATCACGTCGAAATTGACCGGGCCGTCATGCACGCCCAGTCGGTGCAGCACATCGCCCACGGCATCCTGGATCGCCTGTCGCGTCAGTGCGTCCAGGCGCGACGGAATCGTATGGCCGACAGGCACAAAGTACGGCGCCGGCGTCAACGCCTTGTTGGTGATGCAGAACGAGACGAACCGGCCATGGCGAAGGAAGGCGTCGCCGCCGCGCTCGACGCCCGGCACGAAGGCCTCGATAATCACGCGCTTCCGCAGACTCTGCGTGTGCGCATTCTCAAAGACGGTTCGCAGATGCGCTTCGTCGAGCGGTGCGTCGAGATCCAGCGTCGTGACGCCCTTGCTTCCGGAACGGTCGACGGGTTTGATGACGAACCGCCCTTCGAGGCGAGGAACAGCATCGAGAAACGCGTCCTCGTTGGTGAAGACATGAAACTCGGGATGGCGGAGTCCTTGGCTGCGCTGGAAGGCCCGGAACCGATCCTTCTGCGTCAGGATGACTCCTTGCTCGTGCGTGATGCCGGGCAGGCCGAGGGTGTCGCACACAAGCCCAACACTGGCCACGCCGACGTCGGATCCGCCCGTCAGGATGCCATCGGCGCCGTGATCGCGCGCGAAGGCCAAGACGGCTTCCGCGTCGACAATGCTTACGTCGCCGGTTTCATCGGCGTAACGGTGGGCCGGATTGCTCGGGATGTTGTCCAGCGTGGTTACGTGGTAGCCGCGATCGTGTGCTTTCTTGACGATGGGGACCTGAAACGGCGTGGCGCCGAGAACCAGCAAGCGTCTACGGCGGGTCATCCGAGATCCTCATCTTGGCTGCGGGCATGCCGTACGGTGAATTGCTGTTGGGCGGTGGCAGCGCGCATGATCCGCATGATGTACTGGCCGAGGATGCCCACCGCAAACAGCAGCGCGCCCGAGTAGAACGACACGAGGAGCACGATCGTGGCGAAGCCGGCCTGTGTGATGCCACCCGTCAACTTGAGATATAGAATGTAGATTGACATCGCCACGGCAAGCACGGCAGACAGAAAGCCCAGCCAACTGATGATCTTGAGGGGCAGATCGCTGAAGTTGAAAACGTTGCTTACGGCGAGGCCTATCAGCTTGCGGTAGGAGTATCCGGACTTGCCGTGGGCCCTCGAGGCATGCGCGACCTCGGCGTTCCCAACGCCCTGCGTACACATGCAGATCAACGACCCGATCGTGATGATGTGCCCCTTGTACTCGACGAGGGCGTCGCACAACTCGCGCGTGATGAGCCGAAAGCTGGCCAGCGTGACGTGCGGCGGTTTCCGGATTGACCAGCCGATGAATCGATTGACCAAGATCGAGGCCACGTTCCGGTACGAAGCGTGGGCCCGATGCTCGGGAACGCCGAGCACGGCGTCCCAACGCGGATGCTGCCGAAGGGCCTCGATAAGCTTGGGAACTTCCTCCGGCGGATGCTGGAGGTCATCGTCCATCATGACCACGTAAGAACCGCGTGTGTGGCGGAGGCCGCACATGGTGGCGTTGTGTTGGCCCGAATTGCGCATGAGTTGAAAGGCCCGAACGCGCGGATCCTCCTTCTTGATCGACTCGATGGTGGGCCACGTCGCCGGATTCGGCGACGCATCGTCTACGAACAGGATCTCAAAAGACGCCTGGATCGTCGTCTCGAATGTCTGGACCAACCGTCGATGGAGTTCAACGAGGGATTCGGTGCTGTTGTAGACCGGAACAACCACGGAATAAGCCACCGTCGCGTCCTGCTTGGTGTGCACGCTCTGAACCTCTCCTATCCTCGCATGGCCTGGGCGAGCCCCCAGGTCATCCATCGATTCCGCGTTTCAGCAACTCGCGCAAGTATGCCGCGTACGCACTCTTGCCCATGCTCTCGGCCTCGGCCTCGACCTGCGCCGGGCCGATCCATCCCTGACGCCACGCGATCTCCTCGATACAACCGACCTTCAGCCCCTGGCGCTCCTCGATGGCCTGGACGAACTGCGACGCCTCCATGAGGCTGCGGTTCGTACCGGTGTCGAGCCATGCCACGCCGCGGCCGAGGAGCTCGACCCGGAGTCGTCCTTGTTCGAGGTAGACCCGATTCAGGTCCGTGATTTCGAGTTCGCCTCGCGCACTTGGCTCGAGCGCCCGCGCGTACGCACAGACATCGGGGCCATAGAAATAGAGCCCCGGCACGGCGTAGTGGCTCTTCGGTCGTGCCGGTTTCTCCTCGATGCCGAGCGCCAGTCCGCTCTTGTCGAGCTCGACTACACCGTAACGATCGGGGTCGCTCACGTAATATCCGAAAATCCGTGCGCCTTCGTCGAGCAGCGCCGCCCTCTTCAGGAGGCCGCTCATACCGTGGCCATAGAAGATGTTGTCGCCCAAAACGAGGCACGAGGGAACGCCGCCGATGAACGACTCGCCAATGATGAACGCCTGGGCCAGGCCCTCGGGGCGCGGCTGTTCCGCATAGGAGAACCGCATACCGAGGCGCGCACCATCACCCAGGAGCCGCTCGAACAAGGGCAAGTCGACTGGCGTCGAAATGACCAATACATCGCGAATGCCGGCCAGCATGAGCGTGCTCAGCGGATAGTAGATCATCGGCTTGTCGTAGATTGGCAGTAGTTGCTTGCTGACCACGCGCGTGAGCGGATGCAACCGCGTGCCGGCGCCACCGCTCAAGATGAGGCCTTTCATCGCCGCTCCTCCGATTCCGGACGGATCCTGCTCTCACCGCCGAAGGATAGCACAAGAAGCGCAACCGGCCCAACGCGTGATGGAACCCCCGCGTAGCCCGCGTCGTCCGGAAGAGCGACGGCCCTCTTCTCCATGCGATCACGTAGGCGCTAGAGGGTGCCTGGCGAAGGGCCTTGAGATCGGGCGGAATCGCGGGCGCGCTGGGCCGCCGCCGCGAGTCCGCGCCCGTCGAGTTCCTCGACGAGCTGTCCCATCCGCGCGGCCGTTCTGGGCAGCTCCGGCAGCGCATCGAGCAATGTGTCGAGGCGCATGTCGAGGACCGCTCTGCCGGTGACGGCCGCCTCGAGATCCGTGAACACCAACAAGTTCGACGGGCGTAACGCCAGCGCCCGGCCGAAGGCCACCGCGGCCAGTGGCACGGCGTCGCGTTCCGCCAATTCGAGTCCTAGTCGGGCGTAGGCGCCGCCGTCCTCATCCGGGATCGCGCGGAAATCGCCCCTGAAGGACTCGATCAGGGCATCGCCCCTATGCATGGCCATGGCCTCGGCGAACTGCGGCAACGCAAGCGCCGCGACCTCGCCCGGCGGCGTCACGGCATCTTTGGACAGGCGATACAGCACGAGATGGCGTTCGCCGGTGAACTCCCGGCGATGGAAGTCCAGGCCCTGCGCCCGCAAGGCCGCCTCAAAAGCCTCGGAGGGCCGGCGCTCGAAGTCTTGCATCAGGAGCGCCCAGACGGCCCGTTGGTCGCCAAGCGTCTGGCACGTTGAGGCCAGGGTGTCGGCCATCTCGACGAGGGCGTCCGTGCCGAAGACGGTGCACATCGGCGGTCTCGGCTCGTCGACGTTGATCCGGAACGTCTCAAGCCAGATTGGGCCGCCGCTGACCAGAACGATATCGCTCGGCGCTCCTTCAGCCGCGACGTGCTGCGCGGCGCCGCGCCAATCGCTGCGAACAGCGCCCGGCAGCGTTATGCTCAGTTGATATCCGTACGCGGCCACCAGGCCCACACACAGGATCGCTCGCGGCCACCGGCCCGGCAAGCCGGCGACGAGTCCGCCCACGAGCAGGTACAGCGGCAGCATGTGATACACCGAGTACCGGAATTGGTGGCACGGACGCCACACGTGCGACAGGACGAAGAGCGTCACGGGCGGCACGACATACCAGAGGAGGAGAAACGCGATATTGCCGGCCGCCGCGGAGGATGACCGCTTCTCCGCGTCGGCGTCCTTCTTTCGGCGAGCAAGCGCGCGCAACAACGAGCAAAGGCCCCATCCGACCGCCGCGCAGAAGAGGGCCACCATTGGCACGTCGAACCACGCATGCGCGCCGTGAAGCCATCGCGCCTGGGCATCGGACAGGAACGCCCAGGCGTTGCCGTACACACGGATCGCCCCGGCCATCTCGACGATCTCGTCGCCAAAGAGATCCCACGTCAAGTCTCGCAGCGGCGGCCGCCTGAAGGCGCTGTAGGCACAAGGCGGCTCGGGCGGTTTCGTAGCGACCCACGCGTACCATGGCGCGAACAGCACGGCGTGCGCCAGACCCCACATCACGCTTCGGACCAACGTTCGGCGATGGACAACCAGCAGGTAGACGCCCTGCGCCGCTATCAGGAACACGCCGAACAAGTGCGTCCAGGCGATCAGAACGTTGGCGGCCACGTTGACCCACCACCAGCGTCGGCCTCGCCCGTGCACGGCGCACGCCAACGCGTAAGCCGACACTGCGGCCAGGAAGGTCAAGAGGGCATAGTGCCGGACGGTTTGCGCGTGCACGATGTTGATGGGAGAGAGCGCGAAACAGAGCGCCGCCACGAGGCCCGCGCGGCGGCCAAATGGTGTGCGCCCGAACAGCACCGTACCCAACATATACAGGAACGGGATAACCGCGACGCTGAACACTACGGTAAGCAGCCGCAACGCCGCCGCCGAACGCCCAGCCAGTCGCGACCAGTAGTACGTCAACGCAAAGGGAAGCGGCGCGATGGCGGGATCCGTCTGCCGCAGATCGCGGATGAACGCCACGACGTTCGGCGCATCGAGGTGCGTAACGCACACGTATTCCTCGAGGTCAATCGATTCCTCGCCGATTCGATACAACCGCCACGCCAATGCCGCAACAAGAATCAGGGCGAGCACGCCCAGTGCGCGCGGCGTGCTCAGCGCATTCTCGGAACGTTCTCGGTAGCTGCCATCCATCCCGGAAAGGACTCTCCGCGGTTCGGATCGAGTATATAGGCGAGGCCGTGGCAGAGCAACGAAAGACCGCTACGCGTCAGCAGAAGCATCGTCTGGGAGGTTGACCTGCAAGGCTGCGTCGCCGAGTGCCCCCAGCGCGACGGCCGGGTCAACAAGGTCCAGCGGCGAGGCCAGGCCGGGGCGATTCAGTCGGCCCGCCAGATACTCCCGCGCAATCAGCACCGGGAGGCACGCCGTGGCCACGGCTCCATCGCGGAACAGAATCCGCCCCGTCCTTGTCTTGGCGCCTGTTCGCACGTTCACCACGAGAAGGGCCTCGGGTCCCCATCCGGCGGCCAGAGCCTTCGCCATCTCGCCCGCGTTCACCCGACGCGTAACACGCTCGATGAGCCGATAAGCCCACGGCCTCCGGTGCGGCTGGAGAATCCGGATGACCTTGAACTGCCAGGTGGGGAGATCTCCCATGTAGAACCAGGAGTGCATATGGCGGAGCGAGAACCGCGCCGGCAGCGTCAACGTGTCGATCGTGGGCAGTTCGAATACCAGGCGCTCGCCAAACGGCGGCCCGAAGTCGACGCGGCATTGCGACTCGCCCAGGATTATCGGTGTGATCGCGCCGTCGACTAGGGCAACCGGCCGGTGCACGGCCTCGAGCACGCCGCTCATGAACGATCCCAGGCCCGACGCTTCATAGGCATGACGGAACTGGGCCCAGTACCAGTCCACGGAATCGGCCTGTGGAAACCGTTCGAGGACGTGCGCGGTGAGCAAGGTTGACATGCCCGGTACGGCGCCGGCCGCGGTGATCATCGGCACGCCGCGTTCCCGCGCGAGGCCGTCAAGGGCACGCAGCCGCTCGTACTGGATCTGTTCGTTGGCGCAATCGAGATAGGCCCGGCCGCTCTCGACGACGACACGGGCCGTAGCCGCCCCGTGTTGGGCGTACGGACCGACCGCGTTGATGACCAAGGCGGATGCCGCGCAGGCATCGCGCAACGGATCGTGATCCGCGACGTCCAGCACGCGCGACTCGACCCGTTCGTTCGTGAACCCCGCGACAAAGGCCTGCAATCGGTCCGGATTGCGTCCCGCCGCTACAATGTGGTGCGGCGTGCGATCGACGAGGCCCTGCACGATTGCCCGGCCTGCGAGCCCGTACGCGCCCAACACCAGAATCGCGCCTTGTGCCATCGCCTTTCTCCCGCCCGGCCACGCGCCCGGCCACGGCTAGGTTGTACTGACAACACGGGGCGCCGATCAAACGGGCCCGTACGTCCGCCGGCATTGCACAAGGCCGTTACACTCGCTTAGGATGGTGCCGTTGGTGCCAGCGGAAGGAATCCAGCCACGATGAAACAAGCAGCGCGAACCCTGACCCTTGTGTTTCTTTTGTGCGTCGTCGGTCATGCGGCCACCGCGGACGATGCCGCGGTGGCCGAGCTCGGCGCGGAGATGGCGGCCTATCCCCATCGAATCGTTTACGAGAGTCACCGCGACGGGAATTGGGAACTGATCCTCATGGACGCGGACGGCTCGAATCCGGTGAACATCACCCAAACGCCGGACATCGACGAGTTATACCCGCACGCGTCGCCCGACGGCTCGAAGATCCTCTTTCTGGCGGATCGAGACGAGGGCGGCACTCGGGTCCGAGACGCGTTCTACATGGATCTCGATGGCTCGAACCGCGTGAAGGTGGACGAGAAGGCGCGACAGCCCTTCTGGAGTCCGGATGGCCGGACCATTGCCTACGCCAAGGAGACGGACACCTCATTCATGACGGATCCCTATGCCAACGGCGGGCTCTACTTTCATGACGTCGCCACACGCGAGGTGAAACAGCACCCGAAGACGGACATGGCCGGCCTCCTCAATCCGTGTTGGGCGCCCGACGGAAACTGGATCATCGCGAGCGCCATCCGGGCGATGGGTTTCAACGAGTCCATCGTCGCCGTTGAGGTTCATGGCACGCGCGTCATCGAACTGATGCGGTCGTGTTCGGACGCCGCCGACCTGCACCAATGCCGGCCCGATATCGCGCCCTCCGGCAAACAGGTGGCGTGGGGCACCGGCAATACACGGCACAAAGACTACTTCTACATCGAGGTTGCCGACATCGATCTCACCGTATCCGAGCCCAAGGTTTCGAATCGGCGCAAACCCCTCCGCGTCGTGTTCCCGCAACAGACCTATCACGTCGAGTGGTCTCCGGATAGCCGCTACATTGCCTACTCGCAAGGCGGCATGGGCAGTCGGATGCAAGGCGCCAACTACACCATCGGCCGCCAGGCCGAGGGTTGGGACATCTGGGTGCTCGACCCGGAGCGACCGAACGTCGTCGTGCAACTCACCCACGATGGCTTGAGCAACAAGGAACCGGACTGGGTGCCGACTACCGACAACCGAGAGGGCGATAAATGAAGCGGATGCTCTTTGTCTTGCCGGTGATTGTTGGCGCATGTAGCGCGCCACAACCCTCGCAGGCCGCGAAGTCGATGCCACCCGCAGTCAAGACGGCCACAGGAGAAATGGCGCTTGTGCCGGCCGGGGCGTTCGAGATGGGCAGCCACACCGGCGAGCCGGACGAGGCGCCCGCGCACACCGTGCACGTGGACGCCTTTCTCATCGACAGGTGTGAGGTCACGCAAGCGCAATTCGAAGCGCTGATGCACAAGAATCCATCGCACTTCCAGCAGCCGAACCATCCCGTCGAGCAAGTCACCTGGGCCGATGCCGCGTTCTACTGCAACGCCCGGTCGCGTGCGGACGGCCTGACGCCATGCTACGACGAGGAGACCGGCGCATGCGACTTCGACGCCGATGGCTACCGCCTGCCGACCGAGGCCGAGTGGGAGTGCGCATGCCGGGCCGGCTCGGAGGCATCCTACTGCTTCGGCGATGATGTCGCTCGACTCGGCGACTACGCATGGTTCGGCGAGAACGCCGGCAAGAAGACACATCCCGTGGCGACGCGGAAGCCCAACGCCTTCGGTATCCACGACATGCACGGCAACGTGCTCGAATGGTGCAACGACGTCTTCGAGAAGGGATACTACGCCGAATCGCCCGAGCGGAATCCGAGGGGGCCGGCCGACGACGATCCGGCCGCCGACTTCGTCTTGCGCGGTGGCGCGTGGGATATGAGCGCCGACACATTGCGATCTGCCTACCGCGCCGGCGACACGCCCGGCCAGATCGACGGCTGCTTCCGCCGCGATCAGATTGGTTTCCGCTGCGTCCGAAAACCGCCCGCCGACGCGAGGTGATGGCCGCGCGGCAACGCCCTATCGGCCTTTGGCCAGGCTCCAAGAGCGGCCCTTGAACCGATCCAGCAGGACGGCCGCCAGAATCACCAAACCCAGGATGACTTGTTGGCCGAAGGTCTCGACGCCAATCCAGTTCAGGCCACTGCTCAGCGCGGACACGATCAGCAGGCCGATGAAGGTGCCTCCAATGGTCCCGCGCCCGCCGCTCAGGCTTGTGCCGCCTACCACGACCGCGGCAATCACGCCCAACTCGTCGCCAAGACCGAGCTTCGGACTACCCGAGCCGAGTTTCGACGACAGGATCACCCCGCCTACCACGGCGAGCACGCTCGACATACAGTAGACCCACCACTTCACGGCGCGCACGTTCACGCCGCTCAGGCGCGCCGACTCCTCATTGCCTCCGATGGCACGCACGTGACGTCCAAAGCGCGTGTGATTGAGCAACACCCCACCGAGGAGCAGCACGGCCACGAAAACGAGAACACTGATCGGCACCACGTTCAGGATGCGATCGCGACCGAGCGCGGTGTACGCCGAAGGCAAGTCCGATATCGGTTGGCCCTTGGCGATGATATAGCCGAGTCCGCGCAGCGAACTCATGAGCGCGAGCGTCGCGATAAACGGCGGGATCTCGAACACGGTGATCACCGTGCCGGCGAGCCCACCGGCCACCGCGCCCGCAGCCAGCGCGCCCAGCCAGCCGAGGGCGATCCAGAGCCAGGCCGGTTCGCCGCCACCGGCCCGGACGATGATTGCGCTGATCACGCCGCCGAAGGCCACGAGCGAGCCCACCGATAGATCGATACCGCCGCTGATGATCACGAAGGTCATGCCGACGGACATGACGCCGTACACCGCCGAATGGTTGAGGATGAGCATGAGGCTGTTCGGCGAAAGGAAGCTTCGGACGCCTTGGCGGCGCGCGATCAGCTCAAACACGACGCATTCGATGACCAGCGCAAGGGTCAGGAGGCCGTAGGTCCGCCCAAACGCCCGAGCGCTGTGTCCGGCACCCACCGTGGCCGACACCGCGCTTCTATGCTTGGTACTATCGCTCATGATGGGATGAGAAAGGGCCGATTCGCACGTCGCCACGGACCCGCGGCGTTAGTTGACATTCGCCTGTGCCTCTCCGGTGGCCAGTCGCATGATCCGCTCCTGTGTCGCCTCGGACCGCGACAGCTCGCCGGCCAGGCGGCCTTCGTGCATGACCAAAATGCGGTCGCACATACCGAGCACTTCCGGCAACTCGCTCGAGATCATGAGCACGCACACCCCTTGGCGGACCAGCTCGTTCATGAGCTTGTAGATCTCGACCTTCGCACCGACGTCGATACCGCGGGTGGGTTCGTCGAAGATCAGCACCCGCGACTTCGTGAACAGCCACTTCGCCAACACGACCTTCTGTTGATTGCCGCCGCTCAGGTTCTGCGCGACTTGCTCGACACCGGGCGTCTTGATCTGGAGATCATCCACGTAATGCTGCGTCACGCTACGCTCGCGGCCGCGGCTGATGAACAGCCCTCGGACAAGTTCCTTGAGGTTCGCCAGCGTGGTGTTCTCGCGAACGCTCATGCCCAGCACGAGCCCCTGGTTCTTCCGGTCCTCGGTGAGCAGTCCGACACCCTGTCGGATGGCATCCTGCGGTGACCGCACGGTAACCGGCCGACCGTTCAGGTGAATCTGGCCGCGATCGAATCGGTCTGCGCCAAAGATGGCGCGGGCCACCTCGGTGCGTCCGGCGCCGACCAGGCCCGTCAGGCCGACGATCTCGCCGGTGTGGACCGCGAAGTTGACGTCCTCGAAAGCGCCCTCGCGTGTTAGCCCCTCGACGCGCAACAGCTCGTTGCCGCGCGCGAAAACCTCCTTCGGGAACTCATCCTTCAATTCGCGGCCGACCATCATGTGGATGATCGACTCGCGCGTGAGTTCGCCGACGGGTTTCGTGTCGATGTACTGGCCGTCGCGCATGACTGTGCACCGGTCGCCAATCTCGAAGACCTCCTCGAGTCGGTGCGAGATGTAGATCAGTCCGATGCCCGAGGCGCGCAGATCGCGGATCAGATCGAACAGGGCGCGCAGTTCATGCTCGGTGAGCGTGGCCGACGGCTCGTCCATGATGATGACCTTGGACTGGAACGACAGGGCCTTCGCGATCTCGACCATCTGTTGCTGCGCGACACTGCACTCGTTGATCGGCTTGCGGACATCGATGTCCACGCGGATCCGCCCCAGGATCTCGCGGGCGTCCGCGTACATCTTCGACCAGTTGATGAACGGTGTCTTGCCCATGCGCGGCTCGCGGCCCAGGAAGATGTTCTCGGCCACGCTCAGGTACGGACTGAGGTTGAACTCCTGGTAGATCATGCTGATGCCGAGCGTCTGGGCGTGGTGCGGCGAGTGGATTTGGATCGGCTCGCCCGACAGAAGGATCTCGCCCGAGTCCATCGGCTGGGCCCCGGCTAGAATCTTCATTAGCGTGGACTTGCCGGCCCCGTTCTCGCCCACGAGGCAATGCACATCCCCCGGCTTCAGGTTGAACGACACCTTGTCCAGCGCCAACACGCCCGGGAACCGCTTCGTAATATCCTTCATCTGGAGAACGTATTCGCTCATGCCTATTGCTCCGCGTCCAGACGCGCCTTGTCCAGAACTTCGACCTTCACCGGCACGTTCGCCGGCACCTCCTCGCCTCGGAGATACGCGGCTACCGCCTGAATGGTGGTTTGCCCGATCGCCTCGGGAAACTGCGCCGTATCGGCCTTAAGCGCCGAGCCGCGCTGGATCGCCTTGAGTGCCTCGTCCGTACCGTCGAATCCCACGATCACGATTCGATCGTCGAGGCCGGCCTCTTCGACGGCGGCCAGCGCCCCGAGGGCCGAATCATCGTTGATACCGAAGATGCCCTTCAAGTCGGCAGACGCCTCGAGGAGATCCTGGGCCGCCTTGAGCGCCTTGTCGCGCTGGCCTTCACCCGGAACCCGTTGGACAATCCTCATGTCCGGATACCGCTCAAGCGCCTGAACGAAACCGGCCGTCCGCTGCTGAACCGACTCGACCGACGGATGATCGATGATGGCCACGTCGCCCTTGCCGCCAAGGAGTTTCGCCAAGTACTCGCCGATCAAGACACCGCCCTGGTGGTTATCCGAGGCAATATGCGAAACCACGTCGGCTCCGTGCGCTGCGATGTCTGCCGTGAACACCGGTATGCCGGCCGCGCGCGCTTCGGCCACCACCGAGGTCACGCCCGCGGACTCGACCGGCGACAGGATGATCGCGTCCACGCCCTGTGTGATGAACATCTCCATCTGGTCATTCTGCTTGCGCAGATCGAATTCCGCGTACTGGACGCGTAACTCGAAGCCCTGCACAGCCGCCTCGGCCTCCATCGCCGAGACCATCTTCTGATAGAAGACATGCGTCTGCGTGAGTAACGAGGCGCCCACCACCCGCGCCCCGTCCTTCGCGGGTTCGCCGCCGCTCGGCTCAGGGCCGCCACAGCCCCCCGACGCTACCGCAACGCCGAATACAATCAACCATACGCTCCGCATCCAGAAACCTCCCACGTGCCCTGCCCAGTACTCTACTCATTCCGCAGCAAGCCACGCAAACCACTCGGCCCGTTCCGCGCGCGGACAATCACGGTTTCACCCCAGCCCTGGAACAGAATAAGGCCACCGGCATAACCGGTGGCCGTAAGGAGCCCCTGGGCTGGGGCAGCGGAGACAGCCGACCGAGGGAAGCGATCGGCCCTGGAACCTATGCGGCAGCGTCGCCTTTGGCGAGAACGTCCTGGACCAAGTCAAACGCGGCCGTCAGCACGGTCACGATCTCGGCCAGCAGCTTCACTTGCTCCTGCCAGACGAGCAGGCTCTCGGCTCGGCAAGGATGATTCGTGGTCCGCGACAGACACTGTGTATGCTTCATTTTCCGACTCCTTTGCATCTTGAACGGGCAACCCGTTTGGTTAGAAATCCACCTGGACCCGGGTCTGGAGGATGTCCAGATCCCCTTCATACAAATCGTGCTCGATCATGGCGTGCACGTAGTTCCACATGATTCGCGTGTTGGGATTCAGATACCAGTTGACGCCGAACGTTAGGTTCTCTTCGGTGCCGCCACGAACCGGACCATCATCGACATCGACCGCCGAGTACCGCGCCGCCAGTTCCCAAGCGCCCCAACCGCCGTCTTCCCCAAGCGAGAAGTTGTGTTTCGGGATCAGCCGTCCGAAGAGACCATCGGCCGTCTTGTATTGGCGCTGTTCCCCTGTCAGGAAATAGTTCGCCTGCACGTAGTATCCGCCGAAGTCGAGATCCCCCGCAAAGAGGGTGTCTACATAGCTCTGGATATACTCGCCCTGCAGTCCGAAGGGACCATACAGGAATAGGGCTTCCGTGCCGAGCAGGTCCACATCGTCCACGTGGGCGTCTTGCAGCCGGAACGAGGGAAATCCCTGCGGATTGACGTACCGCCGGGCCAGATGTGCCTCCGGCCGCGTGCGGTAATCCGGCACCGCGCCGTCCGGATTGCGGTGACTGTAGGCGAGACCGAGGTGCAACAGCTTGCGCCCATCCTCCTTATACCACGGCAAGCCCGTCACGCGTCCGGTGAAGGTGTAACCCTGATCCACGTCCGCGTCGTTCGAGGAAGGGAAGTCGTCGGTTTCCTTGAACACGCCAACGGCCCACGTCATCCGCTCCTCCAGCGGGGCGTCGTAGAACATGGCGCCGATATTCCGGTCGGGCGTGAAGACGTTGGGCAATGCGCGCTCCATGAACACCGTGTTCAGCGGGTTCATCAACCGCTCGAATCCGAAGGGCTCCCGGAAATGCCCAAGCTTCAGATTCCCCACCGCCGGCAACCCGGTTATGCCCGCGTAGACGTCCCGGAACTTGCCGGCACCGTCTCCCTCGAACTCGTACTCGGCGCGGTAGATTATGTTGCCATACATCTGGCCTTCGAGATTGATCCGAGCGCTTCGGAACTCCGCGCTGTCCTGTTCCTTCCCTACCGCCCAACGCAGGTCCTCGTCTTGGTCGAAGAAAGCCGCATCCGCCTGGAGCCGGCCACCCAGCTTGAGTCGAAACTGCTTGTCCGCCGACTCGAACGACAGCCCGTTCTTCCACCGAGCCTGAAGATCGTTCGAGCCCGTTTGGGCGGCGGGCGCCGCGGCCGTCTCGGCCTTTGGTGTCGCATCGGCAGCGGCCGGCTGGGCGGCCTCCGCAGGAACCGCGCTGGGTTGCTGCTGACGCAGTTGCGCCTCGAGATCAGTAACCCGTTGCTCCAATCGCTTGACCATCTCGAGCAACTCCTGCTCGTGCGATGACGCGGCCGCCTCTTCTGAGAAGGCCCCGGGCGAACAGACGGCAACCAACAGTAACCCTAATGGAACGACAAACAGAAATCGCCACATGAGACATACTCCCCGGATACTGGGAAATCCCGTCACGGGATTCCACAACCAAGAAGAAGGAGTGCAAAGGTCATGCCGAAATCGTTGCATATAATGCAAACTACTGATACAAAATGAGATACACTCGAAATGCGGATCTTGAATCGTTCCGGCTCTAGTATATTTACTGGCAATTCCCCATGGTATTTGGTAGAATAACGGGGAAATAAACCTGGAGAGAACGCCATGGAACAGTTTCGATCCATCCTTCTCGATGTCTGGCGCGAAGCCTGCAAGCATATCGAGATCTCGGAGTCTACGGACAACATCGCCGGCATGCTGATCGCCCAAGGAGTGGTTGAAGAGGTCGTGGTACGGCGCGTCGACCGAGACCGCGGGGACCTTGAGACGGTGGCGATAGGGCCGGCGGTGCCAGGGCGTCCTGTCGAAGCCACGCGGACGAAGTGCGGCCGCGACATGGTGAGTCGCATTGAGGGATGGGCGCGCGCCACCGGGATCGCCCATCGGCACGGCAAGAACTCCTTGGGTTCGGATCTGGCCTTGGTGGCGCCGAACGCTCGAGGTCGCGACACGCTGGCCGGGCCGCTGCGATCGCCCAAGGAACTCTCGGGCATTCTCATCCTGTTCGCCCGGCCGGGCGTGGTGTTTGAGGCGCGTCATATTGAGATGACACAGATTCTCCTCGAGCCGTTCTCGGTAGCGCTCGAGAATGATCGCCGCATCCGCGAGATGGACGCCCTGCGAGAAGCGGCCGAGGCCGACAAGGTTTCCCTCCTGAACCGCTTGGGCCGAACGGAGATGGGCGACGTGATCATCGGCGCGGATGCCGGGATCTCCTCGGTGATGCAGCGGGTGGACGTGGTTTCCCGCTCGGATGTGCCGGTGCTCATCCTCGGCGAGACCGGCACCGGCAAGGAACTGATCGCCCGCACGATCCACCGGAGATCGCCGCGTGCTGAAGGCCCTGTGATCCGCGTCAACTGCGGGGCCATCCCGCCTGAACTCATCGATTCGCAGTTGTTTGGGTATGAACGCGGCGCATTCACCGGCGCCACACAGGCCCGAAAGGGCTGGTTCGAGCGCGCGGACGGTGGCACGCTGTTCCTTGACGAGATCGGCGAGTTGCCCATTCCGGCCCAAGTTCGGCTGCTACGGATCCTACAGGACGGCTGGATGGAGCGCGTCGGAGGCGAACACGCGATCCATGTCGATGTCCGCATCGTTGCTGCAACCCACCGCGACCTCGCCGTCATGGTTGCCGAGAAACGCTTCCGCGAGGATTTGTGGTACCGGATCGCCGTGTTCCCGATCCTCTTGCCGCCGCTACGCGACCGCCTGGAGGACATCCCGCCCTTGGCACGCCACTTCGCCGAGCGCGCCGCCATCCGGTTTCACCTCCCTGTCCGGATGCCGACGGATGAGGACATCGAGTTGCTGCGCGCCTACTCGTGGCCGGGTAACATCCGCGAACTCGGATCCGTCATGGATCGCGCCGCCCTCCTCGGCGATGGCGAACGCCTCGAAGTGCCCAAGGCACTCGGATTCCTGGCCGAAGAAGGCCACGTGATAATGGAACCCGAGACGGCGGTCGCGCACCGCTCGGGCGACGCCCGCCGATCCGAGATCGTCTCCCTGGACGAGGCCATGCGCCGCCATATCGAGGCTGCCCTACGGGCCACGTATGGACGCATTGAGGGACCTTACGGTACCGCGCGCCTCCTCGACATCAATCCCCATACCCTCCGCGCCCGCATGCGCAAGCTTGGTATCGACTGGCGCCGGTTCCGCAGTGCGCGGGGCGATGCGCCTAGGCCTTGAATGGGGACATCCGCCGGCGTTTCTTGGCCTGAGAAAGGCCCGCGCCGCCGGCGGCTACATCCTTTCGTGCAAATGGGCCTGGCCGCCCCACCGCCTTTTGACAAAAATCCGAAAATCAGGTCTAATGATAGAGGGAAGTGCTCGCCGGTAGAGGGCACGAAATCGCTCTCGCCAAAGGAGGCGTGGTGTGATGAAGCGAATGGCGCACGGTTTCTGCTTGACATTGCTCGTAGCCGTCGCGGCGCCCGGGGCCTATGCGACGCCCCGCGTGCTGATCATCGGCGATAGCTGGGCGGCAGGCGTCTGGGCTACCCGGGCGCTGGACGAGGTGTTCGAGGAATACGGTCTCGACGACGTAGATACCGTGGGCGACGTCACGGCCGTGGGCGGCAGTACCGCGGAGCAGTGGGCGACAGCGGACTGGCGAGGTCTGATCACGCAGCAGCTCGCCGTGTATCCCACCATCGACACCATTCACCTCATCATCGGCGGCAACGATGTCCTCAGTCGCATCAAGGATACGGACGTCTTTTCCGGTATCGCCCAGTACCTTCGTGAAGGTTGGTGGAACAGCATCAAGGACGATGTGCAGACCGTCGTCAATCACAGCCTACTCCATCCGCAGATCAAGCACGTCGTTATCGCCGACTACGACTACCTGAACGTGAACACCATCAACGTCTACTTCACCCTGCTCGGCCAGGACTACAGCTTCGGCGGTATGAGTCAGCTCGAGGTCAACACGGCCTTCCTGGAAGTCGGCATCAAGAAGTTCGAGGTCGCCGCGAACACCGCCGGGTGCGAGTACGTGCAGAACTGGGGCCTGATGCAGCATCACTTCAGTTGGCCCACCACCGAGCCGAGACCCGGCGCGTGTCCCACCTACCAGCCCTATCCCGGTGGCGATCCGAACTGGCCCATGCCGGATGCCGCCTTTGACACCATCTGGATCGGATCGTTCCCATTCCCCGGCGACGGTGTACACCCCAATGAAAACGCTCACAAAGTGATGCTGCATAACGCCGTCGAGCAGTTCTACCTCGGCTGGTATGGCAGCGGCGAGGGCGAGGGCGAGGGCGAGGGCGAGGGCGAGG
>DAIPKA010000058.1:0-46685 GCA_036769985.1 Candidatus Hydrogenedentota bacterium | reverse complement strand
AAGGCGAAGGCGAGGGCGAGGGCGAGGGCGAAGGCGAAGGCGAAGGCGAAGGCGAGGGCGAGGGCGAAGGCGAGTACTGCCCCGAGGGCTCGCTGTTTGGCCAGTCGCCGCGCATGCCGAACGAATCGTTTGCCCTGCGTGTAAGCGACGAGCAAGTGGGCCGCGTTGTGTACGACAACTTCTGGTACCTTCCTGAGCCTGTTCGCGATGTGCACTGGTGGGGTTTGAACACCCGACCAGTTGGAGCCAGCCAGACGGCTTGCGACCGCGAACCGAACACGTACCGAATCGCGTTCTATGAACGGTCCGCCACGGGTCCCGGTGATCTCGTCGCGGCATACACCGTCACGCCGACGCGCGTCGACACGGGCCATGTGTACTGGAACGCGCCCCTGTATCGCTTCGGTGCCACGCTCGAACCTCCGCTGGCCCTGTCCAGCGGCTGGATATCCATCGAGGGCATCGGCGAAGCCGAGGGTTGCGCATTCCTGTGGCTGAACTCGGGTTCCGGCGACGGCAAAGCCTACCTGGCCGATGGCACCTCAGCGCCACAGCAAATCAGTCTCGATTTCAGTCTGTGCCTGACCAACGACGGTGCGCCGGCCGCGTGCAGTTTGCAGCCCGCGTGGCCGCGTAGCGGTGCCACAGTGCTCGTACCGGCCGCGGCAGACAACATGTTCCTCACCTTGACCGGCGTAACGGATTGCCCCGAGTACTTTTCGAGCGTTGATTATCTGCTGAACGGATGGACATCGGCCGACTTGGGCGGCAGCCCGCTCGTGGAAGGACCGCCATACTCCGAGCCGGGTGTTCGACTGGACACCCTGGGCGTGGGTAGCCACTCCGTCTCGTTCCGGGCAAACCCGTTGTACGAGGAGACCCCCGTCCTGACCGAGGGAACCAATGCCTTCACCGTGGCCTTGGCAGCGGGCACACTGGATACGGACAACAACGCGTTGCCCGACGCCCCGTTCGCCGCACTTCCGCACGATGGTGACATGTGGCTGGCGCGCCTTCACGCGCCGGGCACGGCTGGCGCCCGTAATGTGGCCGTCGCGTCGTGGACAGCCCCCACCAACGCCACGGACGCCACGGCGCCGATTATCCTCACCTTGGCGCCCCCGATCCCCGACACCCGCGATGTCGAGGTCCGGATCCCCCGCACCCTTCTCGGGGCCGGCGAGATCGGCATAGTCCTCGTCGAGACAGCGGACACGCTGGATGCGTTGTTGGGGCCGAGTGAGGCGGCACGGATTGAGGCTGTCCCGCCGGGCGTGTTGGTCGCCGGCGGCCAACTCATAGAACTCAGCATTCTGGTGAGCAACGACGGGGGCGAAACGTTTGCCGAGATTGACGACGCCCGGCTGGCCACGACGCCCGTTCATGTGACGCTGCGCGGCCTAACGATCCCCGCGGGCGCCGTGCTCACGCTGTACAGCTACCCGACGTACGTGGCCGCATCGGCGGACACCGGCATCGGCGTCTACGCCGACGAAGGTCTGTGGCAGAACACGGACTTCGTGAACCTCGAGTTCGGGGCCACCGAGCTCGAGACCGACGTGACGGCACTATGCCTGATCGGACCGTTCGTGCCGGAGGGCCCTCTGCCCCGCTTCCGCCTCATGACCAATGTGAGCCCCCCGTCCAGCGGGCGCATCCTGGCCGATCCGCTGCAACCCGACTACCCGGCCGGCGCCGAGGTCAGACTAGAGGCCACCGCATGGGCGGGATGGCGTTTTGATCACTGGGAAGGTCCCGTGCTGAGTGCGCAGGCCGCGGCAACACGGGTGCGCATCAACAGCGATACGGTCGTGACCGCCGTGTTCATTCGCCGACAAGTCCTCACCATGGAAGCGGAAGGACATGGTGTCACAACGCCATCGCTCGGGCTTCACAGCTTTGACAACGGCCAGACGGTAACGATCACCGCCACCCCGGCGCCTGGCTGGCGGTTCGAGCGGTGGGAAGGGGCCGTACTGAACCCCGATGCGGCAGTCAGCGCGGTCGTGATGAACGCGAACCAGACCGTGCGCGCGGTGTTCGTTGAAACGACATTTGACCTGTCACTCGGCGTGCAAGGGAACGGGTTCGTGACGCCGGTTGCCGGCGTTTCCACGTATCCCGAAGGCACCGTCGTCACGCTACGCGCCACGCCGCTGACAGGCTGGATGTTTGACCACTGGGAAGGTTGGGTAGCCAGCCGCCTGGCCCCCACCACCAGCGTCACGATGCACCGTGACATCACGGTGACGGCGGTGTTCGTCGAGGCCCCCACGGAGGGCGAGGGCGAAGGAGAACCCGAGCGGGTCTCGCTCACGGTTCGGGTCTTCCCGGCGGGCGCCGGAACGGTGGTCTCCACGCCAAACGCAGACAGCTATCCCTCCGGGACGACGGTGGCGCTCAACGCTCGCGCCGCGGAAGGTTGGGCCTTCGATCATTGGGAAGGCAACGTCCACTTCGCCGTGGCGGGCTACGCCCTGACTACGCTGCAAGACGACGAAACCGTAACGGCGGTGTTCGTTGAACTGGGCCAGGAAGGGTGTTGGAATCCTGTTGGGACAATCGAGACGCCCATCCCGCCCGCCGCCGGACCGAGAACAACCTTCATTACCCTGCTCGGCACAGCCGCCTTCCTGGCCTCGATCGGCGTTCGCCGCCGCGGAGCCGCAGCGCACAACTAGGTTCCGAACGTCCAATACTACGAGCCGCAGGTTTGACACCCAAGCCTGCGGTCTCTTCTTTCTGCACCATCTCTTCGAAGAGCGTCACGCGCAGCCTATCGCTAAACCGCTGTTGCTCTTGACGTTCGAAGGGCTCTTTGCTATACTCCACTTCACAAGACATTCCGGTTTCCCTGCTGTGTTCGACAGAGCGAGAAACTTCATACCTTAGCATTGAACAGGGATCCCGATATTTGACTAGCCAACGGCAAGCCGCCATCGAGTGGACGTCGAAAGGCTAGCGTGAGGGTACCCACCTAGTGGGTTAAGGTTCAATAAGTTTCTGGCTCAACGGCACCATGCGGGGACATTTGTGGGCGGAGCCATCGTGCTCCGCCTCTCTTCTTCGAGTCGATGACTGAGCCCAACCGGCCCCGCCTCTCGCCCACCAGGACGTTCGCGCTTCCCCTTCCTCGCGAGTGCGGGAATGCTTGTTCAAAGATATTACTTGACATATTGTGGAATCTTGCTTAAAATACTTCTTTGGCCAGCATTGCCAGTTTATTTCAGTTGAGTCAATTGAACACTCGAAGCTCAAACCGCGTTCCGGGACCACGATGACGCGCAGCGGAACTCGATGCTGATGTTGCAAATACTTGCTATTTAAGGCTTACGAGTCCGTTTCGACCGCGGTCGTCGGCTTACGTGAGTGACGGTCCAAGGCTCAATTAAGTGTTGACAGAATGATGATTATTTGATAGCCTTACAGTGTTGGGATGTGCCTCAAGGAGAGGCCGAGACATGAATGGCCCAATGCCCGCGTTATGCAAGACGGTGGCTTCTGCAGCGGCGCAGTACGTGTGCGTTCGCGTCAGGGCACACCGGTTTTGTTGTTGGAGTGTTGCAGGAGCACATAACGACACCGTGTTCAGGGAGCCATAAATCCGGTGCTTTTCACAAAACCGAAGAAGGCCGTCGGTCTGGACATTGGCACGCACTCGGTAAAGGCGGTGCAGATGTCGCGCGCCAAGGGCCGGTTACGGGTTGAGGCCGTGTGCCAGGCGCTCGTGGACCGCAACGCCGTCACCGTGGACCCGGTGGAAGCGCACGCGAACGCGGTGCGCGAGGCCGTTCGTCGCATGGATCCGGCGCAGAGCTTGGTGGTGGCAGCCTTGGCTGGCCAAACCGCTGTCATTCGGTACCCGCGCCTTCCGGACATGCCTTTCGAGCAGATCGGGCAGGCGATTGAAAGCGAGGCCGGGCAGAATATCCCGTACGACTTGTCTGAGGTCTACCTAGATTGGTCGTTGCTCGATACGGTAACGGAGGGCGAGGAGAAGATGCTGCGCATCCTTCTCGTGGCGGCGAAGCATGCCGTAATCGAGGCGCGTACCCAGGTGACGGAGGCCGCCGAACTCCAGTGCGGCGTGATGACTGTAGATTCGCTGGCCTTGGCGGACGCCGCCGAGTGCTGCGACCTACTGCGCGTGGGCGAATCGGTGGCGCTCATCAACATCGGCCTCAACTCGGCGAGTATCCATTTCACGAAGGACGGTGTCTCGAATTTCATTCGCGATGTGAACTGGGGCGCGCGGGAGTTCATCCAGGCCGTGGCGAAGAGCCAGCGCGTTGACTACGATGCGGCCGAACGGCTTTTGCAGGAGTACGCCGATAACCAGGAGAAGAGCGACGGAGAACCGGATGCGGAGTTGCCGGAAGAGAATCCCAAGGTGGAGGAAGAAGAGCGTTCCGCGCCGCTGACTTCGTTCGACGATCCCCTCGCCCCGTTGGATGAAGAACTCGAGCATCTCCCCGGCAAGACGGGTGCCTCTGCCGGGAAGCCCAAGGGGGACAAGGCGTTGGGGGAGGTGCTCACCACGGCGCTGGGCCGCCTGATCTCGGAAGTTCGACGGTCGTTTGATTACTATGAGCACCAACTCTATGAACGCCCCGTGGACCGTTTGATTCTGAGCGGAGGGATAGCTCATCTGCCTTTGCTTCGCGAGAGTTTGGCCGAGGAGTTGGGCGTCGAGCGGGTCGAGGTGGCCAATCCTTCGGAGAGCGCCCTGCTTGTCGACGAAGAACCACTTCGTACGATGCAGGATCACCCGGCGCGCTACATGGTCGCCGTGGGTTTAGCCGCGAGGGGAATGGCGGAACTATGATAGTCATCAACCTACTGCCCAACGACCTTCGCCCTGTTAAGCGAACGCCCCTTCCCTACATGGCCGCCATCCTCATGGTCATCCTGGTGCTGGGGGCCATGGCCTCGATGTGGCTTTCCGGTGTCGGGGCTATGCGGAGCCAACAGAAGGAACTTGAGAAACTCCAGGAAGCCCGCGCCAAGTTCGGCGACGTCATCGAGGAGTACAACGCCCTCGAGCAACAGAAAGTAGAACTGGCCAAGCGGATCGACATCATTAACGAAATCGTGAGCGACCGGATTATCTGGTCTCGGCAGCTCTGGAACCTGAGCCGGTTGACGCCTGACAACATCTGGTTGAGCGGCGTCAAGATCGAGGAGCGTTCGATCAAGACCACGCAGATCGTGTACGACCCGAAGCGGAAGGAATACAAAGAGAAACGTGTGGTCCTCAAGAAGCCGGTGTTGGCGGTATCGGGCTACGTGGTGCCGGATGCGGACCGTCAGATGCGTTTCTTCCCGTTCACCGAAGCAACGGAGAACGACGAGGAGTTCTCCGCCATGTTCGAGCTGCGCGATCAGAAACGCGAAGTAACTTCGTTCAACGGACGGCCCGTGCTGTCGTTCGAGTTGGACTATCTCATTCTTCAGGGAAAGTCGGGAGAAGCGGTGGAATGATCGAGTTTCTGAAAGGCAAAGTAACGCCGCAAGACTGGGTCATCAACGGTGTTATTGTGGCCGTGGCGGTGGCATTGTGCGTGGCGTTTGTCTTCCTGGTATTGATGCCGCAACGCGAGAAGATGGACGCCGTCGCCAAGGAGATCACGGAAGTCAAAGCGGACCTCGATCTGGCGCGCAAGACCTCGGAGAACATCCAGGCGCTCCGCGAGGAAGCGCGGAAGATGCAGAACCTCGTGGATCAGTTCGAGAAGCGTCTTCCGAAAGAACAGGAAATCCCGGCCTTGCTGAGGACATTTGAGAGTTTTGGCGATGAAATCGGCCTGCGCGTGAATCTGGCCAGTGAGCCGCGCCAGTCTGATCAGCGTAAGGAAACGATTCCCTACTCCGTGAATGCCCAGGGCGACTTCCATCAGATTGTCATGTTCATCAACCGACTCGAGCGGTATCGGCGTTACTGCAAGATCTCGGACCTGAAGATCAGTGAAGAACTTGCGGGGGTCTCTGAGGCGGAGTTCAAGCTGAACACCTACCTGTTCCTGGAGTCCGCCGAACAGAAGCCCGAGGAAACGAAGCCCGAGGAAAAGGCAAAGTCGTGACCCAAGAGCAACGGAAACAGATCATCGTCATGGCCGTCCTAGGCGTGGCCTTGATGGGCGTGCTGGTCTATCAGTTCACACGCAGTGGCGACAAGAAGACCTCCGGCGCGACAGAAGCGACTACGTCGCAAACCGACGCACGGAAGACACCGAAACAGTCCGGCGTAAGTGGCGGGAAGGACGATGTGGGGTTCGTGGCCGCAGGCGTGGATGTCGACGCGCTGGTGGCAAGTGTCGAGGTACTGGATTTCTACTATGAACGCGAGCGGATAGCCCGCGATCCGATGCGTCCGCTCGTGGGCGAGATGGGCGTAACGTTGCTGGACCAAACCCAGGGATTCGACCTCGAGCGGGAGATCATTCTCAAGGCCATGAGCACCAAGGTCGTATCGGGCATCGTCTGGGATCCGACCCATCCGTGCGCTGTGATCGACAATGAAGTGGTCTCGTTGGGCCAAGTTCTTCCGCTCGACATTGTGGTGGCCGACATCCAGCCGGCTCACGTCGTGTTCAAGAAGGGCGACATCGAGGTGTCCGTAGCCCTCAAGGAGTGGTAGCCAATGTACCCTGTGAATCGGATGTGCGTGGTGGCCCTCGTCGGCGTGACAGGGGCTCTGGCCTTGGCGGCCACCATCGGCCCCGACGCCCTCGAGGCGGCCAAGTACGACGTCGTACGATGCGCGCTCGACAGCGAGCGATGCGAGGTAGTGGATCCGGCTTTGCGCGCCGCTACCGCTGATGCCCATGCCGTGCACGCGCTCGATCTCGCGGCGCAAGCCGACAAGGCGGTACTGACTATCGAAACCACAGGTAGCCCCCAATGTACGCACGTCGTACTGGACGATGGGAAGCGCATCGCCATTGACCTCGCCGACACCATCAACATCCACGCCGGCCAGCAGATCATCCCAGACACCGTTGGACTCGTGCGGCAGGTTCGCACGAGCCTGTTTGCGGTTCACCCGCGATTTGTGTCGCGGATTGTGCTCGACCTGACGGAGCCCGCCATCGTCGAGCGCTCATCGGAGGAGGGGCGCGTAGTCGTATCCTTGCGCACCCGCGACAAGGCTACCGAGAGCGGCGGCGACACAGCGTCCGCGGTCCGCACGCTCCACTCCGAACTGGCTGCCTTGCGAGACGCCGATAGCGCGATCCAGGCACCCTCGCCCGCCGAAGACGATGATGCCACGCGGCGGCTTGCCGAGGCGATCAACCAACTACGCCAAGGATCGCAAGAGGACTCTGAGCCGGCCGCCGGCCTACGATACTGTGACATCGCCAGAGCGGCGTCGCGGACTCGGGATGCCATCGTCCACGGGGCTCAGACCGTGATTCGAAGGGCGGATGCCGTGCACAGGGAGCTGGCGGCGCTGGCCGTCAAGGCCGGTTCGCATATGGAGCCGCTTTTGGCCCAGCAGGGCGCCACGCCCGTTGTGGCAAGGATGGATCTGCGCCTGGCGCAACTCGCCGAGCAGCTTGATCGCGTGCAGGCCGCGCAGCCGGACCTTCTGTGTGTCACCATGGAACCGCTGGCTTCGGTCGTCCGGAGTGCCGACACGAATCCCGAAGATACCGAGTCCCTCACCCCGCCCCCGTCGCCACGAGGGCTTGGTTCGTCGCTTCATGCCGCCGCGTTGGGAACGCGTAGCATCACCCTCTACGATGAGGAGGTCCCTGGGCCACTTGCCCAAGGCCAAGCCATCTTCATTACCCCGCCGGCCGCTGGCCAGTTCTCGATCACCGAAGTCGAACAGACGTACGAACCGGCGGTCACTCCGGCATCGCCTGAGAATCATGCCGAGCCGGTTCGAATCTCACTTCCGGACTCGGGCGACCCGCTGGACCAACTCGTCAACATCGATTTTCGCGATATGGAGCTGAGTCATGTCGTCGGCCTCCTCGCCGAGAAAGCGGGGATCAACGTGGTCGCCGGCGTCGAAGTGCGCGGGATGGTTACTGCGCGGCTGACCAACGTGACGCTGCGGCAGGCCATGGAGACCGCCCTGCGGCTCAACGATCTCGGCATGATCCGGGAAGGCGGCGTCTACCGTATCGTGCCCTACGACGAAATGCTCGCGTCGGAACAGGTCCGGCACATTGTCTATCTGAACGAAGCAAACGCGAAGGAACTCAAAGAGACGCTCAGCGAGATCGTGGTGGGCTTGCCGCACGGTGAACTCGTTTCGGTCTCGGCCAATGAGACCACCAACGTGCTAATCCTCTCCGGCCCGGTGGACGTCGTGACCGAGTTGGAGGAGATGGTTCGGGCGCTCGATGTGGCCGAGCCCGTGCTGCCCACCGTCACCGAGGCCATCAAGCTCAACTATGCCGAGCCCAAGGAACTCGTGACCGCGCTCAAGGAGAGCGTCCTGTCGGAAGACGGAAACGTCGCCGCCGATGCCCGCGGCCGTTACCTCATCGTTACGGATGTTCCGGCCAAGATCGAGCAGATTCGCGAGCTCATCACGGAACTTGATCGCCCGGTGAAACAGGTGGCGATCGATGCCATGATTGTCGATGTGCTTCTCAAGGACACCTCGCAGACCGGCATGGACTGGTTTGTGGACGCCGTGCGCCGTCAGAGCAACCGGGCCCAGGCGGAAGGCAGTGATCGTCACGTCAGTAACCTGCAGGAACTCAACCTGACGACGTCGAATCCGATACCGTCTTTGGGCACACTGACCTTCGATATCCTCTCGTCCGAGGTCAACCTCAAGGGGCTCATCGCGGCGCAGGTGGCTGGCCAGAACGCCCAACTACTGGCCAATCCGGTAGTGGTTACGGTCGAGAACAAGCCCGCCACCATCACAATTTCCGAAGAACAGCCCTACGAAGAGCGCACGCAGTCCGTGACCGGCCCCCCGATGACCTCGACGGAGTTCAAGGACATCGGCACCGTCCTCGAGGTCACGCCGGCCGTGACGCACGACGACCATATCCTCGTCGACATCAAGGCCAAACAGAGCAAGGCATCCCCCACGCCGACCACCAGCGGCATTCCCATCGAGATCAAGCGTGAGGCCGAGACCAGCCTGCGCACGCGGAACGGCCAGACGATCTTCATCGGTGGCCTACGCGAGTTCAGCGATGACTCGAGCATCACCAAGGTGCCCGTGCTGGGCAATCTGCCTATCCTGAACTTCATGTTTCGCACCACCGAGATCGGTCAGAAATGCTCCGAGCTCATGATCTTCGTGACGTGTAACGTCGTGCCGGAAGAGATTCCCGACCTCACGCCGGAACAACGCGCCCAATTCGAATTGCTCCAGCAGGCGCCACGCATCCCGGAATCACAGAAGGAACTCGGCCACAAGACCTTGCACCCGAAACGCAACCAGAGGCCTTACTGGCAGAACCGCTCCGGCAACAGCAACGTCCGCTAGACACAACTCTCAGACATCCGGCCGCGGCGATTTCTTCTCCGCGGCCGTTGCTCTGTCCGCCCTCAACGGTTTCCGCCGGACGTTCCGATCGGTGAAGTCTCCCCCTACCGTCAGGACTCCCCTGCCGATACTCCCACGTGAGCAAAGTCCGCCTTCAGCCTCTCACAGTCCAGAAACGGGATCGCGCGGATTCCCGCGCGCCTCGCTTGCTCGCAGTTTCGAGACTGGTCATCCACGAAAACGCACTCCGAGGCGGACTTGCCTACGAGGTCGAGAATCGCCGGAAAACACGTCGGATCGCTCTTGATCATGTGCGTCTCGAACGAGTAGACCCTCTTGCTGAACGCATCCAGAAAAGGGTGAATCTGCTCGATATGGGCGATCCACTCCCGCGCATGGTCCGAAACCAAGACAAGGTCATAGGTTGCGGAGAGGCGCGGGAGCAGGCCGATAGTACCCTCTACCTCGTTGCGGAAGTTGTCCCTGATCACCCGTTTGAGTTTGACAACGGAGAGGTGCCACCCGGCCGTCCGGATTACCTCTAGGAGGTAATGGTCCTCGGAAATCTCACCCCGACACAGCCGATACAGTGATTCGCAGCCGAACCGGGGCCGGACCGACTCCGGCGTTTCGCCCAGCATGCGGGCCAGCACGTACTCGATCCCCACCAGGCCCGCAATGAACACCTCGGAAAGATCGAACAAGATGGTCGTGACGCGATTCATACCGTCCAAGCGCACCCCGCTTCGTCCTCCGGCAGTCCGTTCTTGCTTCATGGCACTTGTGGCCTCCCGCTAAGGCGTTGGCGGGCCGCTCCCGTGATCCAGCAGCCAGCGGCAGTTGACCACCTTCTCGACGAGGTCGAGGGGTAGGTAGAAGTACTGACAGGATGGCTCGAAGCCGATGCGTGAATCTTCGCGCGTGAGCGTGAAGAGCCGACGCGCCAACGCGATTTCGGATTCGAGGGACAGTCTGATCTGGGCGCGCAGGCGCTCCCTTTGCTCGGGCGTTGCGGTATCTGATGCGCTGGCCAGCGCATCGCGCGCCATGACGAACCGCGCCTGGTTGGCAACGGACCGGAAATGGATGGCCGCCGCCTCGGCAAGTCGAAGATCGGCCGAGGCTTCGTCCCGTCGATCAGCGGGTGCGTGATCAACCGCGGCCTTCAGCTCGTCGATGCCCGGCCGCCAGCCGCCAGCCACCTTGTCAAACTGCGCCGCGAACACGTCCGGTGGATAGGGTCCGCGCCAGCCATCCAGGTCGTCGTAGGGAAGGCCCCACATGGTAGCGCTGTAACCGGTCTTCGAGGCATAGAGCAGGTTTCCCGGCCCCCACTGCACGGGCGATGTGTAGACAACGCTGATGTGAAAGGGGTACTCGCGAAAAGCTTCGCTCATGAGCGTCCAGGCCTTGCGTGCGTGCGGCGCGCCTTCCTCGCCAAATCGCTCCTGCGCTAAGGCATCGAGCACCGCGTTAACGTCGGGCGGTGGCGTGCGGCTCAGTTGCTCGGCGAGGCGGATGTTGGGCGAAGGGAATCCTCCCATGGTCCAGCCGATGAACATCGCGTCGAGATTGGCCGAGGCGAGAAGGTGGCTGCAGTGCTCGGCCACGAGATCCATCACTGGCAAGTAGGGCACGGTGGCGATCTCGCAGGTGTTGTTGAACTGGATCTCGGCGCCCGTCTTCAACCCGGCGTCGGCAGCGGCCTTCCAATGCTGCAGTGAGCGTGGCCCCGGCCCGACGGATGAGATCGAGTATTCGCCGACCGTGCTCTTGATGCCGCCGCGTTCGATGGGCAGGTGCCATTCGCTCACGGACATGAGCCAAACCGATTTCGGGAGGCGCGCGATGATGTCCGGCGCATCGCCGTGGCCGCGCCAGCCCCAATCCGAAATGAGGACGTCGGCCTGCGGATTGCCCCGGTGGACGCCCTCTTCGATAACGCCGACGACCTCGGCGAGAATGTCCCCATCGGTACGATCCTTGCACCGATTGCAGGAGTGCCAGCCGCCGTGCGAGGCGCAGTTGGTGAGATTCTCGGAGGCGGTGATGGCGTACACGCCGCCCAAGCCGGGCACTTCGCGGAATATGTGCGCGAGCGCATCGCCCATCCATTGGCGCACGACGGGATGCGACGTACACAAGGCGACCAGGTCGCCCTCGGGAACACCCGCCACGTCGGGATGGTCGTTGAAGAACGCGGCCGGCATCGCGCGCGGCTCGTTGATGTAGAGGAACACACGAATCCCGTATTGCCTGGCGCGCTCGACCAACGCCCGGAGATTGGCCAGGCGCTGTTCGCAGTCGACGCCGAACTCGGGGAAGGCATCGCCGCCCGGCGCGAGGTCTCTCAGGAGTCCTTGGAGCCAAACGCCGTTGATCCCCACCGAAGAAAGACGCTGGAGAAGCCCGTCCGGATAGGGATTGAGCTCGGGATTCAGCAGCGGATCGCCGTAGACCGCCACGTAAGAGTAGACAATCCGCAGCGCCAACCGCCGATCGTCGGCTTGTTCCGGCCGAGAATACGACGCCAACGGCGCGCTGAGCGCCCGGACAAAATCGAAACGAGGTACGGTCGGCTGGGCGAGTTCATCCCCGAAGTCCGCCTCGACCACGCGGCGAATCTCTGCGGCACGAAGCCGCGCCGCGTCATCCGGTGCCTGATAGCGCAAGGGCTGGCACTGTGGTTTGAGTCGGCCGAGCTTGATCCAAAGGAAGTCCTCTTCGCGGAGCGTGAAGGCCAGTCGCTCCGGCGTCATCTCGACGAGTTCAAGCAGTTGTGCGTAGGGGAGTAGGTGCCAGTTGCGGCGAATGAGCGTGGCATATCCGCGTTGGAGCAGCTCGGGCGACACAACCGCCTGGCGCGGCAGGCCCATCGACTCCGCCAATGCGGTAACCTCCTCAACGGACGCACCAAGGATTGCCGCAAGCTTGGCCGGTTCGACCGCGTTCCAGTTCCGCCAAACGAACTCGTGTAGACGATCCGGGAAATGGTCACACGCCAGCGCCGGCCGGTTGTCGCCCTGCGGCAAGATGCCGTCGTCGGCACTGCCGCCCGCACACCGAAAGAACACCAAACACGTCCACGTGGCGCAAGACACAACGCGTGACATCGCAGATCCCCTCGTTCGTGAACACACTTCGTCATGACGCAACGGCCCATTCGTGCGTCCCGACGCATAGTCTAGCGCCCCGGCACTCCCGGAAGCTACACCACACTGCACCCAGGACGGCAGTCCGAGGCTGTTCGCCGATGATGCCGGCAAGGCTCCGGGGGAAACGTTCGAGCGAGTTCCTCTTCCCCGGCCCCCCCCGCTGACCTCGCGGCCTTGTGCACCAAGTTCTGATAAACCAGTGGTACAATAATGCCCGGCACGGGTTTCCATGCATCGAGGGCAACAGACGTTGGGATGGTCCGTTACCATCTCTTGGGAGTGATGAATGAGGATTCCTGGTATCGCGCTGTATCTTGTTGGCGCATGTCTGGTCTATGCCGAAGCGGCATGCGTACGGAGCACGCTGTATCCCGTAGATTGGACTCCGGCATTCGAGGACGAGACGGGCCGGTTCCTGCACGATTTCTCGTACGCAGGCTACCACAACGGCGAAATGCCGCTGCCGCCGAATTCTCCCGGAACGAGATTCGACGTGGTAACGGGCTTCGGCGCGGACAGCACGGGGGCCTCCGATAGCACGGCGTCGATCCAGGCCGCCATCGATGCCGGCGAATCGGCGGGCGGCGGTGTGGTGTATCTTCCCCCGGGTCTCTATCGTTGCGATGATATTCTTACCGTGACGGGATCGGGCGTTGTGATCCAAGGTGCGGGCCCCACGGAAAGCCGGATCTACTTCACACGTTCCGCGTCCATGGAGGGCCGAGCCCACATCTCCTTCATCGGGAGCGTGCACACCAGCACGCAAGTGCTGCTCGCCGAAGACGGCGCGAATCGCGCGTTCTCGGTGGCAGTCAGCGACGCGACTGGTCTGGCCGTGGGCGACGAGGTCCGGGTGGGCTGGTTCATCACTCCGGAATTCGTAGCCGAACACGGCATGACGGAGTACTGGCAAGCATTCAACGGAACCTGGCGGCCGATCTTCCGCAGGGAGATCACGGCCATCGATACCGCCTCGACGCCCACACGCGTGTATTTCGATGTGCCGCTGCGCTATCCGTGCAAGGTCCGCGATGGGGCCAGCTTGCGTGTCGAAACCGGTTATTTGGGCGAGGTCGGTATTGAATCGCTCGGCATCTCCACGGCGGTGGACTATGAGGCTGCGTGGGAGCAGGCGCGAACGCATGCGATCCAGTACAGCGGCGTGAAGGACTCATGGATACGAAACGTCGCGACGTTTCCATCGTCCGTGGAAGACTCGCGAGGCTATCACCTGCAGAGCGGCGGCCTGCGCATCGTCGGATCGAAGCGGGTGACCGTGGCGGGCTGCGATTTCGAGAAAGCGCAAAACCGAGGCGACGGCGGCGCCGGCTATCTGTTCGAGATCACCGAGAGCAACGAGATCCTGACGCGAGACTGCGTGGGCCGGGACGGCCGCCACAACTTCATTCAGAACTGGGGCTTCGGCACTACCGGCTGTGTATGGCTCCGTTGCGTCAGTTCGGGGGGCATGAGCTTCTGGTCGATCAGTTTCCCCATTGGGTATCCGTCCTACTGCGAGTTCCACCATTCACTCGCCATGGCGTGCCTCATCGATTCGTGCACGTTGGACGACGGGTGGTATGGCGGAAACCGCCGTGACGAGAGCAGCGGCGCCGGCCACACCGTCACGCAGAGCGTGTTCTGGAACAACTGCGGCAACGGTCAGATCCGCTCGTTCCAATTCGGCGAGGGCTATATCATCGGATCCAAAGGACTCGCCGTCTACACGCACATCACGTCGACTTCGTATTCGAACAGTATAGGAACGGAACCCGAAGACTTCGTCGACCTCGAGGACGTGACAGCGGATCTGCAGCCGCAATCACTCTATGAAGACCAGTTCGAGCGGCGGCACGGCCGGCTCGTCGCGGGCGAAACCGAGGATCCGTACATCGACGGCCCAACGCTCGTTCAGGCCGGTGAACCGACCTGTTTGCGCGTCGACACGTCGTGCGTGCACATCGTCGGCGAGGCAACGTACTCATGGCAGAAGAACGGCAGACCTCTTGAGGAGAAGTCCGAGGCGATTCTTGAACTGCCGCGCCCAGAGCCGGAGGATTCCGGTGAGTACATTGCCATTGTTGGCGATGAAGCCAAGGCGCTGCATCCGACGCCCCCGTTCACATTGACCGTCGTCGCGCCACCCGAGACTCCAATACGCGCTGGGTGGCTCATGGTGTTGCTGTTCCCGGCCCTGCACGCGGCGCGTGCCACGCGCCGACACAGGTGAGGCGATGGCATGCCGCGGGGCATCATAGGCCCTACAGGTCCTGTTCGCCTCGCTCCATCACAACGACCTCAGAAACACCTCGAGGTCGTGGCGCTCCTCGTCGGTAAGATGCGAGGTTCTACCGTGACGATCATCGGTGTTGGCCGTAGTCAGGACCTCCATGAGGGTGACCGCGCGACCATCGTGGAGATAGGGGGCCGTACGCCAGATCTCGACGAGTTGAGGGGTATCGAAGTCGGCCTGCCTATCGAGGGCGCCTTGCGTTCCGACATCGTGCATCTGCAGGTCGGTGTAGAGGGGCTCCGGATGACAGGCCCCACACCCGACGACCGTACTGAAGAACAACTCGCGACCGCGCTGCGCCTCGGCGCTGAGGGCGCCCTCGACGATCCAGGGACTCGGGACCGGCTTCAACCCCTTGAGATACTCGTCAATCGCCTGGGCGTCCTCCTCGGGACGTACGGCGAACTGAATGTACTTGATCCCAGCGCGCACGGCGGTCTCAGCCTTGTCGCGCACACCGAGGCTCATGACGGGCGGGGTTTCATGTGAGAGCAGCATGCTCTTGGCGTTCTTTGGGTTTCCGATACCATCGTTGAGGAGGTCCCAATTCAGGCCATCGGCGCGGGCGTCGGGATGGCAACTGGCACAGCTCTGCCAGTGCTGGAAGCAGAATCGCGCATCGTTGAAGAACAGGTGGCCTTTGCGCACGGACGTCATCGGTTGCTCGGGACCGAGGGGACAGGGCGTGACGGGCCTGCGCACGTCGGGCCGCAGGTCAACCTGGCTCATCGAGTCGGTGAAGTACTCGGGGACGTAGGCGAAATCGCCCACGATGGCCACGGCCCGGGGCCCGTGACCGGCGAGTGGGATTCGGCGGCGCACGCCGACGAGGAAACTCAGATCGTTGGGAACATCTTCGGGACTCTTCGATGCCGGCGGGTAGGTAACTGGGCCGATCTTCTCCTCAACGGCGGGAAATGCGTTGAGCTTGGCGATCAGTGCCGGCACGTCGATCACGCTCAGCTCGTGGCTGCCGGCGTGCGTCACACAGACGAGTCCGCCGTCGGCGTTGCAGGCAACGCCCCATGGGTTGGCCGCGCCCAGATCCACGTCGTCCAGCAGGACCGTGTTGATCCGCCGCCCTTCGACGGCGTCGATGACGCTCAGGGCGTTGGTGTTCATCCAACCGCGCTCGAGTTGGGTCGTCGGCATGTGAAACCGGGCGAGGATATGCGCCGCGTAAACGTACCGGCCGTCCGGCGAAATGCAGAGCCCTCGGACGCCACCGCTCCCGTTGGGCAAGGGCACGTCGTGGACCTCGCGGGAGGTGGTATCGATCACGCTGATGGACGCCGCACAGAAGTCCGCGTCCGCGCGGCCCGCCGGCAGTAGGTTGGCAACATACAGCCGCGCGCCATCGGGCGTGACGGCTGCCGCGAACGGCTCGCGGTTCACGGGCACGCGCGCAATCTCCTGTTTCGTGGCCGTGTCCAGAAACGACACATCGTTCGTGAAGCGATTGCACACATACAGACGGCCACCCTCCGGACTGATGACCGGCCCGCGCGCGCCATAGCCCGCCGGGAGCGTATCGACTACCGCATGAGACGCCGTGTCGATCACGGCCACCGAACCCGCGGGCGCGGCACACGTCACATAGAGGCGCGCGGCATCGGGACTGAAGGCGAGTCCCGTCGGCTCAGCCTCGAGCGGAATCGTCGCAGAAACCACGCCCTGCGCCACATCCCAGACGGCCACCGCGTTGGCATCGCCCTCGGCGATGTAGAGCCGGGCGCCGTCCGGCGATGCGACGATAGCCTGTGGCGACCGGTAGGCCGGCCCGTCCTGGGCAAGACCGTCCGACGCCATGGCCAACAAGAAGACCAGCGCCACCAGAGCGCCCTCACAATACGGATTCCGCTTCACGATATGTTCTCCCATGCCCATGCCGTTCCGGTCGATTGCCCCGGGCGGTCACGGTTCCCTAGGCTCCTGCCACTTCTCGCCGCGAATCATGGCCTGTTGCACCGCGGCTTCCTTCTCGACCTGCGCATTGTACTTCGCTTGTTGTTCGAGCTCAATCGGACGTACTAACACGAAACCAGGCATATCCGCCCGCGGACGCGCAGCCAGCTGCCCTTGGCCCGCCACGATGATGTCCAGCGCCTCCTTGTACTTCGGATCGCTGGTGTCCTCAAACCCATCGAGGCAACGACTTGCTTCGGGCCGGGTGAAGCTCACCTGGCTGCCGTTCATCTCGAGTTCCTGCGTACCCACCTTGAGTCCGGTGAGTTCCGCAAGTCGGTTGAGTTGGTCCGAGGTCAGCGGCGATCGGCCAAAAGGATTATCGGGATATGCGCTGGCGTAGGTGCCGTAGTACACGCCGTTGAGGTCGATCCAGGTTGCCACTCGCTCCAGACTCTCGCGATCGACCTTCTCGCCGCCATGCTCGTCGAGGATGCGGTCCATCAGCCGGCTCCGCCGGGCGCCCCAGGTATACGGGGGCAGAACCTGCGGCGGGCCATCGTCGACGACCTTGACCAAGACCTTGCGTGCGCCGGGCGGCTCGGGTGTCCAGCGCACCGGCGATTTGGCCCGTAGGTCGCAGTATGAAGTGTTGAACACCAGGCCGAGATCGCCGGCCAGGTTAAGGTTCTTTCCGGCCTCGCCACCATAGTCGTGACACTTCACACAATAGCGGTCAAAAACCGGCTGGACTTCGGTGAGGTAGTTGAACTCCCTCGGCGGACCGTACCACGGCTCGATGTCGCTCGCCGGACGGCGCACGGCCAGGGGCAGATTCCGGTTCGGCACGACGCTCATCCGGTGCTCGTGGCAGCCAACGCACCCCGTGGTCTCGCCGGGCTGGATCATGGTGCCGCTTCGCATGCTCTGCACCATCATCTTGTCTTGGTCAAGCGCCTGGAAGTAGATGAAAGTGTCGGGCGGCGCCGCGAAATAGGCTGAGCCATCCACCTCGACGGGCACATCGCCCAGCACACGCTTGTTATTGGTCAGGTTCCAGTTCATGGCCGGTGCTTGAGTCGCGTCCACGTTCCAGTTGTTGTGCGTCCAGAAGAGCTTCGGCGGCGCCGCGATCACCCGGAGATACTTGATGGTGCCTCGGGGCACGGCTTCCATCCCGGAGCCGACGTATACGTCGTGGAGATAGAAGTAGCCGACGTCGCGGGCGAGGTTGGTGCGGGCCGGAATGGCGGGCGGTAGCGGCCTTGGCGCGACGGGCATCGGATCGTAACAGCCCAGCGATTCCTCGTGAATGAGCAGCTCATTGCCAAACACATCGACGAGGAACAGGGCCATACGCTCGCCCTCGACCGCGCGCGAGCACAGGAAGTGCTTGTCCGATAGGGGATACGGATCCTCGTATTTCGGTTCGAGCCGCTTGAAGATGTCGATGCCGGGATAGGCATCTGTGTTCAGGTACTCAGAGATATCTGCGGGCCAACTGTAGATCACCGGTTTGAGGCCGTCCAGGCCAATCCGTCGATCAAGAATCGCCAGCGCTCCCCATGGCCGATCGTGGCATGAAGTCAGCGTCGCCACGACGCGCTGGGTGCCGGGTATCACCCGCGCGTCGATGATGCCGCCTGGGGACCATGCGTTGTTGCCGTAGTAGAGCGCGTGATTCGTGCCATCCGGGCTGGTTGTCCAGAGGCCGAAGGAGGGCCCGAAGTGACGATCCACGTATTCCCAGCGGTCGTAGAGAATGCGGCCGTCCGGCATGACCACGCCGTGGCCTTCGAACAGGTCGTTTCGTCCGATCTGATGGATATTGGCCCCATCCGGATCCATGACGAAGAGATTGCACATGATGTGGCGGTTGCACTGACAGTACTTGGGCTCGCGCGTGGAACTGAACCCGATCCGGCCATCGGAAAGGTAGAAGGGATCGATATCGGATCGGCGGGCGCCGTAAGTGATCTGGCGAAGGCCCGAGCCGTCGGCATTGATCTCGTAGATGTGGTAGTCGTCGGCCTTCTCGCGGCGCATGGAAAACAAGAGCCGCGTGCCGTCGTAGTGTACCTCAAGATCGCGCGCGACGCCCTGGGGCACATCGATCAGCGTCCGGACGCCGCCACCCTCGCCAAACCGGATGCTCTTGACAGCGGCGGCGCCTTGAAAGCTGTCGGTGTTGACCTCGCCGTTCTGAAACATCGTGGCCGTGTTGTGGTGGTCCGGTTTGTACTGGCGGCGGACTACGAACGCAATGGGGTAGCGCGTGAGGAGTGGATTCGCCATCAACGCTTCGCGGCGCAAAGCATCGAGATCCCCGAGGGATGGCGAATCTTGGCGCGCCAGTTCGTCCAGGGCACTCAGGAACTCCGATCCGCGGGCGTAGTCGTTCGGAAAATCAGCCATGAGGTCTTCGATGGCCTTCCGAAGCGGTTCGAGCTTCGCCCTGAACGCCGCCAACACCTGACGGCGCAGCCGTTCACGCCGGGCCTCGGCCCGAAGCCGACCACTCTCAGGGTCGATACGTCCGGTAGCATGGATATCGTCGAGCGTGACGTGTCCCCAGCCGCCTTGGTTGCGGTCAACCACCTGGAAGAACACGCGCTGGCCGAGATGGGAGGAAACGTCCCACGTGATACGCTGCATCGTCTCATCGTTAATGCCGGTGGCGCGGAAAAGCGTTTCGCCATCGAGCGAACACAGGGCCACGTAGGTGTCATCATGCGATCCGCCGCCGACCAGCAGCGAGATTTCGGTACCGGTTAGAACAAAGACCGGGGACTCGATGACGCCGGTCAAGGGGTCTCTGGATGTGTAGCCCTCGCCCTCGAGCGTGGATAGGAAGTACTTGCCCTCCTTATTGTACGCGACATCCGGGCGGTTGTGAAACATGGGGCGATCGCACACAAGAAGGTCGAACGCCCCTTCGACCACTTCCCAGCCATCGAGGTCGCCGATCTCGAACGTGAAACGGATCGCATCGGACTCGGCATGGACGCCGAGAACACCGGCGATCGCCGGTAGAAATATGCAGAAGAGGGCCGCGCATAGCGGATGATAGCGGACGCGCGATGCGGACACAAACGGATCCCTATTCTCTCGGCGTTCTCGCGCGTAGCGCGGGAACACACAGCTTCACGCCAATGAAAACCGACTGCGCCAAGAGTATACTGTACCGGGATTCCGGTTGTGAAGGCCGCAGAACCGACCGCATCAGCGAGGTAGAGGTGCAGCGACTCAAGAGCGCAATCTCGCGGATTCCGTCCGATGTCGCGTTGCCCGTCCTGCTCGGGATCGTGGCCGCCTCCATCGGGATGATATATCTCGAGACATGGGGCGGCCGACCGATGTTCTGGCAGCCCATATTCGGCCCGGGGGTGATGTGGGCGTGCGGCCACGAGTACCGTAATCCCGCTCTCGACCAAGCGCCCGGATTCCGGGAATTCCTGTTCTCCGAGCGCGAGTGCTTCCCGTGCGAAAACATCCCGGCCGATATCGACATGGCGCCGCCGGGACCCGTCTTCGACCCGCACTACGATTGGAGTCCGTATTTCACGTCGATTCACATCGCCGAGTTCGTTCCGTACCAGCATTTCCAGATTTATCTCATCGGCGCAGCGGGACTCTGCTGGCGGTTATTCGGTGTGTGTTGGAGTGCCCTGCATCCCCTCCTCGCCATCCTCTATGGCGTCACCGCCGCCGTATCCTATGGCCTCTTCCGCCTCGGGATGCGCAGGCGCCTGGCGGTCGTGTGCGTGCTGCTCCTGGCAATCGCCCCCCTGCATCTTCAGCAACTCCCCCACTACCGTGACTATGCGAAGGCCCCCTTCATCCTCGGTGCGATCCTTATCATGGGCGTATTGGCCAAGATCCCCTTGGGTCGGGCGGCCCGCATCGCCCTAGCGGGCCTCGGGGGCGCTGTCATCGGGCTGGGCCTCGGTTTTCGGCCGGATGTCAACATCGCCCTGCCCGCCTTTGTCATCGTGACGCTCCTATTCGCACCGGAAGGCCCCGTACACGGCCTCCGGACCAAAGCGCTCATGCTCGCGACGTTCGCCGCGGGCTACCTCGCCCTCGGATGGCCCATCCTAATCGCCTTACGAACAGATAGCCACATGGCGCATTGGGCCACGCTCGGGTTCATGACGTTCTGCGACGCCCGTCTGGGCGTGGCGACCCCGCTCTACGATTTCGGAGGGCCCTTTCTGGACTTCTACGTGCAGGCCTCGTTCCAGAGCTATGCGCAGCGGGTACACGGATGCCGCGAGCACCTGTCCATCTCAACGGCCGTCTATGACGAGGTCGGCCGCCAGTACCTGTGGGAAATGGCGAAACGGTTCCCAGCCGACTTGGCGTTACGCGCCTACGCCGCGGTGCTGCGCGTGTTGGACGAGATGCAGGTCACCGTCCGCCATCCGGCGCCACGCGGCATCGAACACCCCGCCATCGTCGCGGCCTACCGCGCCCGCGTCCTCGTGCTGAGCAGTCTGGTTGGCAGTGGCCGCTACTACACAGGCCTTGCCCTGGCCCTTGTCGGCGGACACAGTATCCGACTTGCCTTGTGCGCGCTCTTCATTCTCCTGTACTTCACGGGGTACACGGCCGCCCTGTTTACTCAGCGGCACTGCTTCCATCTCGAGTTCATTTCGCTCTGGGTGATCGGGTTTCTGGCACAACGCGGCCTCGACCTCGTAGTGGCACTGCGCCGCCCCGAGGCCCGCCAGCGTCTGCGTGCCGCCTGCTCCGCACCCCACCGGAGAGTCCCCGCGCCCCTGAAGCGCTCGTTGGCGTTCTGCGCCGTCGCCGTCGCGGGAATCATCTTGCCCGTGGCCGGATTGCGTGCCTATCAGCACCGTGCCGTGCTGAGTCTGCTCGACAAGAACGCCTCGGCGCCGGTCGAATCGCTGCCGTTAGACAGCGTCGCGTTGGACGCCGACCGCGTCAGATTGTCCACGCCCGGTATGGAGGCATTGGTTCCCGTACCGCCGGAAGAGGACGGCCTCCCCGTGAACACTCAGTGTTTCGTGGTCGAGTTCACCGATCAGGGCCGCCCCGAAATCCCCATCGTGCTGCGGTACGAATCCGATGACCCCGAGTACGACTTTACGCGGGAGGACCTGGTCATGCCGGCCACCGCGAATGACGGGACGCAGGGCGACGCGATCGGCCGCTTGTTCATTCCGGTGTTCCTGGTCGATGATATCTACGACGGCGTGCACCAGCGTTTCCTTGGATTGGAACTGGCCAAGGAACATACCCGGTATGTCCGGGGACTCTATCGCGTGTCCGATCTGAGCAGCGTGCGCCTCCTACTCCGTGTTGCCTTGCCCTCCGACTGGCGGGATCGCCCGCTGCACCAGGGCTTCACGCGATAGGTGTAGCGCCTCAGGGAAGCGCAAAGGTCTTGCGCACGAAGCTGCTATTGCTGCGGAGGTCTCGGTGCCAATCGACCGTGTTCGGTTCGAGGATGACGTAATCCGGCATCGGCTCATATCCGAGCTCGCTCGATTTCGGTAAGCTCAAGAAGCACTCGACGGCCGTCAGCTCGACGGATTCCCCACCGGTCTTCAAGACCAGCGTCAGATCGGAAGATTCGCGGGCGTAGTTCCGGTAGTTGAGCGACCAGTGGGCCGCGCGGGCAGCTGGCTTTCCATTGACCGTGGCCTCCAGCACCTGAATCCCCTCGGGCAGAGACAGATGGAGCCTCGGAGGACGATCGGGGGTATCGAGACGGAGCCGGAGCGAGCGATGGTCCTCCGCGCGTTGATCCTCGATCACCTCGAGGGTCGGCGTGCTGAAGACGGCCTTGGGCGCAGGGGCTTTGAGGTAGGCTGAGCCTTCGCCGGGAATGAACTCGGCTATCGATTGGCGCTCAGCGGCTTCCGGGAAGAACTGCCGCTGCCAAGCGTCCAAACGATGATCGCTGCTGATCCAGTAGGCTTGATCGCGGTCCAGGTCGAGGCCGTAAGCCACCGACTTGAGCAGAGGTTGGCCCGCACTGGTCCCGTTGAGGAGCAGGGCCGTGATGAAAACCGTCACCGCCGCAACACCGGATACCACCGGCACCGCCCAGCGCCATGGTCGGGCCAGAACCGCAAGGTGCAGCGAGAGCATGCTGAACAACAACGTCATTCCGAACATGACGGCAGGCGCTATCACCGCGCCGGTGGCGTCGTTCATCATGAACAGAGACGGCAGAATAAGCAGCAGGGCCGGTGCGGCGCACAGCGACAGGAAGACGGCCCATCCCACGCCGTCGTTTGCGTCTTCCCTACGGAGAATCGTCGCCGCCAGCGCGACGCAGATTCCGATTAGCGACCACTGGACCAGGTATGCGCCGCCCTCGAACAAGAAGGTGACGCCCACCAAGAGTGGAACGCAGACTATCACGGCGCCGGCCAGAAGTTCCTCGGCTTTCACCCGCTTCCGGAAGGCGATGTGGAAAACGGACACGACATAGAGCGTAAGCGCCACGCAGGCCACGAAATACTTCGTATTCTGGTAGAGCAGATGCCAGTTCTCCGAGATCCATGCGTTGGCATCCAACATGCCGTGCCGGAACAGGGGCATGCCCGTACCGCGGTTGTAGACAAGCCAGGCGACGATGATGAATCCGGCCGCTAAGAGCGCGGCACAGAGCGCACTCGTCACGAGCGCCGCCACGCCGAGCAAGACGCCGCGTCCCGTCAACCGACGCCGGATGAACCCAAGTGCCAACACGGCCAGCACCAAGAGAAGGACAACAACCGTCAGCGGAACGACCCAGCTTCCCGGATAGCAGACGAGCTGGTGGCCGACGAGGTTGAAGTACACTGCGTTCGGCTCCCGGATGTCTTCAAGTGGGATACTGCCGAAATAACGGGCGACGTCGATGGCGTAGTATCCGTGCTGCTGGAGGCTCCCCAGATTGACGTTCTCTGGGGAATCGTTCGGGGTGTGATAATAGGCGAGGTTCCGGATATACGCGCAGCCCAGTCCCTGCAAACCATAGCGCTTGAAGATCTTGTAATCGGTCGTGGTCGGCATCTTGAGGTACACATCGGCCATGAGCGAGGAGGCCACGGCATGGGAAGCCGCCTTCACAAAGTGCGGAATCAGCCAGCCATTATCCGGCCCCGTCTCGAACATGAGGGACGGCCCGCACGTGCCACGCGCCTCGAAGTTCAGGACAAGGGCCACGTCGGCCATCCATGGGTGTTCCAGGCAGAAGGCTTCGGCGCCCACCAGGCCACGCTCCTCGGCATCGGTGAACATGAAGATGATGTCGTTCTTCAGCGGAGGGCTCGCAAGCAAGGCACGAATCGTCTCGAGCATAGCGGCGCAACCGCCGAAATCATCGGAGGCACCGGGGCCCCACTGCACCGAATCATGATGCGCCACGATCATCACGGCCTTCGTCGGCGCCGAGCCCCGGAGCCGGACCAGCACGTTCGTCACATCATCGAAGGTATTGCCGCGCGCCAGCGTGACGCTGAACGTCTCGGGATGGGCGCCCATGGCTTCGGCCGTCGAAACAATGTACTCGATGACGCGGCGGTTGGCGGCCGTAGCGGCGGCGTGCGGTTCGGTACAGGCCGCCTGGATGTGCTGGAAGGCACGTTGCGCGGAGAACTCGGTCTCGGGCGCGTCGCCAGGCACGGCTCGAGGCGGCATGAGCGGATAGAGCGAGACGGCCACGAGCACACTTAGCAACACGGCCATCATACCGGAACACAACAACCCATCTCGGTCGATCACAGTTTTGGTCATGGATCCCTTCCAGGAAGTTGCGCGTCGCGCCCAGCTACAAGAACCCGACTTTTGACCCGCCGGACCGGACCGCGGTTCCAACATAATGGCCTCTCACACAAAGAGAGGGCGCAGCGCCGGGGGGAGGGTCGACGCTGCGCATGAGGGGGGGGCTTGTATGGAACTGAAAGTCTATTCGACCTTTAAGCTGATCATACCGTCGCTGAAGTCACGAATGGTCTTATTCGCGAAGGATTGGACGCGGATCCGGTAGTTGTCGCCCTCCTTCATCTTCCTGGGCACGACCCAATGGAACTCGCCGTCGTTCTCGGTGCGAAACGAGCGCCACCCGAGGAAGTCCGCCCCATGGTGAATGCCGATGCGCACGTATTCGCCCACAGCGTCGACATCACCAACCCATGTGACGGGTTGCACGCTCAGTGCCGTCCATTGCTCGCCGCCGTTGGGCGAGGTCACGCGCAAGGGTGCCTCGCCGATGGAGAACGCCGCGTTGCTGAAATCGCGCAGGAAACGCACGGAATGCGACTGCACTCGGACACGGTAGTCGTCGCCGGCCGGCAGATCGACCGGGATGTGCCAGGCGTAGGCACCGTCGTTGTCGGTCTTGAGGTTCAGCCAGCCGACAAAAGCCTCGCCCTTGTGCAGTCCAACGCGCACCGACGCACCCGGGGCCTCGGCCGGATTCAGCCACGCTATCGATTGCACCGTGCCGGCACGCCACTGCTCCCCGCCATTGGGCGAGGTAACCTCGAAGGTCCCCATGTCCTCCGTCAGCCAGTACTTGTAGACCTGGGCAATGCAGTTGTCGGCCAAGGCAGCATAGCCCAGCTGGTTCAGATGGATACCTTCGCTGTGGGGATCCAGCATGGCCACCTCCGGAGTCGGGTAGATTGGATTCCCGGCCGGAAAAGGCTGATAGTCCCGCTCCGGGCCCGTGGGACGCGGGAATTCACCCGGGGCATAGGGCGGATCGGCTTCCGCATCGCCGAACAGGTACTGCATCAGGCCATAGTTGTTGATAAACTGCACGCGCGGGCCCTTGCGTTCACACAACGCCATCCGCAGGTGCTCGAGGCGGACGATTGCGGCGTTCAACTGCTGGCACGTGTAGTCATCGTCGTGTGGCGGCGTGTGCGTCCTGCTGGCCCAGAGGTACTCGTAGCTACAGAGGCCGACGCGGATATCGGGGCGCTGCGCCAGGATGAAATCGATGACCGTTTCGGTCCAGTTCAGAACGTTGTTCATCAACGTTCGCTCGGCCGCTTCGCCCATGTTGGGATTCCATGGCCCGAGCATGTCGTTGCCACCGATACTCAGGTGGACGATGTCGATGGTCGGATAGCGATTCAGCATGACGGCGACCGTGTCCAGCTTGCCATTATGATTGTTGGCCCATTCCTTGGCTTCAGAGGTGCCAATGGCCGTCGACGAGCCATCCTCACAGAACTGTCCCAACCCGGCGCGCTCGAGGGCTCCACCCATGGAACGGAACATCCACATGAAGAACGGCCAACTGTCGCCCACCATCAGGATTCGCGGCGTCCTGGCCGCGGACGCGGGCAACGATAGGATAAGGACAACCACCAGCGGAAGGACCCATTTGCGCCGATTCAGATACTGCATGTGCTGCTCCCTTGGTGGCTAGCCCTGCCGCCCTGACCCTGGAAGGAAGCCATATGCTACAGACTAGAAAAACCACCCAAAACCGATAACCGATTATGCTATACGGCAAAACCTCGTGTCAAGCTCCGCAATCAAAACGATTAATTCAACGAATCAAAGATATTCATGCATAATACAGCCCAAAGCGAGTCTGGTGTTTCGCAACACGGCCCCCCACCGAGCCCTTCGCTAGTCGACCACCGAGAACGGCCGGTCGCTGAAGTCACGCAGACTTGGCTCAGCGTACGACTGCACCCGGATCCGGTAGTCTCCTCCCGGTACGGCACTGCTGGGGATAACCGCGCGAAAGACACCGTCGTTTTCGGTATGCAGGGCGACCCAGCCGAGGAAGGCCGAACCGCGATGGATGCCGATGCGAACAGAATCGCCGACGAGCTCCGGCCGGCTCTCCCAGGTGACGGGAAGGACGCTACCGCGCGGGAACACACCGCCCTCGTTGGGTGCCGTAATGCGCAACGGGGGGGCGACGACCGCGAAGGGACGATTGCTCAGGTCGCGCACCGCAGGGTCAGCGTAGGCCTGAAGGCGGATGCGGTAGTCAACACCCGGAGACAGATTGGCCGGCAACAGGATATTCTGTGCACCGTCATTGGGCGTACGTTTCACGAGCCACCCCAAGAAGCCGTCACCGCGCTGGATGCCGATACGGACGTGCTCGCCCGCGGCTTCGCCTTGTGTCTGCCACGTCACGGCATGTGCCGTCCCGACCATCCACGACTCGCCACCGTCGGGCGTCGTCACGCGCAAGGGCGCAGCCTCAGCAGGCAGGACCGAGAAGGGCTCGCTAAAATCGCGTAGCGAGCGGTAGGCATAGGACTGCACACGTACGCGATAGTTGTCGCCGGGCGCGACGTCACCCGGGATGAGCCACTGGTACTCACCGGTGTTGTCTGCATACATGTCGATCCAGCGGACAAAGGTGAAGCCATCGTGGAGCGCCAAGCGCACGGAGCCGCCCACATTGGTGCCGGGGGTATCCCATGTGATGGTTTGCACCGAGCCGGCAGGCCACGCTTCACCTCCGTTGGGCCTCGTGACATCGAGTTCGTGCACGCCTTCGAGCAGCCACTTCCTGTAGACCTGCTGGATGCAGTTGTCCGCCAGGATGCTGTAGCCCAGTTGGTTGAGGTGCACGCCTTCGGCGTTGGGATCGAGCATAGCCGCGATCGGCGTGAGCCGATCCGGGTCGCCTCCCGGGAAGGGGTTGTAGTCCGGTGGTCCACCGGGACACGGGACGTCGCCGGGCCCGTAGGGCGGGTTGGCCGTTGGATCGCCTAGTTTGCATTGACATATTCCATAGTTGTTGATCAATGTAACACGCGACCCCATATCGCCAAGCGAATTGATGCCGCGCTGGAGGGCGCGTATGCCGGCCGCGTTCAACTGCTGCGGCGTGTAGTCACCGGGGCGAGGCGGATCGTGTTGTTCGGAAGCCCACATGTATTCATAACTGCAGAGGGCCACCCGGATAGTCGGGCGCTGGGCCAATATGAACTCGATCACCGTCCGCACCCAGGCGCTGACGGTATCTTGCATGGCCTGCTCCTCCTCGGGCGTCATGAGCGGACTCCACATACCGTTGGCATCGTTGCCGCCAATGCTGAGGTGGACAATGTCAATCGTTGGATTGCGCTGGAGCACGCTGGCAAGGATGTCCAGCTTGCCCGCGTGGTTGGTGGCCCATTCCTCGGCGGTGGATGTGGCAATAGCCGTCCCTTCGGCCAACTCGGTGTACTGGCCCAATCCCGCCCGTTCAAGGGCGTCGTCCATGGTGCGGAACATCCACATGAAGAAGCACCAACTATCGCCCACCATGAGTATTCGTCGTGTCTTTGCCGCGCTCGCCGGCGCCACAACCAGAGTGAGTGCGAGCAAGACCAGCAGAAGCGTCCTCAAGTACCGTCGCGATTGCACAATTGCTCCCTTCCACTTCGAATGAGCCCCCCGGCCCTCGGTTGGCGCGGATGAGTCCGGAGGCGCTCCTCGCGGTTACCCATTGTTAGTCCACGCCCGTTGACCACACAACCATATCCGGTACGCCTCCGCCGGTCACCCCTAATCCCTATGGCGATTATCTCCGGAACGGGCCTCGGTGTCAATACCGACCACTCCCCTGCTCTCGCCCGGAACCTCGTCTCGACTGCCAGACAACCACCACAGCACCTGCCGCTACGGCAAGAACGGATACGGCCACCGCCGCGAGCGCGAGCATCGGCAGGCGGCGCCCCATGTCGGATGGCTGTCCGCCGGCCGGCGCCGACCCCACGCCGGGCAACGCGGCCTCCTCGTACGCGTCCGTGCCGAGTGCGACAACCGCCTTGTCGTGTGCCTTGGCCCAACGGAGCGGAATGTCAACGCCGAGCCGGGTACCCGCCTGGAGACAGGTGCACGGTTCGAGAAGCTTCGCAACTAGCGCATTCAGGTTCTCTTCGGTGATCGACTCGCCTTCGAACGGCGGGGCCATCAGTTTCCCTTTTCCGTAGACGATACCGGCCCAGTCGGGTCCCTCGGGATCCAGGCCGATGAACGCACACAGAAGTCGCTCACGCGGATCGCTCCGATCCATCTCGACGACACGCAGGCCTGGTGGATTCTCTTCAGTCCAGCGCTTGGCGATACCTTCGATGAGCGGCCTCGCCTGGCCCCCGGCCGGCGGCACAGCGGGCGCGTAGAGCAGCGCGGCCCAGTGCGTCGGCACCGCCTCCCGAAGGGCATCGCGCACCGGCGAAGCGATGATCGCGCCGAGTTCCTCGGGTGTTGGCGCGGGCGTCCAATGGTCGATGACGAAGGGCCGGCGGCCCACGCCATCCCAACCGACCAGCACGGTGACCGGCCGTTCGGGCGGCGCCGAAGGCAGCGCGAGGGCTTGCCATTCAAAGGCCGGATCGTCAGCAGGGACGCGCTCGACGGTGATGTTGAGCTCGGAAGCGAGTGAGGTCAGTTCGGCGCAGAGACGCGTCGAAACGGTCTCACCCTGGGGATCGGCGGCATCGGCAATCACACACAGGCGGTGGACGTCGCGATCCTCAGCGAAAGCCGCCATGCGAATCGAGCCGTCTTCACAGGCGCGCGCTTCCGCGGCGGCGCAGACCATGAGCACCACGCACCGTATGACTCTCACTCGCTGTACCAAGAGACCTCCACCGATGAACTGCCCGTCGTGCAACAACCGACACGAGACATCTGTGTCCGCGCGTGGCCGTGGGGCCCGGTTTCAGGCGAACGACACGTCCAGGGATTGACCCGACGCCAGGGTCAGGCCATCCGCAAGCCGGATCGTCACCCGGCATCCTTCTTGTTCGTGCTGGACGCGGACGGTCTTGCCTCCCACGGCCACCACGACCTGCTTCGCCGCCGCGCCTTCGGCCAAGTCGAACGCGAGTGTCCGCAAAAACAGATTGCCGCGCGTCACGATGATCCGGTCGTGCTGGGCGGCGTCGCGACGCTGCTGCTCGAAGGATCCCCAGCCTTCGGCCGTGGTGAAAGCGGCCTTGAAGGCCTCGGGCACCATCCGCGGCGAAAAGGCCAGGTATCCTCTCGGGCCGTGGTATTCATAGCCACAGAGGGCGAGGTAGACGCCCCAACTCGCCATGGCACGCGCGTAGTGGTCGCCGCACTCGACCTCGTTGTAGGGATTGTGCTTGAGCGGATGGTATCGATCATGTACTGCCCGACACATGGCGAGCGCTTGCTCGACCATGCCCTCCCAGATCATCCCGCCGGCCACCTGATACTCGATGCCCGTCCACACCTCGTTCTTGTACATGACCCCTTCGCTCAGGTGTTCGCTCTTGGGCCACGTGCAGGTGAACAGGCCGGCCTCGCCGGGACTCACGAACCACCGCAGCGGCGTATGCGCGTCGTTTTGCGGCGTGACGTCGGGCGCCCAGTTGTACTTCCAGATGCTCTGGTAGGTCTTCTCTACGGCATCTTCCGGATAGATCTCGCCGAGATGAAGCTGGCGCGCCCAGCCTTGCCCAAACAACTGGTCCGACAAGCATCCCTGGCCGTACTGGTGTTTCGGATGCTTCTCGAGATCCACGTCCTGGACGAAGTATTCGCCATTCCACAAGCGGTCCATCGTCAACTGCCGGCCTCGCTCGTAGATGCGCCGCACGCGCTTGGCGAAGCGGTGATCGCCGACGTCCATCGCCATTTCTTCGCCGGCGCGCAACGCGGCTAGGTAGAGCGAGCCGACCATGGTATTCGGGCCTTCGAAGTTGATGTCGTAGGTGTTGTGCTGGCTATTCTCGATGAGGCCGTCATCGTTTCCGTCCTGTCGGATCGAGAAATCGAGCGCCATTTTGATCCGTTCCCAGTTCCTGCGCAGGAATGTGTCGTCGGCCGACATCTGATGCTCGCGATAGGCCTTGAGAATCGTGCCGCACTGGCCGTCGGCTGCGTACGCATCGTTGCTGCGGAATCCGACCAGGCCGGTGTCCGGATGGAATCCGCCGCCGTCCGGATTGAAGTCCTGCATCTCGCGGACACTCCGCGCGAGTTCGGGAAAGAGCCGGGCGTGCGCATGCGCATAGTTCCAAACGTGCGTGCACGTGCCGCCACAACACACCACGCCTTCGTACGCCCAAAACCGGCCATTCTCCCACCACTCGCACGTGCCCGTGGCGAGATTGGCCACCGTCGAGTGCAAACGGTCGAGGAGCCAGTACGGTAACGAGCTGTCGTAGTAGACATCGCGCCAGGCCCGGGTATCCGCGGCCAATCGCGCGCGGTTGTCGAAGATGTAGTGCGCGACCTCGGACGCGGAAGCGAACCGGTTGACGTACTCGTGGCCGTTGGGGAAGTTCGGCATATGCCAAGCCAGGGCGAACACAAAGGTGTGCTTGGCGCCGGGCGCCAGGTCGCGCGTCGGCGTGACCGCGGCACCCAGGAGACTCGCCGGGAAGATGCACCGGGCTTCCGCAGCGCCGTGGAACGCGTCGGGACTGGAAACGTCAAGGTTCTCGGCAATGGCGCCGTGGCCGCCATCGCCATCGAAGGCCAGGACCAATGTGCCCCAGTCATCGAGGGCGTTGATCGGACCCGTAGGGCCTTGGCGCGACACGTCGGCCATCTCAATGTGATCGACGCTAATGTGTCCCCAGCCCCCGGACTCCTCGTCGACGATCTGGAGCCGGGCCTGTTTGCCCTCCCATGCGTCGACGCGCCAGGTGTGCCACGTCAGTTCCTCGCTATTGATGCCCGCTGCGGAACAAACCACGTGGCCGTCCACGACGAGGTTCATGCACGTGCGGCCAGGGTGGTTGCCGCCGCCCATCAGAAAGTTGATCTGCTTGCGTTCGATGGTGAAGGGCGGAGATGTGAGCATGCCGTGAGGTTCGTCTCCGCCCAGGAACGTATTGACAAGACCCTCGCCTTCGTAGCCACTGACCTTCTGTTGGCCGAGCAACGTGCCTCGGGCAGGCCGACTTCCGAACGCGACGCCGGTTGCTTCCCACTGGCCATAGTTCTCGCCCTCGAAACCCTCGATCAGCATGGGCGGCCGAGGACTCTCTTCCTTGGGTGGCTTCGGCGCCTCCTCGGCCGTGTGCACGACGAGCGTACGGCCCTTCTCGAGGACAAGGGCACTGGCACGTTGGCCTCGAATCTCGGGCGCGGAGCCCATGCACACCGCGTTTTCAAGCCAGCCCGCAACGGACACGGATACCGGTGCCGATCCCACGTTCTCGGCCGTGATGTGGAATAACGTGGCTGGGAGCGCCGAGTCCTTGGCGTTGAGAGGAATGAACGGCGAGAAGGCTTCCATCTCGACGCGTACCGGACAGTCCTCTTCGGCATAGCGAACGGTACCGATGGGATACTCGCCACGGAAACAGACGTCCGAGAACCCTTCAACGTCTAGGGTCTTCAACGTCCGTTGGCCGGCCACGTCGAGCACCACCGCGAATCCCTGTTTGACCGGTTTCTTGGGATGACGCATCGTGTAGCTCGTCGCACCGGTGCCGCCGAAGTAGTACCGGTTGAAAATCTCCCAGTTGGCGAGGGTGCCGTCACCGCAGAGGTAGAGCTGACCGCAGGCAATACCGCCGATGGGCATGCCGATCGTCTTGAGGGCCTCGCCCGAGTGGACCTCGGGCGTGCCTCGGTCATAGAGCGATTGAACCCAACCCCGGGCTAGCTTCTTGTCGGCCGGCACGAAGTGCTCGACGCGATCGCTCGCCTCGAACGGCCCGGCCATAACTGCCGCCGGCATGCCGAACGAGGTCGCCACCAGTCCGGCACCCGCCACCTTTAGGAAGTCGCGACGGCCCACCCCGCGCGCGTGCGGCCCGTATCCCGTCGGTCCCGTCGGCAGCGCGCACTGGCCCTTGCAGCATTTCTTGTCACTCGACATTGCCTGCGTCCCTCCCATGACAAAAGGATGTCATCACGCCCCACGTACCCGGTCTCCTACGATACAATGAGGCGGTGTTCGGGCGCAACCGGGGGCCGCGGGATCATGACGCGAGCACGGGGGATGCCGGCCTACTTGCCGAGGACGCGATCAAGCTCCTTCTGCGTCTCGCGCTGCGCGTCCATGAGGGCCTGTTCGGGAGACTTGATCCGGTTCAGGGCATGGCTGATGGCGCGATCCAGCGCACCCATGAAATAGGCCTGGGCAGGCATCACAGGCCGTTGGTGCTGCGTGTTCCGGAGGATGTCGTAAAAGATCTCGAGTTTCTCGTTTCCTTGCACGAGATCGAAGCCCGGCGAATGGATGAAGCCGGGGAATGTGCCGGTGGTCACGATCATCGAGCGGCCGGCCTCGGCGCTTGTACAGAGCCACTTCATAAACGTGAAGGACTCTTCGGGGTGTCGGGACCCGCGCGGAATGGCCATGCACCAGCCCCCCATCCAGGCGCTGTGATCGCTGCCCATGCACTCGGGAAAGGGAAACGCCACGGCGCCGTAATCGAGGTCCGGCGCGTACTTCTTGAACAACTGAATGTTGGATACGTGTCCGGCGGCCATGGCAATCTTGCCACGAATGAACGGATTGTCGGCCTGATCCCCGAAACCTTCGGCGAAGCTGTTGATGTTCTCGAAGCCGTACTCGTCCGCATAGGAGAGCATCCAATGGAGGGCTTCGAGCACGTGCGGATCCTCCCCGCAGACGATGCGTTCGTTGTCGTAGTCGTAGAAGCGTCCGCCGAAGGCCCAGCCCCACGTGAAGATCGAGTTCGCGTATCCAAACACGTTCCAGGGGATGAAGCCGATTCGCGTGATCCGGCCGCGATCATCGAGTTGCGTCAGTTGCCGCGAGATACGGTCCAGATCCTCGATAGTCTTCGGCGGGCCTTGTTCGAGAAGGCCGGCCTCGCCGAAGACCTCCCGATTCCAGAAGAAGGCGAAATTGGGATCGGCGCAGTAGGTGAGGGCGTAAGTCTGGCCATGGAACTGGTTCTGACGCACACAAGGGCCCCAGAAGTCCTCGTTCCGCACGCGGTGGCGCGCCATCAGATGGTCAAGAGGCTCGATGGCGCTCCGCGCGGCCCACTCACAGACCTGCGGGCCATCCACGAAGGTGCAATCGGGCGGCACGCCGGCCGATATGGAGAGAAACAGCTTCTGGTTCGACGAGAGGTTGTTCGGGACATAGAGCAGTCGCACGAAGCAGGAATCGCTCTGTTCGTTGAACACCTCGACCAGCCGCCGGAACTCTTCGCCTTGATCGCCCGGCCACGGATGCCAAACGGTCACCACCGTCTTCCCTTCCGGGGGTGGCGGCGGTGCACCTGTTCTCGTGTAGAGCGCGAACAGCAGGGCGGCAATGGCCGCAAACACGAGCAAGGTCCGGAGCGAACTCAAGCGCCGAGCACCTTCCTGCACGTATCGTTGAGCAGTTTTCCGTCCGCCAGCTCGCCCAGCTCCTTCTTCAACGCACCAGTGAGCTTGCCGGCGTGCGTCATCTCGGGATGCTCGGTGAGGTAGGCCCGGACGCGCGCCTCGATCTGCTCGGCGGACAACTGCTGCGGCAGGTATTCTTCGAAGATAGCGATCTCACGTTCCGTGGCCTCCGCTTCGGCCAGCTTGCCGTGCTCGCGGAAGATCTCGATGCTTTGCTGGCGCTTGCGGACCTCGCCGCGCAGGGCGCCGGCGGCGTCCTCTTCGGTCATCTCCTTGGCCGAAGACTTCTCCTTGAGCAGGAGCGCCCCCTTGGCCATCCGAAGGGCCTCGAGTCGGAACGTATCCTTGTTCCGCATCGCTTCCTTGATCCCGTCTTGAACGCGTTCCTTGATGGACATCGCCGACAATCCTCCTCGCTGATGCACAGTCAATCTACCGCCGCGCATACGTCGAATTCAATGCGACAGAAAGGAAAAGCGGAGCGCTGGGCACGGCCACAACGCTCCGCAGGACCTTGTATGCTGGAAGATTCTATGCTTCGGTCTGTTCCTCGGGAGCGGCGGCCTCGGACGCCTCGGCGATGTCTACGCTCTGCGGGGCCTCGGACGCCTCGGGGGACTCAGACGCCTCGGGGGACTCAGACGCCTCGGGGGACTCAGACGCCTCGGGAGTCTCAGACGCCTCGGGGGTCTCGGACGCCTCGGGGGTCGCGGGCGCCTCGACGGGCGGCGCGGCGGCCGGCGGCTCGGGCTTCGGTTCCTCTTGACGGGAGGCAGCCAACTGGGCATTCACGGCGGCCATCATCTCGTTGGCCAAGTCCGTGAAGCTGCGGCCGGCCTGCAGCATCGACTTCGGCACGGCATCGCCGATGGCCTGATCGACACTCACCACACGATCGCCGCTAGTTTGGGCGTATTCGCGCTGGGCCTCGAGATCCAGATCGCGTTGGTACTCGCGGATGCTCAGGCCGATCTTGCGCTCGACCGGGTCAACGCTAATGACTTTGGCCTTGACCTTGTCGCCCACGGCAAGCACATCCTCCGGCTTCTGTACACGGTTATCCGAGAGCTCGCTCACGTGGATGAGCCCCTCAATGCCGTTCTCAAGCCGGGCAAAGGCGCCGAAGGTCACAAGCTTGGCGATCTCGACCTCGACATGGGTTCCCAGCGGATACTTCTCGGAGATGATCATCCAGGGATCCTGCTCGAGTTGCTTGAGACCCACGCTGATCTTCTCGTTTACCGGATCGATGCTCAGAATCTTGACTTCGAGTTCCTGGCCCTTCGTCACCACTTCGGAGGGATGGACTATCTTCTGTGTCCACGAGAGGTCGCTGACGTGTAGCAGGCCATCGATGCCTTCCTCGATCTGAACGAACGCACCATAGTCCGTAAGGTTGCGGACAATGCCCTTCACGGTGGATCCGATCGGGTAGTGCTGCTCGAGTTCCGTCCACGGATTGGGAAGCGTCTGTTTGAAGCCCAGGGCGATCTTCTCGGCTTGCGGATCCACGCTCAAGACCATCACATCCACTTCTTGATCCAGCTCGACGACCTCGTTGGGATGGCGGACGCGCCGCGTCCAGCTCATCTCACTAACGTGAACCATGCCCTCAATGCCCTCCTCAAGCTGGACGAAGGCGCCGTAGTCGGTCATGCTGACCACGCGGCCGCGCACCACGCTGCCCACCGGATACCGCTCCTCGGCCGTCTTCCAGGGATTCTCGTGCAGTTGCTTGAGGCCGAGACTGATGCGCTCCGTCTGCGGATCGAAGTTGAGTACCATAATGCGCACACGCTCGCCCACGGAAACCACTTGAGACGGGTGCTTGACCCGGCCCCAGGACATGTCCGTCACGTGCAGAAGGCCGTCGATGCCGCCGACGTCCACGAAGGCACCGAAGTCGGTGATGTTCTTGACCTCGCCTTCGATCACCTGGCCGATCTCGATGGTCGCGAGCAGACGGCTCTTCTCGTCGGCGCGCTGCTCCTCGAGCAACTTGCGCCGGCTGACAACCACGTTGCGACGGCGCTTGGTCAACTTGATGATCTTGACCTCGATGCGCTGGCCAATGTACTTCTCGAGGTCGCCCGTCGGCCGCCAGGTCAACTGGCTTGCCGGCATGAACGCGTCAATACCGATATCCACCTTCAGGCCACCCTTCACGCGTCGGGTGATAACACCTTCGATGGTGCCGTCCACCTCGTAGATCTTCTGGATGTGCGTCCAGTTCTTGATACGATCCGCTTTGAGCTTCGAGAGAACGGGCATTCCGTCCTCATCCTCGGGTTCCTCGATGTACACGTCGAACTCATCGCCGGGGGCGACACCGGGCATCTCGCCGAACTCGCCGATCGGCACCACGCCCTCGCTCTTATAGCCAATGTCGACAAGGACACGGTCCGTCCCGACTTCGACGACCGTGCCCCGAACCACTTCGCCTTCCTTGAAGTTCTGAAGGGTCCCATCATAGAGGGCCGCCATCTGCTCCTCGGTCAATTCCGTCGCGTACTCTTCGTCCAAGGCCGCATCGACCTCGTGTTGTCCGGAGACGACGCCCGCCTCCAGTCCGGTTGTTCCGTCTTGTTTGATTCCCAATTCATCTGACATGGTTGTTCCTAAGGCCTCCGTTTCGTGGAAATGAGCCGGTCACACCGACAGACGATCATCATAGCAGGCGCAGACCAGCCCAGTCAAACACCTAACCACCTCGTATTCGGAGACATACGAGTCGCCCCTCACTGGAACGGCCGGGTGCCGTTCGCCCGTGAACCGCGCGCCCGCGCCGCGCAGGTTTCGGGAAAGAAGAAACCACCCCAGCGACAAGACGGGGCCTCGTCCGGAAGAAACTGTTCCTGCCGACGTCGCGGATCTTTTGCGGTCACTCGGCCTTTCGCGCAACGTCAAATGTACCGGCGAGGTTGGCCGTGTTGGCCGCCGTTTTGGCCCAGAGGGCGAAGTTGCCGGCGTAGCCGTCCATGCTATCGTCACCGTCCGCGTCGGCGCCCACGCCCTTGAAGGTGACGTTGAACTCCTCGAACGGCGTCTCGGTTGAGACATCGCCCGCAAACATCTCGAACAGTTCTTGAGGGATCTTGTCGGCGTCCAGTTCCAGGGCCAGTTCGAGATTCCCGTCTTCGTCCATGGCGCCAAGAAGGGGCACGGTCAACTCCGGAAGATCGATGTCCAGCAGCCCCGCCGTGTCGATCGGAATAATACAGTCCAGATCGAACGTCACGATGCCGGCCACCAGGAACTTGATGAAGGGCACCTTCGGCAGTTGGAACAACTGCATCGTTAGTCCGCAGCCCTCAAGTGCCTTGCCGGTCGTGTCCCATTCGCCTTCATACGATCCCGAGGCATTGAACGGCGGACGCTCCGGGCATCCCGCCACACAGACGATCAGGAGTACCAGCACGACAATTCGAGACAAAGGCCTGAGCCATGCACACATACCGTTGACCTCCCGTTCCACGTTTTCCTGAACCCAAATCAGGTTTCTCTCATTATACGCAAAACGGGGCCGAAGCGATAGGGGCTCGGGGGATGCCGCTAGCGGACGTCTCGACCGGTGATATTGGGGCCGAGATCCATGTCCTGGTATCCGAGGCCCGGACCCACCATCGGATAGACGTACGCGTCCCGGTCAGTCATCACTTCCAGGAAGGCGGGCCCATCAAAGGCCAGCCAGTTCTTCAATGCACGGCGAACCTGGGCCTTGCTCGTGACACGCCGTGCGAACTGGAAGCCGTTGGCCTGGGCCTCCTTGACGAAATCCTTGGTCCGGGCCGTCTTGTCGGTGCCCGAGAAACGTCGACCGTAGTAGATGTCCTGCCACTGCCAAACCATGCCGTCGGCGCGGTTGTTGAGCAGGAGGACCTTGATGGGCACGCCGTAGGTGACGGCGGTTTCGAGCTCGCCGATGTTCATCCGCATGCTGCCGTCGCCGTCCACGTCGATTACGAGGCGATCCGGACACGCCAACTGCGCCCCGATGGCGCTGGGTAAGCCGAATCCCATCGTGCCCATACAGCCCGACGTGAGGAACGTGCGAGGCTCGCGGAAGTCAAAGTACAACGCGGAAAACATCTGATGCTGTCCCACGCCGGTGCAGACAACCGCGTCGCCGCGCGTCAGTTGGTTGAGCGTGTCGATGACGAACTCCGGCTGAATCTCCGCCTTCTTTGTGGCATACCGCAGTCGATGCGCCCGCTTGAGCTTGGCACACCGCCTCACCCAGGGCCCAAAGTCGGGCTTGAACGCTGCATCGGCGGCATCCAGTAGCTGCCCAAGGGCGACCTTGGCATCGCCAACATGAGACCAGGCCACGGTCTTGACCTTGCCAATCTCGGCGGGATCAATGTCGAAATGGGCGATCTTGGCGCCGGGGGCGAACTTGGCCACGTTGCCCACGACCCGGTCGTCGAAACGGGCGCCCACCGCGATAAGGAAGTCGCAATCGAGCACGGCATAGTTGCCATAGGCCGTGCCGTGCATGCCCAGCATCCGCAGCGAAAGCGGGTCGGTCGTATCGAAGCCGCCGAGCCCCATCAGCGTACTGACGACGGGAATGCTGAACCGGTTGGCGAACTCGCGCAGCTCAGGTGCCGCGCCGGCCGCAACCACGCCGCCGCCCACGTAGAGTAACGGCCGCTTCGACTGCCCCAAGAGGGCATAGAACGCCTCCGCTTCCGAAGGATCAAGCTCGGTCATGAGTTCCTGCACGCGCTGCCCGTATCCTCGGAACTCGAGATATGCCCCCCCCCGAAACACGCCCTCGTAGTTCTGAACATCTTTGGGCACGTCAACGATCACGGGCCCTGGACGCCCGCTACGGGCAATGGCAAAAGCCGTGCGCAACGTAGCCTCGACCTGTTGTTCGTCCTCGACCAGAAAGACATGTTTGGCACAGGCACCCATGATGTTGTAGACGGGCGCCTCCTGAAACGCGTCGGTGCCGATGGCGGCCCGGGCCACCTGGCCGGAGATCACCACCATAGGCACCGAATCCGCCATGCTGTCACGAACGGGCGTCACGCAGTTCGTGGCGCCGGGACCCGAGGTGACCATGAGAACGCCAACGCGGCCGCTGGCCCGCGCGTAGCCCGCGGCCATGAATCCCGCGCCCTGCTCGTTGGCACCGACAACGAGACGGAGTCGCTCGTCTTCCGGACACGATTCGTTGTGCCGGTACAGCGCATCGTAGGCCGGCAATATGGCGCCGCCGCTGTATCCGAAGAGAGTGTCGACACCCTCGTCTACAAGCACTTGCATGATGATCTCTGCACCGGTCATCCGGTCTCCTGCACGAAGGTGTGGCGGCGTGTTCAGATCTTGCTGAGGCCACCCATGGCCGCGCGGCTCGCGGGCATTCGCTGTCGCGCTCTCGGGATATTCACGCTCGAACGTGCTCATTGTTGCTCCTCACATCTAGTGGAAGGCCGGTACTCCGACCGTTCAACGTTTCTCTGATTCACTGAAGTCTACAATCCGGCCAAAGGGAAGACGGCGGGAAAAGGGAAGTCGGTTATTGGATGTTCGTCACGGTCATACCGTGACGCTGGGTACTCGAGGCGCATCGAGCACAGAGCCCGCGATACGCAGCGCAGGAGCGCTGTGGAGGCCGCTTGTCGTTCTTAGACGTTCTGCCCAGTGATTCACCAACATCCTCGCAGATCCTGTGTCTGTCACACGGAGGTTCAGGCCCTGCAACCGAAACTCGAAAAGATGGATAGAGTGTAAGGGTTCCTGCGCGTCCATGTCAAGCGGCATAGTGCGACATATTGGGGACGGATTCCCGTGGGAATCAACACGAAGCCAGGTGCGAGGAATCGTGTCGTTCATCGGCTTCGCCACGAGTCAATGGCGCGGCCCACAGACAAGGTCCGACGCCGCCGGTATTGATTCGGGAACCGGAACACGACGCGCTGCGCCGGTTGATCTCAGTCCAGGATTCTTGGATCATATCTACACGAAGAAATGCTCAAGGGCACGGTCAACACCTTCCGGGCCCGCCGGAACGTCTGCGACCTCGGGAGAGACCGAATGCGATACCTCAAAGCCGCCCTTCCGAACGGACTGTTGGTGCTGGCCTCGTTAGCTTTCGTTGTGTTGGCCGTTCTCGTGGCGGATCGACTTCTCGGGCGATTCCTTCCTCCCCCGCCCATTCCTTCAGACGGACTCGTTTTCTGGCCCCACGCGGAACGGAATTTCGACACGCTGACGTTCAAGTACAAAGAAGTCGCCAATGGAATTGGTCTGCGCGACCATGAGGTGACCCTCGGCAGAAGCGAACGGTACCGAATTCTGGCGCTCGGCGACTCATTCACCTACGGCTGGGGCGTGGAACTCGAGCAGACATGGGTCAAACTGCTGGAGAAGGAGCTCGGGGCGCGCGGACACGACGTTGAGATCGTCAACGCCGGGGCGCCGGGCGCGAGTCCTAGCCGGTACGTGGAAATCGCTTCCGTGGCCATCCCCAATCTCAAGCCCGACCTCGTCCTGGTGGCGGTTCTTCAGGGAGAGGATTTCATGCAGTGCGATGAGCTCATCACCGAGTCTCCCCTCGAGCGCTTCCTGCCCGGCCTACTGCGGCTGAGAGACTACGGGAGTTCCCTGTGGTACGACGGGTTCGGAACCGATCCCGCGCCCGAATCCGAACCGTTGACCGCCGAGCAGCACGGCGCGTGGTGGGCGGAAGTGGCCGTTGAGGTGTATGAGAACATGACTCCCGAGGCGCGTGAGCGGTTCGAGGGACTTGAGGACGGGGTCAAGAAGGCATTCTTCAGCGGTGACCTGAATCCGTGGACACTCGGTGGGAGCGTTGGCGTTCCCGACTTCTTCCTTCGGGCCGCAAACATGGACTATCCGGGATTCCAGAAGAGCTTCGACGAGATGACGATTTCCGTGAGACGCCTCGGCCGCCTGGCTCGGATGTACGGAGCGAAGATCCTCGTCGTATCGGTGCCGCACGGCGCATACTGCAACGCCGAAGCGAATCGAAATCTCCGCAGACTGGGCTATGACACCCCGCCGGAACTCCTGGATTCCGAGGTCCCGGATAGAACGATCCAGTTGGTCTGCCATCGCGCTGGAGTTCCGTTCCGTTCCGTCGAACACGCCGTTCGTGAGCACCGTGACACGCCGGGGCTCTACTTCGCGCTGGATCCCCACTTCAGTGCTGAGGGAAACAAGTTGTACGCGGGACTACTGCGGCCGCTGATTGAGGAGATCATGGCACGCTGAGGCGCGCGGCTGGTTTCGCAGGCCCGCTCCCCGTCCGACGTATCCCACCCTCGGCCGCCGCTTTCGGCGCCTCAAGAGGAAACGGAAAGGCCGGGAACTGCTGTTCCCGGCCGTTAGGCATCGTAGTAATGGTGCCGGAGAAGGGACTTGAACCCCCACGCCCTTGCGAGCACATGGTCCTGAACCATGCGTGTCTGCCAATTCCACCACTCCGGCACGCGTCCCCTAATGATACGCGAAAGGGAGCCGCAAATTCAACCTGTTCCATCCTCGAGCGCGAGGAGTCTCAGCGCGGGACGCCTTGCATGCAACTCGTCACGATCACCCGGTTTGGGAAAGGAACGCACGCCGTTGGAATGGATTTCCCGACCAACCCTCACGCTTCGTGCCGAGTCTGCGCCATGCGAACGCGGGGCGCCGACCCGCCGGGACGGCCAGATCGAAAAACCGGGCCGCCTCTTCGTGAGAGGCGGCCCGGTGAACACCCCAACGTGCCGCGCGATGGCTACTTCCTGCGGCGAATCACCACCGCAGCACCCAACGCGCACGCACACGCCGTCAACCCCAGGCCGAGAAGGCCCGCCGCTGGAAGGTCCGGATTACCACTCCAGAACGGCGAGTTGTACATGGCGGCACGGAGGAAACCGTCGCGGTCACTACCGTATCCGAGGACCGCGGTGTACTCGTCCAGGTTCGAATCGCCGTCGTCATCGAGGTCGCCCGCATCACTGAAGACCTCGACTCCGGTGCCGCCTTCAAACACGACCACGGCTGCACCTTCGAGATTGAGGAGTTTCAGCCACGCATCCTGCAGGCTCTGGCTCAGGCCACACACGGCGGCAACGAACTCCCCGTACAAGTCGACGTTCGCATCCCAGAAGTCTTTCGCTTCGCCGGCGGGAAGCGCGGCCACGGCCGCTTCGACCGCAGCGACGTTGGATTGGAACGCCGCGTATATGTTGGCGCTGTATGTCTGCCACGCCGCTTTGGCATCGGGGTCGACGTACTCGCGGCATAGCACCTCGGTCAGCAGCGCCAACTGCCACGAATCGGGGATCCCATCGCCCAGCGCAGGCTCCGCACCCGATCCGCCGCCGTCACACCACGTAATCCATGCGGCGCCGTCCTCGAAGTCCAACGTCGACCAGGAGAACAGCGAGAAATGGTCCAACAGCGTCTCCGACTGCGGCAATCCGTTCTCGCCCACCAAGGCCTTCATCAGGTCGGCCGCCTGTTTCTGCAACGAGGTGTTGTACTGACACTTGCGGGGCGGTGGCTTCATCGTGGGATCCAGCGCGGCGGCAAAGTAACCGGCGTCCTCGAAGCCGAAGGCGACATACTCCTCGTAGTTTGTGTAACCGTCGCCGTCCGGGTCACCATTCATTGAGAAGAACTGCGGTTTCAGGATGTAGTTCGCGCGAACGGGCAACTGGAAGTTGGGCAGCAGCATGTCGATGTACTGCTTGATCTCAGGGTCCATGTCCGGATCGTCGGGATCGAACATGCCCAGGAGTTCGAAAAGGACTTCGGCGGTGTTGTCGTCGCCCACAGTCACCATGCCGGCCAGAACGTACTGGAGCCCGGGCAGCATCGTGAAAAAGAGGCACCACGGATCGCCCTCCGGCCCCGAGATATCGTGGTAGAGCTGGGTGAGATTGTTACACCACGCTTCGTACGCCACATCGTAGAGCTCGCGCGGCGTACCCCCGTCGTCGACCATCACGTCCAATTCGGGGTGATTGATGATGTACTGGATGAACGAGAACTCGCGCTCGTCCAGCATCCCGTTCGGGAAGATGGCGAACTCGGGATCTTCCTGGTAGCCGCCGTTTATGTCCATCACTGAAGGATGGAAGTTCAGCCAGGCGGCATACTCGGGCGCCTTGTCTCGCACCAACTGGAGCAGCGCATTCGTGTTGAGCGCGGCCAGCATGTTCGAGAACGAGCGTTTGGCGCCGGTCTGGCCATAGTTGGCGTCGGGCACTCTATTGGTGTAGATGAACTCGTCGCAATTCGGTGCCCAGGCCACGGCGGCATTGGGGATCGTCATCAGCAACGCCGCCAAGGCCATCCATACCATACTTCTTGCTTTTCTCATGAGTCCTCGTTCCTTCCGTTTCATTAGAAACCGCTTATAAGGACAACACTCACCGCAGTGCCCAAACGGCCCTCCACAGCTTTCCCAAAGGTACTCTACCCCCTCGGAAACGGGGAAATCAAGCCAGTAGCCACACTTCCCGCTCCGCGGCGACACAGTGCCCCAGAGTAGCTTCATCTCATCTGGAATGATAGTCGACATATGGCCGGTCTGTCAAGGAGCTTGTGGCCGGGGGAAAGTCGTAAACGCTTGCCCTTTCTTCGTTTTCACCTTCTTCGGCCTCATCGTTGAACCGAGTAGAGACCGACGAGAGAAGCCATGCCCGCCCGGGGCATGGGCGCTATTCCGATATCTCAGCGACGAAGCGGAACGAGTACAGCTTGGTGCCGCGACACGCGAAACGAAGACGAACCGGCTGGCCGGCAAGCGAACCGACATTGCAGACGCCGTCGCCCCATGTTGCGGGTGCTTCGAGGTAATCACCGTTGATGTACCGGGCCTCGGCGAGGCTGAAGCCGGGGAACTCCGCGCCCTGGCCATCCAGGATTGCGACGCGTGCCTCGCCGCTGGCCGATGTGTTCAGGTTGATAACCAGCCGACACCCCTTGAAGATGAACGGCCCGGTCGTTGCCGAGCCTCCCTGGTAGTCGAAATCCAGCGAGACGAATCCGTCTGTGCGTTGCTCGACTCGGAAGACCCCGCCTAGGGCGCGGCCGCCGCTTCCGTGGCGCACTTGCGTGTCGCCATGAGTGAATGTATATCCCATAAAGTATTGGTAGAGCTTGTCTTGCTGACAGAGGAGACCGGGGATCATCATGGCCACCTTCACGTCCAGCCCGTCGTAGCTTCCAAGGGGGATGTAGGGCACTCGGTAGCGGATCCAGTGCGCGCCATCGCGGCTGGTGGCCAATTGCGTCTCGATGGTGCCATCGTTGGTCTTGCCACCGATGGCCAGCGTCGGCGCATTGAGGTAGGCGCGCTCGGGCGGGGCATTATAGTGGTAATACGGCGTGGGAAAGCCCAGATAGGCGTTCCGCGCCAAGGGATACTTGACGCAGGCGTTCGTGTAGAGGTCCGTCTCGGGCGGGTCCTGATCGTCGTGCGCCATGACGACGGGCAGCTCTTCCGGCCACGGCTCGTCCATGCGAGTGGAGGTCACAAACGCGACAGCCCTTCCGTCCTGCGAGCCCCTCGGATAGTGAAAGTAGCGGCTGGCATCCGCGTCCCAAAACGAGGCGATCTGGCTGTCGGAGTGGCAATCGGAAATCAGCGCATCGTCCATCGTAAAGCGAATGCCGTCCGGCGATACAAACAGCCTCGTCTTGAGGTCCGGGTGGCTGGAGAGGAAGGCATAGCGTCGTTCGGGTATGGCGTTTGGGTCGATGAGTACGGTGCCCTCCCGCTGTGCCCAGATCACAAGGTTGTTCGCCGTCGAGCCTTTCCACTCGACCACGCTGAGTTCGGGCTTTTCCCAGTGCACGCCGTCGTCGGACGTGGCCAAGGCGAGACCGAATCCCGGATCCACCTCCCAGCAGACGGGAACGTAGTAGAGCCGGTACTCGGCGGCGATAGGATCCCAGAAGACGTTTCCATAACTCGTAATGCCGCCGGTTTCCCACGGTCGATCCGCGATGAGGACCAGGGCGTCGAAACGGGGCGGGTTCACATGCAGCTCCGCGCCCTGGACCCCATCAAGCAGGGACTCGTCCAGGAAGAGGAATCGATCTTCTCCCAACTCGTAGGGTTCCGCAATCGCGACGAATGCGATGAGGCCGACTTGGACGGCCAGCGCCAATCGAAATCCTCTCATCAGCTCCAAACAGGTTGTTCTCGTCATGGGCTACTCCTTTTCGCGCAGCGTGAAGGTCAGGTCGTCGAAGTTGACCTCGACGATGCCGAGACTCGGTTTCGTCCAGTGTAGGCCGTCCTCGGACTCGGCGATGAAACGGTCATCGAAGAAGAGCTGCTTGCCGCTGCCTACGTCGATGGCGTCGGCAGCGGCCGCCACGGCCGGGAAACTCAACACCACCATGGTCAATATGCGTCCAGCCGTCATCGAACTTCTCCTTCCGGTTCGCGCCGCGAGGAGTGCAGGCTTCTCAGCGCGCCGTGGACGACGCGCGCCAGCACGCGGACAATCGTGTCGACCGTCTCCTGGCCGAGTTCCGCCGAGGCCGCCGTGCGCGGATCCTCGCCGCCGATACCGTAGAGCGGATCGCTATGGGCGTCGAGCCGCGCGAGGTCGACGAGTTCCGGCATGAGGTACAGGGCAATCGACGTCTCCCACTGGGCGGCGTGATCGGCCCGGATCTCGTTCGGATAGGCCTCGTACTCCGGCAACGCGATGACGACGACGTCCGGACGCGCCTCCATGACCTCGTCGGCCAGGGCCTTCACGGCGCGCACCTGCTCGTCGGGATAGTGGCCGGTGAGCAAGACGATGACGCGGAATCCCATGGCCAGCAGGCGTTCGAGCGTGATGCGCAGATTCTGCCGGAAAGGCGCCTCGTCGATCATGATCGAGCCTGGGAACTCCCGGTGGCCCCCGCCGAATCCCTGGAAGTTCGGCGGTAACACCACGCCGCCCGTCTCGACCGCCGCCCGCCAGCAAATCGCGTGCGCCTTGAGCGCGTCGAAGCCCAGCGGCATGTGCCAGCCGTGGAACTCGAGCGTGCCCAACGGCACATAGGCTACCGGCACCTCGGTAAGTACCTCATCGAGATCCCCCGGCGACATCTGCTCGAACCGAACCGCGCGCGCCATGATCCCCTCCCTTTGGGAAAGACGGGGACTATACCAAGTCGAGCGAGTCTTCGAGCGGAGTCGGGACCATCCCCGCTTTCTCGCCCATCCCCGCGCCATGGTGATGCAATCCGCGCGGTAAGATCAACATGTATGTCGAGACCGTGACCGCGGGGAGGATCCGCGCATCCGGTGCCATCCGTGGTCCAATCCGGAAAGCCCATTGACCGCGGACGCGGCCTGAAAGGCCGCAGGATGACTCAGCCGTGCCGTGGCTGGGAGATGATAGAGATGTAATGACCTCCGGCCATCATGGAATGGATGCGGGCTGTCATCATACGGCAACCGTAATGCATCAACCTCCATGAAAGTCAAGCACTCCGGCTTCTGGAGACCTCCCGGTCGTGCGCGTGGCTTGGTCAAAGACCGACCACAGCGAGGTACTTGAGAGTACCGAGTTCTCGGACTATTCCTTGTCCTCTTGAGTCTGCCTGA
>DAIPKA010000057.1:0-48480 GCA_036769985.1 Candidatus Hydrogenedentota bacterium | reverse complement strand
TCCAGAACTCGAATGGCCGACGCCGCTGCCGCCTAATAATGGAGAAACTCCAGGGAGGAGTCGCGCCAGCGACTCCTCGTCATCTACGATGAGGATGCGCTCGTTGCCGCCGCGAATCGGCTGCGCCGCCGTTTCCTCGGCCGGTTTCCCGGCCTCGATACACGGCAAGTAGACGTGGAACGTGGAGCCTTTCCCCACTTCGCTGTACACGGAAACCACGCCGCCGTGCGCCGACACGATGCCATGCGTCGTGGCCAGCCCGAGCCCCGTTCCTCCCTCGCTGCCCTTCGTACTGAAGAAGGGCTCGAAGATGCGCGCGAGGGTGGCCTCATCCATCCCGCATCCCGTGTCCGTCACCCACAGACGCGCGTAGGTCCCTTCGCGAAGGCCCGGACGTTGGGCAGCCATCGCCGAGTCAACGTCGCTGCAGTCCAGCGCCACCGTCAGCACACCGCCCTGATCGCGCATCGCCTGATAGGCATTTGTGCACAGGTTCATCACCACCTGGTGCATCTGCGTCGGATCGGCCAACACCGGAGGACAATCTCTATCGATATCCTCACGCACCTCGATCGTCGCCGGCAAGACCGATCGGAGAAGCTTCAGCACTTCTCGAACAACCGTGTGTAACCGCAAGGGCTGGCGCTCCTCTTCTCCGCGCCGACTGAATGTCAGTATCTGGCGGACAAGACTCCGCGCGCGATCCGCCGCCGCCAACACCCGCCCGAGATCCGCCTGCAACGGGCTGTCTTCCGGAAGCTCATCCGAAGCCATCTGGCTATAGCCGATGATCGCCGCCAAGACATTGTTGAAGTCATGCGCGATCCCCCCGGCCAACGTGCCGATGGCCTCCATCTTCTGGGCGTGACGCAACCGCTTCTCGAGAACCACCTGCTGCGTAACATCGCGTTTCACGGCCACGTAATGGGCCACCTGTCCCTGATCATCCATCACGGCCGTGATCGTCGCATCCTCCTCATACAACGACCCGTCCTTCCTTCTGTTCGTGAAGCGCCCGGTCCACGTCAGTCCTTGCGAGATGGTCCGCCAGAGCTGCCTATAGAATGCCGGATCGTGTTTCCCGCTCTTCAGAATCCGAGGGGTGCGGCCGACCACCTCGCCGCTGGGATAACCCGTCGTCCGTTCGAACGCCGGATTCACGTACTCGATCACCCCATGGGCATCGGTAATGATAATCGCTTCCCCCGCATGTTCAACCGCCATTGACAGCCGCCGGGCTTCTCGGGCCGCCCGCTCGCGTTCGGTAGCATCCACACCGTAGACATTCACATAGTCCGAGGCGCATACCGGCGCGAAAGTCAGCGAACAGACCCCATCCCCCACGGCCACGTCAACGACATGGCGCTCCCCGCTCTCCAGGCACGCCGTGGCCCACTCGCGCCACAGCACCGGAAGTACCCCATCCGGCACACTGCCCATGGCGCGAAGCAACTCCACGCCCGCCTCGTTGGCACACACGAGAGAACCCGAACCCGCTACCCGAAACACCGGATTCGGGTTCTCGCCGGTCAACCCGGCCTTCCACCCGAATGTCTCCGAAGCCGCTCGATCATTCCCCGCTACCATCCCACTCCCTTCAGCGAATCCGCTCGTCAGATCGTCCCGCTGTCCAGGCCCGCACGCTTCCCGTCTTCCGAAACCGCCTCACCGGAGATGTCGTCCTTCCTCCTCGCGTCTTCCTCTCATGATGGCCTCCTTCCCGTTGCCAAACTCCTCTAGACTACAGAGCGCACTCGACTCCCGAGATGGTCGGGCTCACGTATGCATCGCCCTGATCCACGGCGCACAGCGCGTCGCGCAGCTCCTCAAACCCAAAATCCTTAACGAGATAACCCGTTGCACCAGACTGAAGCATACGCGCAACATACCGCTTGTCCCGGTGCGACGAAACCGCCAGAACCCTCGTCGCCGGCGAGGCCATCGAAATGGCACGAAGCGCACTCGCCCCCGCCACATCCGGCAAGGACGGCTCAACCACCACCACATCCGGTTTCAACTGATGCGTCAGGGCTACAGCGGCCATCCCATCTCGCGCCTCACCCACCAACTCCACATCCTCATGGGTCGCAAGAACCCCGCGCAACGCTTCGCGCGCCGTTTCGTTCCCGTCCACGAGCAGGACGCGCATCCGTGTTCTTCGACCAGTCATCGCCTCTTCCCCTGCCACGTGTCACTCCGGCGCAAATCGATCCCACATCACCACCCGCGCAGTATCGCACGGGTTCCGCAAAGTGTAAATAGGGCGATCACTGAGATGCCCCCTCGAAAAACCTGAGCGCACCCCTCACCCCCGCAGCGATGCCGCACAAACACGCCCACGCGGGTTCATCGCTCCAACGATGTGAGGCCTTCGCGAATCGCGTATTTCGTCAGCTCGGCCACGCTTCGGACCCCGACCTTCTCCATCGCGTGCTGCCGATGCGTCTCCACCGTCTTAACACTGATCCCAAGGCGGGCCGCAGTCTCCTTGGCACTAACGCCCTCCGCCAGGAGCTGGACAACCTCGCGTTCGCGATCAGTCAACGCACCCCCGGGCGTCGAATCCACCTCTCGCAACCGCTCGGCATAGTCCGCCACCACTAAATCCTGGATTCCCGAGCTCAGGTAGGTCTTGCCCGCATCGACCGCCCGAACCGCACACACCAGCTCTTCATACGCGGCATCCTTCAACAGATAGCCCGAGGCACCCGCCCCGAACATGCCGGCAATGAACCGTCGATCACGGTGCATCGAGAGAGCCAACACTCTGGCTCCCGGCGTTTCCGCGCGGATACGGCGCGTTGCCTCAATGCCCCCCAGGCCCGGCATGCCGATATCCATCACCACGACATCCGGCCTCAACGCTTCCGTTAGTTCGACAGCGTCCCTCCCATCCGAGGCTTCGCCCACGACATCGAGCCCCTTCTCGCCCGCCAGCAGAGACTTCAGCCCCTCGCGCATGATTTGATGGTCATCCGCCAACAGTATTCGAATCATGCCCACACGGCTCCTTCTTCGTCATCGCCAAGGCACTCAGTGGCGCCCACAGACCAATCCGCGTTCCCCGCCCGGTTCCGGTCTCCACGGTCATACGCCCTCCAATGTACTCGATCCGCTCGCGCACGTTGAACAAGCCGAACCCGCCGGGTTGCGTACTGCCGGCCCCCTCCCGGGCAAACCCGATGCCATTGTCATCCACCACAACCCGGATCCAGCGTTCATCGCGAGCGACGGAAACCCGGGCACCCGTCGCATTGGCGTGCTTCACCACATTGAACAGCAGTTCCCGCACCGCCCGGTACAGAAGAGCGCTTACGTCTTCATCCAAGGGTTTCTCGTTCCCATCATCCTCAAACACAACACGCAAACCGTGCTCCTCGGAGAAACGCTCTGCCAGCCAATCGAGTGTCGGCTCCAACCCGAGCTCATAGAGAATAGGCGGACTCAGCTCAAACGTCAGCGCCCGCGTGTCCCCGATGGCCGTCTCGAGCAGGCTGTGAACCTGCTCGACCAGGCTCGAGGCGCTCGCAGGCAACACCGCCACCCGTAGCGCACCGAACTTCATCCGAACCGCTGCAAGCGATTGCCCAATCTGGTCGTGCAAAAAGCTCGCGATCCGTCTCCGTTCGTGCTCTTCCGCCAAGGATAGCTCCGAGGCCAACGTACGCAGCCCCCGTTGATAGGCCTCGAGCTGCTCCTCGGCCCGCCGTCGCTCCGAGATGTCCTGAATCGTAGAGCGTATACCCGTCACGTTGCCCTTGCCATCGTGCAGGATAGCGTCTTTCACCAGGACGGGGATTCGGTGGCCATCACGGTGCACATACGTTCGCTCGAAGGGCGCCGAAGCGTCTTGAGCCAACCCCGCCAGCCTCGCCTTGACCGCCTGACGCGACGTCTCGAATTCCACCACAAACTCCCACACCGGATGGCCCAGCATTTCGTCGGACACGCGGCCCAGCAACTCCAACTCCGTCCGGTTGATCCGCCGAATGCAGCCCGCCAGATCCAACTCATGGTAGCCCACCGGCGCATCCTCGAAGAGCTCCTCCAACTGCCGCCGATTCTCCTCCAGCTCCGACTGTACGCGGACACGCTCCGTCACATCCTCAACAACACCCACCGCTCCCTCGAACTGGCCATCGGCATCGAACAAGGGCGCGATATTCATCGAGAGAACAACGCGCCGGCCGTCTGCACGGCAGAACGTCTGCCGCACGTCGCGCACCATGCCCTGAACGTGTTTCACCGCCTCGAAAAGGTGCCCCCCACCCGCCGCCCGACGCCCCTCGTCATCAACCAGATTCCACTGTGCCGAAAAGGCCGACACCCCTACGATCTCCTCCTTGCTTCTGCCCACGATCTCAGCCACCCGCGCGTTTGCCATCGTGATCGTGCCGACGCGATCCACCACAACGATAGCCACCGGACTCGCCTCCATGACGCGCGCTAACAACTGACCGCGTTGGCGGAACTCCTCCGCCAACCGCTTCTGCTCCGTGACATCCCGCGCCAACACCGCCACCCGCTGTACCTCGCCCTCACCATCCAGGATCGGCAATACCAGCGTGTCACGCCAGCCCCCGGCCACCCACTCCTCGACGCGCAACGGCCTCCTGTCGCGGAGCACTTCATCCAGAATTCCACGACCTCGACGCCTTACGGAACCCCTGAACAGCGTCCACACCGTCCGGCCGACGATCGACTCACGACGCACCGAATAGGACGCCGCCAAGGTCTCGTTCACGTCGAGAACCGTGCCTGCCCGATCTGTGACCAGCGCATAGTCACACGGACCATTGAGCAACGCCCGCACCATCTGCTCGCTCTCCCGAATGGCCCGTTCACTCCGATCGCGCAGGATGGCCGCGGCGAGCATCCGCGCCGCTGCATCGAGCGCATCCACCGTCATCGCCGACCACGAACGCGGCCCCCGGCACTCGTCGTAGCTGATGACACCCCAGAGGGTTTCCCTCACGATCACCGGAACGAGCAACACGGACTTCACGTCCCCCCCGCGATAGTAGCTCTGAATCTCAGGAGGAAAATCGCGGACGTCACCCATTACGGGAGACCCGTGCCGGAAGGCCTCTTCCCAAGGGCCGAAGCCGTAACGCTGATAGTCCAAGTCGTACAACCTATCGCGACGGGGACTTGAACTCACCCCCGGCGCACACCATTCGCAGCGTTGACTCACCCGAAGGGTACCGTCCGGCCCTCCGTGACGCTCGAAGACACACACCCGATCCACAGCCGCCGCGCGGCCCAGCCCTTCGATTGCCGACTCGATGCCCGCAGCGAAATCGCCCCCGGCAAGGAACCGCGCCGCAGCCACCCGCACCGCCTCGAGCACCGCGTCCCGACGAACCACTTCTCGCGCCGCCCGCTTCTGCTCGCGCAAGTCACGGATAATGGCGAACCGCGAAACCACCTTCCCCTCAGCATCCGACACAAACGACGGACTGATCAGTACGGGTAGAGGCGCGCCGGCACGCGTCACGAACGCAACTTCCTCCTCCACCCGCGGTTCACGCGAGGCCCGGTCGAACAGATCCTCAATCTGCCAGCGCTCCGCCCCCGGCCAGTATCCCGCTGGGAATCGCGTCCCGACCAACTGCGCACGCGGGAATCCGGTCATCTCACAGAACGCCCCGTTAACATCAAGGTGAAAGCCCTGATCGTCCAGGATCACGAAACCATCCCTCACGGAGGCAATGACGCGCTCGGCGAAATCCCGACTCTCCTCAAGCGCGCGAACCATCGCCTTCGTTGCCGAGATATCCGTTGCCATGATCAAGACGCCGCGATACGCGCCCTGTTCATCGAAGCGAGGCGTAACCGAAAACAGCGCCCAGAGGGGCTTGCCTTCACCGCCACAGAGACAGAACTCATATCGGCTAGCCCCGCCCAAACGCCATCCCCGCGCCCGAATGAGAGCGGCCTCAATCCACTCCCCCTCCACATAGCGTGAGAAAGGCGACCCCAAGATCTCCTGGATCGGAAAACCCAACATCTCCGCCATGCGCGCGTTCACAAACTCCGTACAATCGTCCGGACCCAGAATCCAAATGCCTTCCCGGGCCGTCTCTACGATCGTGCGATACCGCGCCTCGCTCGATGCCAACCGCCGGTGCCGCATGTCCTCAATCCGATCGCGATGCCGCACCCCTACCACGAGCAACGCCGAGGTCACCGTCACGAAAACGATGGGAACGTCGCCCAAAGACGTTCCCGGCCAGAACACCACCAGTCCCACCAGCACCGCCACAGTCGCCACCATCAGACCAATGACAAACCGCCTGGGGAAGAAGATCGCCGCCAGACCCATAGGAATCACCAGAAATATCAGCGCCCATGCTCCCTCCGCTTCCGGCAAGACAGAGAACAAGCCGAGAACCCCAAACCAGCACCCGAGCACTACCACCGCCGCAGCCAAGACGTAGTAACCGACGCGATTCACCGCCGCCGCGCCGACCAGCACGATCGTGACCCCCAACATCACGGCGGCATAGGAGCCGGTGAACACAAGCCCGGACGACCGCCACACCGCGCGCTCCAATACCGACGCCAACACACCCGCAATGAGGCACAAGATCAGTCTCCCCAGCAAGACCACATGGCGCTGCCCTTCCCCCGGAGACCTCTCCCCAGGAATCGCAGACATCCTCGCCCACACGTCCCCCATCGATGTATCGCCCACGATCATCCCTCCCAATCCCTTCGAAAGTCCTGTCGCTTCGACCCGGCCGTGTCGCGGTAAGGCAGATCACGAAATCGTCGATCTCATACTATCACATCGGTTATTCCCAAGAGCCGGCCGCCCGGATTCGGTTTTATGGAATTTGACATTCGCCGCGGTTCGTGGCACAGTATGGACTGAACAGTGTGGATCCCCGTCACAACTGGCGAAATTCGAATGTGGAACTGACCACGAGGAAGCGACGGGGGGAAGAAGCGTTTGCCGTTCGCCTGGGCACCGGTATCGAATGCGACACCGGAAAACCTTTTCAAAAGGGAAAGAGCTCGGGCGGGCCTTTCCCAGGAGGCCACCATGCGGCAAACACCGTTATTCGAGCAACACCAGGCCTGCGGGGGCAAGGTCATCGATTTCCACGGCTGGGCACTTCCCATCCAGTATACCGGCATCATCGAAGAACACGTACACACGCGCAACAAGGTGTCTTTGTTCGACTGCTCGCACATGGGCGAGTTCCTCATCCGCGGCGAGCGCAGCATCGCGGCCTTCGACCGCCTGGTGTTCTCCGACATCATCGGTCTGCGGCCCGGCCGGTGCCGCTACAGCGCAATCCTCAATCCCCAGGCGGGTATCGTCGACGACATCATCGTGCTGAGGCTCACCGAGTCCGATCTATACGTGGTAACCAACGCCACCCCCCTCGAAGGGGTGGCTCGCACCATACGCGCCTTCGTACCCCGTGCCCAGAACCTCTCCGATGATACGGCCAAGATAGACGTCCAAGGCCCCCTATCCCGCGACGTCCTCGTGCGCGCCGGGTTCGCCGCCGTCGAGCCGTTGCGCTACTACACCTGCTGCCGCACCGAGTGGCGCGGCGAACCCATCCTCATCGCCCGAGCCGGCTACACCGGCGAACTGGGCTACGAGATGTACATCCCAAATCATCTCGCCGGCCCGCTTTGGGAAACCCTCCTCGAGTTCGACGAGGTGCAGCCGGCAGGACTGGGCGCCCGCGATACCCTCCGCCTCGAGATGGGCTACACCCTGTATGGACAGGATGTGGACGAATCCAAGACAACCCTCGAAGCCGGAATGGGCCGGTTCATCTTCTGGGAACGCGGATTCATCGGCCGCGACGCCCTATGCGTCCACCGTGAGAAACACGACTACTGCGTCCGAACGGGCATTCGATCGTTCACGCGACAGACGCCCCGGCAAGGCCAGGACGTCTTCCACGAACACCAAGTTGTCGGTGTCGTGACCAGCGGCAGTTTCGGCCCCAGTGTCGGCTACGGCATCGGAATGGCCTATGTACCCGCTGAGTTGACAACGCCCGGTACACCGCTTACCGTAGGACCGAAAAGACTGGCAGTTGAAACGGCCGCGTTTCCGTTTTATAAACATGGCACGTTTCGCGATTGAGGCAAGCGCCGCCTGTCCCGCGCCGGAACCGCAGAGGCCGGTTCGGCGGACAAGGACGGGCGCGTTGAGTGGCGGAGGAATGCCTGAAAAGGCAACAGAAAGTGGGAAAGGCATATGTATCCGGAACACTTGAGGTACACCAATGAACACGAGTGGTTGCGGGACGACGGCGACTTGTTCGTGATCGGCATCACGGACCACGCTGCCGAGTTGTTGGGCGACGTGACCTACGTCGAACTGCTGGGCGCCGTCGGAACCGTGTTCCGCAAGGGCGACGAAGTAGCCACCGTGGAATCGGTCAAGGCCGCCAGTGAAGTCTACGCCCCCGTGGGCGGAACCGTCGTCGCCGTCAACGAAGACCTCGTGGACGCACCGGAACTCATCAATAAGGACCCCTACGGCGCCGGGTGGTTCTTCAAGATCGAGGGCGCAAGCGCAGCCGAAGCGGATGACCTCATGGACGCCGTCGCCTACCAACGGTACGTGGCGGAGAACGTATAGATGTCGTTCATCCCTTCCACGCCCAACGATGTAGCCGCCATGCTCGACACCATCGGCGCCACTGACATCGAGGCCCTGTTCGCCAGCATCCCGCCCGAACTCCGCCTCCAATCGTGGACCATCCCTCCAGGTCTGTCGCAGATGAGCGCACAACGCTACCTCCAGTCCCTGGCGGGCCGAAACACCGGCAACCACGTGTGCTTCATGGGCGGCGGTTTCTACGATCACGACATCCCGGCGGCCGTGGACGCCTTGGCCGGGCGTAGCGAATTCCTCACCGCCTACACCCCCTACCAGCCCGAGTGCTCCCAGGGAACACTCCAGGCCATTTACGAATACCAATCGGCCGTCACGCGCCTCACCGGCATGGACGTCGCCAACGCATCCCTATACGATGGCGGCACGGCCGTGTTCGAGGCCGCCACCATGGCCATCCGGTTGACCGGACGACGGCGCATCGTCTGCGGACCGTCGCTCAACCCAACGTACAGGGCCATACTCGATACCCACACGGCCAACCTCGACGTGACCATCGCCGACGGACACACCCCGCAGGACGCCGCCTGCGTCATCGTTCAAAACCCCGGTTTCCGGGGAACCGTGCGCGACTTCTCGCAACTCGCGAGCCGCTGCCACGACGCCGGCGCATTGCTGGTCATGAGTGTCTATCCCCTGTCCCTGGGAATGCTCAAGACCCCGGGCGAAATGGGCGCCGATATCGCCGTGGCCGAAGGACAAAGCCTCGGCCTGCCGCTGGGCTTCGGCGGCCCCTACCTCGGCATGATGGCCACGCGCCGCAAGTACATCCGCAAGATGCCCGGCCGCCTCGTCGCGGAAACCCAGGACGCACAGGGACAACGCGGCTTCGTGCTCACCTTGCAGGCGCGCGAACAGCACATCCGGCGCGAAAAAGCCATGTCGAACATCTGCTCGAACGAAGCGCACTGCGCTCTCCGCGCGCTACTCTACCTCGCTCTCCTGGGCAAAGAGGGGCTGTGTGAAGTGGCCGCGCAATGCCACGCGAAAGCCGAGTACCTCAAAGGCCGCCTAACCCGGTTCACCATCGTGAACGACGGCCCCACCTTCAACGAGTTTGTCGTTCGATTGCCCCGGAATGCCGCCGAGATCGCGTCGGAGTTGCTGGCCCGAGGCTTCGTGGCCGGCATCCCGCTCACCGCAATGGAATGCCCACAGCCCAACGACTTGCTCGTCGCCGTTACCGAAAAACGCACACGCCTCGAAATCGACGCCTTCGTCGAGGCACTGGAGTCCGTGGCATGCAGCTAATCTTCGAGAAATCAGCGCCAGGACGTCGCGCCATCGCCTACGATCCAATCGATGTCCCCGAGGCCGCACTGTCGCCCGAGTTGTGCCGCGATCAGCCGGCCGCGTTGCCCGAGGTCAGCGAGCTGGACGTGGTACGCCATTTCACATCGCTCTCCAGGCGCAACGTCGGCGTCGACTCCACCTTCTATCCCCTCGGTTCGTGCACCATGAAGTACAATCCCAAGATGGCCGACGCCGTGGCGGCCCTGCCCGGATTCACCGGCCTCCACCCTCACCTCTCCTCAACCGCGATCTTCTGGAACCAGTGCCAGGGCGCCTTCGAAGTCATCGCCGAAACCGAACGCCTCTTGGCCGAAATCGCAGGAATGCGCGACGTTAGCCTGCAGCCCATGGCCGGCGCTCACGGCGAACTGACCGGCGCCTTGCTCATCGCCGCCTACCACCGCGACAGGGACCATCGCAAGGACACGGTCATTGTTCCCGACTCGGCCCACGGAACCAATCCGGCCAGCGCCGCCATGGCCGGATTCCGAATCGTGCAGGTGCCCTCTTCCGGCGACGGCACCATCCACGTCGACAGTTTCAGAGCCGTGCTGGACGACTCCGTCGCCGCGGTCATGCTCACCTGTCCCAACACCCACGGCCTGTTCGAGCCTGCGGTCCGCGCCATCACCGATCTGGCACATCAGGTCGGCGCGTTGGCCTACTACGACGGCGCCAACCTGAACGCCATCCTCGGTCAATGCCGCCCCGGCGACCTCGGATTCGACGTGATGCATTTCAACCTACACAAGACATTCGCGACGCCCCACGGCATGGGAGGTCCGGGTGCCGGGCCCGTAGGCGTCGGCGAGCGACTCGCCCCCTACCTTCCCGGTCCGCGCGTGGTTTCGTCGGACGGCCGATTCGTTCTCGAGACGCCCGCCAAGTCCATCGGTCGCGTGGCGCCGTTCTTCGGCAATTTCCTCGTGGCGCTCCGCGCCTTGGCCTACATTCGCCATCTGGGTGGCGACGGACTCAAGGAGGTCTCCCGTCACGCCGTACTCAACGCGAACTACCTCTTCGCGCGCCTCAAGGAAGCCTACGAGCCGGCTTTCCCCTGCGGTTTCATGCACGAATGCGTGTTCTCGGCCGAACGGCAGGCAGCCCGTGGCGCACACGCCCTCGATATCGCCAAAGCCCTCCTCGATCACGGTTTCCACGCACCCACCATCTACTTCCCCTTGACCGTCCACGAGAGCCTGATGATCGAGCCGACGGAAACCGAATCGAAGGAGACGCTGGACGCATTCTGCGACGTCATGCTTGAAATCGCGGCGGCCGTCAAGGAGAATGAGCACGCGTTCGACGAGGCGCCGCGCACAACTCCCGTCGGCCGACTAGATGAAGTCCGGGCCGCCCGCGAGCTGAACTGCGGCTGCTGATGGCCTTGTAGGTGGCTCCGGAGCCCGTGAACCGGCATACCGGATAGCTCTTGTGTCCCCTCCAGCGGGTTTCCCCGTGTGGTCTGCAATGTATGCGTTTACTTGACATATCCTTCATCTCGCCGGGCAAGAACCTGGCCCTCGACGAAGTCCTCCTCGAAGGCGCCGAGCATGGCCGCGACGGCGAATGCCTCCGATTCTGGGAAAGCCCGACGCACTTCGTCGTCCTCGGCATCGCCCAAGCCGTCCGCGCCGAAATCCATCTCAAGGCCTGTGAGCAAGACGACGTCCCCATCATGCGGCGATGCTCGGGGGGCGGATGCGTCCTCCAAGGACCGGGATGCCTCAACTTCGCTCTCGTCCTGGGCCATGAGAGCCGGCCCGAACTCCGCACCATTCGGGAATCCTATTGTTACGTCCTCGGACGCATCCGCGAAGCCTTTCTCAAACGCGACATCACCCTGCGCCACAACGGCATCTCCGACCTTACACTCGGCGGTCGCAAGATCTCCGGCAACGCCCAGAAACGACGCAAGCATTTCATTCTGCACCACGGAACCCTGCTCTATCGTCTCGATCCCGCCTTGATGGAACGATACCAACGCGAACCACTGGATCGACCCCGCTACCGGGGCGACCGCACCCACCGAGGCTTCGTTCGAAACCTGCCGCTCGACGCCCGTGACCTCCGGCACGTCATTCTCGACGCCTTCGAGGTCGACGTTCCCACCTCGGAACCATCCGCCCACCAGCTCGAACGCGCCCACGAACTGGCCCACGAGAAATACTATGCCCACGACTGGACGTTCCGCCGATAGCCGGCGCCGCTCGAGTGGGAACCCAGTCCTCGGATCGAGTATCGTTACCCCCATGAGCCCTTGTCCCTTCGAATTCGCCGTCGAGAACCACCCGCTGGCCAAGGCCACCCTCTACCACGTGGGCGGCCCCGCCCGGGTCGCACTCTTCCCGCAAACCACCGACGAGGCCTGCGCCGCCCACGCCTGGATGCTAACCCAACCGCGGCCCCGACTCGTCCTGGGAAACGGATCAAACGTCCTCATCGCCGACCAAGGATTCCCTGGAATCGTGCTCTTCACCGAGGGCCTCAACCAGATCGAGGCCCTGGGGAACCATCGCTACCGTATTCAGGGCGGTATCGACCTCGACCACATCGTCCGCGCAATCATCCTCGCCAACAACTACGAAGGAACCGGTGCCCTGGCAGGGATCCCCGGTTCGGTCGGGGGTGCCCTCTACATGAACGCCGGCACCGTCAACGGCTCGACCTGCGAGTTTGTCGAGTCCGTTACACTGATTACACCCAAGGGGCTCGTTACCATAGCGATGAAGCCCGAGTTGTACGGCTACCGCGAGCAACGTTTCTGCGCCACGGACGACCTGATCCTCGAAGGCGTGTTTCGTTTCTCCCATGCCCAGGAAGACCAACAGGCCGTCTACGAGCACTACATGAATCGCCGCCGCGAACGACAGCCCCAAGGGCGCTGCTGTGGCAGTGTATTCAAGAATCCTCCGGGCGAGCACGCCGGACGGCTCATCGAAGCCTGCGGATTGAAAGGCGCTCAGCGCGGCGGCGCCGTCATCAGCCCGATCCACGCCAATTTCATCATGAACGAAGGCGGTGCCACGTGCGAAGACATCCTCTGGCTCATCGGCCTGTGCAAGAAGGCCGTCCACGAACGGTTCGGCATCGAGCTGGTGGAAGAAGTACGGATCATTCGGTAATATGGCTCCGTGTCGATGGATGCGCTGTCAACTGAGATTTAGCGAATCGCGAGCGACGTGCCGCGCGTGGCGAAGAACTTGGCACTGCAACTGCGGCGATGGCCGCAACACGGAGGACGCATGCACATCCAGGATCTCCTCGACTTGACCGTTCGAGAGGGCGCTTCCGATCTGCTCCTGAGCGCGGGCGCCCCTCCCATGATGCGGCTCGATGGCCAACTCACGCCATGCAGCAAAACAGTTCTCAATCCGGAACAGACTATGAGAGTCATCTTCAGCCTGCTCACGGACAAGCAGCGGGCCCGGTTCGAAGAGCGCAAGGAACTGGACTTCTCACTCGCAGTCGGAGAGAAGGAACGCTTTCGCGTCAACGTCTACTACCAGAAGCAGGCCGTTACGGCCGCGTTTCGCCCCATCTCCGACCGGATCCCCGCCATCGAAACGCTGGGGCTTCCACCGTCCGCCGTCGCACTCGCATCGGCGCGTCAGGGCCTCGTCCTGGTAACCGGACCGACCGGTCACGGCAAGACCACCACCCAGGCAGCCCTTATCGATCGAATCAACCAGACGCGCGCATGCCACGTCATTACGATCGAGGATCCCATCGAGTTCGTTCATCACCATCAGAAAAGCATCGTCGACCAACGCGAGGTCGAGAGCGACACCCTTGGCTTCGCAGACGCGCTCAAGTACATCCTCCGCCAGAACCCCGACGTCATCCTCATCGGGGAAATGCGCGATCTCGAGACCATTCAGTCGGCCCTCAGAGCCGCCGAGACCGGCCATCTGGTCTTCGCCACGCTCCACACCAACGACGCCGTCCAGGCCGTGGACCGTGTCGTCGACGTGTTCCCAGCCGCCCAGCAGCAACAGATCCGATTCCAGATGTCCATGTGCCTGCTGGCCGCCATCTCACAGCGGCTCTTGCCCCGCGCCGACAGCGAAGGCCGCATCCTCGCCTGCGAGTTCCTGAAGAACAACACCGCGGTCGCCAGCCTCATTCGCGAAGGCAAGACGCACCTACTCTACGGCGTTATGGAAACCGCTTCGAAGGAAGGCATGATCACCCTCGACCAAGCGGTCAAGAACCTCTATCTCGACGGACTCATCACGTACGACGAAGCGCTGAACTGCGTCCGAGATCCCAAAACCATCAGCGCCCTGTAGCGATACCGCGCTCTCTGTGGCGAAACAACGCACCTCTGCTACAATCCGCGTCAACGGTAAGGAAGTTCGCATGCCCAAACACGCCACGATACGCACCGCGATGACGCTCACCGGAATCCTCGGGTTGAGTCTCGCCGCCACGGCCCAGGTGCCCGAGGTCCGCTGGGACGAACCGAAGAACATCGTGCCTGCGGAGCCGCCCCCCCAAACCGAGATGGATCCCGTCGTCGCCCCAACAGAGTCCATCGAGATCCGCCGACGCGTAGCCCAACTCATGCTCGTCACACTCTCGGGCCGTGTCGGCCCGGACTCCGAGGATCGGGCGTTGCTCGAGCAATACACACCCGGCGGCGTAATCATCCCCATGCTCAAGGGTCCGGACGACGCGGCCTCCTACGTGGCGAATCTCCGCGCGTACGAAGCCACCCAGAAGATCCCCCTCTGGATTGGCGCCAACATGTTCACTCTCGGCCAGTGGGAGCGCGGCATGATCAGCGAGTTCTCGCAGCTTCCCACCCCCCTCGCGCTGGCGGCCATCCACGACCCCGAGGCCAACCGGTTCGTCGCTAACCTGATCGGCGAATACCTGGCGACCATGGGATTCAACCTCCACCTCGGCCCCTGTCTTGACTTGCCCCCGTCGATCCCCGACGCCCCCGGAAGCGTCCAATGCCTGGGCGCCGACCTCGATTTCCTCGCCGACACCGCGACCACTTTCGTCGACGCGCTCCGCGAGTACGGCCAAGTGTCTGTCCTCGCCGGATTCCCCGGCGGCGGGGCCAACCGCGTGGCCAACTCGCCGCCCGTGTTGCTGACACCTAGGTCCCGGTGGCTGGACGAAGACGCACGGCCCTTCCTGGCCAGCATCGAAAAAGGGGCCGAGATTCTCCATGTGGGGAACGCGCTCGTGCCAACGCTGGATGCTCCCGACGCTCCGGCTTGCCTGAGCACGCCGGTCATGCGTGACCTGCTGCGAGACACGCTTCACTTCAATGGCGTGATCGTGGCCGGACCCATCGATGCCGCGCACATCGGCAACGCCATGGACTTCTCCGAGGCCGCGATTCGCGCCATCGAGTCCGGGGCGGACATGCTGTACTGGCTGGGCAAAGGCAAACGCGTTATGCGCGCCGTGGACGCCATCTGCGCGGCCGTTGACGAGGGCCGCCTCACCGAGGCCGCCATCGACGGCGCGTTGCGCCGTGTGTTGGCCGTCAAACAGAGCCACCACATCCGCACACGCCAGTTCCCGAAACCAAAAGAAGCCACCCAACTCAACGAGAAACGAGATTATCGAAAGGAAGCCGCGCACTGGGAAAGGCGCTCGATCACCCTCGTGCAGAACCGCGACCGCGTGCTGCCCCTAACCCACGCGAGCGCCCCTCTCGGCGTAACCGGGGTCCTTAATGTCGAGAATCTCGTCGAGGCACTGCACAAGGAACTCAAGTCCGTCGCCGAACAACCCATCGGGTCGGCACGTCACAGCAACGACATCGGCGACTTCGAGATTCGTCGCGTCACGACGCGGTTCAACGGAGTCCGAACCGCCATCTGCATCTTGACAGAGGGTCTCCGCCCCGCCGGCCCCATGCGGATGATTCACGAGCTCAAGGCCCAGGGGGTGCGCGTCGTCGTCGTACTGCTCGGCTATCCGAAGCTGCTGCCCGACCTGGCCGAGGCCGACGCCATCCTGCTCGCCTATTGCCACGAATCGGCCTACGCGCGGACCTTGGATGGCATCATCGAGGTTCTCCTGGGCCGAGGCCCCGTCGCGATCGTCCCTTTCGAGCACGAGGCCCGCATCGAGACCGGCCAGACCATGGCTTTCGACGTACAGAACGTGGCCCGGTGCCCCGCCGGACGCCTACCCGTCTCCCTCGCCGCTCCATACCTCGCCGGGCTCTCCGTCTCCTATGACCCAACATGCGCTGTCAAGAGCGTCGCCTGGGATTTCGGAGACGGCAAACGCGCGAAAGGTCTGAGGGTCGAGCACGCCTATGCACGTCCCGGCCGCTATCCTCTAGCGGTCTCCATCACCGACCGCCTTGGGGAAACGGCTCGCCGCACATTGCACGTAGTCGTCGAATAGCCGCTAGCTGCCGGAACGCCCCGTGAAGCAGGCCACGGAATCACCCCATTCCCGCATCGTCTGTCCCGGCCTTGGTGCCCGAGGGTTGCGCAGAGTATACTCGCGGCAAACACCGAGACTCGACGCCAAGAAGTAGGAAAGGCGCCCTTGCAGCGCGCCCAGTCTCTCCCGAGACGAGCCTCGAACCCGCGAGCGGGCCGGGTTACTCACCCTACCCGCGAGCATTGGAGTGCCGAATGATGCGTGCACTACGGACGTGCAGTGTTCTCATGGCGGTTGCGGCGATGGGAATGGCAAGTGGAAACCCACGATCGTCGGAGGCCTCACGCCCTTCAGCAAAACCCAACGTCATATGGATCGTGTGCGACGCCCTTCGCCCCGAGAACCTCTCGTGCTACGGCTACGAACGCACCACTTCGCCGAACATCGACGCCCTGGCACAGCGGGGCATCCTCTGCGAGAATCACTACGCCCAGGCTTTCGCTACATTCCTCTCCGTGCCCTCCTACATGAGCGGCCGGTACTTCCCCGTCAACTGCCTGGACGCCGGAAACTGGCGTGACCACACTCGCGCGCCCTCTCCCGACGAGACGTTGCTGCCCATCATCATGCACGGAAACGGTTACCGTACCTACCTCGGCACAACGCACTCCTGGTTCTCCCCGACATGCCGGCTCTGCCGGTCCTTCGAGAGGGCCGCCTACTTGAACGACTGGCCCGATGTGTATCGCGATCTCCGGCGATTCCTGAGGCAGCGGGACACAAGGCCGTTCTTGGTGTACCTCCACCTCCTCCAGACCCATTTCCCTCATGAGCTGGAGGCGCCCTTCAACAAATGGGTGGACACGCATTACGCCAGCAAGAGAATCATCAACGGCTCGATGCCCATTCCCTCTGAAGAACCTCTTCCCGAAGAAGACCGGCGCCTTCTCCGCGATCTCTACGACGGCGCCATCCTCTCTGCAGACCACACCATCGGCCAGATCCTGGAACTGTTACGCAACCGAGACCTGATCGAGAACACCATCATCATCATTGGTTCCGATCACGGCGAAACGCTCGGAGAGGACGGAAGAACCGTCGGCCATGCCGTCGTGTGCGAAGAGGTCATGCGCGTGCCCCTGGTTGCCTGCGGCCCCGGCCTTCCCCAGGGAGTACGCGTTGCGGAAATGACGGAAAACGTCGACCTTGTACCCACCTTGACAGACCTGCTGGGGCTAGAGACTCAGGCGGCGTTCGACGGCCGGAGCCTGGTCGAGGTGCTGCGTGAGGCCGACGACCGCGCGATCCCCCCTCGGGATTTCGTTGTAGCCAAGGGGCAACGCGACGGCCCTCCTCAGCTCGTGTTGCGAGATCTGCGATATGCTTACGTCTACGAAATGACGTCCGGCGAAGGATTGCTTTATGACGCGCCGTTCACTATCGCGAAGATGCAGGATCGGAGTTCAGAGCATCCCGAAGCCGTAGCCTTGATGAACGCGCGCGTAACGCAACGGCTCTTGCCCAAGTGGGAAGCCGCCCAGAAGACACCGAGCATCCCTCCCCAAGAGCCCTTCCTCGTGGCCATAGAGCCAAGCGACGTAGAACCGTCCAATGCCGTGGTCTCCCTTCAGTGGGACTCCTTGGCCACCGCCGAAATGGAGCCGGGCCAATGGCTGTTGGCTGGCTACGAGATCCTGATCACCTCAGGTGACGTCGAGCCGCGTCCTCTCGACATTCGACTGACCGTTCCCAACGGCCGCTACCACGTCCAAGCCTTCGTGAAGATCGTAACCGCATGGCCCCTACCGCCCATCCCCTTCAAGGCATTTCGGCTCAAGGTTCAAGAAGACGAAACGTTCAGAACCATCGCCATCAATCCCTGGGGAAAGGAAACGGCCGACCTTGGGATGCATGAGGTCCGTGACGGTGTCTTTCGTTTCGCACTACACTCGGCGGCCAAAAGACGTCGAGTCGCCATCGGAAAACTGCTCTTCACTCCTCAAACCATGACCGACGCACCGTCGCGGCCCGAGGAACTCCTCGATCGTCGCGAGAAGCTGCGCGCCCTGGGTTATCTCTAATCCGGCGATGAGGACCTCGCCCTCTCTCGGGCAGCTCGTCCGTCCAAACCTCGATCCGGAACGCGGCTCAGAAATGCCGGATGAGAAATGTGCTTGTCAACCGCATAAACAAAGGCTATAATGCGGTCGTGTGTCTCTTCCGATACGTAGAGGGGAATGGCGTACATGCGACATGCGGCAAGTCTGGTAGCGGCAATGGAGGGAATCAGCCGGCCCGCGTTTCGCATTGCGAAGGAACTCGCAAACAACAGCCGGTCGGGCCTGACGGTTCGGTTCCTCGCCAAAAAACTCGAACTCCCGGAAGAGGAAGTCGAGTACCTCGTCGACATTAACCATCGATTCCTCTTCACGGACCTCACCAAGATCAAGCTCGTCCCCGAGGGATTCAGCGCCGTCAAGCGGATTTCGGAAGGACTCGAAAACCGGGGCGACATCGACTCGCTGTACCGCCTGGTCAAGACACTGGATGCCCATGACTTCCGCCGCCTCGAAGAACAGATCGGCATCGAGCGGCCCGGCGCCAAGAAGCATGCCGTCGAGGAACTCCTCGCCCGCCACTACCATCACCCCGATTCCGTCGTGAGCTACGTGGCCACACGCGGATTCTCGGAGACCGCCCGCGAGCTATTCGACATCGTCTGGCAATCCCGGGACGGGCTCATGCCCCTCCCGAAACTGCGCGCCCAGCAAACGCGCAGCGACTACGACCTTGAGTTGGCCCTCTGGGAATTGTTCCGCGGTTTCGCCCTGTTCGAGATGTTTCGATTCGATGCCGAGGAGCGGCTGGTTCGCGTGACCGGCCTCTTGGCCGAGACCCGGCAATACCGTGAAGCCACGGCCCGGCGTAAGGCCGGCCGCACCAAGCTCAAGCCCGAACGCGGCAAGATCGAGGAGTGCACCAACTTCGAACTGGACTTCTCGGACCGCATCGGCCGTCTCGTGGCCGCCTTGGCCGCAAAACCCGCTCGGCTCCGCGGCGATGGCGAGTTGTTCCGAGAAGACTTGACCCGGCTTGCCGAAATCTGCCCCGACGACCGCGAACCCTCGCTCGGTACCTTCCTATGGGCCGCGGAGGGCGCCGGCTGGATCGCCCGCGTGGACAACGAACTCCGCGCTGGCGCACTCGATACGCTGCTCGAGATGGATCGGTTGGAGCGTCATCGCGTCCTGTACGATTGGATGCTCGGCGCCCAGGGCAAGGAGGGCATGCTCGGCAACGCAGCCGAAATGCTCGCCGCCTGCAAGCCCGGCGCGTGGTATTCCGCCCTCGAATTCGCCGAAGTCGCCTGTCGGCTTGGCGTCGACAGCGAGCAGCCCGTGCTGAAGCTCGGCGGCGGCCACTATCAGTATGCCAGCGCCTCCATTAGCGGCCAGTTCGAACGCGCGATGGTTCGTGCGCTCGAGGAAACCTTCCTATGGCTAGGTATCGTCGCCCGCGGCGACACGGGCGGCACAAGCGTCTTCACCCTCACCGACATCGGTGAGTTCCTGCTCCGCCTCCGCGAAGCCGGCGATCTGACAACGCGCTATCCCAAACGCGACGCCCAGATCATTGTCCAACCCAATTTCGATATCGTCGTACCCACACAGGATATGGACCCCCTCCTCACCGTCCCGCTCGACCAATTCGCCACGCGTTCGAGCACCGGCCAGGCCACGGTGTACTGCGTATCGAAGGAGTCATTCACCCACGCCATCCAGGAAGGCCTGGACGGAGAAGCCTTCGTCGACTTCCTCATCGCCCACAACCGCAACCACTCTCTCCCGGCCAACGTGATGCAGACGCTCGACGACTGGCGCGGCGGGATAAAACGCGTCCGACTGAAAACCGTTCAGGTGCTTGAGACAGACGATCCTCTGGTGCTCGCTGACCTCATGCACCGCCGGCGGTTCAAGAAGCACCTGCTCCGAGTCGACCCGTACAAAGAAGTCCGCTACGTCAAGATCTCCAGAGCGGAACTCACCAAAGCACTCGAGAAGGACGGATTCGTCGTCGAATAGCGGCGAATCAGTCCGCGCGCGGACGCAAGGCCAAGCGGAACCCCTCGCCGGTCACGACGCTCGCGTCGACCACGGGCACTTCCCCCGATTCCGGCAACACAACACGCATCGAAGCCACATCCAAGATGTCCTTCTGGATATCGATCCCCGGCATGACCTTCATCAGTTCCATGCCGCCCTCGGTCAACCGGAACACCCCCACGTGCGTGATGAAGAACACCCGCTTGCCAAGGGCCAGCGCCTGACGGCCATTGAACGTAATCTCGTCTACCGCCTGGACAAACTTGGGTCTTCCGCGCTCGACGACACGCACCCGATCCCCCGCCATCTCGATTCGACCACCGGCCATCCAACTGGACACAAAATAGATCGTCGACGCCGCCGTCGTGAAGTCCATGAAACCGCCCGGCCCAACATAGTTGATCGCCCCCTCGCCACGCTTCGACACATTCACATTGCCGTCGCTGTCCGCCTGGAGAACGCCCAGAATACTCACGTCAAGCCGACGGTAACAGCGCTGGAATACCTCCACGGAGGTCGTGATCTCTCTGGGAGCCACCGCGGCGCCGAAAAACACGCCCGGCGCCGGGATCCCCCCAACGACACCGCTCTCCGTGAACAAGGTCAGGTGGTCGACGAGCCCCGCCTTCGCAAGCAAACGGCAGACCTCTTCGGGAAGGCCAATCCCGATATTCACCAGAGCGCCCTCGAACTCGTGCTCCGCAAAAAGCGACGTCGCAAGCCGCGCCAAGGCCTCATCTACGGATCGACGACGAGGCGTATACCCCAAAATCCAGTTGACGTACTTCAGCCGCTTGATGCCTTCCGAGGCCGAGATATCGCTGTGCGTCGTGAATAGAGGCCAGTACTTCCGGTGCGGAACCGACCCCACCTGCTCTGTCCCCGAGAACACAACCACCGCATCAACCATATCCCCCGGCAACACAATCTCATCATATCCCTCATCCACCACAAGCCCCACATTCGCGATAACGACGCCCCCGTTTCGCTTCGCCGCCTTCGCAATGTGGAGACTCTCGCCGATGATGGCACAGTTCTTCGCATAGAGATTGCCCTTGCGATCGGCCGCGGGCAGATTGAACACAGCCACGTGGATCTTGGGCATTCGGTACCGAAGCGAATCACCCTCAGCCGAAACCCACTGCTCACCCACTTCGTCGTCAACGGGCGTCCCCCGCCCCACACGCGGATCGATAAAGGTGCCTACCCCGGTACGCGACACAATCGAGTCCTCACCCCGCCCTTGGGCATCGATCAGCAAGGCCATTGTGCCTTGAGGCAGACACTGCAACTCCATCTGCCCCGCATCGGCTAGGCGCAACATCGCCTTGAACGTCTCAAAGTGTCCCGTAAAGAACCGCCTCGCCAGACCGCTCTGCCCCAGTTCCTCAAGCGTGCCTGGCGCCCGGCCGCGCGAACCGATGCCGCCAATGGCCATCAACGTCAGATCGCGCGGACTACCCGTCTCTTCGAAACGCTGGCGAATCGCCCAGAACATGATCGACGCGCGCTGGTTGCCCCCGAGGCCCGAAAACGCAACCACATCCCCATCGCGAATCAAGACCGCCGCGTCGCGAGCGCTCATGAACTTGGGATTGCCCGGAACCGCATACGCCTTGAGGGTGTCACCGCGCTTCCACGTGAGCCGCCACTTGGCGATATGCGCCAACAGTGCAATCCGCGTGAACATGTTCATCGCCGCGAATACCCGTCTCCGCCGTGCGCTTCTCTAAAGCTCGTCGGCACGCTCGGCCACCTTTCGAATCGCCGCCGCATGCTCCTCGATCACGTCCTTGTACAAATGCTTGAAATGAGGTATCCGGAAAACCGCGCGTCCGAGCTTCTCGCTCCGCGGCAACGATCCCGGCGGTTGGCGCAGATCCCGCGCGCTGTTGGCAATGCGCGTCGGTTTGCCATGGCCGTAGAGATCCGCATCGTTCAGCAGCGGATGGAGGTGCATCGCCGTGTTGGCCCCCGCGCCAATCGAACACCCTTCCGCCGAAACCGCTTCACAGAAGCGATCAATGTCGAGCCCACCCAGTTCCTCGGCCCGATACAAACCCTTCGCCGCATACCAACCACCCATCGTCGAACCGGAGCCCTTCGGAGGGCGGTGCGCTTTCACTCCCGGACAGCCTTCCAGCAGATCCCAGAAGTAGTTCATCGCCGACTGAATCGCTTCGATGCGTGCGGTGTAATGCCGAAGTTGGACACGGCCGAGCGCGCTCGCCAACTGCATCAATCGGTGCTTAACGCCTCCAAACGCAAACCCCTTGTACCGCACCAGGTCCGGGTCCGTCAGGTCGCCGTGGCGCTCATAGTGACCGAACGCCACGGCCCGCTCCCAGATCCCGCGGTCGCGCGTCACCAGCATCCCGGCCTCGCCGGCCACCAACGACTTCCCCGACATCAGAGACATCGCCGCCACGTCACCGATCGTCCCCGTCAGCCGCCCCTGATACAGCGAACCCTGGGCATGGGAAACATCCTCAATGACCTTCAGGCCGTGCCGTCGCGCGATCACCATGATCTCGTCCATCTCGCACGGATAACCACAGTAATGCACCACGACAATCGCCTTCGTGCGATTCGAGATGTGGCGCTCGATATCCGCGGGATCGATGTTCAGCGTGTCCAGATCGCAGTCCGCAAACACGACCGTGCCGCCCAGTTGATACACCGGCAACGCCGATGCCCAGTACGTCACGCTCGGGCAGATGATCTCGTCGCCCACTCCGATTCCACACGCGAACATGGCGCTCAGCAACGCCGCCGTACCGTTGCAGTGGGCCAGGCAGTGAGGCATACCGAAATACGCGCCGAACTCCTGTTCGAACACCTTCGTCACGCCCGTGCCCGACATGTCGCCACTGCGAAGCACCTCCAGCACTGCCGCCTCGTCTTCCTCCGTGATGATCGGCCAGCGTGTCGCCTCGCCGGCATCCCGGGTTACCGCCTTCGGCCCGCCCAAAAGCGCCAACTTCTCACCCATGGCTATCCCCTCACACGCCGTTGTTAACCACACAGAAGCGCCATCACGCGTGCCAGGGTAAGATCCGTATCATGAGCAAGTCAAGCCCAAACAACCCCGGGGCCCCCGTTTCCCCACACACGGCCGTTGCATATACAGACCATGGATTCTATAATTTCCGTAGTCGGATTGGTACGGAGGGGCTTTGGGTTGAGCGGATGGATTCCATGCCTGTGGGTGCCACACTCCAATCGCGCCCTGTTCCTGGGAGGGATACTGTTCCTCATCACACTGCTCGTTCTGGCACTCGTGATCGAGTTCTTTCGGTATCTCAGAGAGCGGCGCAGGTTGCAGGCCCTCGAATGGACTCGCGTCGAAGACGCCGTCACGGAACGGGGCCTCACGCCCGAGGAATGGCAACTCCTCAAGACAATCATCACCAACCATCGGCCGGGCAATCCCATGACGGCGGTCTCTGAGTTCCGCGTGTTCGATGCCTGTGTCGAGGCAGAACTGGCCGCCATCGAGGCCCGGGGCGACATGGAGCAGTACGAAGCCATCGGCGGCCTTCTGCGCGGCATTCGTTCCAGACTCGGACTCGACTTCGTGCCCTACGGCCACCCCATCCGATCCACACGGGAGTTGCCCACGAACCACACGCTCTGGATCGCCACCGTGTCCACCACTCCCCCCGATTGGTATCGCACGCGCATCATCGGTGTCGACGAGGCCCATTTCGTCATCACCGCATGGCCCGGCGCTGAGACATCTCCACCCAACCTGAAGCCCAACGACGAGGCCCGTTGTCATATGTGGCGCGACGACGACGCCCGATACGGATTCCGCGCCGTCGTGTCCCGATATGACCACGACCCGCCCACGTGGGTACTCCATCACACCTCGGAGCTCAACCGCATCCAGTCCCGCGAGTACTACAGGGCTCGGATCGATCAGCCCACTACCGTCCGTCTCCTCAAGACCCCTCTGAACGGCGCAACCGATCACACAGACGCCCTCACGGTACTCCACCAACTCGAGGGGCGCATCACCAGCCTGAGCGGAGGAGGACTTGCCCTACTCCTCAACCGCGATCCGGGTGGAGACCGCTTGCTCCGCGTCGCCATCAAGATCCCCGGCGAAGCACCGTTCGACGTGGAAGTCCGCGTCGTCGACGTCGAACCGCTCGGCACGGGACGATTCCGCATCCGCGGCGCCTTCATCGGCGTGTCCGAAGACCGGCGGGACCAGATCGTCCATTACGTCTCGCACCGCCAACAAATGCTGCTCGCGGCTGAAGACCGCACCGAAGAAACGTTAGGTTGATCCCGATGGGTGTCCTATCCGAAGCCCTGAGCGCCCTTAGGCGTAACGCTGCCGCCGTTCTCATCTACGTCGTTCTCTCCGGCGGCGTCAACGCCGCCCGACGGGCCTGCGACTATGTTGTCGCCAGCCAGGCGCTCTTCGTCCTCGACGACTATGCCCTGCGCGGCTATCAGTTCATCATGGATCTTGGCCTGGGCCTCGGCTACGCCTTCGCCTGCGTCCTAGCCTTCACGCGGATGGGGCGCCAGATCGATCGGCCGCTCTGGAAAGTGCCCAACGACCGCGAAGCGATCCGACGATTCCTCCTCCTCTGGTTCCTGATCGGTCTCTGCGGCATCACCATCCTCCGCGTCTTTGAACGCTTGGTCGAGACCGATCCCGGGGAAGGCACACTCGCGTTAATGCAAACCTTCTATTTCCTCACCTTCGTCCTTTCCATCCCCGTGGGCGCCTGCATCATGTTCCCAGGACGACTCGACTGGCGCGAGGTCGCCGCCGATCTGGCCCCGCTCCTTCGCCAATTCGCCAGAACGCTCATCATCATCTCCATCAACTTCCTTCTCTTCATCTTCCATCTGCTGCTCCTCCAGTTCTTCTACTTCCATCCGCAGGCGCGCTCGGACTTCTGGCTGCTCACCATCACGGACATCCCCTTCGCCTTGGTGGACTGCCTCGTATTCGCCGCCACGTGGATGCTGTGCATAACCGACCGACGACAACAGGAAGAGCGGAATCGAACCAGCGGCTTCGACCTCTGATCCGCATCCTCTGTCGGACGGAACAAGGCAGTCCATGAATCTTGTCATGCCATACGGTGAAGGGCTCGTGCAGGCTCCCATGCCTCATGGTCAACCCCTGGGAACAATCGAAATCCAGGAAGCTCCGCCGCTGCCGCGGGTGGTTGAGGCCATTCGGAAGGCCATCAACAACCCCATCGGTTCTGACCGCGGCCTCTTCGACCTCGTGAATCCCGGCGAACGAATCACCATCCTCGTGTCGGACGAATTCCGTCTCACCGGCGCCGAGCACGTCGTGCCGGTGCTCGTCAACGGACTCAACGAAGCCGGAATCCCGGATGCTGCCATCCGCATCGTGTTCGCTACCGGAGCCCATCGTCCACCCACGGAGTCCGAGCAAACGCGCATCCTCGGCGAGGTCATGTGGAATCGCCTTCGGTCTCAACTGCATGTGCACGATCCGCGCGACCGCGCCAACCTGGCCTACGTCGGCTCCACCTCCCGCGGCACGCCCGTCGAACTGAACCGCCGTGCACTCGACTGCGACCGACTCGTGGCCACCGGCGCCGTCGTGCTCCATTACTTCGCAGGATTCGGCGGCGGCCGAAAGTCCATCGTTCCCGGCATTGCCTCCATCGAGACCATCGCGCACAATCACGCGATGAACCTCGACCCATACCAGGATCGCCTCAACCCGGCCGTGCAGATCGGCGCCCTCAACGGCAATCCCGTCGCCGAAGACATGCTCGAGGCCGCGCGACTCATCAGAGTCGATTTCATCGTCAACACCGTCCTGGATCGCCATGGCCGGATCGCTGCGGCATTCGCAGGAGAGCTCGACGCCGCCCACCGCGCCGCCGCCCAATGCGCCCGCGAACGCTTCGCCGTGGCCATCCGGGGGAAAGCCGATCTCGTCATCGCCTCAGCCGGCCCCGCCAAGAACTTCGTCCAGAGCCACAAGGCCCTGTTCAACGCCTACCAGGCCGTCAAACCCGACGGGCGCATCGTGTTCCTGGCCCAATGCCAAGAAGGACTCGGCGGCGAGCAGTTCACCCAGTGGCTGCGCCTCGGTAGCCCGGAGCACATCTTCGCCGAACTGCGCAAACACTCGGAGATCAACGGTCAGACCGCCCTCTCCACCCTCCAGAAGACGCCCATCACCGACATGGTCACCGATCTCTGCGACGCCGACGTCGAGCTCCTCGGCGCCCGAAAGGCCCATTCGCTGGCGCAGGCCATCGCACGCGCCCTGGACGCACTGACGGCCGCAGGACAGACCGACCCCACCTACTACCTCATGCCATCCGCCTGTTACACCGTGCCCTTCCCAACGTGATCTCCGCCAACCGACACTGCACGGCATATTCAGCCCCCGTGCATGGGATGGCCGGCACGCCGCAAGGGACGCACCGCGGCTCGCTCGGTACCCTTCATCCAGGCATCCGGCGTGATCTGACGCATGGGATCCTTCTTGCCATCAAAATGCTCCGCGATGACCTTCATGCACAGGCTCGGTTCATGCTCGCGGTAGGTGGCAAGACGCGCCTGCACGCCGGGATCGCCAAGTTTCGTAGCATACTGCTCCTCAATGAGCGGTAGTACCTTACCCTCACGCCAATCCCAATACCGCGGGCAGTTGTACGACTCGTCAAAATCCGGCGTAACGTAGTCTCGGAAATCCACCGGACGCACCAGCCTCCATGCGCCCGCTACCTTCTCGATATAGGGAGTCGCGCCGCCACAAAGGTTCCTCGCCAGCAGAAGACCTTGGTAGTTCGCCTCGAGGTCCGCCCCCGAGAATATGCCGGACGTCGCACCGCCAAAGAACGTCTGCTCCTGCAAAACACCTCGAAGAAGCACCCTCTCGACGGCCTCCTGTTCGGCCAGTCCCCGGCCGCGCAACCGCAGGTAGGAACTGTAGTAGCGCCGGCCGAATCCGAAGAAATGCGAGATCTTGTCCACGCCGAGATACACCTCGCCCACACGAATGGTCGGCGACATCGCCGCAATGACAAACGGAAGCGCCAATTCACGGTAAATACTCATCTGGCGGTACTCCCAATACCCCACCGATTCCGCCGGATACCGATCGACCTCGCCCGAATGCTGAATCCAGTCTTTCAACCGGGAATCGCAGAAGATCCGGAAAAAATGCAGGAAGACACCGAGCGTCAGCTCGTCCGCCGCCACCGCATGGCCTCGATGTGCGTTGATCTCTTCCAAAAACGACTCGATCTCGCTGTTGAAATATCGGTTCAGCGCCTCGGACGAATCTCGAAGCTCCCTACCCCAGACGAGAAACTGATCGGTCTCCGCCGCCACGACCTCCCTCGATGCGCACATACCCATCGCCAACACGAGTACGCCACCAACAACCGCCTTCATGTACCTTCACTCCTCCACAAAAACCACCGGCCACCATCCATCAGCCGGAGCCGAGCACCGTCTTGAGCACGCGCCCATACGCCGCGTGCGCGCGCGCCTGCCGGGCCACAACGACCTCGGCCAAGTTGCTCGAGAAGCGCAACCGCCGGGCCAGATCCTCCCATGCCTCGGGTGTCGCAGGCAACGCGCTTCCCGAACGCCCGTGCATCATCCGAACACGGTTCTCGACCTTCCGCAACAGGAAATACGCACTGGTCAGGTCGTCGAAATCCTCCGAAGACACAATGCCGTTACGCGCCAACGCGTCAAACGCGCCAACCACGTCGCCCCGCCGCAAATCGCCGAACCGTGCCCCATAATACAACTGAAGAAGACGCACCGCGAATTCAATCTCGGCGATGCCCCCTTCGCCCTTCTTGAGATCCAGAGCGGCCGCGCCGGCCACAATCCTCTTCCGAATACCCTCCACCGCCTCAATCGTCTCGCGCGTCAATGGCAGCGCGAACGCCAGATCCCGAGCGCGCGCCTCAACCGACGTTGCAAAACCCATATCACCGGCCACCGCGCGCACTTTCACCAGCGCCAAGCGTTCCCACGCTTGCGCCTCGTTCGCGTAGTAGTCTTCCAGCCGCTCATCGGTGATGGTAAGCATGCCCTTATTGCCGTCCGGACGCAGCCGCGCATCCACGTCGTACAGCGATCCGTACCGCGTCGGTTCCTTGAGCGCCCGGAGCGTCTGCGACGCAATCGCCGCATAGTACTCCGTGGGCGACACCCCGCCTTGACCGGTCGCCTCGCGGCCATACACAAACACGAGATCGAGGTCACTCCCATAGCCCATCTCGCATCCGCCAAGCTTGCCGAGCGCCAGAACGGCAAACGGCGCCGTCGGAGGGCCGAATCGCTCCGCCGCCCGCGCGCGGGCTTTCGCCAACACGTACGCCAAACACACCTCCGCCAGACGCGATAGCTCATGTCCCACCTGGATCACCGTACAATTCTCGAAGAGTTCCCGCATCCCGATACGGAGCAACTCGCCATCGCGGAGTCGGTAGGGCGCCGCCTCCTTGTCATAGGCCCGCTCCAGATCCGCCAGTTGTGCCTCAAGCTCTTCCCGCGTAACGCGTTCGCCCGCCGCACGACTCGAGCCGAAAAGCTCGAACAAGCCCGGATCTCGGATCAGAATCTCGGTAAGGTACTCGCTATTCGCCACCAGTGTAACGAGATTGTCCGGTAGCTCCGGATTGGACTTCAGGATGTCGTAGATGGCCGTTGGCGCCTTGATATTGTGGAGAATGCGCCCCAACCGTATCAGAATACCGTCCGGATCCGCGCTCTCGCTCAACGCGCGGATCAGCGCGGGCGCGATCTCCGCGAACCGGTGGCGGATATGCTGCGAAAACGGGCGATCCCGGGTCCCGGCGCCCAGCGCGAGCAGCTCGGCTCGCGCCTTCGCCGGATCGCGGAAGCCCATCGCCTGCAGGTGCTCGATAGCCGCCGCGCCCGAAGACTGAGCGTCCAACAAATCCGCGATCCACAGGTTGCCCGCGCCCTTGACCGAAAGAAACCGATCCAGAATGGCGCGCGTCTCCTCGGCACGTTCGCGGAACGTGACCACGAGCGAAGCTCCTGAAGCATAGCCAAGCCGGCGGGCCAAGGCATCAAGACGGTCCGGATCTTGCGGAAGCTCATGGCGCTGCTGGCTGCCCTCGATTTGGATTCGGTGCTCGATCTGCCGCAGGAACAGGTAATTGCTCTCCAACGTCGTCGCTTCGAAGGTCGAAAGGATACCGTGATCGCCCAGCGCCCGGATCGCTCCCAACGTGCTTGGTGCGCGCAGATCCGCCACACGCCCACCATTCAGCAGTTGAAGCATCTGAACCGTGAATTCGATGTCCCGGATACCGCCCCGGCCCTGCTTCACATCGGTCTCGACAACGCCGCGCTCCGCGATTCGCGCTTCGGTCTGGCGCTTCACGTCCAGAATATCCTCGAGTGTCTCGTCATCGAAGTAGCGGGGAAAAACGAAGGGGCGCGTGCGTTCAATAAACTCCTCGCCAAACGCCCGATCCCCCGCCGACGGCCGGATCTTGAGGAGCGCTTGGCGCTCCCATGCACGACCGGCTTGCTCGTAGTACCGCAGCGCGCTGTCGATCGTTACGGCCAACGGCCCGACCCGACCGTGCGGCCGAAGACGAACATCGACGCGAAACACGTGCCCCTCGGCCGTCTGTTCCGAAATGGCACTGATGACACGTTCGCACAAGCGCTGGAAATACTCGGCGTTCGTCAGTCTGCCCGACGTGCCGCCCGTCGTCTCGCCATCATCGCTATACAGGAAGACCAGGTCGATGTCCGAACTGAAATTCAGCTCGCGTCCCCCCAGCTTCCCCATCGCCAAAACCGCGAAACGCGTCTTCGCTACGACGCCCTCGGAGTCGCGGGAAATGGGCTCTCCGAAACGCCCGCGCAAGTCATCCTCGCCACAGCGAATCGCCACATCGAGCATCGCATCGGCCAGATTCGAGAGATCCTCCGTGATCGAGGCCAGCGGCTCGTACTCGAAGATATCTCGCGTGGCTATCCGCAAGAACTCGCGCCGCTTGAACCGGCGCAACGACGCGCACCGTGCGCCGAACGTGTCGAACGCCGCCACCTGGACGCCGAGTTCCGCCACGACCTCCTCGCGCGTCATCGCCCGACCCAACGGTGCTTCCTCCCACAACCACAGCGTGTAACCCGGATTCCGGAGAACGATGTCCGTCAGGTAATGGCTCTGATCGAAAATCGTGCAGAGCAGGTGCAGGTACCGAGGCGTCGAGCACATGAGATCGCGCTGGATCTGCGGCGTGGCCGCCGCGCACAGAAACCGTTCCATGCGCACCAACACGCTGTCCGGATCGGCCACATCACGAATAGCCTCGGCAAGCCCTTCCTCAAGCGATCCGGTGTCGCCCTCGAGAATTGTGTCAAGGTCCTTCGCCGCCTTCGCCGGCTCGCGAAACGGAATCCTTTCAAAACTGGGGTGCATGATCGTCGTGCTGTTCCGCCTTCAGGTTCTGCCGATAGCCCATGCGCGCACGGCCGCCTCGGCCGTATCGCAGAGAAGCACCCGCACGTGGGCCATCGCCTCCGTCAATCCGAGCGGCCTCGGACAGATCGAGAATGCCGCGTCGATCCCTTCGCCGTACACGTCACGATAGCCTTCGCCAAGACTTCCGGCCAACGCGATCACCGGCACACTACGCCGGCGCGCCACGCGGGCCACGCCAACCGGCGTCTTGCCAAAAACCGTTTGCCCGTCGAGCGTGCCCTCGCCCGTGATCACCAAGTCCGCGCCGTCAACGGCGGCATCCAATCCACAGATCTCAGCGATCATCTCGACGCCGCTGACGAGACGCGCGCCGGCAAACGCCACAAGACCCGCCCCGAGACCGCCCGCAGCGCCCGCACCGGGCAACTCGAGCACAGACGTGCCCAGGTGCCGTTCCACGACTTCTGCGAAGTGCCGCAATGCCGCGTCGAGCTCATGCACGGCATCGGTGTCGGCACCCTTCTGAGGCCCGTAGATGTGCGATGCGCCACGAGGGCCGCAGAGCGGGTTGTCCACGTCGCAGGCCACCAGCGCCTCGCAGGCGGCCAGTCCAGGATGGCGACGCCGTCCATCAACGACGGCCAAACGTGCCAGCGCCGCGCCGCCCGGCCCAAGTTCTTCGCCGTTGTCATCGCGCAACGAGAATCCGAGCGCCTGCGCCATGCCGGCCCCGGCATCATTCGTCGCGCTGCCGCCGATACCGATCACGATCCGGCTCACGCCATGATCGAGGGCGTCGCACATCAGTTCGCCGGTACCGCACGTCGTAGTGACCCTCGGATCGCGGCGGTCGCGCGGCACCAGCGCGAGACCGGAAGCCGCCGCCATCTCGATAACGGCCGTCCCGCCATCGCCGGCGATCCCGTACTTCGCCGCCACGCGATCGCCCAGCGGCCCGGTGACCTCGCACTCGACTCGTCTTCCGCCCGTAGCGGCCACCACGGCCTCCACGGTACCTTCGCCCCCGTCGGCCATCGGCACAAGCGCCAACTCGGCGTCCGGTACAGCGCGGTGGACGCCTTCGGCAATGGCCGCAGCCACTTCATGCGCGCTGGCGCATTCCTTGAATGAATCGGGAGCGATGACGATCTTCATAGCATGAGGTGCGTTTTGAAAGCCAGCCTGCATCCCAAGTATAAGTCATGAGCCACGAAGGGTTAAATGCAAGGAGTAGTCGCCATGCGCAAAGTCATCATCTCCGGCGAGAAACGCGCCGAGATCATCCAAGTTCCAACACCCAGGCCCAAGGAAGACTGGGTGTTGGTCAAAGTCGAGGTCATTCCTATGTGCACCGAGTACAAGGCCTTCCGTGGCGGCGGCCGACATGAGTTCCTGGGTCACGAGGCCGCCGGCGAGGTCGTCGAGGTCGCCCAGCCGGGCCGTGTGAAGGTGGGCGATCGCGTAGTCGTCATGCCGCTGTTCCCGTGCGGAACGTGTCCGCTGTGCCTCGCGGGCGACTACATCCACTGCGAGCGCCACATCGACGTCGCGGCCTTTACCGGATCACCCGAAGGCTACGAAACGTACGCAGAATATGTTCTCAAGCCTGACTGGCTCTGCGTCCCCATTCCCGAAGGCGTCTCGTATCGGCACGCCGGGATGGCCTGTTGCGGCCTGGGCCCGACGTTCAACGCGTGCGAGACGATGAACGTCAACGCGTTCGACACCGTGCTCGTGACGGGTCTCGGCCCGGTGGGCCTCGGCGGCGTGATCAATGCAACGTATCGAGGCGCACGCGTCATCGGCGTCGATGCCAACGCGTACCGCGCCGAACTGGCGCAACGACTCGGCGCCGAGCGCGTCGTCGATCCGAGTGCTACGGATGCGCGCGAGCAGATCATGGCGCTTACCGGCGGCATCGGCGTCGACAAAGCCGTCGACTGCTCGGGCATGGCGGCCGCGCAACGGTTGTGTATCGACGCCGCCCGCCGCCGAGGGCATGTCTCGTTCGTAGGCGAATCCGGCGAGCTGACGGTAGCTGTGAGCGACGACTTCATCCGGAAAGGCCTGACAGTGCATGGCGTGTGGCACTACAATCTCGCCCACACGCCTCGGATGATGCGGCTCATTCAGGAGTCGGGCGACAAGTTGGATCGGATGATCACGCACGAGTTTCCGCTGGACCGCGTGCAAGAAGCACTCGAGTTACAGGTCACCGGCCAGTGCGGCAAAGTGATTCTCACTCCGTGAACACCTGGAGATCCCGTGTAATGCAGGGCGTATTCACACTCGTGCTGTTATCGCTTGCCGTGCTCCTGGCCGCGCCTTGTCACGGCCAGGATCGCGCCACCGGAAGCGATCAGCGCAACATACGAACCGGTATCGAGATTCCCTCCGAAGGCTACTGCGACCAGCCGTACGTCGTCGTTACCAGTGACGGCGCGTGGCTCTGCGTGATGACCACCGGGCCCGGCGTCGAAGGCCAACGCGGCCAACACGTCGTCTCGACGACCAGCGCGGATCGCGGCAAGACCTGGACGCCCCTCGTGTCCATCGAGCCCTCCGACGGCCCCGAGGCCTCCTGGGCCATGCCGCTCGTCACCCCGGCCGGACGCGTCTACGTCTTCTACTCCTACAACGGCGACAACGTCCACACGCTCGGCGACAAGAATGACATCCGCGCGGACACCATCGGTTGGTACTGCTACCGGTACACCGACGACGGCGGCCGCACCTGGAGCGACACGCGGTACCGCCTGCCCATGCGCCACACCGCCGTCGATCTGGGCAACGACTGGCACGGCGAGGTGCAGATCTTCTGGGGCATCGGCAAGCCCGTGGCACTGGACGGCACCGCCATCTTCGCCTTCACCAAGATCGGCCGATACATGCTCGACGAATCCGAAGGCTGGTTCTTCCGCTCGGACAATATCCTGAGCGAGCGCAATGCCCATGCGCTCCGGTGGGAGTTGCTGCCTGAAGGCGACCACGGCCTACGCAATCCTGACTTCGGCTCGATCCAGTCCGAACAGAACCTCGTTCCCCTGAACGATGGCAGCCTCTACTGCATGTACCGCACGACCACCGGCTATCCGTGCCACGCCTACAGCCGCGACGGCGGCCGGACCTGGACGTTACCCGAGCAGGCCACCTACACGCCCCACGGACGGCGAATCAAGAATCCGCGCGCCTGTCCGCGCATCTGGAAAGCCCACAACGGCAACTACCTGTTCTGGTTCCACAACCACAGCGGCAAGGACTTCCTCGGCCGCAATCCGGCGTGGATCAGCGGCGGCATCGAGATCGACGGATTCATCCACTGGTCGCAGCCCGAGATCCTGCTCTACGATCCCGAGGCCGGAGACGCCATCGGACGTGGCGGCGTGCGCATGAGCTATCCGGATCTCATCGAGCAAGACGGCCGCTACTGGATCACCGAAACGCAGAAAGACATCGCCCGCGTCCACAAAATCGACGCCACCTTGCTCGAAGGCCTGTGGAATCAAGGCAAAGCGAAGGATATCGCACAGGACGGCCTCGTCCTCACCGTGAAACCAGGCGATTCGCGTGACACGTTGGCCATGCCTGCGCTGCCGGACTTGCGCTACCTCGGCGGATTCACTCTGGATTGCTGGATCGACACCGGCACAGCAACGCCCGGCCTCGCCCTCGTCGATACACGCGACGCGAACGGAAAGGGAGTTCTCCTCGAAGTCGTCGACGGCGCGGCCGCCCACGTGGCCTTGTCGGACGGCGTCACCGCGGCGGACTGGACATCGGATGCCGGGTCGCTCGATCCTCCCGGACGGCATCACGTCGTGGCCATTATCGACGGCGGCCCGCGCATCATCACTTTCGTCGTCGATGGCGTGCTCTGCGACGGCGGCGAGCAGCGGCAATTCGGCTGGGGCCGATTCCCTGCCGAGCTCGGCGACATGAACGGCGCGCCGGCCATCCGTATCGCGGAAATCGTGAAACCGCTGAGAATCTACAACCGCTACTTGAGGACGTCCGAGGCGGTGGCGCACTATCGTGCAGGCTTGTGATCGCGACACCCAGGAAAGGAAACATCCGATGCGAACGGTATGGATGTGCACAGCGATTCTCGCAATAGGAGGATGGAACGCAATGGGACTCGATATCGGTGCAGCCGTGGATGAAGTGCCCTTGACCACGCTCGAAGACCACGCGTTCACCATGAAGAACTTCGCCGCGCAGCGCGGCACGGCGATCCTGTTCTTATCGGCGCGTTGCGAAGCCACCGATAACCAGATCGACGAGATCAATTCGGTACACTCGCGGTTTCGCCTTCGTGACGTGCTGTTCGTAGGCATCTGCCCAAACGCGGCCGAGACCCCCGAGGAACTCCGAACCTTCGCCCAGCGGCGCGGCTGCACCTTTCCCATTTACCGCGATCCGCAAGGCGATGCCACCAAGCTGCTCGCGCCTACGGCAACGCCCGAGGCGTTCCTGATCGACGCGAAAGGCGTGCTGCAATACCGAGGGGCCGTCGCAGGACTTGAAAACGCAATCACACTCATAACCAAGAACAGGCCTGTCGAGGCACCGGAAGTCGCGGCCGAAGGCACACCGATTGGCGCTGACCTCGCGCCGCGCGATATCGACGATCAATACGGCACAATTGCCTTCTCCTCGGAAGTCATTTTCGAGAAAGCGCCCGGCGCCGTCGCCCATCACTGCTCGACTTTGTGCGAGGCCGCGAACGGCGACCTCCTGTGCCTCTGGTACGGCGGAACCTACGAATCAGCCGAGGATCAGGTGCTGTTCCTCGCGCGCTTGCCCAAAAGCGACCGGCACTGGAGCACGCCCGAGGCCGTCGTCAAAAATCCGGGGCAGCCGCCCGGTAACGCCGTGATCTTCCGCGACGGCCTCGGCCGCATCTGGATCGTCTGGGGACGGATGGAAGCCGAGCGGCCGATTCGACGCGGCTCGGGATGGGGCCAGTGCCGGCTCCTGTACCGCATCAGCGAGGATCACGGCGCGACGTGGGGCGACGACCGCGAATTCGAAGCGAGTTTCGGCTGGCTCCCGCGCAACGTGACCATCACGCGCAGTGACGACGCGCTCTGCCTGCCGCTGAGCGGCGTCGTTGACGGCACCTACGGCTCGTTCTTCCTCGAAACCAAGGATAACGGACAGACGTGGAAACGCTCCGGCGTCGTACCTGGAGGAAGCCAACCCACCATGATCGAGCGCGATGACGGCTCGCTGCTCTTCATGATGCGGAGCCGACCCATGATCCTCGAAAGCACGTCCGACGATCTCGGCGTCACGTGGAAACCAGCGCAGAAATCCGCCCTGCGCAATCCCGACGCCGGCATTGCCATGACCAAGCTGGATAACGGACATGCCGTCATCGTGTTCAACGACAGTTCCGTGGCCCGCACGCCGCTCAGCGTGGCGCGATCGGTCGACAGCGGACAGCGCTGGGAGAAGCCCCTCGATCTCGAGACAAATCCCGGCGAGTACTCGTATCCGAGCGTGATCCAGGCCTCGGACAGCCTCATCCACGTGACCTACACCTTCCGCCGCTACGCCATCAAGCACGTGGCCTTCAGCGAGAGCTGGCTCACGGATTTCGAGCGCCCGAACTGAGACGCATCGCCATTGCAACCGGCCTCGCCGTCTGGCACAATGGCCAGACGTAGTAATGGCGCTGCCGCGTGCGCGGCGATAGAGAGGGGATTCCTGCTATGGCGAAGAAACGCGCGAAGTTGCCCAAGTTGTCCATCGAGCCGATTCGAACCGTCGCCGAACTCGAAGATCGATTGTCCTGTCCAACGCCCGGCGTCGTCGAGGCGATGGCCAAGCTCGACGGCGACTTGCTCATTCTCGGTGCCGGCGGCAAGATTGGCCCTACACTCGCGCAAATGGCCGCGCGCGCCTTCGAAGCAGCCGGCGTCAAGCGCTCGATCATCGGCGTCTCGAACGTCTACTCGGCCGAAGCCCTGCAGCGGCTCAAACGGCTCGGCGTGAAGATCGTCAAGACGGAACTGCTCGAGCCGGGCGCCCTCGATACACTGCCGGACGCCGCGAACGTCATGTACATGCTCGGCATGAAGTTCGGCTCGACGGGCGCCGAGTGGAACACGTGGGGCGTGAACGTACACCTTGCCGGCATGGCCGCCAGCCGGTATCGTCACTCGCGGATCGTCGCCTTCTCGTCAGGCAATATCTACCCCTTCCTGCCCATCGGCATCGGGGCTACCGAGCAGACCACGCCGAGCCCTATCGGCGAATACGCCATGTCATGCCTCGGCCGCGAGCGTATGTTCGACTACTACTCGAACAATGCCGGCACCAAGGTGCTCCACTATCGCCTCAACTACGCCGTCGAGCTCCGCTACGGCATCGTGTATGACATCGCGTCGAAGGTCTGGAGCGGAGCGCCCATCGACGTCACGATGGGGTTCGTCAACGTCATCTGGCAAGGCTACGCGAACGCCGTGGCGCTTCAGTCGTTCGCCTACGCCGATTCGCCGCCCGGCATCATCAACGTGGCCGGACCGGAAACCGTGTCCATTCGCTGGATGGCCCAACGCTTCGGCGAGTTGATGGGCAAGGAGCCGATCATCGAGGGCGAAGAGGCGGCCAACGCGCTCCTAAGCAACGGCGCCAAGTGCCACAAGCTCTTCGGAATGCCGGATGTCGGCATCGACACCGTGGTCGAGTGGGTAGCCCACTGGATCATGTCGGGCGGCGTCACATTGGGCAAACCGACGCACTACGAAACGCGTGACGGGAAGTTCTGACGTTCGGGGCAATGGGTGAGGTCGCGCGTTGGCAGCAAACGGGAGGGGCAGGCCATGCGGTTCGGGATTGTGACCGACGAGTTGAGCCAGGAACCGCGCGAGGCCATCGAGATGGCCTTGGCGTGGGGAATTCGAGACTTCGAATTGCGCGGCATCCGTGGCGCCCGGTTTCCTCGCTTCGACGTTGCCGTGCTCGACGAACTGGCGGCCCTCCGCGAGGAGTACGACATCCGGTACACGGCCGTGTCGCCCGGCTTCTTCAAATGTCACCTCGAAGACGAGGCGGAAGTCGGCTACGCCCTCGGCGAGGGCCTCGACATCGCCATGGATTTCATGGAAGGCTGCGACATTCCGCTCCTAATCTGTTTTGGATTCGAAATGGACACCGGAACCGACAACGAGGCCATCAAGCTTCTCCAGCGCTTGGCCGACCGCCTCGACGAGCGCGCGCTCCACGGCGCCGTCGAGAATGAGACACACTGCAAATTCAACACGCCCGCGCGCATTGCCGACCTCCTGCGCCGCATCAATCGGCCCAATCTCGGCGCGAACTGGGACTATGCCAACCTGAAGGAATATGCGCTCCGCGGCTTCCCCGACGGCTACGAGAAGGTGAAACGGTACATCCTCAACGTTCACGTCAAAGACGTGGCCCTGAACGACGACGGCATGACGGAATGGAAGCCTGTCGGCGAAGGCGTCTGCGATTGGCGCGGCCAGATCAAGGCGCTTGCCCGAGACGGCCTCGTCGAACATGTGACCATCGAGAACCACTGCGGACCGCCCGAACGCGTGGGCCCGCAGAATCTCAAGACCTTGCGCGGATACCTGGCCAAGAAGTAACCGTACTCGAGGGAGGCCAACCATGCTTTGGATGATTCCGATGGCAGTCTTCGGAGCCGCTACAGGAAACCTGCTCGCCAACGGGTCCTTCGACAACGGCATTGACGCGTGGCAAACGAACGCGCCGCATCTCACCATGGAAGGCGTGCCGGAAGGAAATCGCCAGGCGGCTCGGATTATCGTTCCGGACGAAGTGGCGGTATCGTGGCCATACCTGTTTCAGGAAATCGACGCCCAACCGGGCGATCTCTTCGACCTACGCGTCGATGCCATGGGCCGGAATGTGCACGACGGTTACGGCGTGTACGCGGCCATCGAATTCCACAACGCCGACGGAAAACGCCTGAGCTTCACGCAAACGGCCGCCGTCCTTGGAGAGGATCGCTGGACACCTCTGCGACTCCAGTCAATCGTGCCGGACGGGGCCTGCCGCGTACGCGTGTGTCTCATCCTGAACGGCCACGGCGAAGCCTACTTTGACAACGCGACGCTCACGCTACTCGAAAACGTAGCCACCGGCCCTATCGAAGGCCCCATCACGTTGACCGTCACCGATGAGGTGGTCTGCGATTCGCTCATCGGTTTCGGCGCCGAGGATGATGGCTGGTTCTACAATCCCGAGAACGCGGAGCACGGCGTGACCGAAGCCGATTGGGCCATCCGCGACGGCCGTGTCACGTGGATGGATCCCGACTGGATCCGCATGTTCTGCTGGTATAAAGACTGGAATCCGAGCGGCGACTGGACCACCTTCACCTTCGACAGTCCCAACATGCAGAGCCACTACCGCACCTTGGACCTCTACCAGCGCATCGGCGCTGTGGTGAACCTCGTTGGCGTCGAATGGAGTGTTGCCAACCCCTACGACGAGCCGCAGAAGGTCGTCACGGCCATCGGCGCCCTGTTCGAGCACCTGATTCGGGAAAAGGGCTATACCTGCCTCCAGGAATGGACGCTTACGAACGAACCCAACGGTGCCTTCGCCACGCACATGGCGTACGACTTCGCGCGGTTCGCCGACCTTCACCGTCGGATGAAAGCCGAGTTCACGCGGCGCGGCCTCGATGTGCGTATCGTCGGCAGCGATGACACCGGCGGCTTGCCTTGGTTCACGCAATGCGTCGAGGATGACGCCTACTACGAAACGGCGGACCTTTTCGCGTCGCACCGGTACCTCGCCTTCCCGGACCGCGTCCTCGCGCCGTACTTCTTCAACAGCCGCCTCGAATTGCTCGATCGACGGCAACCGCGGAAGCCGTTCGTCGTGGCCGAGTTCGGGTTTCAGGATGCGCGTAGCGGAACCCTCGAAAATCCGATTATGGAGGACTATCCCTACGCCGTGTGGACTACTGCGTTCATCATCGAGGGACTCAATCGCGGCGTAGCCGGCTTCTCGATATGGTGTCTCTCCGAAGTGTACTACCCGGCAGGCTCATTCATGAACTACGGCCTCTGGAACTTCAAGGATGACAACTGGCGCGTGCGGCCCGTGTATCACGCCATCGCCAACTTCACGCGCCTCACGGAACGCGGCGACCAAGTACGGAAGTGCACATCATCGAGTCCGCGTCACGTCATCGCCGCCAAGGTCGGCGACACTGTCTTCTGGACAAACCGCGCCGACGAGCCGGCCGGAATCCTGTTAGAGAACGCACACCCAGGCGAAGTCCGCATCTTCACCGAAGCCACGCTCGAAGGAGATCGCGAGTGCGGAACATCGCACACGCTCACGGAGGGGCGCTTCACTGCTCCCGCTCAGAGCTTCGGTTACGCGCGCTGACCCCTCGGCGTCACTTCGGTTCGCAGACGGTATAGCGCAAGTCCGGCATCGGCCGCCCCTGCATATCGGCGATCCGGAACACGAAGCCCCAGTTCAACTGGCCATTGCAGATCTTGAGGAGAATCGTGCTCGTACCGGCCGGCAATCTGACCTCGATCATCTCGCGATCCAGCCACGCCGTGCCTTCGTACGGATAGTCGAAGATCAACTCGCCGTTGAGCCACAACTTGCCGGAGTCGTTCGTCCCTAGCCGGATCTGGACGTCACGTTGATCCGGCGACGTGACAAAGCACAGCGCGTAGGCGCACACATGCTCCGTCGGCGTGAAGATCTTGGTGAAATCGACCGAGGCCAGATCGGTGTCCTGGTTGTGCTCGATCCAACGCACTTTGCCCCCAAGGCCGTCGTACTCGGCGCTCAGGTCAATGCCCTCTTCCGGAGGATACTCGGCGAAATGGCCGGAGAAATCCGTCTCGTTCGGAAAGGGCCCAATAACCATCCAGTGGACCTGCGTCTGAAAATGCGTCTGCAGCGTCGTCGGTTCGCCACGCAAGTACTCGTGGGCGAACCGCCAGCCCAGTTCGAGCTCCTCGGCATCCATGCGCGGCGTGGGCGCAAGCCGCAGCGAAGGCACATCCGTCGGTCCCGCGAAACTCACGAAGGGCGTGAACCCAAGATCGGCCGAGTAATCGCGCAGATGCGCCGTGCGCAACTCCGTTGCCAACGCAACGTATTTCGGCGTCGTGATCATGGCCTTGTCGCGGATGACATCCAGGTAGGCCTGTAAGTCCTCCTCGCCTTCGTATTTGTCGAGACCTCGGCCGATGAGCTGCTCGCGGCAGTTGTGGCTGTAAACCCAGTTGTAGCGTGACGATACCATGAGCGACGCGGCGAATCCCTGCCGGAGTTCCTCGAGCGACATGCCCGGGTCGCATACCTCTTGATAGTTGAAGCCGAAAGGCCAAATGCCCGCCGAAATCGAGCACTTCTCCATCCAGTACTTCCACGCGCGCCTGCTCAAGAAACGATGAAATAGGCCGTGGCAGGCCGCGGTGTACGCGAACATATCGCGCGCGTTTGGATTACGGTACGTATGCTCGGTGCAGTAGTGAATGCCGCCAGGCGCATGGCGGCGCGCCGCTTCTTCGATCCACGCGAGGTGAATGATTTGGCCGAGACTGAAACCGCACTCCGGAAACGTCAGGAACACCATGTCCGGAAACTCGTCGTAGAGTATCGCCATCACGCGCGTCATGCGCTCTCCCACTTTCTTGACGAGATCCTGCCGCGTGTAGCCATCGTACGTGTAGCCCTCCCAGGTGAAGGCGTACTGCTCGTCTATGTACTCGATATCGAGCGCCATGCCAGTGCAGCCCGATTCGCGCGCGAAGATCGCAAACTGCCGAAAGTTGTGGTAGGCCTGCTGCCACGCGATATCGTTGAACCATTCGAAGGTGTGATCGAACGACACCTTCAGAAAGACCTCCGAACCGATCCGGCGGCAGACCTCGTTGGCCTGCTGCGCTTGCCGAAAGGTCCCATCACTCTCGCCGATGGTCCACGGCTTGCCGTCCGTCGCCCAGATATCGATCGACCACTCGCGGGCGCAGTAGTCGAGGAAGAACGCGTTGATGCCTCGCCGCGACCATTCCTCCGCATCCGCCGCGATCTCTTCGGGCCCGGCGGAAAACAGCACCGTCTTGGGCAGCGCCAGTTCATCCACGCCACCGTAGCTTAGGCCCGGCTCGGCTTTGGTCGAGATGAGGCTCGGCGGAAGGAGCGACGCGTCCTGCGCCACGGCAACGCCCGCCACTGCGCCGACGAAAACGCCCAGAATGGCTGAAACGAACCACCGATTCATGAATCGCCCTCCTCACCGGGCCGCGAGGGCTCGCTCGATGAACGAGTACGCCTTTTCGCGCTCGGCATCCGGGAAATCATGTTCCGCCTCGGGATGCTCAACGATAAGACGATCCTCCGCACCGTAGAGTCCAAACACGGGCGTGGCGGTTTTGATGCAGTCGTCGACACCCGATACCTCGAAGTTGGCGTCATGCGTCGGCGCGTTGACGAACACGTATCGAGGTGCCAGCACACCGAGAATCTCGGTGAAATCGAAGGGCAGCCGCGCCGGATCCTTGCCGTACGCCGAAGCGATCGTCGGCATATACCCGTCGTGCGTCCAGCCGGTGAGATCGCCGCCGTAGTACTTCGGAAACGCCGTGAAACCGCAGCTCGACACCATCACCTTGATCCGCGGATCGAACGCGCCCACGAACAGCGTGTTGTGGCCGCCCAGCGAATGGCCGATGCAGCCGATCTGCTCCGGATCGACCTCCGGTAAGCTCTGCAACAAATCCACGCACCGCATGTGATTCCAGATACCTTTCATCGTGGCACTGATGTAGCCGCGCGCGTAGAGTTCCGCCCGCGCTGCCTTGTACTCGCCGAAACCCGGATAGTCCGGCGCAAGCGTCACGTAGCCGCGCTCGGCCAACTCCTCGGCATAGTTGCGGTGCGGTTTGCCGCTGATGCCCACGCAGATATCCTTGCCGTCGTCGTACGTGGGATGAAGGCAAAGCACGGCCGGCACGCGCGCCTCGAGCCCCTTGGGCACGAGCAGGTACGCCGGCAGGCGATCCCAGTCTTCGACCGCGAACGTGATCTTCTTGCGCGTGTACGTCGGGAACGGCGTTTCCTCGACGATCTGCACATCCAGCGGCACCTTGCGCGCGGCATCGGGCATCGGCCCCATCACGCGCTGCATGTTGGCCAGGACGTGGTCACGCCGCGTCTCCCAATCTGCCGTCGACTGCACAGGACGCAGCGCGCCCGCCCCGTCGAGGTAGCTCATGATCTCGGACTTGTCCGCGTAGAATGGCGATTCCGCATCATCGGTCGCCGCGAAGCCTGCCGCAACGGCAAGCGCCAACACGATGGGTTCCATGATGGTACTCCTCTTCATCGCTTGTGTGATTCGCTGGGCGTGACTACCGCGCCGTCGAGTTTCTCCCACAGGTTCGGCGTTAGGATCGTATCGTCGAGCGCGGGATCCATCGTCGCCGCGAGATCCGCCAGCACGTCCTCAGCCAGCGGCTCGAGCGATGCCAACCGCGCCGTGTCACGCACCTGCTCCGCTGTCTCCGCGCCCACAACCAGCGGCGCGTCGAGCGTCAACGCGAACCGCATCGCCATCTCGACCGGACTGATGCCGTACCGGCGGCATAAGGCGTGCCACCGCTCAGCCGCATCGCGTGCGATAGCCAGCCGTTCGGCCACCGCCTCGACCGGCAGCGTCAAGAGGCCTTTCAGGTACACGCTGCGGATACAGCAGAGCTGGCCATTGGAGCGCGCCTTGGCGAGTGTACCGGCCGTCACCGGCCGGCGATCCCATGCGTTACAGGCGAGTTGGATAACCTCGACATCCTTGTGCGCGAGACACAGCGGCGCCTCGTCGACCATGGTAATCGACGCCCCGAAATGCCGAATGAGCCCCGCCGCCCGCGCCTGCTGAATCGCGGCGCCCAGGCCTTCGTCCCAGTGGTCGAGCCACGGTGCCCGGTGAAGCATCATGCACCACAAACGATCGATGCCGAGCCGCTCGACCGAACGCTCGATGGACTCTGATAGGCCTTTCGTGTCTTTGGGATCCAGCGTCGCCGCGAACTTCGACTCGATTTGCGCCTCGCTCTGGACGCCCAAATCGCGCAACGCCTGACCCAGCACCGATTCGCTCGTGCCATAGGCCTGCGCCGTATCGAAATGCCGGATGCCGCACGCCCACGCCGCCTCGACGATGCGCACAGCCTCGACGGCGCTCGGCTGGCCCTGCATGTTCGCAATGCCGTACGGCATGCCCAACTGCACCGTGCCCAGCACCAGCCGCGACACATCCTCGTCCCGCCAACGTATCCAACCATCCATTGCGTTCGCCCTAGTGTCCGTGCAAGCCGTGCCTATTGAGCCTTGTCGTCCGGCGTCATGACGCCGGGCGGTTTTCGAACCGTCAAGCGGCAGGCGCCTTTCTCGCAGTCGAGTACGTGGTAGTCCACCTCGTACCCGAACTCCTCAAGCAGCGGCGGATACAGCCACCGGCAGTGTTCGCAGTACTTGGGATACGGCTCGACGCGGCCATCGCGGAAGATCTTCTTCGCCGACGGGCAGTCGTGCATGTCGATGACGAACATGTCGTCGTACAGCGTCATGTGATGCCGCCCGCCTTCCTCACCCAGCGTGTGCGACCAGTACCGAAACATGCCTTTCAGGCCATCCTCGGCGACGTACTCGCGGAGATTCGTCAGGAACTCGTCCGAGATGCCCCTCCAAAACTCGATGACCTTCGCTTCGCCGCCACGCGCCTCGAGAAACTTGAACAACTCGCTATACACCCAGATGAAATCCGTGCACGAGATCATGCCTCGGCCCTCCGGAAGGTCTGCGTGCACCGGCCCGCGTCCTGATCGTACTCGACGCTCGCCGCGTAGCCTGCGGCACGGCAGATGGCCTCGTTCACGATACGCGTGTGCTCGCAGAAGTGCGGCGCGATGGCGTAGCCGTACTCCTTCATGTGCGCAATCGCCGGACACCGATTCACCGCCAGCGTCAACACGCCGTCCTCCAACGCGATGTCGACGTCGCCCTCCTCCCACTCGAACACCTTGCGCCAGTACTCCTCGAGCGCGGCCAGGCCACCCGCACGTATGTCGCGAACCAACGGCGCGTACACGGAATCGGCAAGACTCTCAAGAAACTCGGCCATGCCCTCTTCGCCGTACTGCGACTCGACGAAGGCGAGCCCAAAACTCAGCGCGCCGTGAAAATCCTTGTGAACACTCGGCTTCTGCCCATCATCAACCACCAGAGACTCCTCTCTCCGCATCCAGTGTCAGATCCCCGCAAACCGGCCTGTCATCGACGCCGCCGGCGGTACCTGTCGGTGCGAGACCGCCGCGAATCATCCGACTCGGCCTCTTCGTCCGGAGCCCCGCCCTCGGCAACCCACTCCTCGTCAGCCTCGATCAACTCCTCATCGGAGAGCGGTGCGTCGTCCACGAACTCCTCCCCCAACGCTGCCGGTCCCTCGTCGGAAACCGGCTCCTCGTCCACTAGTTCCTCTTCAACCGCCTCCGACTCCTCATCGAGAACCGGCTCCTCGTCTACGAGTTCCTCTTCAACCGCCGCCGACTCCTCATCGAGAACCGGCTCCTCGTCAAGGAATTCCTCCTCGACCCCTGTCGATTCCTCAGGCGCTTCCTCACCATCGATCGTCGACTCCTCCCCCACCGCCTCTTCCGGAACTTGCTGGCCCTCTGTTTCATCGGGTGCCGCCTGCGGCGGTGCAGCCTCTTCAGGGGCCGCCGCCTCGGCGGGCGTCTCCTTCGGCTTCGGCTCGACGCCCCGTCGCGCCGGACGCTGTCCCGCCAAAAGAAACCGGACGGCTGTCCCGTAGTTCGACTCGCCGGAATGGCCTCCCCCGGGCACCGGCATGAACTTCACGTTGCACTCGATTCCCCGCTCTCGCGCATACGAGGAAGCCGCTTCTGTAAAGCGCTGTGCCGCCGCGCTACGCCTGGCCAAGTCCTTCGTCCCGACAACCACCGCCAACGGCGTCTTCACCAGCGCGCCGTAATCCAGTGAGCCCAACGACGCATGACGCTCGCTCACCGCCAATCCACGCGGAAACGCCACGTCTTCGTCCGGCATCACGTGGTGATCCGCGCCACAGACGGCCGCACGCAAGACCCGGTCCGAGTGGGCCAGCGTGAAACTCGAGGTAAACTCGCCGCCCCGATCGTGACCAAAGAGCCAGAACCGCTCCGGATCCGCATTGGTACGATCGCTGATGGCTTTCAGAATCTGCAACAGCCGCTGATCTGCCCTCACCCCGCCAAGGCCACCGTCAAGCGCCTCCAGCTCGGGGTATGTCGCCGGATTGAAGTAGGGCGCCACCACGATGACGCCGTACTTCTCCGCGTCATCCCGGCACATCATCGCGTAGTGCTCGGCATCCTCCGTCATTCCGTGAACCGCGACCAGCATCGTATTGGTCCACGACGGCGTATACGTCTTCGGCACATAACATACGAAGAGGGTGCCCTCCACGGCCCCGTAGAGCAGATCGCCGAAAGCCACATTCGGCACATGCGTCGCGCTCTGGAGTCCGTCGAGCATCCACTGCAGAACCACCTTGGCCTGCGGATCGTCTTCGCGCTCAACCGCCGCCTGAATCGGCGGCATCGCGCGACTACCCAAAGCTCGGCATAATGCCCAGGCCGCACGGCGCCGCACCATCGGATCCGCGTCCTGCTCCAGCGCGTGCGCCAACGCGTCAAGGGCCTCCTCCATCTCGATCGAACCAATGGCCCGCGTCGCTTCCGCACGCACCTCCGCCGCCTGATCCTCCAGCAGCACGCGCTTCAACGTTTCAACGGACCGCGAGCTCCCGATCTCGCCGATCAGCCCCACCACGGCAGCCCGTCCGGCGCCACTCTCCATTGAGGCCAAGGCCCCATGCAATACATCGAGATCGCGCACACAGACTCGTTCGTGCAACGTGGCCAGCGTCCGATCGCGCGCCGATTCATCACCAAGGCGTCGCACCAAAGCACCAAGATCGCCGCCCGGCGACTCTTCCGCCTCGAGACGGCCCGCATCCCCAAGCGTGGACTCAGGCACCGGCGCGACGGTCGGCGAGGCTACGGACTCAGCCGCCGCAGACGATTCCGCAACGGCCTCCACCGGATGCGGCGTCTGCTCCGCCGGAACGGCCGCACTCGTAGGCAGCGGCGGAGCGCTCTCAAGGACCGCCTCTTCGCCAGGCTCCTCGCACACAGGCTCGGGTCGCCCGCCCACGGCAAACCACACCAGCGCAGCCACCACCACCACGGCCCCAAACAACCCTATCCACCAGCCCCAACGCCGACGCGCCGGCCGTTCAGCATCCGGCACAGGCAGTACCTGCGCGGCCCGCATTTCATGGGCGCTCAGACGAGCCTTGAGATCGTGACACGCCTCTTCGCCGAACTGCTGTGTCAGCCGCTCACAAACGGCGCGCGCCTCAATGAACCGGCTCTCCCCGAGAAGACACAGCCCCCGCAGATAGAGAGCGTCTTGCGTATCGGCCTCGCCGAAGGCAGGATCATCGAGCCGCGCCAGCGCCTCGGCATAACGTTTCTCGCCGCAGAGCGCCCATGCCTCGCGGCACGCCTCTTTCCCCTCGTGACCATCCATGACCTAAAGATATACTTTCACGCCCCACAAAGCAACGGATGAGGCGCCACGTCAATCGACAGGACTGAAGATCCGCTGAACACCCTCCTGGAGTCCTTTGGCAAGCGCATGGCGCTCCGTACCGAGAATCGGCTCGGACCCAAACCGGATCGTCACCTCGAACCAAGGCAGCGCGAATAGGCCCAGCAAATGAAGGAAGAAGGATCGCTCCGGACCCCACGCATCGAGCTCCGACTCCGGTATACGCCCGTCCGGCGTTCGAAAGTACGGATCCGGCCCGAACAAGACCGACTTGGAAGCCGGGCGACACCCCTCCGGCGTTCGACACGTCACGCTCGCGTAGTGAACCGGCTTCCTCGCCTGCGCCGCAGGCTCGAGAAGCGCCGGCCGGAACCGCCGCACGACGCGTCCGGGCGATATCACACCTTCAGGCGCCATCAACACGTTCTCGCCTCGTGCGATCGCCTCGCCGATGAGCCGGTTCACTCTCGGGATGTCGTCGTGCGTCCGTTCAACGAAAATGGGATCCAGCGCTTTGATTAGCCTGCCAAGCAGAGGGAAGGTCTGATCCTCCGTTTGCGTAACGCATGTCCCGTCGCATAACGTCAGAAACGCGAAGAAGTCCGTCCAGCAGATATGGTTGGCCACCAGAAAGTAGGGCCCCTTTGGAACCCGCCCCTCCTGAATCAACCGCATGCCAATGATGGCGCGCATGCCGCGAATCCACAAGCGCGCAACGCGCCGGTCCAGATCCAGTCTCTTCAGCACGGGAACCCGGTCCAGCGCGCCGCCCAACGTGCAGCCGATGTAACACAGCAGAATCCATAGGAATCCCAGTATCAGCCGCACGCAGGCCCGAAGAGGCGCCCAGAGTCTTGTGACCGGCAGAATTCGAACGATCTCCCTCCGGACTTCCCGTTCCGCTCTCGGTCCAACAAATGCACACTCTCTCTTCTCTGGAGCGGCTGTCACGATCAGGTGTTCCTCTTACT
>DAIPKA010000010.1:101219-165101 GCA_036769985.1 Candidatus Hydrogenedentota bacterium | reverse complement strand
CTCCCGTCTCCCGTCTCCCGTCTCCCGTCTCCCGTCTCCCGTCTCCCGTCTCCCGCCTGCCGCCTCCCGCCTCCCGTCTACAGCCTACAGCCTCCAGCCTCCAGCCTCTTGGACTGTCCCCGGCGGGCTGTGTTACCATTTAGGACAGGATTCATCGGCAGTGCCGGACGCGTCGTGGCGGCGGGCGATAGGGATAGGTTGATGGCGAAGATCACGAAGGAAGATGTCGAGCATGTGGCGGATCTGGCGCAATTGACGCTGGATGAGGCTACGAAAGAGCGCCTGGTCCGCGAGTTGGGCGATATCCTGGCGTATATGGACAAGCTGAACGAGCTGAATACGGACGGCATCGAGCCGGTGATGCACGTGCTTCCGCTCACGAATGTGTTTCGCGAGGACGTATTGGGCGAATCCCTCGAGCGCGAGGTAGCCTTGGCCAATGCGCCGAAAACGGATGATGTGTATTTTCTGGTTCCGCAGATTCTCGATACGGAGTGATGCATGGAGAAGCAGTACTGCCGCCTGACGGCCCATGAGATCCGCGATGCGTTGCGTGCGGGCGATGTGACGGCCGAGGCGGTTGCGCGGAGTTACCTCGACCGAATCGCGCGGGTCGATGATCGCGTGCGAGCCTATGTGGACGTGTGGCGGGACTACGCCCTCGAGCGCGCGGGCAAGATCGACGCGCGCCTGGCCAAAGGCGAGGATCCGGGCGCTCTCGCGGGCATTCCCATCGCGTTGAAGGATGTGCTTTGCACCACGGTAGGCCGGACGGAGTGTTGCTCGAAGATCCTCAAGGGCTATCGCAGTCCCTATGACGCAACGGCCGTTCGGACCATGCGCGAGGCCGGGGCCGTATTCCTGGGCAAGACGAACATGGACGAGTTTGCCATGGGTTCGTCGACCGAGAACTCGACGGTGCAGATGACGCGGAATCCGTGGAACCTGGCGTGTGTGCCCGGGGGCTCGAGTGGCGGCGCGGCGGCGGCGGTGGCAGCGGACGAGGCCGCCATCGCCATCGGCAGCGACACGGGTGGGTCGGTGCGTCAACCCGCGGCCCTGTGCGGTTGCCTGGGCTTGAAGCCGACCTACGGCCGTGTATCGCGATACGGCCTGGTGGCCTTTGCGTCGTCGTTGGACCAGATCGGCCCGTTCACCAAGGACGTCGAGGATATGGCGCTGATCATGAACGTTCTCTTTGGCAAGGATCCTATGGATGCGACGTCGGCGGACCTCGAGGTGCCCGACTTCACGCGGTGCTTGGACGCCGGGGTATCGGGTCTGACCGTCGGCCTGCCGAAGGAGTACTTCACGGAGGCGCTCAACGCCGAGATGCGTTCGAAGGTCGAGGGCGCTGTGGCGGTACTGGAGAAGCTGGGCGCGAAAGCCATCGAAGTCTCGCTGCCGCACACGCCGTACGCCATTGCGGTCTACTACATCATTTGTACGGCCGAGGCGAGCGCGAATCTGGCCCGGTTCGACGGGGTGCGTTATGGCTACCGCGCGTCGAACGTGGCCGATGTCAAGGATATGTACCATCGGACGAAGTCCGAGGGGTTCGGGCCCGAGGTACAGCGGCGGATCATGCTGGGCACCTATGTGCTTTCGAGCGGCTACTACGACGCGTACTACCTCAAGGCGCAGAAGGTGCGTGCGCTAATCCGGCGCGACTTCGAGGCGGCCTTCGAGCGGTGCGACGTGATCCTGACGCCGACTTCCCCCACGCCGGCGTTCAAGTTCGGCGAGAAGACCGCCGACCCGCTCGAGATGTACCTGAGCGATATCTACACGATCTCGGTGAACCTGGCGGGAATCCCAGGCCTGTCGATACCGTGCGGTCTGACCGCGCGCGGCTTGCCCGTCGGGCTTCAGATCCTCGCCAAGCCGTTCGCGGAGGAGACCCTTTTGCGCGCGGCCTATGCCTACGAGCACAGCCGTGGTTTCGACATGGGCCGGCCGCCGCTGGACTGAGGAGTCGGTATGGAGTACGAAGCCGTCATCGGCATGGAGGTGCACGTCGAGATCGACACGCGTTCGAAGGTGTTCTGCGCGTGTAGTACCAGGTTCGACGCTCCTCCCAACACAAATGTGTGCCCGGTGTGCCTCGGATTGCCCGGGGCGATGCCGGTGCTGAACCGGGCCATGGTCGACGCCAGCGTGGCCGTGGGCCTGGCGTTGAACTGCACGATCTCGCGGTGGTCGAAGCTCGACCGGAAGAACTATTTCTACCCGGACATGGCCAAGAACTACCAGATCAGCCAATACGACCTGCCGCTGTGCCACGGCGGTTGGATCGAGATCGACATCGCCGGGCAGACCAAACGCATCGGCATCACACGCGCCCACATGGAAGAGGACACGGCCCGCAACGTCCACGGCATCGGATCGAACGAGAGCGGGATCGATTTCAACCGCTCGGGCGTACCGCTGCTGGAGATCGTCACCGAGCCCGACCTGCGTTCGGCCGAAGAGGTCCACGCCTACCTCGTCGCCCTCAAACAGATCCTGGGCTACTTGGGTGTGAGCGACTGCAACATGGAAGAAGGCTCGTTGAGGGCCGAGGCGAATGTGAGTCTGCGCCCCGCCGGGTCCAGCGTCTTTGGCACAAAGACCGAAATCAAGAATGTGGCGTCCTTTAGCGGCGTGTACAAGGCCATTCAGTACGAGGTGGCACGCCAGGCCGGGATCCTCGACGAGGGGGGCGCGGTAGTGCAGGCCACGCGCGGTTGGGACGCGGACCGCGGCGTGACCTTCGAGCAGCGTTCGAAGGAAGAGGCGCACGATTATCGTTACTTTCCGGAGCCGGACCTGGTTCCGGTAGTCGTTGACGAGACATGGGAACAGCGCATCCGCGAGTCGCTGCCGGAGTTGCCGAGGGCGCGCTATCGGCGGTTCCGGGAGTCGTACGGACTGTCCGATCACGACGCCGGCATCCTGACATCGACGCGGGCCATGGCCGACTACTTCGAGCAAACCGTAGCGGCCGGCGCCGACGCCAAGAAGGCCGCCAACTGGATCATGGGCGACTTGCAGGCCCTCCTCACGGAGGCGGCGCTGGACATCGGGCAGTGCCCTCTGCAACCAGCGCACCTCGCCGACATGGTCGCGTTGATCGACAGCGGCACCATCAGCGGGAAGATCGCCAAAGAGATCCTGCCCGAAATGCTCAGAACCGGAAAGGCAGCCAAGGCTCTGGTCAAGGAGAAGGGGCTGGCCCAGATCAGCGATGAAGGCCAGTTGGACGCCTTGGCACGCCAGGTAGTGGAGGCCCATCCGGGACCCGCGGCCGATTTCCGCGCCGGCAAGGAGAAGGCGCTCGGGTTCCTCGTAGGCCAGGTCATGAAAGCCACACGAGGTCAGGCCAATCCACAGATGGTCAACGAGATCCTCGTCAAGCTTTTGACCGAGGGAAAGTAGGAGTACCCAAACCTCTTGCTAAAACGTGTCGCAAAACGCTCTCCCGAGGAACCGGAATTCCTTCCGAAGGTCCTACGAATCACCTCGCTGGCCGCCCGTTTCAAGGCAATTGATATCAAGGCATATGACGTCCGTGGCCTTACGCTCATCGCCGACAGCTTCGTACTGTGTGCCGCCGCCAGCGAGCCGCAGTTCCGAGCCATCTACAAAGGCGTGCGCGAGGGCATGAAAGAGGCGGGCATCGCCCCGCTTAACGCCGAGGGCAACTTCCGGGGCGGGTGGTTAGTGCTGGATTACGGCACGGTGATTGTCCACATCTTCCGGGAAGAAGCACGCGAGTTTTACGACCTCGATGGGTTGTGGAGCGATGCGCCGTTGATCGATCTGGGGCTCGACGGGTAAGATAGTCTGAGGAATGCGTCATGCCTGGAGACCAATTCACACCGGATCGCGCCCAGCTCTACCAGTATCGTCTCGACCGGATTCTGGGCCGCGGCGGCACAGGGGTTGTCTACCGCGGGATCCACATGGAGAGCGGCCAAGTCGTGGCCATCAAGCTCTTCCGGGCCAATTTCTTTCGCAACAAGCTTCATATCAGAGACTTAGCACGGTGCGCCAAGAGGTTTCGCAGCTTCAGCCATCCCAATGTCGTCCAGATCTTCGAGTTTATCTCCGGCAAAGAGGGCGAGTGCCTCGCAATGGAATACGTGGACGGACCCGACCTGCGATGGTACATCCAGAACCGGCCGTGGGATTTCCGCGAGCGACTGGTAATCGTCGCGCAGATCTGCAACGGCCTCCAGTACCTTCACGAGCAGGGCTTCGTTCATCACGACTTCAAGCCGGCGAACGTGTTGTTCACGCGCAAGGGCGTGGCCAAGCTGACTGACTACTCGCTTTCGGGAAACAATCCTCTGCTCGCGCTGCTGGATCCGGGCCGGCACGACTTGGTCACGCCGATGTATGTGGCGCCCGAGTTCCTGCGCAAAGAGAAGGCAACACCCAAGAGTGACCTCTATTCGCTCGGCGTGGCCATGTATCTCATGTTCACGGGCCATGTCCCCTTCGAGGTGGACAGTCTCCAGAAGCTCTACGAATGTCACATCCGCGTGATTCCCGAGCATCCGTCCGTGGTGGAGAAGCGATGTCCCGAGGATCTCGGGGATATCATCATGCGACTACTGTCGAAGGATCCGGACAAGCGGTTCGCCGACTGCGATCAACTGCGGATTGCCTTGGCCGACATCGGCAAGAGCCGCATCTGAGGCGATTCCTCGTCCCTCCCCACCCCTCGTCGGCCCAAAAAGAAGGCGCTGAGAAACGTCGCATTCCCCAGCGCCAAAGAACTCTGTCATCGTCCTTGCGGGCCGGCTTCTCAACCGTAACCGGCGAGACACAGGTCGACTGAGACTAGATGAACGAGTTGTAGTTGGTGGTCGTACTCGTGTTCGTGCTGGTGTCTTCACCCTGATAGCCGATTGGATAGAACACCTTCCACGCGGCCTGACCCTGTGCGGCCAACGCCGTATCGATCATCTGCAGCACGGCGTTCAGCTTGAGGTTCAGCGAGGTCATATAGGCCTGGGCCAACTCAGGTTTCCGCGTGATCGCCTGACAATGAGCCTGTTTGCGAACCATGCTCTGCTCCTTCACTTGATGCGCCACTCGGCTTCCCGAGCGGCGCGACTCGACGCTATTCTGTTCCGTGCTCACGGCTTCGGGCTACGTGCGACATCAGAGCAAGTGGCCGGACTTGCGGAATCCGTACTCGATGGCGCGGCCAAACAACGCCACCATGAAATTCAGCAACGAGGCCAGCGACGTCAACCCCGGGACAAATACCCAATCGATTTCGCCGGGGGTGATGTCGTCATCGTCTGTCTGCGCCCTGAGCGGAACACGCGATACAAACTTGTGATGCTTCATTCCAGAACCATCCTCCGAAGTCCGTTTACGAAACACCAATTCACTTCTTACCACTATACACCGTATACCGCCTTACGTTTCAAGTGTTTTCTACACCATATTCTCCCCGGCGCCAGGCGGGGCCTTCGGCCACCCGGCCTCAGCCGTTGGGATTCAGATCCGCCAGGGCATCCCATTCCGCGTATAGCTCGTCGACATCCGTCCTCAACGCGGCATATTCCCGCTTCATGTCCTGGACCTGTTCGAAATCGGTGGGATCGACCTGCGCGAAGTGCGCCTCGAGTTCCTGAATGCGCGCTTCGAGTGCCTCGATATCCTGCTCGAGCTCGGCGCGCTTCTGGCCCAGCTTTCTCAGGCGGTTCTGCTCGGTCCTGTCCGCGCGGGGCGCCTTCGGCTTTCGCGCCGCCGCGGCGGCACGGGCCTCGGCGGCCGCCTCTTCGGCGCGCTGTGTCTTCTTCCAGCGGTAGTCCGCGTAGTTCCCGAGATGGAATGAGGCGTGGCCGTTCTCGATGACGATGAGCCGGTCGACCAGGCGGTCGATCAAGGCGCGGTCGTGCGACACCACCAACAGCGTTCCTGGAAACCCGGCGAGCGCCGTCTCGAGGGCTTCCCGCGATGCGATGTCGAGATGATTCGTGGGCTCGTCAAGAAGAAGGCAGTTCGCGCTGCCGAGGATGAGTTTGGCGATGGCCACGCGGGCCAGTTCGCCGCCGCTCAAGGCGGAAATGGGTTTGAACACATCCTCGCCGGTGAAGAGCAGCCGGCCCAGGAAGGTACGCAACTGCTCATTCAACATGTCGGGGCGCACAGTTCGCACCTCGGCCAGAATGTCGTTGCCGGGGTTAAGGCCTTCGTGGCGTTGGTCGTACAGACCCAAGCTAACCTTATGCCCCAAGGAGACTTCCCCTTGGCCGCCGCCGAGTCTACCGGCGAGGTGCTGAACCAGGGTTGTCTTGCCGGACCCGTTCGGGCCAACCACGCCTACGCGCTCGCCGCGGTGGAGTTCGAAGGAGAGATCATCGTAGAGCGTATGATCTCCGTATCTCATGGAGAGTCTCGACGCGCGAAGCACCAGCTGACCGCTGCGCACCACCTCGCCAAAGGTGAACCGCGTATCGGCGGCTTCCGGCGGCGGCGCATCGATTCGATCGAGTTTCTCGAGGCGCTTGATGCGTCCCTGCACCTGCCGCGCTTTGGTGTTCTTGTACCGGAATCGGTCGATCCATCCTTCCTCCTTGCGGATGAATTCCTGCTGACGCTCGAAGGCTTTCTGCTGCTGTCCGCGCACCACGGCCTTGTGCTGCGCGTAGGCGTCGTAGTTGCCCGTGAAGCCGTCGAGGCTTCCTCGCTCGACCTCAACGATGCGCGTGGCCACCGTGTTGAGGATCTGCCGGTCGTGGGACACCATCACGACGGCTTTGGCACATTCCTTCAGGTAGGCCTCAAGCCACTCGCGCGCTTCGATATCGAGATGATTCTCGGGCTCGTCGAGGAGCAGCAGGTCGGATTCCTGCACTAGAACCAGGGCCAGCATGAGGCGCGTGGTCTGTCCGCCGCTCAGCGTGCAGACTGAGCGATCAAAATCGGCCGGGCCGAAGCCGAGGCCTTGGAGAACGCGCTTGGCTTCGCTTCGAAACGTGTAGCCGCCACGGAGCGTGAACTCGTCTTGCAGGCGACTGTACTCGCCGAGGACGGCCTCGTGTCGCTCGGCCATCTCGTGCTCGAGTTCGGCAAGCCGGTTCTCCATCGAGACCAGCGGAGCGAAAACCCCCATGATCGTGTCGAGCAGCGTCTTCGCCTGGTCTAGCTGAGGAAGCTGCGCCAAGTACGCCATCCGGCTCTTGCGCATGCGTTCGATCACGCCGCTCTCGGGCTCGACATCGCCGGTGATCAGCTTCAAAATAGTCGACTTGCCCGTGCCGTTCCGGCCGATGAGGCCGACCTTCTCACCTTCCTCAATCCGAAACGCCACACGCTCAAGCACGGGCGAGCCGGCGAAGGACTTGGTGATGTTCTCAAATCGGACAAGACTCATGGTTCACAAAAGAAACACGGACCTTAAAGGCCCGTGGCGCGATTTCGGCCTTTCCACATCTGTCTGCTAGAGTATACCGTGCCCGTCGGAACAGTATCCACCAGGCCATGCACCGAAGGAACCGAGTCCCCATGAAGACGCCCAAGGCGAAGCATGATGCACCTCGGCCTCCGAGTAGGATGCGCGTCCTCGCCGTGTGTGCCGCGCTCGCCGTGATGACGGCGGTGACTTTCGGCCGCGCGGTGACCTTCGGATTCGTCACCTACGATGACGACGCCTATGTCTACGAGAATCCCCATATCCGCCACGGGCTGACCGCCAAGGCCGTGTCGGCCGCATTCACGCACTCCCACGTGTCCAGTTGGTTTCCTCTCGCCATACTCTCCCACGCCGTGGATGTCGAGGTGTTCGGCATTGACAAACCGAATGGCCATCATTTCACGAGTATACTCATCCACGGCCTGAACGTCATCCTGTTGTTTCTGGTGATGAAGCGCATGACGAGCGAGTTCTGGCTCAGCGCCATCACGGCCGCCCTGTTCGCCGTGCATCCGCTCCACGTCGAACCCGTCGTCTGGATATCGAGCCGGAAAGACGTGCTCAGCGCCTTCTTCTGGATGCTGATGCTGTGGGCGTATGCCGACTACACCCAGCGGCCAACCCCGGGGCGCTACATGGTGGTAATGTCCTGGTTCACGCTCGGAATGCTGGCCAAGCCTGTACTCGTCACGGCCCCTCTTGTCCTGATCTTCCTGGATTTCTGGCCTCTCGGCCGCCTCAACCGCAATACCGGACGGCGCCGTTTGGTCCGCCTATGCGCCGAGAAGGTTCCCCTGCTCGCCATCGGTTCCTTACTGGCCGTTGTCCAGGTCCTGGTTCAGCGGAGCGGCGGGGCGACCCCAGGACTGACCGACTATCCTCTACTCACGCGGCTGTCGAACGCGCTGGTATCCTACCTTGCCTACGCGGCGAAAACGATTGTCCCATGCGGACTTGCGCCGTACTACCCTCACCTTGGCAAGGCTATCCCGGCCTGGCAGATCGCGATCGCCCTGGTCGTCATCCTCTCGGTGAGCGCGGGCGTGTTCGCGATGCGCCGCTACCGGTTCCTCGTGGTCGGTTGGCTGTGGTATCTCGGCACGCTCGTTCCGACCATCGGCATCGTTCAGGTGGGTAGCCATGCGATGGCCGATCGGTATACTTACGTACCGCTCATCGGCCTTTTCATCATGGTCGTCTGGGCCGGTGCGGAAGCTGTGCGGACGCGGCCTCACGCCGCGCGGCGCTTGGCATCGGCGGTGGCCGTCGTATGGCTGGTCGCGCTCACCGTGATGGCGTGGCGCCAAGTAGGCGTCTGGCGAAACAACGAGACGCTGTACAGGCACGCCCTTCACGTGGAACCGAACGCCGGGATCATGCACAACAACCTGGGCGCCTGGCTCCGACAACAGGGCCGACTCGACGAGGCATACACGCATTGCGTGGCGGCCACGCAGTTCAGTCCGACCTACGCGGCCGCCTTCAACAACCTCGGTAACGTCCTCTTCTCGATGAAACGATACGACGAAGCCACGGAGGCCTACAATCGAGCTATCGAGCTGGATTCCCAGTACCCCGAAGCCTACGGCAACAAAGGAAACGCCTTGTTGAGCCAAGGTCGGTACGAGGCCGCCATCGACGCCTACCGCACGAGCCTCCGCCTGAACCCAGACTATGCCGACGCACACAGCAACCTCGGGAGCGCCCTCTATTCGACGGGCGACGTTGACCTGGCCCGGCAGCAGTATCTCGAGACCATACGCCTGCGCCCGAACCACGCCGACGCCCACTTCAACCTGGGCGTGGTCCATCTGCAACAAGGCCATGTCGAAGACGCGAAGGCGGAATGGCGAACCGTGCTCGAAATCCAGCCTCAGCACCCGCGCGCGCGCGAGGCACTAGTTCAAGTGACACCTTGACGAACGGATTGGGCGTTCCCGGCCTCATTCTTCCAGCACGTGCCGGTAGACCTCGATCGTTCGCGCGACCAGCGCGTCCACCGTGAAGTGTTCCTGCACCATCCGGTAGCCCTGGTGCGCCAGGCGCCCCGCCAGCGCCCGATCCTCGAGCATGCGCACCATGGCTTGCCCGAGGGCGTCCCCGTCCCGGACGGGCACCAAGAGACCTGTTTCCTCGTTGCGGACAACCTCGCCCACCCCGCCTGCCGCCGTGGCCACAACCGGCAACTCGCACGCCAAGGCCTCGATGGTCGCTCCGCCGATGCCTTCGGCGTAGCTGGACAACACGAACGCGTCGAGGGCCCGCAGTATCCTCGGCACATCCGTGCGATGTCCCAGCAGCGACACATGACCTCCAAGGCCGAGCGCACGGATCTCGGCCTCGATCGCCGGGCGCAACTCGCCTTCGCCGGCGATAACGAGGTGTAGGTTCGGGATAGCACGAAGAGCCACCTTCGTTGCGGCAAGGAGATTGGCATGGTCCTTGTGCCCTACCAGTGCGGCCACATTGCCCACAAGCGGCACCCCATCCGGAACGCCCAGTTCCGCACGCGCAAGCGGCGGCACGTCGAATCGCGCGGGGTCGATGGAGCTATGCACAACGGAGATGCGGCGGCGGGGTACTCCAAAGGCGTCGAGCACAACGGCCACCTGTTCGCACACGGCGATGTAGTGATCGGGAAGGCCGTATTTCCAGCGATTTATGGAGGTATTCTTCGGCGAAAAGTCTACGCGGCGATGGACAATCACACGCCCCCTGCCGGCAAGCGCGCGCGCCATGCACGCCACCGTGTGGGCGTGCGAGGTGTGCGCGTGGATCACGTCCACGCGGAAGCGTTTGACGGCGTTGGCCACCCGCCATGCTGACCAAGGATCCACTTCACCGCAGAACGGTGCCGCGACGCGTTCGAGCGGCCCTTCTCCTGCCCATGTTGCGTCGAAGAAAGGCGTTCCAGGACGTCCGGCGATGATGCAGGTGTGCCCGCGCTGCTGCAAACCCCGAACGAGATACGCGGCCTGTTGCTCGCCGCCGCGCCAGGTCCTCTGCTCGTCAATGTGAAGGACGATCATGGGATTCCCCGCCTTAGCCCTGCCTAGGGATGAGTGCGCGCGCGCAGGCGGTGAATGTCCAGCGCCCGCCGGTAAGCCGCGAGGGTGCGTTGGGCAAAGACCTCGATGGTGAACTCCTTCAAGACGCGTTTCCGCCCGGCCTTGCCCATGGCCGCGCGTTGTTCGGGATTCCGCGCGAGGGCGCGGATAGCCTCGGCCAGCGGCGCGTCAACGCCGGCAGGAACCACCACCCCCTCGACGCCATCGGTCACGATCTCAACCAAGCCGCCGTAATCCGAGGCGATCACGGGCTTCTCGGCAGCCATTTGCTCTTTGAGACTGAACGAGGAAGTGTCGCAATCGACGGAAGGCTGCACACCGATGTCGAAGGCTTGCGTGCAAAAGGCCATGTCGTCGCGGAATCCGGCAAACCGGACCTGCGCCCGGATGCCACACTGCCCGGCAAGATCCTTGAGACTGTTCTCGAGATCGCCCTGGCCCAGAACGAGAATCCGCAGTTCAGGAATCTCATGGCGCAACGAGGCTGCCGCGCGAAACAGAAACTCGTGGCCCTTGGCCGGCACGAGCCGCGCCGCGATGCCCAGCACGACGTCCGTGTCGCCGTAGCCGAATTCGACCCGCGCTTGCATGCGCGCCGCCGCATCCGGTCTGAAAGCCGCGGCGTCCACCCCATTGTGGATCGAACACATGCGATCGCCCTCGAACGCGGGATGCCGGGCCAGGTCGCACCGGACTACGTCGCAGACCACGATCTCATAGTCGGTCCATGCACGGTTGAGCAGCCGGTTAGGCCAATGCGGGGCCACGGCGTAGGTATTGTGGCGCGTCCGCACCAGGCACGTCGACCGGCGGAGGAGGCGGTTGGCCACGGCACACACCCAATGATCCTGAGACCCGTTGACGTGAATCACGTCCGGACGCGCGCGGCGGAGGAACCGCCGGACCTCCGCCACGTCATGCCACCACGCACGCGGCCGGAGCCCACCGCGGAATACGAAGCGGTCATGGGCTTCCGCCGAGGCCTCTGCCGCACGGGCGACCAGAACGCTCCCCTCTTTGCATCCTATCGTGATGCGGTGCCCCAAACGCGTCAATTCTTGAGCAAGATTGGCGACGTATCGGACTTGACCTCCTCCGCGCGCATGCGGGTCGGTCATCAAGATGTGCAGCAGTCGATCACTCATGCATCCTCGCCGGAGGCCGACGGGAATCACTCTTCTTCTTCTTCGTCTTCGTCTTCTTCGTCTTCGTCTTCTTCGTCTTCTTCGTCTTCGTCTTCTTCTTCTTCGTCTTCTTCTTCGTCTTCTTCTTCGTCTTCTTCTTCTTCGTCGTCTTCTTCGTCGTCGTCTTCTTCGTCGTCGTCTTCTTCGTCGTCCTCGTCTTCTTCTTCGTCTTCGTCTTCTTCGTCCTCGTCTTCGTCTTCGTCGTCGTCCATCTCTGCTTCCGGTTCGGCCTCGTCCACCGCCTCTACCGCCACTTCTCCCTCTTCATCGACGGGTTCGTCGGAGGCCGTCGGAAGCATCTCATCGGCGAAATCCCCTTCGGAGCACACCGGTGGACGGAACTCTTCGAGGAGCGCTTCAATCCGGCGATTCTTCTCGTCCAGCGAGTCCATGGCATCCGTGAGTTCATGGTCGATCTCACTGAAATCATTGGATCGTTTGACCTTGATGGCATCTTTCTTGGGCATAGCAGTCCGTCCTCACGATCGGGGTAGGTTATCGTATGTCAAAGCGCGATCTTGGGTGATTGCTCCAATGCGGCCGCAAAGACCCCAAGCATCTCGAAGCGAGCCGCCGTTTCCACGGGCGCACCATGGAGCGCCAGCACGGCCCAGGCGTCCTTGTCGAGACATGCAGGGCACTGATTCGCGTTGCCGGTCCGGAAAGGGAAACGGGCCGCGAGGTTCGCGATCCGCACAATGGAAACCAGACCGGCGTTCTGGGCATGGGTCAACGGCCGGTCATTACCGGGGTGATGGTAGTACAGCGCCTCGGAGAGGCTCTTGGGCATATCCCACTTGGACACAAGGGCGGCCCCGGCGTCCGCGTGGTTGAATCCGAGACGTTCGTTCTCGGCTTCGTACAAGGCACACTCTTTGGTCTTGCGGAGCATGTCCACTTGCTCGTAGCGTTCGCCCAGATACCGCGTCAGAACCATCTTCCCGACGTCGTGAAGCAAGCCGGCCAGAAAATCCTCGCCCTGGAATCCCATGTTAAAGGCGGTGCCGATCTTGCGCGAAAGCGCGGCCACCATGAGCGAGTGATTCCAGAAGTCCTCGGCGAGCAGGAAGTCGACGCCGCTGTCGCGCAAGGAGTCGAACATGGCGATCCCGATGACGATGTTCCGGACTTCGCGAACACCGAGGACGACGAGGGCCAACTTCAACGTACCTACGTACTGACGCATGCCGTAGTGAGGCGAATTGCTCACGCGCAGGATCTTGGCGGTCAGTGCCGGGTCGCTCTGGATGATCTCGCTGAGGCTCGACATCGCCACCGCCGGATCTTCCGTTAAGCGAAGCACATCTCGGACGACGCTCGGCACCGCCGGAAGATCACCGACCTGCGCAACCACTCTCGATATGCTTCGATGCATAGTCACGGGCCGCAACCTCCCTCTCACGCCGAACGGATCAACAGCAAGGGGCACGGTGCGTGGTTGATGGCGTAGGCCGTGGTACTCCCCACAACGAGTTCTCGGACCTTCGTATGGCCGTAGGCGCCCATAACCAACAGGTCGGCCTCGCATTCGGCGGCATAGATAACGATAACCTCGCTTGGGTCGCCCGATTTCACCACATACTCGACGGGCACGCTGTGGGAAGCCAGGTACGAACGCGCCTCAGCCACAAGCGCCTCGCCCCGCTTCTCGCCCACCACGAGAACGTGAAACGGCATGTGCCAGTCCGCACTAATCTCCGCCGCCATATGGAGCGCCCGCTTGGCGTGGACCGAGCCGTCGTACGCCACCACGAAACGCTGTGTCCCAGGCGTATCCGTGCCCGTGATCAAGACCGGTTGCCTCGCGCGCCGAACAACCGCCTCCGTGGTTGAACCCACGAGGCCATCCAGCCATTCCGTGTGCTCGCCGCCACGTCCCATCACGATGAGATCCGCAAGCTCGGCCTTCTCGAGAATGCACCGCGTGACAATCCCGGTCTCCAGCGAGGTCTCGCAGGATACCTCGGCTTCGCGGCACGCGAAACCGAACGCCTCGAGAGCGGCCTTGCCGCGTTCCTCAAGAATCATCGCGATGTTGCCCTGGTAATTCAGATACGGCGCGGTTCCCAATGAGGCCGAGATATCGCGCAGGAAAGGCCCCTCGAGCAGTTTGATGTCGACGACATGCAGTCCGTGCAGGCTGGCCCCGTGCCGCTGGGCCAGAACGACCGCATAGCGCACGCCAATGTCCGCGGGAGCACTACCGTCTGTGGGAACCAGGATGCGTCTGATCATCGGCCGTTCCTCGCCAGGTTGCCGAAGGCTTCGAGAATCCGGATACCTTCCCGTTGGCTCTTCTCTGGGTGAAACTGCACCGCGTATATGTTGCCTCGTCCCACCATGGCCGGAAACGTGACGCCGTACTCCGCCGTGGCCAGAACGACGCGATCATCCGTCGGCTGGGCATAGTAGCTGTGGACGAAGTAGACGTAGGGTTCCTCCGAAGCACCCGCCAGGAGCGCACACGACGGCTCTTGCGCGGACCGAATGCGGTTCCAGCCCATGTGCGGCACCTTCAGGCCCGTCGCGCGAGCGTCGGCAAAGCGCACGACACGGCCCGGCAGAATGCCCAAGCCTTCGGACCCTTCCCCCTCGTCGCTGGCCTCGAACAAGAGCTGAAGGCCCACGCAGATGCCAAGAAAGGGGCGGCCGCTGTCCGCAGCCGCGCGCAACGGTTCCACGAGCCCTCGAGCGCAGAGCCCGTCGTAGCAGTCCTTGAATGCGCCCACGCCGGGGAGAACCACGGCGTCGGCCTGCGCGATAATCTCGGGATCATCCGTGATTTCCGAGTCATGACCAGCCCTTTCGAAACCCTTCTGAGCGCTTCGAAGGTTGCCCATGCCGTAGTCGACAATGGCGATCATGTCTCAAGCATTCCCTTGGTCGAAGGTACGCCTTTCACTCGGGGATCGAGTGCAACCGCTTGTGCCACGGCCCTGCCGAAGGCCTTGAACATGGCCTCAATGCCGTGATGCACGTTGCTGCCGTACCGAAGATTGATGTGCAGCGTCAAGCGCGCGTTCACGGCCACCGCGCGGAAGAACTCCTCGACCAATTCCACGTCGAATGTGCCGACGCGGCTGTGGGGCAGGCGCACATCGTAAACCAGAAAGGGGCGGCCGCTGCAATCGACCGCGACCTCGGCCAGCGATTCGTCCATAGGAACAACCGCGAAGCCGAACCGGGTCAGGCCGGAGGGGTCCTTGATCGTGTCACTGAGCGCCTTGCCCAGGCAGATCCCCACGTCCTCGACCGTATGATGCGCGTCGACTTCGAGGTCGCCCTTCGCCTTCACAGTCAAGCCCAGAAGGCCGTGCCGGGCGAAAAGGACAAGCATATGGTCAAGGAATCCAACACCCGTGTCTACTTGCGCCTCGCCCGAGCCATTCAGATCGAGCGAGAGTCGCACCTCGGTTTCCTTGGTCTTGCGCTTGACCTCGGCATGACGCATGGCGTTCCCCTTTCGATGACCTTGTGTGGCCGCGACGGCGACTAGCGCCCGACGAGTAGCCGTTCCGCCAAAAACGTCGGCAGCCCGACTTTGGTCACGCAGCTCGCGGCTTCCTGCACAGGATAACTCGTTCGGATTTGCTGAAAGGTTGACGATTCCGTATCGAACAGACCGAAGGCCGCCCTCGGATCGCCATCGCGCGGCTGCCCCACGGATCCCGGGTTGATGAAGAACGTCTTGCCGTTTCCCAGCACGAACCGGCCGTCGTCATCGATTGAATAGACACCGTCCGTCGAGAAAATGCCCGGACAGTGCGTGTGTCCGAAGAAGCACAGAGACGCATCTTGGTCCTCAACCAAGGGCACGTGGGGGATGATGTCCTCCCATGAGAATAGGTACGTGTCGCGGTCGCCCGGCGCGCCGTGGGCCGCCAGAAAATCCGGAAAACGGCGGCCGTCGGGAAGGGCCTTGAGCCACTCCAGGTTGTCCGGTTCCAGGGCCTCGCGCGTCCATAGCGCGGCGGCCAAGGCAATGGGATTGAACCCCCACGGCTCCTCGATTCCCGACGCGACCGCATCGTGGTTGCCGCAGATCGTCGGGATGCTGCGCTCGCGGATGATCGCCACGCACTCGTTCGGATTGCCGTTGTAACCGACCACATCTCCCAGACAGATAATCTGATCGACGCCGACGTTCTCGATGGCCTTCAATACCGTTTCGAACGCTTCCAGATTAGAGTGAATATCGGAGACAATCGCGTATCTCAAACTCTAGTACCTCGAGGCTGTTCAGAACTACGAAGAGCAGCACTCATCCTCGTAGTCCTGTCCGGGCTGCCCACGAACAAACCAGCTCGTGAGAATACTCTTTCGGCATCCACGCTTACAAGGGCGCGCCTGACACCACCGATTATCGCAGAACCGTCAAAGGTATTCTGCCCTGAGATGACGGCCTGATTCAAGAAAGACGCGCCAACCGGCCGAAGCGCTTTTCCTGGAAACTAGCCCGCCTCGGCATCGGGCGCCTTGCCGTTCCCCCTTTGCCGGCGAGTCATCAAATCATAGAGAATCGGCACAACCACGAGTGTCAGGATTCCGGACACGAGGATGCCGCCTACGGAGGCAATGCCAATGGCGTTCCGCATCTCGGAGCCAATCCCTCGCCCAAGCGCCAAGGGAAGCATTCCGAGGACAGCGGCCACGGTAATCATGACGATAGGGCGAAACTGCTCGCAAGCCGCCTGAACCATAGCCTTGTGACGGGCCGTACCCTCGGCAACGTTCCGGTTGAATCCGTCCATAATGAGAATCGCGTTGTTCACGACAATACCGATGAGCATCACTGCGCCCATGATGACGAAGATGGAGATACTGTGCCCGGTGACGACCAGACCCCAGAGGACGCCAATCAACCCAAGCGGAATGGTAACCAGGATAATGCCGGGTTGCTTGAAGGACTCGAGCGCGGCGGCCAGCGTGAGAATCACGAGCACGATGGCGATGAGGCCCGCTTCGCCGAGATTCTCTTGGCTCTCGGCCATGATCTCATACTCGCCGGCAAACCGGTACTTGTAACCCGGCGGGAAACTTCCTTCCTTATCGAGTAGAGCGCTGATGGTATCCACGGCGGTTCCCATGGGGAGATTCGAGCCGAGATTGGACAGGAACTTGGTAATGCGTTGCTTATCATTGCGCGTGATCTGAACCGGCCCAACACGCTCCTCGATATGCGCCAGATTCGAAACCAGCAAGGGGTGCGCCGTGGCGCCAGGGAATAGGAACTCACCAACCTGCTCCTTGCCCTCTCGTTCATCCATCTTCACGACGATATCGTAGTTGCGGGCGTTCTGCTTGAAGGTGCCCGCCTTGATACCCTCGAGGTTGCCGCGAACCATGAGGCCCAAGCCGGTAGCCGGCATGCCGAGGTCGGCCAAGACCGCACGTTCCGGAAACAACCTCAACTCGGGTTTGCCGGCACGCACCGTGGTGTCCGGGTCCTTGATGCCAGGGATCCCCCCGCACAATGTCTTGGATCGCAAGGCCAAGCGGTCGAGCACATCGAGATCGCTTCCCGAAATCTCCATCTCGATGTCGCTACTCTGGCCGCCGATGACCGAGGACGCATTGACAATCACAATGGCGTCCGTCGTACCGACCAAGCGCGTGCGCACCTCGTCCATAAGGGTGTACAGCGGGATATCCCGCTCGTCCTTGTCGGAAAATCGCAGCAGTATCTGGGCCAGATAGACACCCTCGGTGGACTGGCCAATGATACCGGCCACCTTGCCAATGGTTGTGACCATATGACGCAGCTCGGGCAGACCCTGAAGCTGGGCCTCGATGGCGTGCATCCGCCGCTCGGTGCGGGCCAGGTCGTAGTCCGTGGGAAACTCGACCTTGATGCTGACTTCACCTCGGTCGGGCTCTTCCGAAAAGGAGAAGCCCGTGACCTTGGTCAGGGTCATCGCGTGAACGAACAGCGCCACCACGCCAATGAGCACCAGGACGGCCGCGGGCCGATGCCGTTCGTTGAACAACAGCAAACCGCGATAGGCGTTCACCACGCGTTCGAACCCCCAGTTCCATGCGCGCTCCATGAGGGCAATGGGCGACCGAGAACCCGGCGCGCGTTGCTTCAGGATGAGGGCGCACAGGATCGGCGTGAGCGTAAACGAGATGAAGAGCGACACGGCCGTCATGATCAGCATCGTGACGGCAAAGGGCGTCACGAATAGCCCGATCATGCCGGACATCATCGAGAGCGGAAACAACACGACGATGTTCGTTCCGGCGCTCGCCAGGATAGCGATACCCGAGCTCTTGGCGCCCTTGTAGGCGGCCTCGCGGGCAGTCTCGGAATCCTCAAGGTGTTTGACGATCGCCTCGAGCATCACGATCGAGTTGGTCACCAGGATACCAACAGACAGGCCGATGGCGCTCAACGTCGGCGAGTTCAAGGTGAAGCCTGCGAGGTGCATGAAGAACAGGCCGATGACAATGGTCAGCGGCATGGTGATGCCTACGATGAACGTCGATCGCACATTGTACAGGAAGAAGAACAGAATGAGCGCCGTGAGGAGCACCCCCTGAGCCACGTTGCTCCAAGCGCTCTCCACGGTGGATTCGATGAAGCGGCCGTCATCCGTCACCCACACGAGTTCCATACCGCCCGGCAGATTCTCGTTGAGCGTGTCCATGGCTTGGCGCACCTGGCGCACCACGTTGACCGCGTTGGCCTCCGCCTTCTTGATCACCTTGATGGCGATGGACGGACGGCCATCGACAAAGGCCTTCTGCCGCAACTCTTCGGTGGTCATCTCGACGCGCGCGATGTCTTTCACGTAGCATCGCTGACCATCTTCACCGGCCACCTGGAGGTTGCCGATATCGGCCACGTCCTTGTAATCGGCGTCGAACTTGACGTTGAACTCGCGTCCGTGCCCACGCACGCGCCCGCTCGGAATCGTGCGCATGCCCTCCATGAGGGCCTGCACAACGCTCACGCTGGAGAGATTCCGCGCGGCGAGCTTGTCGCGATCCAGTGCGACATGGACCTCGCGCTCCGCCCCGCCAATAAGCTCGGCATCCGCGACGCCCGGCAACACGGTGATGCGGTCGCGCAAGGTGTTGTTGGCAAAGTCATAGAGTTCATCGAGCGGAGCGTCACCCGTCAACGCGAGGGTGATGATGGCGGTCGCGTTGATATCGAACTTGACGATCTTGGGGTCCTCGACATCCTCGGGGAAATCGGCCCGAATCAGGTCGATCTTCTCGCGCACGTCCGTGGCCGCAATATCGACGTCCACATCGATGTGGAATTCGAGCAGGGTCTGACACACGTTCTCCATGCAGGCGGAACTGACGTGCTTGAGGCCGTCAATCGAGACCACTTGATCCTCGATCCGCTTGGCAATGTCCGTCTCGATCTCCTCGGGACTCGCACCGGGATACACCGTGACGATCGTGATGTACGGCATGTCGATCCGAGGCAGAAGCTCGAGGCCGATCTTGCGGTAGGCATTCAATCCGAGCAGGGACAGCCCGATGATCAAACAGGACATCGCCACGGGCCTGCGCAGCGAGGCGCTCGAGAGGAACATTACGACTCCTCCTTCTGAACCGCGACCGCCGTCCCGTCCTCGACGAGGAACTGTCCCATGCTGACGACGGGCGTGCCGTCGGCGATGGCTTCGGCTCTAACCTCGGTCCAGCCGTCCGTCTCGATACCGGTCTCCACCGCCACCTCGTGGGCAGTCTCGTTTTCAACCACAAACACGACCGGCTTTCCGCCGCGTTCCTGAATCGCGCGCGAAGGAACGCCCACGCCCTGGAATCGATTGAGCAGCAGCGCGATCTCCGCAATGGCGCCCGGCACGACGCCGTCCGGCGGATCCTCGATGAGGGCCCTAACCTCGAAGGTTCTCAGCTGCGGCATGATGGTTGGGCTCTTGTACGAAAGCACGAGCTCGCCGGCGTCGATGCCATAGACGCTCACGCGAATGGGCGTCTCGCCAACGGTCACGCGCGGGAAGACACTGCCTGGGACAAAGGCCGAAACCTCAAGAACGGACAGGTCATCGATCTTGAACACCGGTTCGCCGGCGCCCTGAAACTCGCCTTCCTCTTTCATCTTGTAGCTCACGCGGCCCGAAATAGGCGCGTATTCGAGCGAATCACTCAAGGTCTTCTTCGCGATGGCGAGTCCGGCCTCGGCCTTGCGCACCTGTTCCTTGGCAAGGTCCACCGTCGAACGCGCGTACTCGAGTCCGGCCTTGGTCTGTTTGTAACGCGATTCCTGCATTTCCATGGCGTTCAGCGTCACTGCGTCCTTCTCGCGAAGGCGTTTGAACCGTTCGTAGTCGATCTCGGCCTTCTCGAAGTCCGCCTTCATGCGATCGAGGTTGATCTCGGCCTCGCGCTGTTGGCACCGGGCCATGGCCAGATCCTGCTCGGAAGCCTTCAGCGCCTCTTCGTACATGACCTTGTCCGTCTGGAAGAGGGCCGTCTCGTTCGCAACCACCATGTCGCCTTCGTCCACAAACAGGTTCGTCAGCACGCCCGGCAGTCGCGGCGCAACCAAGGCCGTGTTCTTCGCCTGCACGTTGCCTTGCACGACCACGCGCTCCTCGAACGCCCTTGTCTGCGCCGGCGTGAGCACCACCGGCACACGCTGCACCGCCGTTGCCTCGGACGCCGCCTCCGACGCGGATCCGCCTTGCGCGCCGCAGCCCGACGCCGCGAGACCGCAAACAACGCAGGCGCACACGGCCCAGGCCGCACCCGTCACGGCACTAGAGTTCCTCTTCATACTTCCGCACCTCGTATCCTGCATAGCTCGATCCCATCACGTTCAGTAACGTGGCGATACTCATTTGTTCCTGGAACGCGGCCTGTACGACCGCCACTTGGCTATTGTCTCGATCGGCCAATGCAGCCAGCTTGTCCGAAGGGGTCACGAGTCCTTCGTCCCATTGCGCCTCGATCTCGGCGTAGCGGCCACGGTTGACATCCAGCATCTTCTTCGCGATGGCCGCATCGTCACGCGCGGCTTCGAGTCGGAGATGCGCCTTGATGACCTCCACCATCACGGTGAGCGTCGCCTCTTCTCGCTCGATGGCGGCCTTACGTTTCTCCTCACGCGCGATCGTGTACGCGTTGACGTTGGCGAAACCATCGAAAATCGACAACACCGCCGCCGCCCCCATGGCCACGGTGTCCGGATACAGCATGAACGAATTGCTGGTGTGCGCCATGTTCGAGAAGCCCACGAGTTTCGGGAGGAACTCGGCCAGAGCGATCTTCGCCTGCTCGCGCTTGACCGCCGTCACGCGATCCGCGATGTGGAGCTTCGGATGATTCAGGAGGGCCTCGAGGATCAGCGATTCAAGAGCGCCCTCAGGCGCAACTAGCGGCGTTTCGGGCGTCAGCTCAAGATCGGCGGTGGGCAACAACCCCAAGGCGGCCATTAACTCCGCACGAACCTCGTCGCGTGATCGCGCGACCTCGTGCAGGGCATTCTGCCGCGCAATCACGAGCGCCTCGGCCTGATCCACCTGCCAGGCACTCACGAGGCCTTCCTCGCGAAACGCGCGGACTTCCTTCGCAAGGGACTGCGCCGCCGTCAACTGGCTCTCGAGCGCCGCCTCACTCTCCCGCAACGCAAGGCCGGCGAAATACAGCATCGTGACCTGAAGGGTGATCATCTGCCGGGTGTACTCCTCGACCCATGTCCCAATCTCGGCGCCGTGGTCGTAAATCGAGTACAGGAACCACGTCGCAGGAACGAAGACGGGCATCTGCACGTCGAGTGCCGCCTCGCGAACCACCCGATCCTGGACCGGCACGGCCAAGGGCCCCAGCATCTGGCTCTTCGGCTGGCGATCAAGACCCACGTACTGCCAACTCATGTCGAGGGTGGGCAGGAAATTGGCGAAGGCCGTCTTCTTCTGAAGCTGGGCAATACGCGCGTCGATCTCGGCGGCTTTCACCTTGAGATTGTTGGCTAGCGCGATCCGGACGCAATCCTCAAGCCGCAAGGCCCGGCCTTCGGGAACACACTCGGCCGTCTTCTGCACCAAGGCATCCCGGTCGGCCTGGGCCTGCGCCGGACGAGTGTCCGGCCCAACGGTGGCACAGCCGCACAGCACGGCCGAGGTCAACAAGACCATACCCGCCAGCAAGGTAACCATAGATCGCGGATGGGGTGTGGGAAGATGCATAGTTGGCGACTACTCCACCGGTTCGGGCAATCCGAGGGCTGCGGTGATCATCCGCGCCACGTGCCCGGCGGCCGCTTTCAGAAAAGACTGGTCGTAGGACTCCTTCTCCAGGAGCAATAGAATGGGCGTCTTGCAGAATTCGAAAAAGGCGATCTCGGCGTTAAGGGAAAACGCCCAGAAACAGGCCTCCTCTTCAGAGAGTGTCGGGTTGGCGCGACGCAGGATGTGCATCACCGCCTCTTGGTCCGGACGAAACACTTGCTGCACCACCACGTTGAGCGAGGGAGTCCGATCGAGGAAGGCCCGCACGATCAAACGGGAATACCAGGACGGCTGATCTTGCGAGAAATACGTTTCGAAACGGCCGTGGATCAGCTCGGCAATGACCTGCGCGATGCCTTCCGGCGTGTTGAAACGCTCCTCGTCTTGAAGAAGTGTACTGGGACGACGGAGATCCGCGTCCAACATGACGTAACGCATCACCTCGGCATGAAGGTTTTCCTTGCTGCCAAAGTGGTAGTTGATGGCGGCAACATTCGTACCGGCCTTCTCGGCTATCGCACGCACACTGGTACCCTCCAGACCGTGCTCGGCGAAGAGCTCGCCCGCGGCCGTGATGAGGGCCAGTTTGGTGCCTGTCGGTTCGGGTTCTGCCATGATTCTCCGCTTTGTCGGAGCGTCTTGTGCGCCCTAACACCGAGATATTACCACAAACGTTAGTTTAAGTCAAACGTTTGTTATACTACCAGCAAATCATTGTTGTTCAATATGTTACAGCTTTGCCAAGGCCCGGAATGACTGCGTCTCGTGGTGCACTCGCCTTGAACACGCGGAAAGCCATTGACGCGAAGGCCTTTGCGGCAAATCGAGCGACCGAAGCGACACTGGAAATGTTCAGCCGACAGGCGAATCCTTCCTCATCTCATTGGGGTCCTTGAGTTCCTTTCGGGCTCTTGGTCTGTGCCCCGGCTTGTGACGCCCCCACCTTGACGCCCATCGTACAAACCACCTGCGCTTCAAATGCCCCGCTGAATGCGACGTTCTGGCAAATCCTCTTCGTTTCGTCTATGATTGCCCAGCACTCAGGCAACAAGCTTCTCCCTAATCAGGCTGACATGAAGAATGGAAGCTCCGTCAGGTCCGCTCGCCGAAATCCCTTTCGACGATCCACGCCCCGTTTGGCAGGTCGCACGACCGGCATTCACGGCCGGACTCATGACGGCCGCGGCCGCGCTCATCTGGTTTCTGATCTGGCTCAGCCCGGGCGTGACTTCCGGGCCGTGGCTCGGCCCGCTGCTCGACTCGCGTTCCATCGAGCGGGCGCCCGTTTTATCGGCCTGGCTATCGGCCGCCGCGCTACGACTTCCCTTCTCGACCCCCTGCGTGCGACTCAACGTGCTGTCGGCCATCTTCGGCGCCTTGGCGTGCGGCATGCTGGCGGCGGCCGTGACAAGCGCCGCGCGGAGCGCGTGGGATAGCCTCAACTCCGTTGTGGGCGGTTTCGTCGCCGGTGCGCTGTTCGCGGCCTCCCCCGCGTTCTGCCGCGCCGCCATCGCAGCCGGGCCTACGACGCTCACGCTATCACTTGCGTTGGCGTCCGTATTGGCATTGGTCGTTCACGCGGACGAGCGGAAAGGCCCGGGCTGGTTGTATGCGGCTGTCCTGGCGGCCGGTCTCGCAGCGGCCAACGAACCGGCCTTCATTGTGCTCGGGATGGTGGCCGTTGTTTTCGGTGCCCTGGTCACGCGTTATGACGGATGGCGCGCCGGCCTGGTCGTCATCCTGGCGCTCGCCGTTTTCGCGGCAGCGATCGCGGTACCCTCCGGCGTCGCGCTGGGCCCGGGGGAATCGATCCACCGGTTCTTCTTCCACGCGTTCCTGCAAGCTTGCCCGGAACCCTTGGTGGGCGGAGCGCAGTCTGCCCATTGGAGCGAGACGATGAAGGTGCCCTCCTGGTGGCTGCTTTTGCTCTTTGGCCTGCCGGGCCTCCTGTTTATGCTCCGACGGTCGACGCGCGGATTCGGTCTCTTGGGCGTAGCGATCGCATTGCTCTTCGGGTCCTTGTTTCCCGGATTGATCGATGGGCTTGGCGCCCGATCGATCGTGCGCGACAGTGCCGCTCCCCAACTCATGGAGGTCGCCGCGGCATGCATGTTCGTCGGCTGGGGACTTATCGGCCTGGCGCAGTTAGAAAGTTCGTGGGAACCACGTCGCACCACAAGACGGCGTGCCGCGCTCGATATGGGCTCCGACCTGCTCATCATGGCGCTTCTGGTATCGATGGACGTGTGGCACCTACCCGTGCGCGATAGCGCCATAACCGAAACCATCGGAAAAGACTTGCTCAACGCATGTCCGAAAGGGGCGATCCTGCTGAGCGGCGATCCGTACACCACGTCGCTGGCGGTGGCGATGCAACATGAGTTTGGCTACCGGGAAGACGTATGTGTTGTGCCTATCTCCTCCTTGGCGCCCTTTGCGACTGAGCGTGCCGCACTCGAGGCCCTCTTGGGCGACAGGGCGCATCTTCCTGAGGAATTCCCTCCGCCTGCGGCCGAAGACGGTTGGCCGAGCGAGCAGCCTGTGCTTTTCGCACGATTTCTGGCGGAACGAGCGGAGCATCCACCCGTTCAGACGGCCTTGAGAGACTTGGCCATCTGGGAGTTCGTTAAAGAGAACTACAGGCAAGCCCCTCTCTGTTTTGTCGGGTTCTCTTCACCGTGGCTGGCGCCGCGAGCCGCAATCGCCGGCTTGACGCTGGCCTATCCAAGGCCCACTGCGCCACTGGACGATGCCCACAACAAGGCGACCGACATCCTCGATGACCAACCGTCAGAGGCCTTCTTCGATCCGTACCTTGCGCGTACGCTCACCACGGTCCTCCGCCCGTTGATACAGGCGGCCCGCCGTCAGGATCTGTCTGAGCTCTCCTTCGAGTTGGTGATGGCTATGCTGGATCTTGATGCGGACCAACTGACGATCGACGGGATCCGAAGAGCGGCGCGCGGCGGCGATAAGGAAGAGGCCCTCCGTTACGCTGCCGAGTACCTGGAAGACGCTGACACCGGTAGCCATGTCGAGGACCTTCAGGCGGTAATCGCAGAAGAGCTTGACGCGTGCGCGCTTGAGGCGGGTTTCATGGCGCTGGTCAACGCCGAGGCTCGAGATGCGCCGGACCTCGACGCGCGAACGGAAATGGCCGCGCGTCTGTGGGAGGCCGACGCGCTATCGCTGCTGGTGCGCGGTTACAGCCAGATCCTCGAACGTTCGCCCGAGGACGCGGATGCGCTCTACCAACTGGCAGCGGCGTACACGCAGCTCGGCGACTTGTCCAAGGCAAGCGATATGCTCGAACGCTGGCTCACATGCGCGGGACTGCCGCCTCGGGGCGCGGCAGAGCAGTTGCACAAGGACGGCCGGTTCGTGCTCCTGCGCCACTACCACAGCGAGGAGAATGCGCCGAACTGATCCGCCGATTCGCCGTCTTGTCGCGTTCCAACCGAATGCCGTACCATAGGTGCGGTCCATGGCAAATGGAATGCGTGGGGTTCAGGAAGGAGGTCGATATGCGCTATTCTCTCGCGTGCGCGTTTCTCTCGTTGGCCTTAGCGATAGGGATTCCTGCAATGGCGGCGAGCGTCCAGATTGCGGCTGACCGAATGGCGGTGGTTGACGGTAACCGAACCTTTGTCCTCGGGCTCTATGAATGCCCGGGCGAGGACGCGGTTCTGGATGCCGTCGCTGCGGCGGGTTTCAACCTGGTGCACGTCTCGGAAAGTGTCGAGGCCCTGGATCGCCTCAGCCAGCGTGGTCTGTTTGGCTGGATCAATACCGGAGGCCGAATCGATCTCAGCGCAGAACGCCCGGTCCGCGAGGCCGGCCTAACGGAGATGGTGAACCGGTTCGGCGCGCATCCGGCCTTGTTCGTCTGGGAAGTGCCGGACGAAGCCCTGTGGAATTGCTGGTACGGGGCCACCCAGTGGCGACGCGGCGAGGAGCCCCGGCAATTGACTGACCGCATCGCCGCGCTCGAGGACGCCGCGCTAGCTGCCGAGTTGAAGAAGCAGTTGGCAGAATCGGGACGCCTCTTCGAGCGCGGCGATGCCGCCGGTTCCGAGCGTTTGGCCGATGCGATCTGGCGACGCCTCGGTGAGGATCCGCCGAATCCGGGCTTGAACCTCTCGAACGCCCCCGAACGCGCCGCGACGATGTGCGAAGGCATGGTGCAGGGATACCAATTCCTCAAGAGGATCGATCCGAATCATCCCGTCTGGATGAACCACGCACCGCGCAACCAGATCGCCCAGTTGGCCGCGTTCAATCAGGGCGCCGACGCCGTGGGATGCGACATCTACCCCGCTCCCGCCTATCGAGGAGGTCACTCGGACCTGGCCGATCGGTCGCTGGCCTCCGTTGGAGCCTATACCGCGCGGATGCAGGACGCCGCGCCCGGCAAGCCGGTGTGGATGGTGCTTCAGGGGTTCGGCTGGGCCGATCTCGAGGACAACCCAAGCGACGAGGCGCGCGAGCAAGGTCGACGTCCCACCTTTAGCGAGTCGCGGTTCATGGCCTATGACGCCATCGTGTGCGGCGCTCGAGGAATCCTCTACTGGGGCACGTACCGCATCGAGAAGGATTCGCAACTCTGGACCGATCTGCTCAAGCTGATACGCGAGTTGGCCGACCTTCAACCGGTGCTGGCCGCGCCTGATGCCGCCCTCAACCTCACGATGGACTACGCCGAAACCTGGGGATCGCTGGACCGCGGCGTGCGTGTATTGGCCAAGAACGTGGACGGCGCAGTGTGGCTGTTGGTCGTCAACGAGTTCCACGATCCCCTGAACTACACGCTGGGCGGACTCGACGCGCAGGAAGGGATGCGATATGTGGACGAGGTCGCCGAGCGAGACGCCACGGTCACGAACGGCAGGTTGACGCTGGGAATCCGAAGCCACGGCATTCAGGTGCTCAAGCCCGCCGAGGCTGCGCATCCCTAGGGGGAGTAACGAATGCTGGTCACCGCGATTCTTTTCTATTGGAGAAACATGCTCGAGTATCCCTTGGGCTGGCTCCCGGTGCCGCTGCCGGGGTGGGGCCTGCTCGTGTATAAGATTGCCGCGACACTCGTGGTTCTGTGGATCGCCTGGGGCATTCTCAAATGGCCCTACCACAGCGTCAAACAACTCTTTGAACGAGACACGCTCCTGGACCCCTCGGACTACGAGGTGGGCCACGTCAAGGACGCCAGCTTCCAGGAGACCCTTGACGCCGCCGATCACCTCCGGGCGACCATCGAACCGATGATCGCCAAGAAACAGTACGATCGGGTGGCCGAGGTGTTCGCCTCACTCAACCAACCCGCCGACGCCGCGAAGTGGTTTCTCAAGGCCGGCGACAAGCGGCGGGCCGCCGAGAACTTCGCCAAGGCGGGCCAGACTGTCAGAGCAGCAAAACTCCTCAGGAAAACCGGCGATTTTGCGACGGCGGGACGCTTCTTCTCGGAACTGGGCAAGCATCGCGCGGCCGGAAAGGCGTTCGAACGCGCGGGCGACCTGGCCGCGGCGGCGCAAGCCTATGTTGACGGCGGCAGGCCCGGCCGGGCCGTGCAGGCGTTTGCCGAGTACTTCGAAGATCCCGATCAGCCACTCGAGAACCGGTTGAGAAACGCCAACGCGTGCTATCAGATTCTAGACAGCGAAAAGGCCCGGAAGAAAGTCCCTGAAAACGTACGCGCCGGCCTCATTCGCGCCATCGCCGAGGTTTTCGTCACGGCGAAACACTTCGACTTGGCCGCGCGTCTCTTCCGCGAGGCCGGCGAGACCGGCCGGGCCGGCGAGGTGTACCTCGAGGCCGGCCGACACGAGGAAGCCGCCCAGTGCCTGCGCGAGGCCGGCGACACGGAACGGGCCGAGCTCGTGATGGGCCGCTTCTACGAAGACCGGGAGCGATGGTCGGAGGCGGGCTTGGCCTATGCCCGAGGTGGCCAGACCGCGCGGGCCGCGGAGTGTTTCGTTCGGGCAAACGACAAACCGCGCGCCGCGCAGTGCTTCGAGAAGGCCGGCGCGTTCTACCGCGCATCGGTAGCTTACCTCCAGTCGCAGCAGGTCGAGAATGCCTTACGCACCCTCAAACAGGTTCCCGAATCGGATCCTGAGTACGATCGTTCGCGATTGCTCATTGGCCGCTGCTACTACCTCATGGGCGACTATGAGATGTGCGCGGCGGCGCTCGAAAACCAATTGAGCAGCCGCGTCGCGCAGAAAAACGTCGACTATTTCAAGATGCTGGCGGACGTCTACGACAGACTCAACAAGCGCGAGGACGCCTTGTCGGTCCTGCGAAGGGTCAAAACGGTTTCCCTCGATTCCGAGGATGTGGACACCCGGATCCAGTCTATCGAGAACCGGTTGTCTCAGGACCGCGTGAGTGGCCAGAAGACCCAAACTGCAGGCGGCGGTTCGGGCCCCGCGACGCCCGAGCTGAGCTTCGTCCAGAACGCCGTGGATCACCGATTCCGATTCGAGCGTGAGCTCGGCCGCGGCGGCATGGGAATCGTCTATCTCGCCCACGATACCCAACTCGACCGGCCCGTCGCACTGAAGTTCCTGGGATCGACGGTCGACGGCTCCGAACCGTTTCGCGAGCGGTTCCTACGCGAAGCCAAGTCCGCAGCCAAGGTGAGCCATCCGAACGTCGTTGCCATTTACGACATCGGCTCGGACCGCGGGAAGGTCTACCTGGCCATGGAGTACGTGGATGGTGAGAGCCTGCACCACATCGTGCAACGCCGCAAGCGACTTCCCTGGCGCGAAACGCTGGACATCATCGGCCAAGCGGCTATGGCGTTGGACGCCGTGCACCGAGTGGGCATCATCCATCGCGACATCAAACCGGGCAACATCCTGGTGACGCAAGATGGCCTGGTCAAGCTGACGGACTTCGGACTGGCCAAGGATGAGAACTCGAACATCACCCAAGGCGACGAGATCCTGGGCACGCCATGCTACATGTCTCCGGAGCAGGCCTTGGGACAGCCCCTCGATCCGCGGACGGACATCTACTCGCTGGGCCTGGTAATGCACGAGGCGCTCACCGGTAAGACGTACTTCGCGAAGGGCGACATCATCAAGCGACAACAAGAGGAAATGCCGCCGCCGCCCAGCGCCTACGCCAAGTCCATTCCCAAGAAGCTAGACGCGATCGTTCTCACGTGTGTCGCGAAGGATCCCAACGACCGATTCCAGAGCGCCGAAGAACTCCTACTGGCCCTCCAGGGGATCGAGTGAAGCAAGTGCCTGCTGCCAGCCCTCGGTCAGAAGGTCGCGGTTGACAAAGATCAGCCTTCGCGTGTTCTCTCCCGCGTGCTGAAGAAACACGTCCAGCCGACGCAACGGAAGTGCCGCCTCGGCCCGCTCCGCCCACTCGATAACGCAGACACCGTCCGGTTCGAAGAGGTCTTCATAGCCGAGGGTGTCCAGCGCTCGAAGATCGTCGATCCGATAGAGGTCGACGTGGTAGAGCTTGTGCTGATCGCCGTATTCATTCACCAGGGTGAACGTGGGACTGTGAACGGGCGGCTCCTGGGCGAAGGCCTGTGCCATACCACGCACGAGGCACGTCTTCCCCGTGGCCAATTCCCCGCGTAGGGCAATGACGGAACCCTTCGGCGCCCAGTCGGCCAGCACCCGGCCAAGGCGGCCGGTGTGTTCCGGAGAATGCGATACGATCTCGAGGCGTTCGGAAGGCATGATCATGGACTGGCCATGGCCGCGCGAAACAGCGACTCGTACGCCTCCGCGGCGCGCGTCCAGGAGAAATCCTCGCTCATACCGGCGCGCCTGACTGCGGTCAGGGCCTTGCGGTCCTGGTACAGCGCGATGGCCTGGCCGACGGCATCCAGAAACGCAGCGACACCGAACGGCGCGAACAGGATGCCCGTACCGCGCCCGTGCTCCGTGTCATCGGTCGAGAGGGACCGTATGCTATCGGCTAGGCCGCCGGTCCGATGACAGATGGGTACCGTACCGTACGCCAGGCTGTACATCTGGCTGAGGCCACACGGTTCATACCGCGAGGGCATGAGGAAGAAATCGCTGCCGGCCGTGATGAGATGGGAAAGCGCGACATCGAAGCGGATGATCGCGGTCAGCTTGCCGGGATGACGAGCCACAGCGTCACGAAAAGTCTGTTCGTAGAAAGGATCGCCGACACCGAGAACAACGAGCTGGATATCGTGGCCCAGAAGGTGATCGAGGCACTCGACGACGAGATCCGTGCCCTTCTGCCACGAAATCCGCGTGACCATGCCGAAGACCGGAACATCTCGGACGGGCAGTCCCACCTTCGCCTGCAGGGCGGCCTTACACGTCTGCTTGCCCGCCATGTTGCTCACCGAAAACGGAACCGGCGTGAACGGGTCACGTTCGGGATGCCAGAGGCTGTAGTCGACACCGTTCAGGATCCCGGTCACATCCCGCGTCCGCGTCCGCAGGAATCCCTCGAGGCCCGCGCCGAATTCCTGGGTTTGGATTTCCTCGGCATAGGTCGGGCTCACCGTGTTGACCTTGCTCGCGAAGGCGATGCCCGCCTTCATCAGATTCAGGTCGCCGTAGAACTCGAGACAGTCTTCGGTAAACAACTCGGGCGGGAGGCCCGTCTGCGGCAGTCTCGAAGCCGGATACCGGCCTTGGTAGTTGAGGTTGTGGATGGTCAGAAGCGAGGGGAGATCGCGCCACGTGGGATCGCGGAGGGGCCGGGTCTTGAGGTAAGCGGGCACGGCCGACGTGTGCCAGTCGTGCACATGGACGAGGTCAGGCTTCCACCCCGTCTGCGGCACGCCGTCGAGCACCGCGAGCGAGAAGAAACAGAACCGGGCGGCGTTGTCCTCGAATTCATAGGCACCGAAGCCGTACGGAGCGCCCCGCGAGAAGAACTCGTGGTGCTCGATGAGGTAGAGCGGGATCTCGGTTTCAGGCACACAGCCGACGCGCATGGCGCCATGCACGGGCTGGCCACCGAGATCGATCACGCACATGCAGTACTCGTCCCCTCGATACTCCGGCGGAATCGCATCGTAGCAAGGGATAGCCACACGTACATCGTGGCCTAGCGCGTGGAGCGCCCGGGGCAGCGCGTTCGCCACATCCCCCAGGCCGCCCGTGCTCACCAACGGGGCCAGCTCAGAGGTCATATACAGGATCTTGAGCGCCTCGGGCATGGAATCCACCTCATGTCTCCACGAACAACTGCCTAGACAACCACCGTGAATACTTCAGGCTCGACGAACGCTTCCACACGCACCGAATCGAGCCTCGGCCTGAGGTAGTCGGCCAAGCGCGGCACAATCCACTTCTCCGTACCGGCATGACCGGCATCGACAATGGCCAGATCCCGGCACACGGCTTCCAGCGCGTCATGATACTTGATGTCGCCCGTCAAGTACACGTCGACACGTCCCGCCGCCCGGACGATCTCGCTGCCGCCCGATCCGCCGACCACACCGACGCGCCGAACGCGGCGTTCGAGGTCGCCGGCCACGCGCACGTGCGTGAGTTCGAGGCGTTCGCGCACGTAGGCGGCGAACGCGCGCAGCGTCATCGGCTCGGCCAGATTCCCTTCGAGGCCCAGGCCTATCGAAGCGTCGCGGTTCTCGAGTGTTACGAGGTCGTAGGCGACTTCCTCGTAGGGATGGGCATGCTTGAGCGCCTCCACCACCGCACCGGCACACGTCTTCGGCACGAGGGTCTCGAACCGCAACTCCGGCTCTTCGTTTAGCGTGAGCCTCTCGCCGGAAAAGGGCTGCGCATCCGCGCTGGGGCGAAAGGTGCCTTTGCCGGGCGCGCTGAACGTGCAGTAGGTGTATTCGCCGATGACGCCGGCCCCGGCCTCGCACACCGCGCGCCTCACCGCGTCGACGTGGCTTTCGGGCACGAAGGTCACGAGTTTCACGAGGGCCACTACGTCCGACGGAAACAGCGGCGCGGTGTCGACCAGGCCCAACCGTTCGGCCAAGGCGTGGTTCACGCCGCCCGGCGCGATGTCGAGGTTGGTGTGCGCCACGTAGCAGGCGATACCGGCCTCGGCGATATCGAGGCACAGGCGCGTCGAGGGCTCGTCCGTCCGCAGAGCCTTGAGCGGCTCAAAGATGACGGGATGATGCGACACGATCATCTCGGCACCCACCTCGCGCGCCGCATCAAACGTCGCGCGCGTAACCGTAAGGGCTACGAGCACGCTGGATATCGGCGCATCCGGATCGCCAACCTGGAGGCCCACCTTATCCCAGGAATAGGCGAGGGACGGTGGCGCCAAGTCGTCGACGACTCGACAGACATCGCGAACCTTCACCGCATTCCCTCCTCCGCGCGGTTCGATAAAAGACCGCGTCCTGCGCTAGCTGCGCCTCGTGAGCATAGCAAGGCGGGAGCAGGTCGTCAATCGCTTCGGCCTTGCATAGGCCAATCGCGTATCGTATCCTGGGCCGAGTTGAGGAGGATAACACATTGACTACGCTCTTCTCGTGGAATGTGAATGGTATCCGGGCCGCGCTCCGTAACGGTTTTGCCGAGTGGATGGCCGAGGCCGGCCCCGATGTCCTGTGTATACAGGAAGTGCGCGCATTCCCCAACCAGATCGAGCCCGAGCTCACCATTCCGCCCGGCTACCACGCGATCTGGCATCCCGCCAAGAAGGGCGGCTACGCCGGCACGGCGACCTTTACCAAGATCGAGCCGGCATCCGTCGATGTCATGGGCGTGGCGGAATTCGATGACGAGGGCCGCGTACAGGTCATGGATTTCGGCGAGTTCGTCCTGATCAACGCCTACTTTCCGAACAGCCAGCCGGAACGCGCCCGTATCGACTTCAAGGTCGCCTTCTGCGATGCCATGCGCAAGCTATGCTCGCGTCTCGTCCGTAAAGGCCGGCACGTCGTCCTCTGCGGCGACTACAACATCGCCCATACCGAGATCGATCTCGCCCGGCCCAAGGAGAACGAGGACAGCGCCGGATTCCGGCCCGAAGAGCGCGAGGCCATGACCAAGTTTCTCGCAGCCGGTTTCGTGGACACGTTCCGGCACTTCAACAAGGAGCCGGGGCACTACACCTGGTGGTCGTATCGCGGTGGTGCAAGGCGGAAGAACGTGGGCTGGCGCCTCGACTACCACTGCGTCGATCAAGCGCTCATGCCGCGCGTCGTCGAGGCGCGTATCCTGGCCGATGTCATGGGCTCGGACCATTGCCCTGTCGCGTTGACCATTCAGTAGGCCATGCCGGAGGAACTGAGGTGAGGTCGCAGGTGACCACGAAGAGCGGCGACGAAGGCGAGTCCACCGCCCTCGACGGCGAGCGGTACCCCAAGTCGCATCCCATCATGGAATGCGTCGGCACGCTCGACGAGCTTTGGGCGCACACCGCCCTGCTCCGGCTACGTATTCTCGACGAGAAACCGGCCGGCTCGGACGAACTCGGCGCCTTCCTGCTGTGGCTGCTTCGCGTCTATTTCGTGATGGGGTCCACGTGCAGCGATCCGGCGCGCAAACATCCGGAATACCACCCGCGGGAAGTCGAGCCGCGCGATCTGGAGCGCCTCGAGGCTGAGCAGCAGCGGCTCGAAGCGTGTACGCCTCTCCCCCACTCGTTCATTCTCTCGCCGGCTAACACGCTCGCCGCCCAGGCCGACATTGCGTGCACCGTTGCGCGCCGACTCGAGCGCGCCTATTGGCGGTTGTGCGAGACGGAACACGTGCAGGCGTCCAACACCCTCCCGGCCTTCCTCAACCGCCTCAGCGATTACCTCTACATTCTCGCCCGACATCTCGACGGAGGCCAACACGTTACGGTGGACAGTCAGCCGCTGGATTGAGCGCGGCTTCGATGTCATCGGGCAGCGTGTCGAAATCGTCATGGATCTTGACTTTGCCCTCCCAGTAGCCGGGCTGACGCGGGCCGGTGTCTTCGCGATAGGGCACGAGCTTCGCCATGGGCTTGCCGGCCTTGGCGATGATGATTTCCTCGCCCTGTGCGGCGCGCTCGACCAGCCTGGACAGGTGGGTCTTCGCCTCGTGGATGATCACGGTGTGCATTACGTTACCTCATCATTTGAACTGAACTAAGTTTAATCTATTTGGACGTGAAATGCAGGCCGATTTCTCAACGCCTTCTTGAGTTTGTCTACAAAGAGTTCGAGAACGAAGAGCAATCAACCACGGAATGCACCGAATCACGCCGCGCGGAGTTCCGTGGATTCATTGTATTCCATGGTTCATCCCGTGCTCATAACCCCGGCGACTGACGAGACTCCGTACGGAGTTAGCTCGACCGCAATACGAGATTCACAGTCGAATTCCTTCCTTGTCGTGGAGACCTGGCGGTCGGCCGGGTGGCACGGTTGGGAAACCGGCCACAGCGTAGGTGAGCGCGGGACTCTACGAACTGACCAAGAACAAAGGCCACGCCCGGACTCGACGTGGCCTGAAATTGACTGGTTCACCGAGATAAGCAGACGGCATTTCAGCGACTCTCGTCAGTGAGAGACAGCGATTTCTAAGGCCCATCTGCATCAGGGATGGGCTCATCCCACAGCGAGGGAAGGCTAGCCCGACTGACGCCGAGTCGGCTCAGCTCATCCCTCGCGGTGAACGCGATGAGGTAGCATGGGCGGCCGCCATGGCTTTCGTACTCGCTCGGTGTCCTGTCAACGGCAAGTTCCCGCAAGAGCGGGATCGCGGCTTCACCTGCGCTCAAGGCGTAGGCCCGGACTGCCTCGCACCGAACGTAGCGGTCTTGATCGTTCCGGAGTATATCTTCCACCGCATCCGAGATCGATACATCACGGGCCATTCCCAGACTTAGCGCAAGCCACTTCACACGTTCTCCGTCGGCCACAGCGGTAGCTTCGTCATAGGCCTTCCTCAAGGCCGGAATGGCTGGCTCGCCGATATAGTGGAAGGCAAGCAGAAACTTGTTGAGAACATACGCACGAGGAGACGTGTAAGCCCCGAACACTGCTTGCGCAAGATCGGTAGGCTCGGATAGCTCGCGTAGGAAGCGCCGCAGAATGGCTTCGGCGCGAACTGCGGCAGGAATAGACGTACACTTTCCCAAACAACGTGCCACAGCACCGACCTGGAAGATGTCATCCCGCTCAAGTTCTTCGAGGAGCACGCATACTACCTCGCGCGGCAGAGGGCCTCCCATGGTCTCTTCCGGGCGACGCAGGAGTTGGTACATGGCTACGCTACGGACAGAGCCCGGTTCTTCCTCTGAACAAAACAGATCGATGAGAATCCGACTCGCTCGCTCGCCCGGTAGTTCACCGATAGCGAACACCAAATCCTGGCGCACCTTCTCATCGCTGACACGTTTCAGTTTCTCCTCGATGACAGGCACCGCCTGCTCGCCACACGACGCGATTGCCTCAAGTATCTCAGCTCGCGTGCCACACTCGACTGCGTAGGCTTCGTCGCGTTCTTCCTGCGACCGCCCGGGCGTTGTCCTCTCCAAGGCATCCAGTAGCTCCTCCGGCGTGGCGCGCACGGATGGCTCTGCAACGATCACAGTGGTGATCAGGACGAGTGCGACCACGAACACGAACATGCGCTGGCCCCGCACATGCAACAGCACTACATCCTTCTTGAATGGCTTCACTGTTCCGATTCCTTTCGCCACTGGAGCAGGTGGGTCATCTCGCGACACACGCCTTTGGCCTTCTCTTTGCTTTGCTCAATAGTCGTCATCAGGCCGCCGAATTTCGTCTGCCACTCGCACCCTACCTCACCCCGGTCGACCTTGACCCCGCAGGCAGGGGTGCCTTCAACGGCATGGTAACCTTGGCCACAGTTCTCCTGCAAGGTGCGTTTCCAGCATCTCCACAAAACGGCGGCGGATCTGGCAAGCATGTCCATCGTCATACACGTCAACTGGCCACTGGGTCATCCCCTGATACCACACTGAGCCTAAGGTCCTGCCATGGCTCACAAGATCGATCTGACTCACTCGGTAGAATCTCCCGAGAACGCATCGACAATCGCCTGGAAAGCACTGCGGTCTTCCTCATCCCCTCCGGTGAAGAGGTATACAGGGCGAAGGATCTTGCGGTCCGCCGATGCGATATAGACTAGTTCTAACTTCTCCACGGGACATACAGGCATGGATCCCGAGGCTAGAAACGCCCTGCCGTCTTCCGCCTCTCTCAACGCTGACGAAGGGCTCCTCAGTGCGTAGTGCCTGCGCTCGCGAAACTCGGGCCAATCCATGTCGCACCGGGCGACCTCGCCTTCGCGTGTGATATGAACAGCGAACCTACCCCCCCCAAAAAGCCTTCAAACCATGAACGGGCCCGACAAGAACCACGGTCTGTACGCCAAGACCGCTCATGTTATTCCAGATGGCGCTCACGGCGCACTCAGCACATTCTGAGCGTAGGCCTGTGTCGCACAAGAAGGCCCTGGCGATGTCCTCGCAAGCATCGTCGTCAGGAAAATCCGTCCTCTTCAGATTGAATCGTACCTCACCGGGCACATCCATGCCACGGCGCCTAAAGTAGAGCCTCGAATCCTCTGGACAAACCACGACGGCCCCCGCATCGCCGCAGACACCGAACCAGCCGCCGTCCAGGCCAGGTGGCTTCTCAGAGGTGACTCCGAAGATCTCCTTAGCAAGGCGGATGGCATCCGCTTCGTCAGCGGGCTTCCTGATTATGTTGAGGACGGGCAGCGTTCGTGGCGCATCGCCTAGGGCTTCCAGAAGAGCATCGGCCGGGCTAACATCCAGTTGGCATGAAATCGGGTACTCCTCGCCAAGTGGCGGCACTTGTGGCGCTCTTGAACGACCACATCCAACAATGGCCGTACACGCGCACATGAGGCCGAGGGCGAGAGACACCGCACTGAACAGTCTCGACCGAGACACGAAGTCGACCGGTGGATTGAGCCCAGGTTGTGGAGACCTGGCGGTTGTGCGCGTGGCGTGGTCAGGAGACCACGCCACAACTGGTCTATGCAGGGCATGTGCGGGGTTGCCGGACCGCAGGCTGTGACGTAGATTCTCTAGTCCTCGGGTCATGGGAATAGGCTAACACAGTCTATCGGAGAACACAAGGCCTCCGAGGGCGCCCAGATTCTCGGGTATGCATTCCCACGGGGACCGTGGGAACGAGAGTACGGTCTATCGGAGAACACAAGGCCTCCGGGGGCGCCCAGATTCACCTCGTTGGCGCGCACCGTATTTTCTTTGTCACTGCATATAATCCCTTGTGGGAGCAGACGGATCGCTACTCAACGAGGTTTTTTCACCTCCTTACCCGGTGGTTGGGGGAGAGCCTTCGGGATCGAACGTCTGTGAATACGAGATGGCGCAGGATGCCATCAACCATGCTAGGGGCCCGACCGGCAAGTGCCGAACGCGTCCCTTTCGTCCTTGAGGTCGCTCAGGTCCTTTCCTGGCCCCAGGGCATCCAGGTCTACGGTAACGCGAACTCGACCGTATTTGTCGTGCTTCTCTCGACGTGCACGACCTCGGTGCCGATTTGCGCCCGCGCGAGTTGCTCGGATTCCGGCAGGTTCAAGTACTGCCGCTCGATGGCGAGCAACACCACCGTGTAGGTCCCCGGATCAAGTTCGCCGAAGTGCAGCGCTTCGTGTTCGTGGAAATTGCGCGCCGCCACCCGGACGTTGCCCAGCGCCTCGAGCGCCTTCTTCGAGGGGGCCGGGAGTTCCACCCGCCCCTTCAGGACGGTCACGCTCCCTTTGTACCTCTCCACGGGGCCCTGCAATCCTACCACGAGGGAATCCCCCTGAGCCGCCAGCTCTACCTCACGGAACACCTCATCGCCACCGGCGATCGTGAATCGCTCGACCTGCTGTAGCTCGGCATCCCTACCGATTCGCTTGACCTTCACCCACGCCCTCAACGTAGCGTGGCCCTCGGGCACATCCTCAAAACCGAAACGCCCGTTTCGCCCAATGTTCGCGCCGGCTTTGTACAGGGTCGTGCCGGAATAGCCGAGCACTTCCAGCGTGGCCTTTGCGATGCCCGTGTCGCCGACACGCTCGCCGTCCAGCGTCACGACGCCCTCGACCAGTCTCCCGGGTTTGGGGAAGGCAAAGTCCACCGTCGTTTCCTCACCAGCCCTAACCGTGATGGGCAGCTTGCGGATGAGCACGGGATTGTCGAATTCCTCCGCCTCGCTAAGCCAGGCGACCAGTCGGTGTTCGCCGGGCGGCACATCAACGAAACGATAGACGCCAGCGCTGTCCGTGTTTGTGTCCACACGTTCACCGGTTTCGGGGTGTAATTGGACTTCCATCCCGGCCGCAGGCCGGCCCGTGAACGTCATCGTTCCCGACACGCTTCCCGGTTCTCTGGCGGATGCTGCCGGCTTGGCCGAATCCCCAACCGATTTCCCTTGCGCGCTGGCTCCACTCGCCGCGCCGGCCTTTTGTTCGGGCGCCGGGCCATCCTCAGACAAATCGGGATGGACCTCCGCAGGTTGTAGGGAAGTACTTCGCGCTACCGCTGAGTCGGAAGGCCCCGATGTCGTTCGAAAAGAGGTCACACCGAACAAGCCCGCGACCGCGACGGCCGCCACCACGAGCGGAAGAACGAACTTGAGCCCCAATGCACGCCCGATTGTCACCGGCGCGCCGATGCCGGTGCCCTTTCCGGCGAGGGCGAGCTTGCCCAGCCTTGCCGCAAGCGTCGGAGGCAACGTCGCACCGGAGGCGCTCTTGCCCATGAAAGCCGCTAGCGCGGCGGCCGCGACGGTTATGCCGCGCTCACGCAGTGAGACCCGAATCAGCTCGACCGCTTCCGCTGAACGCCGACTCACCGTACGACGCGAGAGACCGAGGTCCTTGGCGATGGCTTCATGCGTCTGGTTCTCCAGGAAATGGGCTATGACAACCGACCGATGCTCCTCGGGAAGCTTGCCGATGGCCTCAGCTACATACTCGTAGAGATCATCCGGCGCCTGGGATTCGCCGGACTGCTGCGCCGCCGCGAACCTTTTCTCACGCGCCAGTCGACGCCCCTGGATCCTGAGATGGTCGATTGCCTTGTTCGTGGCCATTCGGTGTAGCCACGCCCCGGTGCTGCCACTCAATGGCTGCGTTTGCCGTGCCAGCTTCTCAAAGCATTCCTGGACGACATCCTCCGCCTCGGCCGCGCTCCGGAGTATGCGGCAACAGACCCCGTACACCATCGGCCCATGACGCTCAACCAAGACGCGGAACGCCTCCGCATCCCCTCGCCTCTGCCAGCGCTTCGTCAGCCGTGCATCAACACTTTCCATCTTATGTCGCTCCGCTGTCGGTATTGTGCCCTTTTCTACTCCTTTCACGATACCGACGGGAGTCTTGGCCACAGATGCCCGAGACCGGGGCGATGCCCAAGCCCTGCCATCAGTAGCGGCGGCGGAGTTGAGCGGCGCGCATCGCAGGAGGCGATCAAGCTCCGATGGCCTGGCCTAGAAAAGCCATGCGCAGAGCGTGTATCCCAGGCCGACGAGATAGAGCGTGCCGAAGATCGTCTTGTTGTGCTTGGCCAACCAGCGAGGAAGGTAGATATCAAAGCCCTCTGCGTGATCATCCGTGTGGCGCGCCGCGACGTCAGTCAGCGGGCATCGCACACCGTTCAGGGTGAACACGGCTACCTCGCCCATGACGATCGCGATTAGTGAGCGTTAGGGGAACATGAGAGTCAGGGGGACAGAGCTAGGGGGATAGACTACTTATCTTTTGCGCTCTTGCGATACTTCGTGCCGGGTTTTGGGCCGGGCGGTCTTCGGGTCAGCCTGCGCCCGAGCAGTTGTTCAAGCTTCTCGATAAACGTCGGCGATCCACAGGGCCGCCCGGTGTGCGTGTTGCGATGTATCGAGGTGTGGATTCGCTCCTCGTTCGCGAGCGGCTCGTGTAGCCAGTGCGTCCAGTCATCGATCACGCCCGGGGGCGGGAAATCCGGGGAGAGCACGCCGTCGTGGCGCAATCCGCAATGGGCCGCGGCGCTCGACCAACGATAGGCCTCGGCGCGGTCGACCATTCGCGCCCGCACCGGGTTCAATTCGACGTACCGCACCGCTGCCCACAGGTACGATTCATCAAGGGGGCTCGAGAAGAATCGACCTTGCCAGCCATGCCCGGACATCTCCGTACGCGCGTTGAAGTACATGGCGTAGACCGTGTGCGTGTCGCGTAGTGCTTCGCTCAGCGACGCCTCCGTTTCCGGCACGACGACCAGATGGACGTGATTCGACATGAGGCAGTACGCCCAAACCGACAGGCCCCGCTTGCTACAGCAGCCTTGCAGGAGCCCCAGGTATGCTTCGCGGTCCTGATGTCGAGTTCTTGACGGCATGGCCCACAGAGGCTAGACTGTGCTCGCAGTTCAGGCATCGCTGGGCCGATGATGCCATTCGCCCGTTGGCCACCCCAGCGGCGATAGAAGGTATGCACTACGAGCATGAGCGCAACGACTCAACGTTGGACGGATCGGGCGCGATACGATCTCGATACCGCGGTTGCCATGTTCGACTCGGGTCGTTACCTCTACGTTTTCTTTTGCTGCCAGCAGGCGATTGAGAAAGGACTCAAGGCGGTGATTGTCAAGGAGACGCAGGATTTTCCTCCTCGTCTCCACAACCTGCTGCGCCTGGCCGAGGTTGCCGGCGTATCGCCGCGTGCCGATTACGCCGATTTCCTGGGCGAGCTATCCGGTTACTACATTCAGACTCGGTATCCTGAGGAGATGGAATCCGTGGCGGCGGGCATTACGAGCGAGAGTGCACAAGAGGCGCTTCGAATGACGCAGGAGGTGGCCGAATGGCTGTTCTCGATGCTGCAGTGAAACGCCGTGCGCTTGCCGCGGCCACGATGCTCGATAAGCTGGGGACGGTGCGCGCCTCCTATCTTTTCGGATCACACGTCGAGGGACGTGCAGACCGTTGGAGCGACATCGATGTGGCCGTGTTTATGGACGGTATCGAGACGTGGGACATCCGCCGCCGCGCGCGCGCCATGGCCCAAGTACAGCGTGAAATCGGCTGCGATATCGAGGCCCATCTCTTCCCCGCGTCGGCGCACTACGCGCCCGAGCCCGGCAGTTTCGCGGAGTACATCCACCGACATGGTGTGCGCCTCGAGACTGATGATTCCCCGGAGACTCTCGGATAGCGGCGATTCCGCGGGAGGGAGAGTCCTTGTTGAGGTGCCTGTGGTGGACCACGGAGCCGATTGCCGCCAAGCAAGCGCCTATGCAGGGCGCGGATGAACTTCGGCGCGACGCTGCGCTATAATCGCGCGTGGCCGGGCGCCACGATCCGGTTGTGCCGGGCAGAGGCAACCATCCTCCTGGAGTCCTCATGGGAATGAAAACGCTGAAATCCGTCGAACAAGATATTCTGGACGATCTACTCAAGCGCCGGCCCGACTTGGTCGTATGCGTCGAGGGCCTTTTGGCATTGCACGCGGCGCTGGTCAGGTGTTACGACGCCGGAGGGACGTTGTTTCTGTGCGGCAATGGTGGGAGCATGGCCGACGCGATGCACATCGCCGGCGAGCTGTGCAAGAGCTTCGAGCGCAAGCGGCCGGTTCAGACGGATCTCGCCCTAAAACTCCAAGACTATCCTTTGGGTAATCGCTTGGCCCAGCATCTCGAGGTGGGCCTGCGCGCCGTTACGCTTGGCCTGAATGCGTCGCTCAAGACGGCGGTCGAGAACGATTCGCCGTTGCGCGACGTGGCCTTCGCGCAGGAAGCCTTTGCTCTGGTCAGGCCCGGCGACGTGCTCATGGGGATCTCGACATCCGGCAACGCGGACAATTGCCTGATGGCGCTGTCCGTGGCCAAGGCCGTCGGTGCCGTAGCCGTTTCGCTCACGGGGCCGGATGGTGGGCGCATGGCCGAGTTTGTCGACATCGCCGTCAAGGCGCCCGGCGCGTCGACCAAGGTGATCCAGGAGGCCCATGAGGCGCTGTACCACACGTCGTGCGCGATGATCGAGGCGCATTACTTTCCGGAGTCGCGCTGACGCAGATCGAGGTCTTGGGCTTCCGGACGGCGTTTCGCTATACTTCGCACGCAGCCTTTAGCAAACCAGGAGACGAAAATGGCCTCTGGACGGCGATTCAAGATTGCGTGTGTCGGCGCCGGAAACGTTGGCGCGTCTGTCGCCCAGTACTGCGCCGAGATGGAACTCGGCGATGTGGTCCTCACGGATATTGTCGAGGGCGTGCCTCAGGGCAAGGCCCTGGACCTCATGCAGGCGGGGCCGATTCGCGGTTACGGGGCCACCGTGGTTGGTACGAACGACTATGCGGATATTGCAGGGAGCGACGTGTGTGTCGTAACGGCGGGGCTGCCGCGCAAGCCCGGGATGAGTCGACTCGATTTGCTCGAGAAGAATGGTGCGATTATCTCGGAGATCAGCCGCGAGATCGCGCGATACGCCCCCGATAGCGTGGTGATCATCGTCACCAATCCTCTCGATGTCATGGCCTACACAGCCTTCAAGAAGTCCGGTTTTCCGGCCGAGCGCGTCGTCGGCATGGCGGGCTGTCTCGATAGTGCCCGTTTGCGCGCCTTCGTGGCAATGGAACTCGGCGTAAACGTCAAGAATGTCGACACCATGGTGTTGGGATCGCACGGGGATTTCATGGTGCCGTTGCCGCAATACACCACGGTGTCCGGTGTGTCTGTCACTAAGTTGCTCTCGGCGGATCGCATTTCGGCCATCTTTGATCGAACGCGGAATGGCGGCGGCGAGATTGTCGCGCTGCTCAAGACGGGTAGCGCCTACTATGCGCCGGGCGCGAGCGCCGCGCGCATGGTCCAGAGCGTCGTACGTGACGAGAAGCAGATTCTCCCCTGCTCGGCCTGTCTGACGGGCCAGTATGGACTCGACAACCTGTATCTAGGCGTTCCGGTTCGGCTCGGCGGCGGCGGGATCGAGGAGATCGTCGAGCTTGACCTTACGGATGACGAACGCGCCGCGCTCCACCGATCGGCCGAGGAAGTCCGAAGTGGCATCGAGGGACTCAGGGAACGCGGCATTCTGTAACGTTCGACTGGGCGCGGTATCACGTTTGGGTGGCCGCGTGCCGTATTGGCAGGCCCGCAAGTCATGCAAAAGAGCCAATACCTAGTTGTTGTAGTGGTGATTATCGCCTTCGTCGTCGCCCTTGTCTGGGCTAACCGAGCCGCCAAGGCGCCACGACTCGGCTCGACGTCCACTACGTTCTTTGCGCGTTCAGGAACGATGCGCGACCGAGCCCAGATGCTGGTTTCCGGCAAGAAGGACCTTCCCGCCACAACCGGAACGGCCGCCCAAGAACCCGGGGAGGGCGACAGGGCTCACAGCATCAAGTCGATCTCGCCCAGAGAGCAGGAAGAGACGGACGCCCTGTACCGCGAGGCGGCGCGTGCCGCCTTGTTGGCCGTCACCCCCGAGGAGGGTATCCAGCAACTCCGAGCGCTGCTGGCCGAGGGCGCTCCCGAAGCCGGCGCCGCCGAGGCCTATTCGGCCCTCGGCTCGCTCTACACGCGCTTGAAACCGCCCGACTTGGAGAAGGCCCGAGACGCGTTCGCCACGGCCGCCCGTTTCGCGATCGCGCCGGCTCGGCGTCACGAGGTCTTGTACGCACAGGCCGTTGCGTGGCTGAGTCTGAATCTGCCCGTCGATGCGCTGGATCAGATCGAGACATCCCTGACGGCCGATGAAATTCTCTCACCCGGGCTGTTGCGGATCCGCGTGCTTCAGGGCAATATGCTGGAGGAAACCGGCGATATGGCAGCCGCTGAACGGGCCTTTCGTCAAGTGGTAGATCAACCAGTGGAAACGTTCAAGGCCTTGGGGGCGGACAGCGTGGATGTCTACCGCCAGGCCTGCCTTCGGCTGACCAGGCTCTGCCAGAAGCAGTCGCGCGACAAGGAAGCGCAAGCGGTCGGTCGCGAGATGAACCGCAAACTGCGGCTGATGGAAGGGCAATGAGCAGCGAGCTCTACGGTGTCTGGACGGCCGGCAGTACGGGGGGAGTTGAGCGCGGCGCCCGAATGACCTGCACCGTCCGCGCGGTTCGGAGGCCAATGGCTTGTACACCGCTGCCATCCAGATCGGCGCAAAACGCAACCTCGTCGATCCGTTCCGGGAAGGCATGAACCAAGTCGGGTTTCGCGGCAAACCCTGCCGGACCGGAGATCCATATTGAGAACTGATCGTCACTCATGCTGAGACCCACGTCACTGCGCCCGTCCCCGTCGAGATCTCGGATCACGAGATTCCGGACCGGCGCGGCCTGGCCAATGCCCAGCAGCCACGTTATGGGAACGCGGCCAGTGAGGTGTCCGGAGGGTCTCGGGTCGTGCCGCATCGTGTCCGGCAGGAAGAGGTGGATACTGATATGCAAGGGCCAGTCCTTACCGGCTGCGGCGCGCATGATCGAGTCGACGGACATGCCTGGTTCAGGCGCCTTCCAAAGAACGAGGTCCGCGAACCCGTCTCCGTTGAAGTCCGCCACACCTTCATCATCCACGAGGATCGCGCCGGGATACCGACGCAACGCACGAACTTTGACGCTGGGTTCCGGCGACTCGACCGTACCCGACACAACCTCACAGACGCGCGTGCACGTTTCAGCCACACCCGAGCACGCGACGGTGTACAGAACCCGGCTGCCACCGTCGGAACGGGGCTTCAGCGGAAACCACGGCCAATAGACATAGTCCCCGGATTGCCCCTCTTGCGGCAAGGCGCGTGGCGTCGAACCCACCGGCTTGGAGAAGGGACTCATCTCGGAGGTCGGGGGAATCGCGAGTTCCGAGACCCGACAGATTCGCATGTCAAGGCCGCTCAATGAAGACGCGGCCCTCGGCGTGACCTCGGCAATGAAGGTATCGCCCTCTTCTCCAGGGACCTCAACGTCATACCGACCGAGCAGCGCGCCGTCCAGACCACGCGCTTCGAGTGCCCCTTCGCACGGCAACACGATAGCCACCTCCTCGTCAAGGGTCGTAGCCAATACGTATGGCGAGGGAGACATCGAGCGCGCGGACAGGAGAGACGGTGCCTGAAATAGCTCCAGTCCCTCGTCAAGGTCGTCGCCGTAAATCGAGAACTCGAACAGGAGGACCCGCTCTCCGCAGACGGCAATCACCTCGCTCCGCCCGTCCGCATCGAGATCGGCCACATCGAAGGCCGTCGTCGCTTCCGGCAACTCGACGCGACCGGCCTCCGATTCGCTGAAATGACCCTGGAGCACGCGGTCGTGGAGCACGAACACGCCGGCCGCGTGCGAGCTCTTTCCGTGGGCCAGGAAGACCAAGTCATCGGGGCCGGCCAGAGGAATCGACTGCACGACAAAAGGTCCTGCAGCCACCGCGAACGCCAGTATCATTGCCAACGCTGACATCACTCACCCTGCGCAAAATAGACCTTGGTCTTTCCGGATGGAGCCCGCGATCCGCCATCCCGAGGCACGAGCGCCACATCGCTGAGTCCGTCCGCATTCACATCGGCTACCAGCACCTCGGCATCGTCATCAAAGGCGAGGAGCGCGGCCGGTTGTCTTGGGAAGCCTCGGCCGGCATACTCGAACAACGAAATCCGGTTCGGACTGTTCTGCACCGCCAGATCACGGTAGCCGTCGCCGTTGAAATCACCGGAGATATCCACGAGTTCACCGGCCAAGTAGCGGTTGCCGAAGTCCGTCTGACGCCACAGAGGCTTGTCCAGCGATATCGTAACGCGCACGCAGACATCGGCCTTCTCGGAAAAGCGGCCGCGCGCATCCTGAAATCGGACCTCTATGGCGTGGGCAACATCGCGACTGGTCAGCATCCGATTGGCGGTTTCGCGGACGCCACCGTCGAAAACGCCCATGGATTCCGTGATCATGTCTGCATCGCCGTCTCCGTCGAAGTCGATGAACGAGCACTTCGGCGTGAACGAGCGGGAACGGCGCACCTGGATAGAGCGCCCGCCATCGGTGGTGGCCTGTGTCTCAAAGACCGGCGAAGGCACCGGCATCCTATCCGAGAAGCTCCAATCACCGCCGGCGAAATCCACCATCCCATCGCCATTCAGGGCACACGGCTCGAACCCCGGCGGCAACGCGATCTGCATGGACTCGAGTTCCGTCATCTCGAAGCCGCAACGCGGATCCACCGCAAACCGACGAACGTGCCACACTTCCCCCCCCCGGCCTTCCTCGTCCGTGATGACGGTCACGTGGCGGCCATCGAGCCACAACCGGCAGTGCATCGCGCGCGACGGGAAACGGATACTCCGAGCATCGGCCGGCCAGAGGCGCTGCGGCCCGTCGGTACACAGCGCCATCGGAGGAAGCACATCGAGCACGGCGGCTTCGCGATACACCGTTTCATCTCGAACATACACGCTGAGGCCCGTCGCCGCCGGAATCACGATTTCCGGCACGCCGTCCGCGTCCATATCGTGGAGGAACCGCTCGAACCACAGTCCACCCGAATCATCCGGAGGACGCCAGCGCGCCCAGACGATGTCATGCGTCAAGACGGGCCGCCAATGCCCCTCCCCCCACTCCATCACATCGAGGCCGGCTCTGACTCGGCAGTAAAGAAGGCCTTGCCAGACGTCGCAAGCAGCCCGGAGTTCCGGCATCTCAATCGCGGCGGCCGCATCGGGCCAACCGTCAACGGACCGATAGGCGCTATCGGCCAAGAGCAGGTCCGGATGGCCGTCCCCGTCAAGGTCGGCGTTCCTGAAGCGGCCGGAGTTCTGACCGGTGAACGGGTCGACGGAGTCCACGGAAAGGCCGGGAATATCGTGTGCGATGAACGAAACCCCCGTCAGCGCTAATGCTAGGGCCGTGGCCGTCATTCGTTCAGGTTCCGCCTGTTGAGCACATACACCGAAAGGAAGGCAAAGGTCAGGGCCATCGCCAACGACACTCCTAGGCAGTACTTCGCCTCGGGAAACCACGCGGTATCGATCAGATCAACCCGTCCCGAGAAGACACGCCAAGGCGTTTCGAGATAGGTCGAAAAGACGTACGCTTCAATGCCCAACGGGTGTTTGATGCCCTCCACCAGCAACCACAGCCCCAGGCTCAGGGCAGCCGCCGGGCCGGTACTCCTCGTCAACGTCGAGATGAAGACGGCGTATGACACTGCGGCGGCGAAGGGGGCCATGCTTAGGAGCATTCCCGCACCGTAGGCCCATCGCATCTGGGAAGTGGTATAGAGGATCTCGCCGCCGTAGCCAACGCCGGCAGTATCTCCCAGGGCGTGCGCAGTACCCCACGCCGACGCCGCCACGAGAACCACGAGGCCGAGGGCATAGGTCATGCCCAGGAGCAGTTTGGCGGCCAGAAACTCGCGCCGCAACAAGGGCCGCACCAATACCATCCGGATGGTGCCGTGGCTCAACTCCGAGGCTACGAGGCCTGAACAGAAGACAAGGGTCATAAAGATGCCGAGCAGATTCAGTGCCAACGGCGTGGCGTAGGCCACGAATCCGTAGTCACTTGCGCCGTCGCGATCGACCGGGTGAACGACAAGGGCTCCGGCCACGGCCAGCATCACAAGAACAGGCCCTACATAGGTCGACGCCGACCGCAGGGCTTTTCTGAGCTCGACGGTGTAGGCTGTCCAGATCCGGCCGATCATACGTTCAACACCTTCAGAAAATACTCCTGGAGCGTCCGTCGCTTGGGAATGACGCCGGACACCTTGTATCCCGAAGCCACCAGAAACGCGGTGAGTTGAGGAACGGTACCGTCGCGCAGGCGCACCTCGATTCGCCCCGATCGGAGGGTGGCGGACTCGACCCAAGCCTGGTCGGCCAGCCGGCGGGCCGCCCCCTCGGGCGCCTCCACAACGACATCGACGGCACTCGAGTCGTAGGACATCAGGTCGTCTGTGGCTTCGCAGGCCACGAGCCGGCCGCCATTCAAGATGGCGACGCGATCGCACAACGACTCGACCTCGTGCATCATATGACTCGAGAACACGATGGTGACATGGGCTTCGTCGGCCAAGCGGCGCAAGAGGTGCAACATTTCCTGCGTCGACTCGACATCGAGTCCGCTCGTCGGTTCATCCAGGAGCAGCAATTCGGGATCGCCGATCAAGGCCTGCGCCAGGCCGACGCGTTGCCTCATTCCCCGGGACAGCTTTCCCACCTTCTGCGACGCCACGCGCAGGAGTCCGACCAGGTCCAGCGTACGATCAATGGTCACCTCACGTCCGGATAGGGCAGCCAGCAACGAGAGATTCTTCCGCACCGACAGGTGGTTGTAGAAGGCCGGGCGCTCCATCAGGACGCCCATGCGCGGCGCGATATCCAGAAACTGCACAAGCGGATCCTTGCCGAAGAGCGCGATGGTCCCGGAGGTGGGACGGACCAAGCCCGACAACATACAGAGCGTCGTGCTCTTCCCGGCCCCGTTGGGCCCGAGCAGCCCCAGGACTTCTCCGGTCTCGACCTCGAGCGACAGGTCGCTGACGGCCACTGTAGCACCGAAGGTTTTGGTCACCTGGGCTATCTGGATGCAGGCAGGCATGAGGTTCATCCTAGCACGAAGCCGCCCCGCGATTCAGCGTATCGGCGCGTTCAGCCTTCCCTCGGGCTGCTCCGCACGTCTCTGAGCACCAACTGGATCGTCGTCTCGTCACGCCAAGTGTTCCGTTGGGGCGTGAACGCGATATCCACGGTCCCGCGCAATACGTCGGCGGCCAGGATCCCTGCCATGCGGAATCCTATGACCTGCAATGACTTATCCTCTTGACGCACACTGAACCGGATATGGCCCCCGCGCAACTCGCGCAAGGAGTTGGGCAACACTTCAACGCCGTAGCAGCAGAACACCGGTGCCGGATTGCCGTGTCCGTATGGCTGCAAACGATCCAAGGTCTTAATCAGCCGGTGATCCATCTCGCTCAGCGAGACGAGGGCGTCCAGATCAAGTTCCTTTGGCGCAAGCCCCTGCGACATGCGCTGTCGGGCCTCCCGCTCAAAAGCCGCCACGAACGCTTCGATCTCCTCTTCGCGGATGGTGACTCCGGCCGCCGCGGCATGACCTCCAAAACTCACCAGGTGCTCGTTACAGGCGGAAAGGGCATCCACCAACTTGAACTCGGCGGCGCTACGGCCGGAACCTCGCCCAAGACCGTCCGCATCGATCGAAACGACGATCACGGGGCGGTTGAACTGGCTCTGCAGTTGCGCCGCGACAATGCCGAGTACCCCCTGATGCCAGCCGCTCCCCGCGAGCACGAGGCTGTGCCGGCCTTCGTTCACCAGTTCCTCGGCCCGGCCGAGGAGGGATTCCAGTGTGTTCCGCTCGATTGTCTTGCGTTCCTCGTTGGCCCCGTCCAACTGCACCGCCAGACGGCGCGCTTCAGTGGGCGACTCGGCCTGGAGCAGATCAAACGCGAGGTGCGCTTCCTTCATGCGTCCCGCCGCGTTGATGCGGGGAGCAATCTGAAACGCGATGTTCTCGGCGGTAAGGTTGGCCAACTCGAGTCGCGCCACGGACATGAGGGCCTCGATTCCAGGCCGGGGCGCCCGCTGGATCGAGCGAAGCCCCACCGCCACCAAGTCGCGATTCTCGCCCAGGAGTGGCACGATATCGGCCACCGTGCCCAGGGCGACAAGGTCGACATCGCGCGGCTCCCCGGTGAGTGCCCAGCCCAGTTTGAACGCCACGGCGGCCCCGCTGGCTTTGGCATGGGGCCCGGGACAGGCCTCGCGCGCCGGATCCACCACGGACACGGCCGGCGGCAGCTCGCCTTCGAGCTGATGGTGATCCGTGATGATCAGGTCGATACCGAGCGCCTTCGCACGCTCCGCCGCCGCCCGAGCATTGATGCCGTTGTCTACTGTGACGATCAAGGACACACCCCGTTGCTGCGCCGCATCGACGTGCTCAGGACTCAGGCCGTAGCCGTTCTCCATGCGCGACGGCAAATCCCAGGAGCACCGAGTCACGCCAAAGCGCCGTAGCGCGTTCACCAGTACCGCGGTACCGGTGATTCCGTCCACGTCATAGTCGCCGAAGACGAACACGTGCTCGTCGCGGGCGCGGGCGTCCGTAATGCGTGCGACCGCGCGGTCCATGTCTTGCATCAAGAACGGGGCGGCGACGTGTTCGATGGATGGATCGAGGAACCGCTGAGCCTCCTCGACACTGTCAACGCCGCGCAGGACCATGAGATGGGCCACGACGCGAGGGACATCGAGGGCGCGCGCAAGGGGGATGGTCTTGAGCCGGTTCTCTTCCGCGATGCGCCAAATGGTGTCGGTATTGCCGTTGATCAAGCGCGCCCCCTTGCCAAGTTGACGATTCGCTCGACGACCTCCTCCAGCGTAAGGTCCGTCGTATCGACGAGTGTTGCGTCGGGAGCCTGCCGCAGCGGCGAGGTCTCTCGCTCGCGGTTCTTCCGGTCGCGCTCCTCGATATCCCGGCGCACCGCGTCAGCATCGACATGGGCGTCCCTAGCCCGCATTTCGGCCGCCCGGCGTCGCGCGCGCTCGTCCAACGAAGCATCCAGAAAGACCTTGCACTTGGCCTGAGGAAAGACGACGGTACCCATATCACGTCCTTCGGCCACGGTTGGGCCTCGACGGGCCATGGCACGCTGGAGTTCGACGAGATGAGCCCGCACGCCGGGGTTCTGGTCGAGGCAGCAGATCATGCGCGTGACCTCGGGCGTGCGGATGGCCGCCGTTACGTCCTGGCCATCCACACGCACCACCATGCCGCGTTCGCCCTCCTCCATCTCCAGCGGCATGGCCCGAACGGCGTCAACCAGGGCCTCCGCGTCGTTCAGGTCCGCACCGCGATGAAGAGCCCACCACGTCGCGGCGCGGTACATGGCCCCGGTATCGAGGTACGCAAAACCGAGTCGCTCGGCCACACGTCTGGCCACGGTGCTCTTTCCGGCGCCCGCCGGCCCGTCGATGGCTACTATTTCGGGGGTATCAACTGTCATCTACGAGTGCTCCAAGAGAATCCGCTGGCCTCGACGCACGTATGTGACCGCTCGTCCTTCCGTGTCCGGCGTCACCACCACCATGCCGCTCGGAACCTCCGACCTATCCAACAAACACCGGTCGACCGCAATCCGGACCCCCCGGTCAAAACAACCGCGCACCACCGAGCCCTGCGCGGCATCCAGCGAGTCCGCGAGCAGACACTGATGATCGCGCCGAAGCATCGTGCAAACCTCCTCCAGTTCCGAACGCGTCTGGCGGAGCATCTCGCGCGCGCGACTCCCTTGATCGAGTTTGGTCTTCAGTGTCCTGAGCATCACGCGCATAAGTCCCGAGTTCACGCGTTCCGCCATCTGCGCGTCCGAAGGAAACTCGCGCGCGGCCGCCAGCACGCGCCGGAGAAGCTTCACACGAGAAATGTTCTGCGCCTGATCGAGCACTTCGGTGCGTCCAACAACCTCGAAGAGCTCTTCGTGCTTGGCGCGCAACGATTCGACGATGGCCTTCCGCTTGCTGCACCACTCAGTCCGTTTCGCGTCGAATCCCGACACGACGACCGAGGTAGAATCCTCCTCGGGGCGTTTCTCCTCGAGCTGCCGGCACATGGACAAAACCTCTTCGTGGCCCTCGACCAGATCGGCATCGACCTCGCCTTCCGCCCGCATGGCATCAAGTTCGCTGCTCGTCTCTTTGACCGAGGCCGCTGCGGCCGCGTACGCACCGCGAATCTCCTCGGGGGTCATCCGAACCGCCCGGTTGATCTCGACAAAAGTCCGTTCGGCGCGCTCCTTGAGCATATCGATACTCGCGATCACGCGATCCACAAACGCAAGACGAGACTGAAGACGTTTGGCCTCCTCGACAAGCTTGCTGGTCTTGTCGCCTCCAATGAGAAACATGAGCGTTCCGGCGGCGTACTCCTCGCTTTCCTGACGGGTGAGGTCCACCATGCTCTCGATACTGGCTGCGCGATCCGTAAGCCGGATGCGCTGCGCCAGCAGGCGGCGGCCCTCCTGCGAAATCGCCTCGCCGAAATCCTCGCACGATAGCTCTCGGCGCAGCACAACCGAAAGGTCATGGGTCCCCGAAGCGCGGAAACATGCCGCGACGACACTCTTCGAAACCTCCACCAGACCGCCCGTCACCGAGCCGCCCACCTCGATCTGCGGGGCGATGCATGTGCCTCGCACCATCGACTCCTTCACCCACAATAGCGTTCCCGCGAAAGCCAGTTTCGGGCCCAGAACGTTGCGGCACCGGATGCGCCGCGACTTCGAGATCACCGTGGCGCGGTCAACGATATTCCGCAGGCGAATGTCGCCCTGCGTCACAATGACGGTGCCCGATATGTTTTCCATAACCTCGCAGTGTTTGGAGGCCAGCACCGTCCCAAACACAAATCCATTGACGAAGCATCCGCCATCTTCAACCACCACGATAGCGTTCTCGGGAACCCGATCCAGGACCTTCAGCGTGCCCCTGTGCGGGAACACCGGCCCCCGATATGACACATCGATGCCGGCCAGTCGCCGGACCTCGCGTGGCCGTGCGCGCGCAATATCATCGGAACGTACGATACAGACGCGGTCCGCCAGGTGCGGCAGGCCCGGTTCCGGCCGAGTCACACCGTACAGAGCGCGCAGTCCATCCATGTACGGCGCCAGTTTGGCCAAGGGCCGCTCGACATAGGCTCCCGTCGCCACACGCGTCATCAAGTCGTAGGCGGCAATTAGGACATCGACCTCGTCCCGCTCGATTCCTTCAGTCCCCCACGTCTCGAGGTCATTCATGAGTCCGCGCAACACGGGTTGTTGACGACACCCTTCGGAAGTCGTATCCACCGGCTTCATGCGAGTCAGCCATTGCTCGATGACCGCCCGAGCCCGATTCACAAGAACGGAACGCTCGGCATCGCCTTCGTAGGACCGGCACCAGGCCCACCCTATGGCCATATCCTCGATCGTCATCCGCGACAGATCATCCTCGCGCATCTCGCAGAGGTACTCGATGAACCGATCGAACATGGAAACTTACCTTGACACCTCTCAGACGAACCCGCCAATACTCTCTTCATACGGCGGCCGGAGGATGCCTCGCTCGGTGATGATTCCGGCGATCAGGTCCGCCGGGGTCACGTCGAATGCCGGATTGTACACCGCCACGCCGTCGGGGGCCGTCTGCCGGCCGAACCCGTGCGTCACCTCTTCTCCGGAACGCTCCTCGATAGGGATGGCCGCGCCGTTCATTAAGGAATGGTCGAACGTCGAATAGGGCGCGGCAATGTAGAATGGGATGCCGTGCACCTTGGCCAACTGCGCCACGGAATAAGTGCCGATCTTGTTGGCGGCGTCGCCGTTCGCCGCAATGCGATCCGCTCCCGTGATCACAAGTTTGACTTTGCCTTCGCGCATGACCAGGCCGGCCATGTTGTCGCAGATCAGCGTGACGTCGATGCCGGCCCGCATCAGTTCCCAAGTCGTCAGCCGCGCGCCCTGCAGCAGCGGCCTGGTCTCATCGGCAAACACGCGGAACCGGCGGCCTTCTTCGTGCGCGCGAAACATCACGGCCAGAGCCGTCCCGTAGTCTGCCGTGGCAAGGCCCCCGGCGTTGCAGTGCGTCAACACGCCATCGCCGTCGCGGATCAGCGGGGCGCCGTGTTCGCCAATACCGCGACACAGGCGCTTGTCTTCTTCCATGATCTCGACGGCCTCGGATTCAAGGCCTCTCATGAATGATCCGAGATTGGAGGCCCCGCTGTTCTCGCTGGCCGTGCGACGCATGCGATCCAGGGCCCAGAACAGGTTCACGGCCGTCGGCCGCGAGCCGGCGAGATAATCCGCTGTCGCTTGAACGGCCTTGACCGCCGCCGCGACGTCCGCGGGCGCTTGCTCGCGCACGCCGACCACGACGCCCAACGCCGCGCAAACGCCAATGGCCGGCGCCCCGCGCACGCGGAGTTTCCGGATGGCCTCGAACACCGCTTCGGTCGAATCCAGGGGAATCTCCTTGAACTCGACCGGCAGTAGCGTTTGGTCGATGATGAACAGACGTTTGTCGTCTGTCCATCGAACGGTTTCTGCGGGCACCCGTCTGTTCCCTCCTGCGCGTTGTGCAACCCGCTTCATGCTACCGAATGGCCTTGAACGATGCAATGTGCGGCACGATTCGATCTATGCCTCCGCAGGCGTCGGCACCGGCGCCAACTCGGCCCCGCTATCACCGTCGAGTACGCGCCGCCCATACTCGATGTAGCGGTGCCGATCACGGGGGGAAATCGTGCGCCACAGGAGAAACTGCCGGCGCATGTCCGCCACAAAGCGCCGGTTGACGCGCCGCCAGGCCCGAACCTCGCCGTCCAACCGACGGAGTGCTACAAACAGCACGCCCTCCTCGCCAGACGACTCGATGTGGAATGAGACCCGCTGACTGATACCCCAGTCGAAAGGCGCGAGCCACACCATCGCCTCAAGATGTGCCCCGCCGTCGTCGAGGCCCATCGTCGTCCCTTCCGCGTGGAACGTACCGGTGGCCAGTTCTTCCTGATCCTTGAAATACCTGAACAAGAACGCCGTGATGCCCACCTGGGCGTCCCCGGCGAAGAGAAACGGGAACTCGAGCGTCATGCAATCCTCTACCGGCTCGGGAAGCTGAACCGCGCGCTCGAGGTCCGGCACCGAGAGCCGACTGGCCTTCCACGCGGGATAGAGCGAACTCAGCATCACCACGCCCGCCACCAAGAGCGTGGCATACAGCGCTGCTTTCGACGAGTAGTTTAGCGTAAGGCTCTCGAGTAGCGACAGGCCCAGTTCCGTCTTGGCGATGCCTACGACCTGGCCCAGCAGGTATCCGGCCAGGCAGCCGAGCACGGCATACACGCAGGACTCGGCCAGGAAGAAGGCGCCGATGTGGCTTGGCGCGAGGCCGAGGGAGGTGTAGATGCCGATCTCGCGTTGGCGTTCGTACAACGAGCCGAGAATCGTGTTGAATACGATCAGCGACGCGATCAAGATGAGGATCACCAACGATGAAAGCCCTCGATAATCCGCTTGGCCGAGCGACGTGTACCAGTAGCTCAGGCCATCCATCCCTGCAAAGAGGCCCGTCGCCAGTTTGCTGAGCACCTCGTCGCGTAACGTCTTCTCCGAAATCGTCAGCGGGTCGTCGGCGACAATGGCCAGGCTCCGCAGCGTGCCGCCCATCTCGATCGCCGTGTCGTACGGCACGACGAGCGTGTTGAGCGCGCCGAAATGGCTGAACGAGGGCGGGGGCTTCTTGGCCACAATGTCGGGGCGCGTGGTGACGGCTTCCTGATACGTCTGGGCCGACATGGCGTAGTTCACCGGCGACAGCGGCTCGCCGTCGATGTCGCGGAAACCTTCTTCCGGACTGAAGAACGTATCGTCGAGGATGCCGCGTAGTGTGAAGTCGCGCCCCCAGACGCGGATCGCCTCGCTACCGATGTCGGCCTCGCTCAAGTCGAGCAGCGCCGCCAGGGACTTCGTAAGGATGACCGCGTAGCGGTCTTCTTCGGAGAACCACGCGCCCGTCAGCCAGTCCGGATTCTTCAGCACGATGTCCGCTTCCTGTGCGCTGAGTCCGAGCACGGCGGGCACGCTGGCGCGCTTGCCGGAGGCGGCCTCGACGCGTGTGGCCGTGTTCCTGGGCGCCGATCCGCCCGGATACCACGCCCGCGGCGCAATGGTGTGAGCCTCGGCGAACTCACTCAGGATATAGGTGTAGGCATCCTGAATGATGGGGGCATACACCGGCGAGCGGAAGAGGATGCCATTGTAGGGCGCCTCGATCCGTTGCAGGCTCTGGTCGTAGAGCTCGCGCCCCTTGAGGTTGTTTTGCGACATGATGGACGTGAAGGAGAGCACGCTGAAGGTCAAGAATACGAGCGTCACCAAGGTGTTGGCGGTTCGGATCTTGCGCTTGCGCATGCTCGATATGCCGAGGCCGAAGGCCATACCGGCCGCGTCGCTACGGCCTATCTCGACGTTGTGGATGCCGGTCACCTGGGCGCGAAGCCGCCTGAGTTCGGCCTGAAACATTGTCCAGATGATCCGCAACACCGCGAGCGTGAGCGCGATCATCACGAATCCGAGCAACACGATGTACGGATTTACCGTGAGCCGGAACGCCGGATTGGCGAAGCGGAGCAGGAAGAAGACGAAGAAGAAGATCACGGCCCGCGCGATGATCTGGCGCTTGATCGTGACGAAACCGAACAGGAGTTTCTCAAGGAAATACGCCGCCGGAATCAGGAGCGCGAGATAGAACAAGACGCTCAGAACGGCGTCGTTCTGCGTCTTCAGCACGAGCGGGTAGGCGCGCGAGGCCAAGGCCCACGCGCTCCGGGCGGCGTGCATGGCCTCGACATGGGCGTCGGAGGCGCTTGCCGCTTCGGCGCGGGCGATCTGGGCCTCGGCGCGCGCGTGCAAGTCCACGAGGAGACTGCCGCCGCCCTCGCTGGCCTCGTTTACCGCAAGGACGCCCGTAGCCTCGAGCTCGCCGATTCGCTCGGCGTTGATCAGGCTCATGTCGCGCGCCGCCTGCAATGCGGTGTTGTAGATCCGTCCGGTATTGGCGTCAAAGCCTCGCCCCGTCGTCACGTCCTCATCGCTGTTCAAGAGGGTCAAGCGTTGGCCGAAGATGCCCGCCGATCCCAACAACTTGAACGAGTGCGGGCGGCCCTCCTTGCGTAGAAGGAAGAGCGATGCGCAGGGATCGTAGTAGCTGCCGCTACCGCCCGAGGCCATCGCGGATCCGTAGCACTCCGGCTCGGTGTCCGTCTGCGCATCGAGGATTCGCAGTGAACCGAGAATCTGCATGTAACGCGGATCGAAGATGTCGAACACATCGACCGAGTAGCACGGGAACACCACCACCGTTCGCCGGACTTCCTGTGGCGTCGTCTGGCCGTAGACCTTCGTCGGATACGTCATCTCACCGTTGCGCCCAAGATCTTTGGCATAGACCACCGCGCCGGTTTCGGCGTCGAGCACAAACGCGTCGATCTCGCGCGGACGCGCCGTGAAATAGCCTTGCGTGCCTCGGCCGATGTTGCAGAATCGAAACGACGCCTCGTGAGCGCGTCCGTTGCGCTCGAGTGTCCGGACGCGCTGGATCGGCTCGCAGCGGACGCCGAGATAGGTGTTCCCGTCCTCGCGGCGCACGACCACGAGCGCGTCCGTCTTCGGCTCGTCGGGAATGTAGTTCTTTTTCGGCAGGAACTCGACGACGCGCCCGCTCACAATGCCGGCATTCCGGCCGGTAGGCGGGAAGAACTGGGCGCGGTGGCCTTGACGGTTCCAGTCGTGAATCTGCTCGATGCGCGTAATGAATCCGTGCGTGCGATCCGTGCTGCGGAGGATCTCCTCGAGCATGGCGCGAATGAAGCCCACCTGCTGCGCCAGGTTCTCGCGGTTGACGTGGTCGAAGGTGTCGAGCGGCGAATCGACGAGACGGCGTTCGACGTCCCACGTGACAAAGGCAAAACCCAGGGTACCGAATAGGCAGGCCGTCTCGGCCTCGTGCACCATGCCAGGCGGCACCGTGTAGGCCCAACTCGTGCCGGCTTTCGACAATGAGGTCACCGTCAGCGACTCGACGAAGGGCGAGAGCGTCGGATCCTTCTCCATGCCGGACGCCCGATACTCCGCCTCGGTGTAGAGGCCGGTGGCGAGCGCGGTTCGCTGGGCCAGTTGCGAGAGTTGCGTGCCGAGCGGCTCGAACAAGCACTGGAGCCGCGCCGCGCGTGCCTCATCCCAATAGGCGTGGCCCACGTTGAACGCGCCGACTTTCGTGGATTGCGACGCGAGGTCGAGCGCGATGAACAGGCTCGGCGTGACGCCCAACGCATCGAGTTGGTTGTCGAACAGTTCCGCCGCGCCTTGCATAAACAGGCCGTGGGCTGCCGTGGCCACACACAGCAGCGATCTCGGCGGCGGATTCTCGGCGAAGCGCCGAGCCAGCTCGAGTAGCGCTGCGATACCGCACGCCTGCTCGGCGCCGGGCGCCAGCGCCGGCACGACGCTCATCGAATCGTAGTAGGCCGACAGTACCACCGTCTCGTCGGCCGACGGCCCGCGGCCGCGTACCCAGCCGATGATGTTGGCTGCGGGCGCGTCCTCCCAGTCCACCCGCGCCGACACAGTGAACACCTCGCCGAGATGAGAGCGGACTCTCTCCCACTCCGCGCGGCCGATGTAGAAGCGCGGCACGTCCACCGGCGTGCGTAGGAACTTCGCCGCGCTCTCGAAGTGGGTCGTCGTCTCGGGCTCGATGAATACGACGACGCGTCCGCCGAGCATCGGCACGTTGAGCCAGTTCCGCGCCGAGTTGTATTCGAGCACGACGATGGCGCCCTCGAGGTCGAGGCCATCGAGATCCTCCAGCGCGCCTGAGCCGCCATAGACGAGCCGGCCGGTGACGCCGTCCGGCGGTGTCGTGCACGTGCGGACGAGATTCGGCCAGAAGGCATGGAGCGGCACGTCGAGGCCCTGGCCCACGAGGCGGGCGTTGCCCTCGATCGGCGTCGTCGCAAGGAAAGGAAATTCCTGAACGTCGCTCAGTCCGGCCTCGGCGAAGGCCTCGCGCACGTATCGTGCGGCCTCGGCCGCACCGGGATAGCCCGGCGCTCGCGACGGGTATCCGCTGAGCACGCGTACCGTCTCCGCAATGGCGTCGGCATCGACCGTGGCGACGTTGCGCACCTCGTCCTCGCTGAGCGCGAACTCGAGCCCAGCCGCGCCTCCGCAGAGCAGTACGAGCACTGGCGCGAAGGCCAGGAGCCGGCTATGGCGCGTGCGCGTGCTCATATCGCGTATACCCAATGCGTGTCGAGGCTGTAGAAATAGTCGATCGCCCACCAGAACGCGCCGCTCATCATCGCGCCGATGACCACGCCGACGAAGAAGGGGCGCGCCTTTCGCAAGAGGTACAGGCCGCCGTATTTCGTGATCAGTTTCGACAACACCCACGCAATGAAGATGTGAATCCAGAAATAGTGGATGATGTAGAGATTGCTCGCCACGTAACCCAGCGGATGGAAGGGCCACCAGACGAAATTCATCCGCATCACCGATAGGAACAGCGTTACGCCTGCGCCCACGCCCATTACCGCAATGGCCTTTCTATCAGGCGGTTGCGGCGTGTCGTGGTACCGGCGGATTTGGTCGAAGGGCTGCCTTGCGAGGTCGCTCGCTTTCCACGTGGATAGGTTGAGCGCGCCGTATTCATAATCCATCCACACGGTGGTGATGAAACCGGCGGCGATCGACACGGCAATGGCCAACAACATGGCGAACACAAGCCGCCGCGCGTTGATCTTGTGGCGGTCCGCGAACTTGAACCCGCCGAGAATGTACGCCGGCATGATCGTGTACCACCGCAGGAAAATGCTCTTGAAGAAACCGAGAATCGTCCAGCTCTGCACGCTCAGCGCCGCCGTGCCGAACACCTTGGCGATGGTGTCGTGCACGGCCGATGTCGGCGCTTGCGACATAAACACGCCCGCCTCGGCCACGAGCCGCGTCAGTACGACCCAGTACACGAGGATCATGGCGATTATCGCGAAGGACCAGACGGGGTGGGCACCGGCGATGGCGCAGAATCCCACCAAGGCCGCCATGCCGATCACAAGACCCCAGAACGCCGCGCGGTACGTCAGTGGCTCGTCGGCTTCATCCTCGCCCACCTGGAACCGCACCGCGCGCGAAACCACCACGCGCAAATGGGCGCGCATGGCCCACAACACGATGCAGAAATACGCCACAAATGCGCCGGTGCCCTGGTCGCTCATGGCGGGCGCGAAGAAATCGGAATAGGTCTCGTTCCAGCCGAAGGCATAGAACGCCACCGCAAGGGCCTTGTTGACGGCGAAGAAGAACCAGAGGCTGAATAGCATCTCCTCGGTCAACAGCATGCAGAACGCCACCGAGTGGAGGCTCACCCAGATCTTGAGTTCGCCGATGCCGTTCCAGGGCGCTTCGGTGAAGTACTGGGCGAGATCGAAGTAGATGGGGATGTTCGGAAATATCGGCGATACGACATAGAGATTCGCGAAAAAGTGGTAGATGAACGGAATCAGGAAACCGATCCACATCCACTTGTTCTTCCAGAAGGGCGGGGTCCGCTCGCCAACACGCGCCGGCGGCGCGAGACTCATCTGCTCCGGCACGACGTTGTACGCGAAGGTCAACTGCTCGCGCTTGACCCACGGCCGGCGCAGCACCGACATCACGCACACGTAAACGAAGAAGAACACAAAGATCCACAGGCCCCACGCGAGGAGCGGCGTAAACCACGTGCGCGCCACCATGGCCCAGTCGATGGGATCCGTCGACGTTCGCGAGAACAGACCCTTGACGGCGTCGTAATCCGTCGGCGCCAGCCAACGCGGAATCACTTTGTTCGTGCCGAGTTGGAAGATCTCGGCGAACTTGTTCGACGGCGACGCGTAATACACCGGCGCGGCCAATGCCGGCACCAACACCTGCGCCAGGCCCATGGATGGGCCGGTAAGGCCGACGCCCATCATCGTGTAGACCACGAGGAGTTCGCGCGTCGTCAGCGCGTGACGCGGCGCAACGGCGCGCAACGGCGCGTTGATGCCCCACACCAACACGAACAAGAGTACGATGCATGCCGGCGCGGGTACCAAATGAAAGCTGAGCGTCCCATGGATCATCTGATCCACGTAATGTACCAGCCAACACTCGATCAGGACGAAAACGAGGCCCACCATAAGGGCCTTGCCCGTCACGCCGCCATGTCGCTCTTCCGCTGGGACCATCAACGCTCCACCGCGTAGACCTTCATCACCTCATCGCCGTAATGGTTGATCACCTTGACGGCAATCTTACCACTCTTCGGCGTGTCGAAGGGACGACTCTTCGTGGTGTAGAGACTTGCCCACGCGGTCTCGTCGATCTCGGCGCGCAACGCCCGCTTGAGTTTGTCATAGGGATCGCCCGCGCCCGTGAAATACGCGTGGCGCACGAAGAAACTCTCGCCGTTGTACTCGGTGTCGATGAACCAACACGCGATATCATCCGTCGAGCTGCTCCGGATCTGGCCCGTCGTCGGATCGTACACGTCCACGCCGAACACCTCGACCGCCAGCTTGCCATCTTTGCCTGTCGAGATCGTGATATCCGGCTCGCCGAATACCATGAACAGGTTCGCCGCGCCCGTCTTCTTGAGCAGCGCGTCGCCCATGGCCAAGTCCGGATTCATCCGCGCCAGCAGCACCGGAAGTCTCCCATACTCGCGCGATTCCTCGGCTACCGCGAAATCATCCCCCCGGCCCGATCCCTCCGGATACGCCAACGTAGGCGCAGATTTGTTCTGCGCTGATTCTTCCGGCCCCAGCGCACAACCAATGTGCGCCAACTCCGGCCCCAGCGCACAACCAATGTGCGCCAACTCCGGCCCCAGCGCACGATCAACGTGCGCCAACTGCGCCAACTGCGCCAACGCCGGCGCAAACTCTAGCGCCGTTTCGGCCGCATGCGCGTCAAAGGCGAAACCACACACGATCAGCAGGTCGAATCCGACGCCGCGCAACGCCTCTTTCGCAGCTTCCTTGACCAGTTCTGAACCCACCGTGCCGTGCTCGGGGCCGATACACACAGCCACCCGCTTTGACCTCCCCCCCTTCTCCGTATACTCGCCCGCCGCGTGCAGCCACGTGCCCGCAAACGAGTCCAGCCGCTCGAAGACCAGCCGCTCCTGCTTCTTCGTGTTCTGGACACCCGCTTTCCGTAGATTCTCGATGATCATCGGTACGAAACGATCGATAGTTGGCGTCCCCGTTGGCGCAGATTCGTTCTGCGCGGAAGTAGGCGCAGATTTGTTCTGCGCGGAAGTAGGCGCAGATTTATTCTGCGCTGTCTTCTCGGCCGATCCCTCCGCGCTCGCTTCCGGCCCCAGCGCACGATCAACGTGCGCCAACGTAGGCGCAGATTCATTCTGCGCTGATTCTTCCGGCCCCAGCGCACGATCAACGTGCGCCAACTCCGGCCCCAGCGCACGATCAACGTGCGCCAACTCCGACGCCATCTCTAACGCCCGGTGCGGCGATAGGCTCTCGACGGTGAACGGGCCGGTTACGCGGATCCGTTTGCCGTCTTCGTAGGGCTGATCGTATAGGGTCTCGGTGTCGGCATACTTCGCAATGGCGCGATCGATTTCCTCGCGGGTCATGCCCTCGCGGATCTCGGGATTATTCGCAATCGATTTCAACGTCACGTGCGGCACGCGCTTGTACACGAACCCTTTCCGGATATCACTCAACGTCTTGTACTGCGGCGGGATCTTGCCCGTCAGCTCCGCCTCTTTCTCGATGCCCTCGGGCGAATCCGACAACAGGTAGTACGGATACTTCGCGCACATCAGCCGCGTACGCGCCAGCGCCAACGCCACCCGGCTCGTATCGATCGTGATCCATCAACGCCCCCACTGCTCCGCCACATACGCCGTCGTCCCCGAGCCGCATGTCGGATCCAACACCAAATCCCCCGGATCCGTCGTCATCAGAAGACAGCGCTCGATTGCCGCAGTAGAAGTCTGCACCACGTACACGACGTCTGGCGGACTCGCGATATCGGTCCAAACGTTGTTGAGCTCGTAACAAGGGAAGTCGTCGAGGTAGCGGATGTATCGGATTGAGGAGCCAGTCTGCAGGACCCTCCCGGCCGCCGCAAGTCCATCCATTCCGTCCTTTGTTGTGAGCCAACCTTTGCCTATTCCCGGAAAATAGGTCTTTCCTTCAAAAGCATATGGGAAGTAGGAGGATCCTCCGGTACCGAACGTGGTCAGAGTTGTTGGCTGAAAAGCTCTCCAACCCTCGCGGAAAAGGCCGTCGAGGGTGTCGGAGTCCTTAGGAATGCGACACCGTTCCCCGGATGGCGAGATGAGTTGATCATAGCGCGCGCCGGAGCCATGCCCCAGTCCCAGCACCTTCTCGTAGAAGAGCTGCCTGTATTTCGTCTGAGATGCGCTCTTGGAATGCCAAATAACGTAATCGCAGGCGCCCTTCAGGAACTGAGACGCTAGGCCAGCCATCTTCTGTACGGTGATCAGACTAATGAAATTCTCGCTCCCAAACACCTCATCCATGAGGCAGCGGACGAGATGGACGTTTTCGTCGCCGATCTGGACGAAGATGCTTCCGGTTTCGGTGAGGAGTTCGCGGGCGACGACGAGTCGGTCGCGGAGGTAGGCGAGGTAGGAGTGGATGCCGAGTTCCCAGGTGTCGCGGAAGGCGCGGATCTGTTCGGGTTGGCGGGTGGCGTCTTCGGCTTTGCCGTCTTTGACGTCGCGTTTGCGTGTGCTGACTTGCCAGTTGGAGCCGAATTTGATGCCGTAGGGCGGGTCGAGATAGATCATCTGGACCTTGCCTTTGAGGCCTTCCTTCTCGGCGAGCGAAGACATGACGAGCATCGAGTCTCCGAGGATCATCCGGTTGGCCCAGTTCTGTTCATGCTGGTAGAAGTCGATGAGGTCTTCGAACTGGATGCCGTTGAAGTCCGCGAACAGGAGTTGTTCCGGTTCGGGTTCGCCGGCCTTGGCGGTATCGCGTAGGTTCTCAATGAGGGCCTGGGGATGGATCTTCTCTTGGATGTATACCGGTACGAGGGGGATCTCGAGCGGATGGCGATCCTGGTCGTCCTTGCCTTTCCAGACCAGTTGCGGATCGAGGGACGGATCCCGAGGATACAGCATGGTCCGCGGCGCCAATTCGTCATCCTTGACGAAATCCCGCAGTTCCTGTGTCGGGATATTCGACCGCTTATCGCGATGTTTGAGCGCGTCGACCGGGGTTGGCCCCTTGCGTTTCGCTTTCATTGCTTATTCCTTCCATTGACCTTTGCGCACAATCAATGTGCGCCAACGTAGGCGCAGATTTGTTCTGCGCTGATCTTCGGCGCCAGCGTAACCGCGATCCCGTCCGGCCCCAGCGCACAATCAATGTGCGCCTACTTTCCGACCTTGCGCACAATCAATGTGCGTCAACGTAGACGCAGATTCGTTCTGCGCCGATCTTCGGTGCCAGCGTAACCGCGATCGCGTCCGG
>DAIPKA010000010.1:0-101119 GCA_036769985.1 Candidatus Hydrogenedentota bacterium | reverse complement strand
GCGCCGATCTTCGGTGCCAGCGTAACCGCGATCGCGTCCGGCCCCAGCGCACAATTAATGTGCGCCTACTTTCCGACCTTGCGCACAATCAATGTGCGCCTACGTAGGCGCAGATTCGTTCTGCGCCGATCTTCGGTGCCAGCGTAACCGCGATCGCGTCCGGCCCCAGCGCACAATTAATGTGCGCCTACTTTCCGACCTTGCGCACAATTAATGTGCGCCCACTTTCCGACCTTGCGCACAATCAGTGTGCGCCTACTTCACCAACGTCTAACCAATCGCACCGGTGGTACATATACTCGCCGGAACGCAGTTTTGCCTTTCCTGGATTGTCGCGAACGTAGTCGCGGATCCGAATCAACTCGTCTCCGTTGCGCACTATATGGTCGAAACTCTCGTGCTGCCAGAGCCGCCCGGACCTCCCCGCAAGTCGGTTGATCCGCACGGCGCTGTGTCGCTTGACGGATCCGGAAAGGGTTTCAAGATCTTGCTCCGGATAGGGCACGAGGAGCCAGTGGACGTGATTCGGCATGATGACGAAATCGCCGCAGTGCAGGCGTCTGCCGTGGTAGAAATGGAGCACGTCCGCCAGAATGCTGGCGGCCTCGGCTTTCCGAAGCAGGCAGGATCCGTGGCATTTGTCGATCTCGACGTGAAACCGTCGGGCTTCTTCGTGCTCGAAGGCGCGTCGAACGTCTTGGGGAATCTGACGGTAACGCCGGTCGCGCTCGGCGCGTGGAAGGTCGTCGGGTATGCCGTGTGCGGCCAGCCATTGGCGGCGATCATCGGCCCATGCGCGCATCACGGAGGCCGGAATCGAGTCGCCGAGCCGGAAGGTGACGAAGTGAACCGTGCCGTCTTGCTGCCAATGGGGTAGGTGGTAGCGGTAGGTGCGGACGTGTTGATGGGTATCGAGAAAGGTGAATGAAAATGGATCGGAACTTGGCGTAGCAGTAGGCGCAGATTTGTTCTGCGCTGGGCTCGGCGTCAGGCTTTCCGGCCCTTGCGCACAATCAATGTGCGCCAACTGCGCCAACTCATCGTGCGCTGACATATTCGCGAATCTCCGCCACGGCGTTCCACGGATCCTTGATCTCGATATAGTCCCACCGGCCGAATCCGCCGTGGTTATTGACGGCGGGTATCCATAGGGTCTTGGCCGTAGCTACCTTGGCCTCTTTGTCTCGACGGGCCGCGCCGGATACCTCGATGATCAGGTTCAGCAGGTCCTCGGCCCCGTGCCCGTCGCCGATGCGGACGATGAAATCCGGCACGTAGCTCCGTTCGTCACCGTCCACGGTGTACGGAATCTCGAATCCGAGATTCTGGTTCTTGACGTAGCACACGACCTCGTCCATCTGTTCGAGCGCCTGGGCCATCTTCTGTTCCCACGAATCTGTGTCGGCGACGGCATAGTTCACGTGGCATTTGTCGGGATGGGTCTGATACACGGGCCGCGTGGTGTCGAAATCGACGTACCGCGTCGAGCCGACGGTATCGTAGGGCTTGAGGATCGGCATGAGTCGTTTCTCGCCGGTGTCGGCTTGGACGATGGACTGGTAGATCCTATCCGCCGCGTTGTGGGCGAATTCGGCCAGGAGCAGGAGCTGTATGAAGGTGTTGTCCTTGCATCGGACGCACTGCCGCAGCCAGCGGCGCGTAATATCGAGGATCTGCGGAAACAGGAACTGCCGGCTGTTGCCCTGATCGTCGCGGAAGTAGGTTTCCATGGTGAGCTTGGCCAGGCTGAAGGCCACGTATTGCTCGCGTTGGGCCTTGAGGTCGTCGAGGGTCTGGATACTGTGCTCGCCGACAATCGGGGCGGATTCCGTCCAGGTGGCAATGTCCTGCGTGCTCAACGTGATGATGGACTCGTCGGAGAACCGGGCGCCCAATCGCTCGGTGGGGATGTCGTAGCGGTAGCCCATGAGCCGCGGAAAGGTGATTTCGCAGGACTGGCGTTCCTCGACGGCTTTCACGCGGTAGATCTTGCGCGGCGTCGGGATACTTGTTCCGCTTCCGGCGCACGGGATGAATGAAAACGGCACGCCGAACACCTCGGCATACTCCGGCTCGAACTTGCCGTCCTCGTTGACGGCGTAGCTCATCCGGCGCAAGCCGCGGCCGATGACCTGTTCGCAAAGCAGTTGCGTGCCAAAGGCCCGAACGCCGAGGATGTGCGTCACGGTGTTGGCGTCCCAACCTTCCGTCAGCATCGACACGCTCACCACGCATTTGACGTGTTCGCCAAGTTTGCCCGGTTTGCCGACGGTGTTCATGACCTCGCGGAGCAGGTCCTCGTCGGTAAGCTGCTCGACGTCGCGATCCGGAAAGCGCAGGCGGTACTCCTGCTTGAACTCGTCGATCTCGATGGCGGCGATCTTCTTGAAATCGGCGCTCATGGCCTCGCCGGACTCCAACTGCTCGCTGTCGATAAGGATGGTGCTCGGCCGAGGGTTCCAGCCGCCGTGGCCATCGTCGTTGCGGAAAACTTCGAGGGCGCCGGCCTGCACGACGGTTTGGCCCTGAATCGTCTTTTCCCAGCCGGCGACGTAGTCGTACACAAGCTTGGACACGTTGGTGTTGTTGCAGACGACGATAAACACGGGCGGCGTCTGACCTCGCTCGCGCGCTTCCGAGGTCTCCCACTCGCGGTAGGATTTTTCGTAGTGATTGTAGAGGCTGTGGAGGGCGCCCTGGAGTTCTTTGGGCAACTTCGGCGGGCCGGATACGGCGGCCGTGCCGCGTCCCTTCTTGGGAAGCTCACCTCGGATGCGGCCCCAGATGTCGCGATAGGTGGGCAAATCGCCCGTGACCGAGTCGTCCGCCACCGGTACGCGTGGAATTTTGACGATGCCGCTCTCGATAGCGTCTATGAGCGAGAAATCGGATACCACCCAGCCGAACAAGGTGCCTTCCGAATAGCCGGAGCCTCGGAGGAAGAACGGTGTAGCGGACAGATCGTAGACACACCGGATGCCGAGCTTGGCCTTGATGGCTTCGAGGCCCGAGATCCAGACGCGGGCGGCTTGCTCTCGTTTCGCGGCCTCGACGCGATCATCGCCGGTCAGCTTTTCCTCTCCCGACTCGGGCTTGTGGCGATAGCAATGATGGGCTTCGTCGTTGATGACGACGATGTTGGTCTTGTTGCCGAACTCGCGGCAGGCCCGGCGGACCATCTGCTCGGGGGTTTCCTTGAAACGGTCGGGATCGTCGGGCGCGGCGAGCTGTTTGGTGGTCTTGCTGACGGCGAGCGTCTCGCGGAGTCCAAAGGTGTGGAAGTTCGTGATGAGGATCTTGGCCTTCTGGAGTTCCTGGATGAGATGTGGCGGCAGAACGTCGCGTTGTCGGTAGTAGTTGTCGGGATCGTTCGGTAGAAGCACGCGCAGGCGGTCTCGGATGGTGATACCGGGCGTGACGATGAGGAACGTGTCCGAGAATTTGGCGTCTTGCCGATTGGCGATTTTGTTCAGGGCCTGCCACGCGATGAGCATCGCCATGACAACGGTTTTGCCGGAGCCGGTCGCCATCTTGAACGCGATACGGTACAGGAGCGGATTGGCGGCCGCGTTGGCTTCGTGGAGTTCGTTCGCCATCCAGGCGTCGCCGTATTTCTTGGCGGCCTCGGCAAGGTAGATGACCGTCTCGAGCGCCTCGAGCTGGCAGAAGAAGAGCTTCTTCTCGCGCTCGGGATTCGTCCAGTACTCGATGAGCTGTGACGTCGTGCGTGTGACGCCCGGATACTTCCCTTGACGCCATATCGAGACGCGCTCTCGGATTTGGTTGATTAGCTTGTTCTCTTCGGCTCGGTCCTTCGTCCATTCTGATTCGAGCGTCAACTGCTTGGTGCGTTTCTTGGGCCTCGGAATAGGCACGAAATACATGCTGACGCGCCGGCCCTTCGCCACTTCGTCGGTAATGCCTTCATTATCGAACTTGAAATGCCGGGTCGGCTCGATGAAGGGCGAGTTCAAGACCGGGTTTTCAATCACCACTTGCTTCATCCGAGAATCTCCCCGCAAAGGCTAGGTTGCCTCACTACTCTACATGAGGCGAGCGGCGTGAGCAAGATTGGGCATCAGACCTAGTGCGCTCGTTGGCGCAACGTTGGCGCAGATTTGTTCTGCGCGGAAGTAGGCGCAGATTTATTCTGCGCTGATTCTTCCGGCCCCAGCGCACAATCAATGTGCGCCTACGTAGGCGCACGATCAACGTGCGCCAACTATCGCGTCACGGGCTCCCTCAGATCCGGTTTTCGGTGCCGGTGAGGATGCGGCGGATGTTGGCGCGGTGGCGGAGGATGATGAGAAGGGCCATGGCGGTGGCCAGGACGCGGATGGGCCAGGGGTTTGGTAGCGCCCAGACGATGACGCAGAAGGCTATCGCGGCCGAGATGGATCCGGCGCTGACCATTCGGGTGAGCGCGGTCACGAGCGCGAATACAGCCGCCGCGAGGATCGTCGGCACCGGGCACAGTCCGAGGAATACGCCGGTGCTGGTGGCGACGCCTTTGCCGCCTCTGAACTGGAGGAAGATGGAGGCGGTGTGGCCGGCAACGGCCGCGGCACCGCAGAGGATCGGAGCGTATGGCCAGCTTGAAACCGCGCTGATGACGACGACCGGCAGGAGGCCTTTAGCCATGTCGCAGGCGAGCGCCACACTGCCGAGTCTCTTGCCGAGAACGCGCATGGTATTCGTGGCGCCGATGTTGCCGCTGCCGTGCTGGCGTATGTCGATGCCGCGCAGCCTTTGCCCAAGCCAGAGACCCGTCGGCACGGAACCGAGCACGTACGCCCCCATGACGCCTAGGACAACCTGAATCGCTTCCGGCATGGACTGGGGCTCCTCAACGCAGGCGATCTAGCGCTACGGACGTTCGGTCGTGCCCTCGCGTAGCTCAATGGCGATGGGCACGCCCTCGAATCCGTATTCAGCCCGCAACTGGTTCTCGATGTGCCGCACGTAGCTGAAGTGGAACAGGCGCTTCTGGTTCACGAACAGGACGAAGGTGGTCGGTTTGACACCGCTCTGCGTCGCGTAGAGCACTTTGGCCTGCTTGCCCTTGTGCGTACTCGACACCGACTCGCCGCGTAGCTTGTCGATGAACCGGTTCAACTCACCGGTCGAAATGCGTTTCTCGGCCTCGGCGGCGACGCGGTCGATGTATTCGAACACGGTGAACAGCCGCTTGCGCGTGAGGCTGGAGATGGTCATGAACGGCACATATTTCAGAAACGGCATCTTGAGATCGATCGCGTCATCGATGCCCTTGAAGTGCTTGGCCTTGTCTTCGACCAGATCCCACTTGCTCCAGGCGATGACCATGGCCGTGCCTTGCTCGCGGACGTAGTCGAGGATGCGCTTGTCTTGTTCCGTAATGCCTTCGACGGCCTCGAGCATGACGAGACAGACGTCGGCGCGTCGAACGGATCGCAGCGCCCGCGCGACGCTGTACTGTTCAACCTTCCGCGTAATGCCGGCCTTGCGGCGCATGCCGGCCGTGTCAATCAGCAGGTAGTGGCGGCCTTTCCACTCGAAATCGATGTCGATCGCGTCGCGCGTGGTACCGGGCCTCGAGTCGACGATACTGCGCTCCTCGTTCAGAATCGCGTTGACGAAGGAGGACTTGCCGACGTTCGGCTTGCCGATCACCGCCACTTTGGTGACGGGCGGGCCCTCGATCTCGGCCCGCGACTCGACATCTTTGGGCTCCGGCAGGCGCGCCACGATGGCGTTCATGAGATCGTCCATGCCCCGGCCGTGACCGGACGAGATGGCCACGAGATCGGCCATCCCGAGTTCGTGAAAGTTGTGAACGTTCAGGGCCAATCGCTCGTTGTCGAGCTTGTTCACGGCCAAGACCACAGGTTTGCCGTACTTGAACAACTCGAGGCACAGCTCATGGTCGGTGCGCGTGATCTCCTGTTGGCCGTCGACGACAAATACGACCACGCAGGCCTCGTCCAGCGCGAAACGCACTTGTTCTTGCATCTTCTGAACCACGGGATCGATGGGATTCTCAACGATGCCGCCCGTGTCCACCATGCGGAACCGCCGGCCGCCCCATTCCGCGGTTGCGAAGAAGCGATCGCGGGTAATGCCTTCCTCCGCGTGGACAATGGCCCGCTGACGGCCCGTGATACGATTGAACAAGGTCGACTTGCCGACGTTGGGCCGTCCACAGATAGCGACCAGCGGGAGATCGCGCGTCCTGGCCATTACGCTGGGTCCTTGACACCTACCTGCCGACAACCGGCGTAGATGTAGTCAACAAGCGAGACTACCGTGAGCGCCGCTGTCGCCAGGATGAGTCCGCGGGCGAAGGGCACCTCGAGGAGCACCGCCACCACCGACGCATATTGGAACACCGCCGTGGCCTTTCCCGAGAGTCGGGGACGAACGCTGAGGGTGCCGAAGTACTCGTGGATAACAAAGGAGCCGATGACAATCGTGACATCCCGGCCGAGGACCAACGGCGGAAACCAGTAGGGCACGTGCGTGGCAAAGTGGTCGTTCACGGCCAAAAACACAAAGGCCAAGTTGATCATCAGCTTGTCGGCTAGCGGATCCAACACCCTGCCCAGGCGCGACTGCTGGTTGTAGTTCCGCGCGATATACCCATCCACGCAGTCCGACACCGCCGCCGTCAGGTAAAGAACCAGAGCGGCATGCCGAAGCCATACGCGATCCGGCCCATATCCGGCAATACACGCCAGAAATACCGGGATAAAGGATAGTCGAATCAGGGTTATTCGGTTTGCGAGCGTCACCAGGAATCCTTCGGTACCAACGTCGTCAACCGCCGGTCGTGGCGGTCACCAGCCGCACTGCGTCGATCTCGACCGCCCCCGGACTCAACCCGTTGACTGTCACCGCCCCGCAAATGAAAACGCGCCTCTTGCAGAAACCCGTTCCCGTGGAGCGTTTCGACCCTACGCACGGTATGGTAGGGAAATGGACACAAGTTGTCAATTTTGCCCGGACGCCGCCGACCGGCGCAAGGTCAGCGATGGGACCGCATCACGCCTCGTTGATATTGAGCAATCTCCGGATCTGAACCACCAGTTCCGCTGGCAGGAACGGTTTTTCGACATAGCTGGCCGCGCCCACCTTGAGGATCTGGGCCCGGGCACTGGGATTGTGCGCAGAAGACAGACACACCACGGGTATCTGTTGCGTCGTGGGGTTGGCCTTGAGCTGCTCGCACACCTCATATCCGCTCATCATAGGCATCATGATGTCCAGTAAAACCAGGTCCGGCCGTTCGGTTTCGACCATATCGAGCGCGCTGATCCCGTCATAGGCACGCAACACTTCAAACCCCTCGCCACTCAGTGCGTGGCCGATGACAGACACCACATCCGGTTCATCGTCCACCACCAGAATCTTCATCTTGTTCATTATCACTCCCTCACCGTGTTCCTCGTTGCCCGCCCACCGTGAAATCGATGGTGTGCATTCTCGGAGCCGTGCGTGGCGGAAGCGTAGCCCGTGAGGGCAGATTCACGGCACGCGGCTCAAGGCGCTCGATGGGCGTGCGCACAAGCTGCACGCCGTGATCCGTGAATCCGTCAACCATGCTCTCGTATCGGACAATCACCCCCTCGGTCGGAACGGAAAGCGGCACCTGAAAATCGTCGTCGCGCATCATCTGAATCGAAACCGCCGTATCCGTCGGCAGAATCTCAATCATCCGGAGTCGCATGCCGTGCGGACTGAGGTCCATCACGACTGCCTTCAGCTTCTCCTCGGGATTATCGGTCACCCACACCAGGCACGGCCGGCATGTCGCCGTGCGCGGCGATTTCCGCCGTCCGCGATGCAGCGACTTCTCGTCCGAGGAAAGAATCATGTCATCCGCCATAGTCACCATCCACAACAGCTCGGCACATGGCCAAGGTATTCCCTCAACCCGACTACCCAGACCCTTCTACCATCAAGTTCTCCCTTTACAATAACGTAATCACTGCCGATGTGTCCAGCCTCGCGGGAGCCGGACGGTGGCATCTCCGCCTAAGTCTCTATTATACCAAAAACACCAATAATACGCAAGATGAATCGATTACTTTGTTTTTAGTGCAAAAGATACGAAACCGATCCTCGTACATTGCGCATCTATTGCCTGTTTGGGTGAGGGGATGGTATACTTAGGGCCAGAAGGATTGCCGAGCCATTCTAACGGTAAACTGAGAGGACTCCGGGGTGCGCGGGCTGCAGTTGCTCTCGGGGAAGGAGTGACTTGAGGTAGGTTACGTCCATACCGCGCACCCCGGAGTCCTCTGTTGGTTGTTTCTCCTGAATACTCATGGCCGAGGGCGGCGCATCCGGAAGGCGGGCTCAAATGATCGAAGCGGAGCGCATCGGGATGGTAGAAACGGAGGCGAGCCCTTACGGGCATAGACGCGGTTGCTCTTGGGGAAGGAGTGACTCGAGGTAGGTCTTCACGCCCATGCTGCCATGAACTCGCCTCCGATGGGTAGCCGCCTGCTCTGCCGGCCGCCTCACGGCCATTCTCGGTCGTCCGCGGTTTGGGGGAGGGGCGGGTTCGCGGAGACCTGGCTGTAGTTACTCTTGGGGAAGGAGTGACTTAAGGTGGGGGTCTCACTAAACGCCCCGCGAACCCGCCTCGATACTTGGGCCAATCCACTAGAAAACGGACTTAGCCCTGTCCTCCGCAGCGTGTACGGTGGGGACCGTCACGCCGGCAGATGGACCAAGAAGAAAGACGGGCCTACAGAACCTGGCTGTAGTTACTCTTGGGGAAGGAGTGACTTGAGGTAGATCTTACCGTACGCTCCGTAAACCCGTCTTAGTGAGGCTTAATTCAACTGTGTGCCAATCGGCTCTAGGCCGTCTTCAGATACCTAAGGCTGATACCTTGGTGAAAGATGTCTGGATTTCGCCTCCTCTGAAGTCAGGTACGATCTTGATATGGAGAACGTTGACACCGGAAATCGGCTTATCCGGCGTCGCAACTTCGTAAGCGGACGTCCGTTTGTTGGCAAACGTACGTCCGCTGATGTGCTCCTTGAACAGAGGGCGCATGTAGTCATCGCTCACGTAGATGTCGTATCCCGTGTGGTTGGCCGGATGATCGTCGGGCGCCCACTCGAGGTAGATCGACTTGACGCTCCGGGGGCGATCATCGCGGTTTGTGATGACCACAAACACCTGTTCTGCGGGAAGCTCCGTGCTTCCCCGCGTCAGAATCTCGCGCTCGAAAAACGCCTTGGCCGCCACGTCGGGCGTAATTTTGTTCGCCCAGGCCACCTCGGTCGCAACGTCCACTTCCCGCGCGACCAGGGCCGACTGCCCGATGACGAGGTCAACCTGCTCGCCGGGCTCCACTTCGCGAAATGCCAGCTCGTTTTCAACTTGAACCCGTCCCTGCTCGACGGTGACAACGGTCTTACCGTCTCTGACGGACACCTCGAACGCGGTACCGAACACGGTGATATCACCCGTAGGGGTATTCACGCGGAACAGGCGACCGTCCCGGCCGACGTCGCACCAAATCTCACCGGATTCCACGCTCACGCGCCGGTCGTTACACAGCTTGACCCGCGTATCGGAATTGACCTTCAACTGGGTCGGCCCGGCCAGCGTCAGCATCAAGGCGCTGTCGGGACCCGTCTCGAAACGTTCACCGCACTTGACAAACGCTCGGACAGTTACGGCCTCCCGCGACTCGCTCGCGTACATGCTGGACCGCACGGCGCCGGCACAATGGGTAACCACGCCAATCACATCCGAACCGTTGCCCCAGGTCTCAGGCCATTGGGACACGATGGTCACGGCCAGAATCAGCAGCACCACCAACACGGCGGCCGGAACGAGTCGGGCCATGCGGGTCCACCGCGATGTGATATGCTTCGCCCGGAGGTTAATGGTCTGGACGTCGGCCCTCTCCTGTTCCATCTCGGGCAAGTGCTCGATGATTTGTGGAACGAGGCTGTGCTGAAGCCGTTCCTCGGAGAACGTTTCGAATAAGTCCGCACACATCTGTCGATGCTTGTGGAGCAAGACCTCGCACGTCGGACACTGGACCACGTGCTGCTCAAAAATGACCCGGTCCGACTGCGTCAGCTCACCATCCACGTAAGCCTGAATCAGTCGCTCTACCTGCGCACACGATGCCACCTGGATTCTCCCTCACTCTCATTCAAATCCGCCAAAACATCCCGCAACTGGCGGCCCGCACGGTACAGGATCCCACGAATCTCCTCCTCGGACTCGCCAGTAAACCCACTAATCTCACGGTAACTCAACTCCTGCAAATACCGTAATACCACCGGCAACCGACACCGCTCGGGAAGCGAATCTATCGCCATCTGAACCCGTTCATAGCGCTCGCTGCGCTCCAACCGGCCACGCGGACCTTCACGCGCGTCCTCGATGGACACCGTTCGACGGAACGGCAACGGCGTTTCATTCCGGATCTTTTTCAAATGTCTACGGAGCCAGTTGGCGGCCGTCCGGCACGCAATGGCCTTCAACCACGGTCCAAACCGATCACGCTCCTTCAGTCGCGGCAACGCGCGATAGGCATTCAGGAAAGTCTCTTGCGCGATATCTTCAGCGGCGCCATAGCGACCGGCGTAGTAGTACGCCGTCGCATACACCGCGTCTTGGTATCGCTCGACGAGCTTCCCAAACGCCTCCGCATCACCCTCGACGGACCGGAGAACCAGTTGCTCATCTTCAAATGCCATCGTCATTCCTTCCCCAAAAATCATACCCGTCCGATGGCGAACCTACCACTCAACCTTGCTGTATAATAGGTGGCCTCGAATGCGCGGCGGAAGCACGCATCGTTCCACAATGGAACAGCACCCCCGGCTCCCCCCCGCTCAGAAGCGTTGTCCCAGCGCTTCAATCGCCCGATCCGAATGCCCGGCCGCGCGCAGAGGCACAACGATGTCCTGTTCCATCACTGGGACATAGTACTCCAAGAGCTCGCCTTCGCCCGTCATCTCGAGAACCGAGGCCTGCCCGGCCATCAGGATGGCATGTCCAGGCCTGAGCGGAGCGCCCGCGCCCATGGCTGCGACCTGAATCCTTCCGCTCTTCAGGAGCATGATGTGGAATGACGTTCCGCCGGTTTCGCGAGTGAGATGGCCGGAGACACACACTTCTTCGGCGGCGAAGTAGCGACAGGCGGCCAGGAGCGCGCACCGGGCTCCGGCTCGGTCATAGCCCAGCGGCGTCAGCTTGCCGCCCTTGCTTGAAGCGAATGCCGCTACCTCAAGAGACTTGTCTACGTGGAGGGTCCGGGCCGTGCCGTCGGCTTGTAGACGCCCCCAGTCATAGAGGCGATACGTGATGTTGCTGTTCTGCTGGATCTCGGCCAACACAATCCCGGCTCCGATGGCATGCACGCGACCCGCCGGTACGAACACAGAATCGCCGGACTGTACCTGGAAACGCCTGACGAGGCCTTCGACGGATCCCTCCGCAATGGCCCGGGCCAAGGCGTCCCGGGTGACACCTTCCTCGAGACCGCAGATAAGCTCGCTGCCGGGGTCAGCGCTCAGGATGTGCCACATCTCGGTTTTTCCCACGTCGGGTTCACCGAGGCGCCGCGCGTCGTCATCGCTGGGATGGACCTGCACGGAGAGCGGCTGGTCCGAGTCGATGAGTTTCAGGAGAAGCGGGAAACGTCCGTGGATGGTCTGCGGGGCGTGCGACCCGAGAATGGCGGCCGGAGCCCGTTTGAGCAGGGCGCCAAGGGTTTCGCCCTCGAACGGGCCCGAGGTGACGACACTCTCGCACTCCGCATGGTCCGAGAGCAGCCATGCCTCGCCGATGGTCTTGTCGGCCGGCGGATTGAGGCCGATCCGTTGGGCGAGTCTGCTTCCGCCCCAGATCCGCTCGAAGAATACAGGGGTGAACTCGATAACGCCCGGTATGGGTTCCATGTCGACTCCTTCGCCGGACGCAGCACTAGAGGATTACGCCGCCAACGGCGCCGCCGGTGACATAGCTGTAGTACGCCGCGAGTATCGCCTTGCCGAAGAAGAGCACAATGAGACCGGCCGCCGCGAGGTACGGGCCGAAAGGCAGGTAGTGGCCCGGGGAAAGCCCCTCGGCCTCCTCTTCCGAAGCGGACTCCCCTTTCTGTTTGACGCGCCACCGATCAAGGGCGATCATCGTGATGCCGACCACACTGCCCAGGCAGGACGAGATCATGATGATGAGGATTACACCGCGCCATCCCAGAAACGCCCCCAGCATGGCCAGCAGCTTCACGTCGCCAAAACCCATACCTCGTTTGCGGAGAATAACCAGGCTGATCTTATCGAGGAGATAGAGGCTTCCGCCCCCCACCACCGCGCCGATGAGCGAGTCGAAGACATCGTTCACGACCAGGCCGCTGGGCGGATAGAGCATACCGACGAGCGCGAGCAATATGCCGAGAGGAATGCCTGGAAACGTCACTTCATTGGGTATGGTCCAGTCGGTGAGGTCCACGAAGGTCACCAGCACCATGGAGGCCACGAACCCCATGTAGATGGGTGTGGCAGCGGTGAATCCGAATCGCCAGAACACGAAAAGAAACAGCAGGCCGGTAATACTCTCCACGAGGGGATACATCCAACTGATGGATTGGCCGCAGTGTCGACACTTCGCGCCCAGGAGAACCCAACTCAGAATGGGCACGTTGTCATGCCAGACGATCAGGCTGTCGCACTTGGGACAGTGCGAACGCGGCTTCACAATGGACTCGCCGCGCGGGAGTCGATAGACACACACGTTCAAGAAGCTCCCCACCATGCAGCCCAGAACAAAGCTGACCAGCGAGAAGAATGTGTACAGGGGCGACAGATCGATTGGCTCGGTCATCTACTCTCCACTCACTACCAGTTCGGAAACCAACACCGACGGTGCGCCGTACGCGCCGAAGAAACGAAGATCGTTGGCGGGCGTTACGATACGCGCCAAGACATCCTTCATGTTGCCTGCCGCGGTCACTCCTCGGAACGGACCCGTCACGGCGCCACCTTCTATCATAAGGCCCGACACGCCAAAACTGAAATCGCCCGAGATCGCATCAGCGGTGTGAACGCCCATCGCTCCCGTGATCCACAGGCCGTGGCCGGCCTCCTTAACGAGATCTTCGCACGGACGCGGGCCCGGTTCCAAGAGGAAACAGCTCGGACTCACCTCGGGCGCCGAACGAAAGCCCCCTCGACCGGCATTCGCCGTCGTGTGGGTCTTCATGCGATGGGCGGTGTAGGCATTGTGAAGGAATCCGACGAGTCGGCCCTCGTCCACGAGCACCGTCCGTTGCCCTGCCGCGCCTTCGCCGTCAAAAGGCGCACGGCCCGAGCCATCCGGATGATCGTTTTGGTCGACGATCGTCACGGCGGCGGCCGCAACCCTCTCACCCGCGCAGTCCTGAAACAGTGATTTTCGCTTCAAGACGCTGCTCGCCGTCAACGCCGGCCCAAGCACGCCAAGAAGGGATGCCGTTACGCGGTTCTCGAACACCACCGGAACGCACCGCGTGCGCAACGGTTTCGCCCCGAGGCTCCGCGTCGCGCGTTCGGCGCACTGCTGGGCCACCCAGTCACTGCGCAAGGCATCGAAGCGCCGCTGGATATCGAATTCGGAACTCCTCTCCGCATCCACACCGTCCTCTTTCGCGGCGGCGACCACCCAACAAGCGCACTGCGCCGTTTGGAAGATACGATAGAGACCACGCGAATTGACTACGCGAATCGCGCGCCGCCCATCGGAATAGCCTGCTTCCTGGACATGCGTGATTCGGCGATCGCTCTCGAGCGTCCGGCGCTCGAGATCCTGGGCCAATCGGACTTTGCGCTCCACCGGAATGGTCTCGAATTCCTCCTCACGCCAGTCATCGTCGGACGTACCGGCGTCCGCGGGCAGGACATTGTGTTCGTCCGGGGCACATTGCAGGGCGTTCGCAAGCGCCGCGTCCACTACGCACTCGAGATCATCGTCCCGACGGCTGCTGTAGGCGAATCCCATCCGCCGGTCGTCCGTGAACACGCGAAGGCCAATGCCCTTCGACTCGGAGAACGACAGAGTCTCGACAATGCCCTGGGCCACTTCGATATCGAGCGAGCTATCGTCGAGGCCCACGGCCTCGGCCTCGGCGGCGCCCTTCTGACGGGCCGTCTCGATCAGCAGAGTTAACGTATCGACCGTCACTGTGGCTCCTTGGCGCTCACAAAACGCCATACACGGCGCGGAACGCCGGCGCTATCCAATCCAGAACACGGATGCCGAGGATCAGCGCGTCCGTGGCCGTAGGGCCTGCCGGCCAAGCAGGTTCGGCCACGGGATGTGCGCCGTCGGCACGCATTGCACCCCATTCTGATGGCTCGGGCGCCAACGCGTCAACCCACGCGCGCAGGCCGTCGACGCCATAGGCCTTGAGGAAGTACCAAAGCGCCCAGATCTCGACATGCAGACCCTTGTTCGGAAAGCCCACCACCTCACGCGCATCAGCAATCGCGCAGTCCAAATCGCCCCAGCACGCGTGACTTCGTTCTTTCCATGCATTGAGGATGACCGTGTCTCCATTCCGCAAGAGCCGGCTGTGGGCACGCACATAGTCCGGGCCGAAATCTCCCCGGCGGTACGCCATGTAGCTCATTTGGGCGCAGCCATCGCTCATGAGGCCCCAGAGGCGACAAAGGTCGTCGTCGCCGTCCAGTGGATCCAGGGCCTGGTAAATATCCGTACAGATGCGAACGCGCAGGCCGTAACGCCGGGTCACCCATCCATTGAACTCCCGAAAACGGCACTGAACCTCGTCATACCGGCGAAGTCCGTGAAGGATTTCCCAACGCAGACCATAGGTCGGAAAACACGCTTGTGGGAGCGCCTCCATATCGTAGACCAGCGTTGTGATCGTGCCATCGAGAAACCCCCGGTCGTTGAGAAAGGCCAATACCGATTCGATTTCGGGACGTAGCGAAGGAAACGACCAGATGTTGACGAAGTCGAGACCCTCGGCCGTGGGAGTCACGGAAAGGTGGACCTCGATGCCGTGTTCCCTGCAACGCGTGAGCCGGCCTACCAGCGCGTCGTTGAGGTGGTCGGCGTTGACGCCAAACACGAAATACACATTTCGGGCGGCCAGCAAGCGGAGCGTGGCGTCGTCCAAGGCAAAGGCGGCCCGTTCGGAATCCGGAGGATCCAGGGGCTTGCCGTAAGTCCAAATGCCGATGCGATGTTCGCCCGCAGGGCCTTCCAGCCGATCAGCCCGCGGAACGCCGGCTCCGGAAGCGAACAGAAGGCCGGCCATGATCGTCAGGCGCACAAGAGCCCTTCGTCCTCGCCCAACATGCATCCGTCGTAGCCGCGTGCCTATCTCAGGCCCGCCGTTTGGCGGCGTCGACTAGGGACTTCACGAAGGACCCCACTCGAGCCGCCGTGTCCGGAGCATCGCCAAGCGCCCCCACCATGCGCACAATCGCGCTGCCGACAATAACACCATCGGCATAGCCGGCCACTTCCGCGGCCTGTTCGGGAGTGGATATCCCGAAGCCAACTGCCACGGGCGCTTCGGTGTGTTCCTTGATTCGCGCAACCATCATGGGAACGGAGGTCTCGATGCGGTCACGCTCTCCGGTCACGCCGGTCCGCGACACGTAGTACACGAAACCGGTCGCGGCACCGGCAATGAGCGCGATGCGCTGTTCGGTACTTGTCGGCGCCGCCAGAAAGATCGTGGAAAGGCCCCGTTCGTCGAGGTAGTGCTTGTACTCACCGGCCTCTTCCGGAGGCAGATCCACACACAGCACGCCGTCCACGCCGGCTTCGGCGGCGTCCGCCGCAAACTCCGGAACGCCATAGGCCAAGACGGGATTGTAGTACGTGAAAAGGACGATAGGGATCTCGGTCTTCTGGCGGAGGTCCTTGACGAGGCCGATGATGTCTCGAAGCGACGTGTTGTTCTTCAGGGCGCGTTGGGCCGCTTCCTGGTTCACGACGCCGTCGGCCACCGGATCCGAGAACGGCACACCGAATTCGACGATGTCGGCACCCGCCTCTTCAAGGGCCATCACCAAGTCGCCGGTCATCTTCAGCGTGGGATCGCCGGCGGTTATGTATGGAATAAAGGCGACTTCGCCTCGGGATTTCAGTTCCTTGAAACGGCGTTCTATCCCATTCATGGCATTTCCTCCTCGGACAGGATGAATCGGGCCGCCTGCTGGACGTCTTTGTCGCCCCGGCCGGACAGGTTCACCACCAGGATCGCATCCTTGGGCATCTCCGGTGCAACCTTCATGGCGTGTGCGATGGCGTGGGCGCTTTCGAGTGCCGGGATGATGCCTTCGAGATGGCTCAGGCACTGGAACGCATCGAGGGTCTCGCGATCGTCGGCATACGTGTACTCCACACGCCCGATAGCGTGCAGATAGGCATGTTCCGGCCCCACGCTGGCATAGTCGAGGCCCGCCGAGACGCTGTGGGTGTTCGCGATCTGCCCATTCTCGTCCTGCAACACGTAACTCATGGCGCCCTGAAGCATGCCGGGCCGGCCGCCGGCGAACCGCGACGCGTGCTTCCCGCTCGGGATGCCCAGACCGCCGGCCTCGACGCCGATCATGCGAACCCCCTTGTCGTGCAGAAAATCGAAGAAGAGGCCGATGGAGTTGCTTCCACCGCCCACGCACGCGATGAGGCAATCGGGCAGGCGGCCTTCCAGTTCGAAGAGTTGCTCCTTGGTTTCGCGTCCGATCACCCGCTGGAAATCGCGGCAGATCATCGGGAAAGGGTGCGGGCCATGTACGGTTCCGAGCAGATAGTGCGTGTGGCCGACGTTCGTCACCCAATCGCGTAGCGCCTCGTTGATGGCATCCTTGAGAATGCGACCACCCGATCGCACCGGGATCACCGTGGCGCCGAGCAAACGCATGCGGAATACATTGAGGCTCTGCCGCTCCATGTCTTCGGTGCCCATGTACACCGCGCACTGAAGTCCCAGCAGGGCCGCCGCCGTCGCCGAGGCCACACCGTGTTGTCCGGCGCCGGTTTCGGCGATGATTCGCGCTTTGCCCATGCGCTTGGCCAAAAGGGCTTGGCCGAGGGCATTGTTGATTTTGTGGGCGCCCGTATGGGCCAGATCCTCGCGCTTGAGATACACCTTGGCGCCGCCGAGATGCTGCGTCAGCCGCTCGGCGTAGTACAGCGGCGTCGGGCGACCAACGTAATGGCGCTGGTAACGGCGCAGCGTCTTCTGGAACTCCGCATCGTCCCTGGCATCCACGTACGCCTTGGTCAACTCGTCCAGCGCCGGCATCAAGGTCTCCGGCACGAACTTGCCGCCGAAGGCCCCGTACCGGCCGCGCTCATCCGGATACGCGTAGTCTGGCCTGATCGATGAATGCTCGTATTCGCTCATGATCCTTCTTTCCCGGGCTCTTCTGGACTCCTCCGGACACATCCACACCATAGGGCCGCACGACGCGGACGGCCTCGGCCACATTCTCCGGCGTCAGTCCTCCCGCGAGGATAATCGGCCGGCCCAACGCGACGGCCTGTCGCGCCAAAGCCCAATCGCTGACGTGGCCCGTGCCCCCATGCGTGCCCGGCACGTACGCGTCCAGCACGTAGGCCGCCGACGGATAGTCCAGCATCTTCGAGGGCACGAAGTCCGGCCCTGTCCGAAACGCCTTAATCGCTCGGCTGCCCAATCGGCGAAACAACTCAGGCGATTCCTCGCCCTGGAGTTGGACGTAATCCACAAACTCGAGATACGCGCGCAGCCGCTCTTCCGAATCGTTCACACAGACGGCCACCGTACTAACGAAAGGCGGCAACTCGGCGATGATCGTCCGGGCGGCCTCCGGCTCGATATAGCGATGCCGCGCGCGCGCCTCAGGCGCGAAGACGAAGCCCAGCGCGTCCGCACCGGCTTCACACGCGGCCTGCGCATCTTCAAGATTGGTAATGCCGCATATCTTGATTCGAATCACGGCCACTCCGTCCCTGCGTCACGGTTGGCGAGCGATGAGCTCGCGAATCTTGGCACGGATGTCCTTGCTGGTCACCAGGGCCTCGCCAACAAGGATGGCGTCCACGCCGCCATCCTCCAGTAACCGGGCATCTTCTCCCGTCATGATACCGCTTTCGCTCACGAGCGCTACTCCGCCCGGCACATATCGCTTTAGTTCAAGGGTCGTACGGATATCCACCTTGAACGTCGACAAGTCCCGGTTATTGATGCCGACGATGTGGGCGCCGCAGTCCAGCGCTTTCCGTATCTCGTCCTCGGATCGCGTCTCGACCAGGGCGTGCATTTCGAGGCTTCTCGTCAGATCGAGAAACGCGCGCAGTTCGCCATCGGACAGGATGCGGACGATCAGGAGTACCGCATCGGCGTGGGCGGCCCGCGCCTCGTAAATCTGGTAAGGATCGATGACAAAATCCTTGCGCAAACACGGAAGCGCCACGTTCTGTCGCACCGTCGTCAGATCCTCGAGCGTGCCCTTGAAGAACACCTCGTCCGTCAGTATGGATATCGCCCGTGCACCGGAGGACTCATACACGGCGGCCAACTCAACGGGATCGGTGTTCTCCAGCATGACGCCCTTGGACGGCGAGGCGCGTTTGATCTCCGCAACAAGACTCAGGCCCTCCTCGCGCAACGCCTGTCGAAAGTTGCGGGCCGGGCGCATATCCCGGATCCGATCCTCGAGCACCGATTGCGGCGTTTCGCCCTTTCGGCGCTCCACTTCCTCACGCTTATGTGCACAGATGTCGTCAAGAATCATGAGACCGTCGAACAAGCGCCTCCAACTTCTCGATAGCCGCTCCGGAATCCACGGAGCCGGCGGCCACCTCGATACCTTCTCTCCAATCCGACGCACCTTGGCCCGCCACAATGGCCGGCGCCGCATTGAGCAACACCACCTCGCGCCGGGGACCCTGCTCGCCCTCCAAGACTCCGCGGAGCAACCGTGCGTTCTCGGCGGCATCCCCTCCGACCAACGCCTCCTTCGGCGCCCTCCCCAGGCCCAGTTCCTCGGGACGCACTTCATAGGTCCGGACCTCGCCGCCCTTCGCTTCCGCGACATACGAAGGCCCATCCAACGTCAGTTCATCCAATCCATCCGAACCGGCAACAACGAAGGCGTGACGCGTCCCGAGATCCGTCAAGACCCGCGCCAACGATTCCACGAGCCGCGCATCGAACACCCCCATCACTTGGCCACAAGCGCCGGCAGGGTTGGTCAACGGCCCCAGAATGTTGAAGACGGTGCGAACCTTGAGTTCGGCGCGTGCCGGGGCCACGTGTTTCATCGCCCCGTGAAGCGTTCGGGCAAACAGGAACCCGATGCCGACATCGTCGATACACTGTCCAACGCAATCGGGACTCGCGCTGATGTCCACGCCAAGCGCCTCGAGAACATCCGCGCTCCCGCAGCGACTCGTCGCGCTTCGGTTGCCATGCTTGGCCACGCCCACGCCCGCTCCGGCAACCACAAAGGCCGCCGTCGTCGAGATGTTGAAGGTCCCGGAATGATCGCCTCCGGTGCCACAGGTATCCACCAGCGGCCGGCGCTGTGTGCTGACTCGCGTGGCAAACTCGCGCATGACTTGAGCCAGACCGGCGATCTCGCCAACGGTCTCCCCCTTCATCTGCAGCGCCACCAAGAACGCACCAATCTGCGCCGGCGTCGCTGCCCCGGACATGAGGTCGCTCATGGCCGAGGCCGCCTCAGTCCGGTCCAGATCCTGGCGCTGGATCAGCTTGGCGATGGCTTCCTGAATCATGATCTGCTCCTGTCACGTGCCTTCCCCGGATATGGCCGGGGACTCTAGCAACCGACCGAAACGAAAGTCAATGAGCGCGCCCCAACTGCGCGCGCAGGATAGCCGAAGCAATAGCCTACAGAACGCCCAAGGACAACGCGGCCGTGGCGAGGCTGAGCACCAGAAAGAAACCGCACATATCCGTGAACGTCGTCATCACCGGCGCGGCCGCCAGAGCCGGATCGATGCCCATCCGCTTCAGCAAGAGCGGGATCCCGCCGCCCAGGCACACCGCGACGCTTGTGTTCATAGCCAGCGCCCCACCGACAACCAATCCGAGAAACGGATTGCCGCGCCACAACAACGTCACGCCGCCAAGCAAGGTACCCAACACCACCCCATTGACCACGCCGACGCGGACCTCCTGAAGCACCACACGCCACAAATCGCGCGGTTGAATGAGGCCCAGCGCCATCTCGCGGATACTCACCGCCAGCGCCTGGTTTCCGGAACAACCGCTGATGTTACAGATCACCGGCAACACCACGGCCAGCGCCACCACGGCATGGATTGTCCCCTCGAAGTACACAATTACCAGAACCGACATCAGGTTGAGCATCATGTTGACCGTCAGCCACGAAAGACGCCCTATCACCCGCGTCCCCACGCTCATGCTGCGCAGCTCATCGCCGCCGATGATACCGCTGAACCGCATGAAGCGCTTCTCGGTTTGCATACCCATGGCTTCCTCGGCGTCGCCCCGCCGAACCACACCGACCAAACGCCCGTTCTCATCCACCACAGGCAATCCAATGAAAGAGAAGCGACTGAACAACTGATCCACTTCATGGATCGGCGCATCGACCTGCACATAGATGGGATTGGCGATCATAATCGAGGCTAGACGCTCGTGCCACGGCGCCAACACGAGGTCGCGGAGCGGCAGCACGCCAATCAGAGTGCCGTGATCCGATTCCACATAAACGTACTGGACGCTGAAGTCCTTGTAGTTCTCGGCATCCCGCCGTAACTCGAACAGAACATCCCGCACCAGGTAGTGGTCCGGAAACGAGACGTACTCGGTCATCATGATGCCGCCGGCGCGGTCGTCCGGATAGGTGAGCAACCGCCGGGCATCGGCCGCCTCATCCGGCTCCATCGCGCGAAGGATAGCCTCGGCATCGCCCTTGTCCATCTCGGCAAGCACATCGGCCCGATGATCGCTGTCCATCTCGTCCACGATGGCCGCCGCCGTCGCCGCAGACACTTCCTCCATAATGTCCGCGCCCTGAACATCGGACAACTCCTCGATGAGGTCCGCGGCATCGCCCGGTTCGAGCAGCGTGAGGAGTTCCGCCTGGGCGTTATCGTCCAGCCGGGATATGGCGCGGGCCACGTCGCCGGGCGAGAGCGTGTCGAGATACGTATCGAGCGCTTTGGCGTCGCGCTCGACGATCAGCGCCTCGATGCGCTCCCAGGAATGTGGTGTCTCAACCAAAGGCATTGTCGCGGTCCCTCACGGCGATGAGTGTATCAAAACAAAGTGCCTTCGCGCGAAACGGCGCGACCGGATGGACGCGAAGGCGCCGCAGCGTGGCCGGGGCTCGTTGGCCATGGCGTCTGAGCGAAGGCCAACACAGCCACCGTGCCAAGCGTTGAGGCGAACCCAGCACCCCCTGCCGATCTGCCTCCGGCCCGGTCCTTGTGCTATACTGTGACCTGTAGTTGTTCGCATTGACAGGGAAGTTCTTCGATGACGTTGCCCATAGATGCCTCCGGCGCCAAGCGTCCGGATATCTCCCAGCCCCCGAGACTCCTGGACCGAATCGACAGACCAAGCGATCTCAAGGCGCTCTCCCTCAGCGAGTTAGAGCAGCTCGCTTCCGAGATCCGCGCCGAGATCGTAAAGACGGTGACCGTTAATGGCGGCCACTTGGCGTCGTCGCTCGGAGCCGTCGAGTTGACGCTCGCCCTTCATTACGTCTTCGATGCCGAGAAAGACCTGATCGTGTGGGACGTGGGCCACCAAGCCTACGCCCACAAACTGATCACCGGGCGTCGCGACCGCTTTGACACGATCCGCAAGAAGGGCGGTCTCAGCGGATATCCGGTGCCTACGGAGAGTCCCTATGACGCCTTCGGTGCCGGTCACAGCTCGACGTCGATCTCGGCCGCCCTCGGCATGGCCGTCGCGCGCGACCGGCTCGGCGAGGACCGGCGGGTCATTGCCTTCATCGGCGACGGCGCCATGACGGGCGGCATGGCCCTCGAAGCCCTCAGCCATGCCGGCCACCTGGGCACGGATCTCTTGGTAGTCCTCAACGACAACGAGATGTCGATTTCCCCGAATGTCGGCGCTTTGGCGGCCCATCTGAGCCGCCTCATCACGGCCCAGCCATACAAGAAGTACAAACGCGACCTCGGCAGTTACGTGAAGAAGTTCGTGGGCCAACGACTCACACGGTTCATCCAGCGCACCGAGGCCATGATCAAGGGATTCATCACGGAAGGGGGTCTGTTTCAGGAACTCGGCTTCAACTACATCGGCCCGATTGACGGGCACGACCTGCCTACCCTGATCAAGTTCTTCACGAACATCCGAAACATGAACGGGCCCATCCTTTGCCATTGCCGTACGCAAAAAGGCCGCGGCCATGAAAGCGCCGAAGCGGATCCGCAGGCCTATCACGGCGTCAAGCCGTCCGCAAGCGCCGAGATCGACGTCGAAGGCGAGGCCCGCCCGCCGAAACGAGATCCCAATGGCGCCGTTCCTACGTTCACCGATGTATTCGCGGACGCCGTCATCGACGCCGCCCGTCAGGACTCGCGCGTGTGCGCCATCACGGCCGCCATGCCCACCGGAACCGGGCTAGCCAAGTTTCAGCAGGCCTTCCCGGACCGGTGCTTCGACGTGAGCATCTGCGAGCAGCACGCCGTCACGTTCGCCGCCGGCCTCGCCGCGCGCGGCATGCGGCCCGTATGCGCCATCTATTCGACGTTTCTTCAGCGCGGATACGATCAGTACGTTCATGATGTCTGCCTGCAGAACCTTCCCGTAGTATTCGCCATCGACCGCGGCGGCCTGGTAGGTCAGGATGGCCCCACCCATGCCGGCATGTTCGACTTGACGTACCTCCGCACCATTCCCAACGCGACCGTCCTTGCGCCGCGCGATGACGTCGACCTACGCCTCATGCTGGCCTGGGCGCTCCAGCAGTCCGGCCCCGTAGCCCTCCGGTATCCCCGATGCCACGCACCCACTATTGGCGCCATAGAAGGCCGCCACATCACGCGGGGCCAAGTCCTTCGCGAAGCCGACCACGCCAACCTGATCGCCGTCGGCCCGATTGTCGAGACCTGCCTCGAAGCGGCCGACGTGCTCGCTGCTGAGGGGATCTCCGTCGGCGTGGTCGACGCCCGATGCGTCAAGCCCCTCGACGGCCCCCTCCTCGATCGCCTCGGCCATCTTCCCATCGTCACCGTCGAGGAGAACACCATCCTAGGCGGATTCGGCTCGGCCGTCATCGAGCACTTCGACGACGAGGGGCGGCTTGAGGAAAAACGCATCCACCGCCTCGGCATGCCGGACCGCTTCGTGGCCCATGCCACGCGACGCCAACAACTCGCTCAACTCGGCCTCGACGCCAAGGGTATCGCCGGCGCCGTCCATGCATTCCTCGAACACGACGTTGCACAACCGACAAAGTAGCTCGGTCATGGCCAGACACTCGTTAGATGGACGTGTGGTGTGGATCACCGGGGCCTCGCAAGGAATCGGCCGCGAGGTCGCCAAACGCTTGGCCGACCGGGGATGTCGGCTTGCCCTTTCCGCCCGTAGCGCGGATGCCCTGGCCGAGGCCGTGCAGAAAATAGGCGCTGAAAAGGCACTGGCTGTGCCCATGGACGTGGGCGACCGCCAGGCCAATCTCGACGCCGTCGCGCGGATTCGGGAGCATTTCGGTGGCCTCGATATCGCGATACTGAACGCGGGGATCTGCGAGTTCATCAACGTGAAACGATTCAGCTCCACCGTATTCGAGCGTACGATGCGCACGAACTACCTCGGCGTTATCTACGGCATCGAGGCGGCCCTCCCGGCGCTGCGCGCATCGAAGCATCCGCACCTCGTCGCTATGAGCAGCACGGCCGGATACCGCGGGCTGCCTCGGGGCGAAGCCTATGGCGCGTCGAAAGCCGCCGTGCGCTACACCCTCGAGTCGCTCCGGATTGACCTTCGCCGCGAAGGCATTCCCGTGTCCGTGATCTACCCATGGTTCGTCCGAACGTCCATGACGGCACGCAACGATTTCCCCATGCCCGGTATCGTGAGTCTTGAACGAGCCGCCCGTTCCATCGTCAACGGAATCGAGCGGCAAGCCCCGGACATCGACTTCCCGAAGTCACTGAGCCTGATGCTCCGACTCGTCGACGTCCTGCCGGCACGGCTATACACAGCCATCCTAGATCGCCTGGGAAACCGCCACAAGTCCTGACCAAGGCGACGCCTAGAGCACTATTGCCGAAGGCGCAACTCCGCGGAAATCGGTGCTCATGTCGACGTGACGCCGCGGATCCAGCTTCGAATGGAAGTCTTCCGGCAGGTGCGTAGGATAGGCGCCCGTGAAACACGCCAGGCAGAACACCTCGCGCCGCAAGCCGGTCGCATCGACCAGTCCCTCGACCGTCTGGTACGCAAGGGTATCCACGCCGATGTACTCGCGGATCTCCTCCACGGTGTGGGTCGAGGCGATCAACTTGCTGCGGTTCGGTGTGTCAATACCGTAAAAACACGAACCGATCACCGGTGGCGAGCTCACACGAAAATGGATCTCCCGCGCGCCACTGCGTCGAAGCGCCTTGATGATCTTGCGCGACGTGGTGCCCCTCACAATGCTGTCGTCCACAAGGACAATCCGCTTGTCCTCGATGGCCGTACGCGTGGGATTCAGCTTGATTTTCACGCCGAAATCCCGGATCCGCTGATCCGGCTCGATGAAGGTTCGACCGACGTAATGGTTCCGGATGAATCCCATATCGAACGGGATACCGGATTCGTGCGAGTACCCCAGCGCCGCCGGATTCGACGAATCGGGCACGGCCATCACCAGGTCGGCGTCCACCGGCGCCAACCGGGCCAGGTTCCGTCCAAGCTGTTTGCGGACGCGGTCGACGCTCACGCCAAAGATCACGCTGTCCGGCCTGGCCAGATACACCAACTCGAAGATGCAGAACCGCGGCGGAACAGACCCGAAGGGCTTCACCGACTCGATACCGCTGTCCGACGCGATGACCACTTCGCCCGGCTCGACTTCGCGCACCCATTCCGCATCGATGATGTCGAGCGCGCAGGTCTCGCTCGCGAAGATGTGCGCCCCCCCAAGACGCCCAATCCATAGCGGACGGAATCCCATGGGATCCCGTGCGGCGATGACTTCTTCGCCGTTCGTGGCCATGACAGAGTACGCACCTTCCACCTGACTCAACGCCTCGATAAGGCAATCGGCGAAACGCTTCTGTTTCGAGCGGGCCGTCAAGTGAATGATGACCTCACTATCGCACGTCGATTGAAAGATCGATCCGGATTCCTCGAGTTGCTCGCGCAGAATCGCCGCATTCACGAGCGTGCCGTTGTGCGCCAAGGCCATCGAGCCGCGCGCGTAGTCCACGGGCAGCGGCTGCACGTTTCTGAGCGAACTCGAACCGAACGTCGAATACCGGACATGACCGATGGCCCGATCGCCCACCAACTGGGCAATCCGGTACGGCTTGAAAACATCGGAAACCAAGCCGACCCCGCGATGCACGCTGAGGTTCCCATCCAGCGCCGCCACAATCCCGGCGCCTTCCTGGCCGCGATGCTGAAGGGCATAGAGCCCCAGGTATGTCAACGTGGCAGCCTCGGGATGCCCGAGGACCCCAAAGATGCCACACTCCTCGTGCAGCGCATCCTCGTTGACTACGCGCCCGCACCGCCCGCACGCTCCCCCGCACGGTAACGCACATTGCCTGGACACCGGCGGTGTACGTTCCATGGATCAGAACTCCTTCTTGCCGGTCAGTTGCCGGTAGGCCTCGACATACTTCTCGCGCGTCTTCACCACCACGTCTTCCGGCAATGGGGGCGGCGGCGAGTTCTTGTCCCATCCCGTCGTTTCGAGCCAGTCGCGCACATATTGCTTGTCGTAGCTGGGCTGGCCGTGACCCGGTTCGTACTGATCCGCCGGCCAGAATCGTGACGAGTCCGGCGTGAGAATCTCGTCCGCAAGCACGACCTCGCCATCAAGAATGCCAAACTCGAATTTGGTGTCGCACAGGATGATGCCCCTGGACTCCGCGATCTCGCGGCCGCGCCGGTAGACGGCCTTGGCCGCGTCCGACGCGCGCTTCATGCGGTCGGCACCGATAATCTCGGCGGCCTGGGCCGGGGTGATGTTGATGTCGTGGCCATCGGTAGCCTTTGTCGCCGGCGTGAGAATCGGTTCGTCCAGCCGACTCGACTCGACGAGCCCCTTCGGAAGCACGTGGCCGCACACCGTGCCGCACTGCCGGTACTCGCGCCAACCGCTGCCGGCCAAATACCCGCGAATCACGAACTCGACCGGGAACATCGCGCATTTCTCCACCAGCATCGAGCGGCCGTCAAGCTGGTCCCGATACGAGCAGAACGGCTCCGGGAAATCCCGGAGATTGGCCGATACCAGATGATTTCGGACGAGGTCCGACATCTGCTCGAACCAGAACAGGGACATCTGCGTCAGGACCTTCCCTTTGTCCGGAATCCCGATGGGATTGACCCAGTCGAAAGCGGAGAGGCGATCCGTGGCCACGATCAGGAGCTGTTGGCCCAGATCGTAGATGTCCCGAACCTTGCCGCGGGAAGACGGCTCGCATTCCGGGAGGTGGGTCTCGAGAAGTGCTTCGTTAGTCATGGCTTTCTCCGCGCGTTGTCGTTCTGTTCTACGGCACCAACCTTCAGTACGCCCTGGGCACACTCACCGCTGCTAGAAGAACGTCCCTCCGAGATGGGGACGGTTCACCTCGAGCAAGTCATCGAGCAGGCGCCGGCATCCCATCGCACCGGGCATGATCGGGTTCATCAACATAGCCTGAAACGCCGTCTCACGGCTTCCGGTGACGGCCGCCTCGACGGTGAGCGTCTCGTAGGCCTTGACCGCCTGCATCAAACCGCGAATGGCCGATTCGGGCGCGGCCTGAGCGAGGGCCGTTGCACCGTCCTTGCCAATCGTGGCCGAGACCTCGACCGCCACATCCTCGTCGAAGGTCGGAATGGCGCCGCTATTCCGACAGCAGACCACCTGGCGGTTGCCGGTATCGTTCTCGATAGCGGCGATCAGGCGGAACGCCGCCGTCGAGTAGTGAGCACCACCCCGTTTCGACAACTCCTCCGGCTTCTCGTCCAACGTCGGATCGGCGTACTTCTCGAAGAGGGCCTTCTCGACCTCGGTCACGTCTTCGCCGCGTGTCCGCCGCTTGTTCTTGAGATGAACCAGCATCGCCTCGTTCGCGTAGAAGTACTGGAGGTAGGGATTGCACAGCATCCGCAGTCCGCGCATCGCCTCGACCATGTTCGCGCAAACCGCTTCGACCTCCCACTCCTCATGCGCCCGGGCAATGAACCCGTCCAGGATCTCATCCGTTCGGTCGGCGCCGGCGATGCGAAAACCACGCACCCAGGCCAAGTGATTCAGGCCCACGTAGTCCATCTCGACATCATCCACCGCGCAACCCGTGTGCTCGACAATCTCCATGATGAGCCCAATGGGGATGTTGCACAATCCCACGCTCGTCACGCGACTGTGCTTGATCAGCGCCTCGGTCACAATACCACTCGGATTCGTGAAGTTCACCAGCACGCCGCCCGGCGCCACCTCTTCCATCGCATGGGCGATGTCCAGCACGCGCGGAATCGTCCGTAGCGCACAGGCAAATCCGCCAACCCCCGTCGTCTCCTGCCCGATGATATTGTACCGAAGCCCGAGCTTCTCGTCGGCGATGCGGGCCGCCATGTGTCCCACGCGCAATTGCGTGATCACGTACCGCGCGTCTTTCACCGCCTCGCGAAGATTATTCGTATGATAGATTCGGAACGGCTCGCCGTGCCGTTTCGCCATGCGCCGCGCGAACTCCGCCGTGATCCCGAGTCGGCCGAGGTCCGGATCCATCATCCAGACTTCCGACACCGGGATCACGTCGAGCCGGGAAAACAGCCCGTCAATCAGTTCCGGCGAATACGAGCTGCCTCCGCCAATGACCGCCAGCTTCATACTACGACCTCTCCAGGGGTTCCGCGTGGCTGTTCTCTCGTGATGCGGGAACTTGGGCGCCCGTCCCGACGAGGAGCGCACGGCACGCACACCCACCGTCCTGGAAAGCGATCCGGAGACCCACAAGACCCACCACTTGTGTGCCGCGATATCGCCACCACTAAATGTGGACGGCCGTTGGCGCCGGAGCGATACTCACCCATCCACCCAACCGCACGACAGAATCATACTGGCTACCCCTCCGGATGTCAATCACCGTTTTGCCCGAGCCGAGATCCTGCGGCGGCGATTCGCGCAGTGGCCGTCGTGTAGGTGGCTTGTGGTAGACTGTCTGTGGTTTGTTGGTGCACATTCCCGCCCGAAGCGGCGACCGGAAGTAATCTCAGTCTATGGAGCAGTCGTTCAGAGTCATCTCCCTGCTGTTGTATATCCCCTTCATGCTCTGGGGTATCCACACGCTTCGGCTGCGCTATCAGAAACACGTGGACTTGGCCATCACAACGGAGGCATTCACTCTCGCCGGGCTGGTCGTGTTTTATGCCATCGAGATGAAGCTCGTGGACATGGGCTCACACGGAATGCCCACGTTCCGCGTGCTTTCCGTCATCGGCCTCTTGATCTCGGGTGTAGCCCTCTACGGCCCCATGGTGATCTCGCTGCTCTCCCACACCCTGGTTGAGCAGATCATGCCGGGACGCGGATCCGGCGCGTCGAGCGAACCACGCTACGCAGAAGCGGAAAGCCTCGAGCGACGCGGCGACTACGAGGCAGCCCTGCGCGAGTACCTCGCCATCTCGGCCTGTTTCCCCCATGCGCCCATCCCGATGCTTCGGATCGCCGACAATCTCATGAAGCAGGACAAGCCCGATCAGGCCGTACAATGGTTCGAGCGCGCCATCGAGCGGATGGAAACCCCGGAACGCGCCCTCAGCGCGACCAATCGTGTCGCCGAGATCTACCAACGACGCCTCGAGCGCCCGCGCGATGCGGCCCGCGTGCTCGAACGGTATCTCGAACGCTTCCCCGCCACAACCCACTCGGATTCCGTGAGACGGCGGCTCCGCCTCCTCGAAGAGGCTTAGGCGCCAGGGTGCGATACGGCACTCTCGATCACGACACGATGCGTGCCCGCATCCGGACGATGCCGGAGACTACCGCGGCTAATGTCAACAGCACCAGCCCGGCCGTGCTCACCGCGGGCACCGAGCCAACCACGTAAACCTTCTGGTAGACCATCGGCGATACGACCGACAGATGGCCCGTCGCATCGGTCACCTCGCACGTGTAGAAGCCTTCATCGTTCAGGATCGAGGCTGACGCCACCGAGTAGACCTGCAACGTAGCCCCCGAGATGGGATTGCCGTTCCGGTACCACTGGAAATCGAGTTCCGTGAGCGGATTGAACACGGACACGGCGAGTTCAAGTCGTTGTCCCTCCTCGACAAGCTTCGCCGGCGATATCCCATATCCCGAGATCCACGGAACCAAGGCCGACTCGGGAATAATGGCCCTCGCTTGGCTCGCACTCTCCCAGCTCAACTGGGCCACCGCGCCGCCGCCGCGTTCATACCACTCCATGACAATCGCATAGCGCTGCCCCGCCTGAAGCGCGGCCGAGGTCGTGCCCGACCACTCCGTCGGAGCCTGATTCACCCAATGATCGATCAGGAGCGCTCCGTCCACCCACACGCGGACGCCGTCATCCGTGCGCGAGACAAACGTGTAGACCTCTGAGTACTGCGGCACGACATAGCCCGACCAACGCACCGAGAAATCATCCACGGCAATCGAGCTGTCGGGCGAGCCCGTTCCCCAATCGAAGTTGACTGTGGCATCCACACGATTCAGCACGAGATTATTGAAATAGGTTCCGTTCTGAGGATCCTGGTAATACGTGGCGAACAGCCCGCCGGCGTGCGCACACGCTGCCACAACAACTGCCGCCAAAACCATACAAGGCAACCGAAAACCCGTGTTCATCATAAGTCCTGTCTACTCCACTCTTTGCAGCAAGCCAACATGCCATAACTGACCGCAACCATGATTATTGCCTACCCCTATTGTAGGCGATTCGCCCCACTTACGCAAACCCCCGGTTTTCGATCTTCACTTGACGCAACAGGACCCCGATTCGCGCGTTCCCGCCGCGGCACCCTACTCGGCGGGATCGGTGGGAATGACAAGATGACCGCCGCCAACTTCCCGGGCGATATCGATAGCGCGCACGACCCGCCCGAAATCCGCCTCTCGATCCGCGCGAAGCACCAACACGGCATCGGCATCCCCCTGCAAGACTTCCGTCAGCGCCCGCTTCAGGGCCTGCTCGTCCACGGGCTCGGTGCCGAAGTACAGATCACCGGACTTGCGAACCACAATCTCGAGCGGCGCTTGGGGATGGCTCGACGCGGTCTGGGCCGTCGGCAACGCGATGTCAATGGCCGTGTGCTCCCGAAAAGTCGACGAGACCATGAAGAAGATGAGGAGCAGAAACATAACATCGATGAGCGGTGTAATGTTGATCGTGGGTTTTCGTTTGCGCTTGCGCCCCCGCGTATCGAAGATATCTTCCATGAATAGCTAACCCATTGGCCAACAAGGCGTTTAGGAATCCAGACACACGCCATCATAGGCCAAAGCGCGCCCGGAAGCAAGCTGTTTTGCAGGACCACTCGGTTCTCTGAGTTGCCAAATCGACGGGAATCGGGTAAACTCTTGCAGGGACCGAGTATTGGGATGGGTGGTTAGCGTTAGGAAGTTGCTGTGTCTAAATACCGCGTATGCGTCGCCGATGACGACCCCGAAGTTGCGGATATCTTGTGTGAAGGCTTGCGGCTCAATGACTACGACGCCGTAGTCGCGCGCAATGGCCAGGAAGCACTTGACGTCTGCGCAAAAGGTGATATTGACCTAATCCTCTTGGATGTCCTCATGCCGGACATCGACGGTTATGAGGTGTGCCGACGCCTGAAGTCTTCGATCGCGACTCAGGATATCCTGGTCATCTTCGTCACCGTCAAGGGCTCGCTCAAGGATGTCTCGCTGGGCAGGCGGCTCGGGGCGGTCGACTACATCACCAAGCCGTACAACCTGCCCATGGTCATGCTTCGCGTGGACAGCGCACTAAGAAACAAGAATGTCGAGGATTCGCGTATCGACGCCGAAGAGGCCTTTGCCGAGATCATTGACACCGACCACCTGACCGGCCTGCGGAGCCGGCACTTCCTCATGGAACGCCTCCAGGAGGAGGTCGAGAAGGCCCACCGGTACAGTTTCCCGGTGTCGTGTTGTGTATTCGACATTGACGAGGTGCGCGCCCTTGACGAGGACCTCGGCACGGTGTCTCTCGATGATCTCCTGGCGGAACTCGCGCTAATCCTCCGCAACCAGGCCCGATCCTGCGATGTCGTGGCCCGCTGCGACTTCTCTGAATTCGCCGTCGTCCTCCCCCACGCCACCATCGACGACGCGGTCAACTTCGCCAATCGGATCATCAAAGAAGTGTCCGAGACAACCTTCTCTCACCCCACGTTCCCGACCCAGACCAGCCTCTGCGCCGGTATCGTTACGTACCAAGACGACGTCGGCCGGAGTGCCGAATACGTCTTCCGCGAAGCCATGTGCCGGCTCCTCGAGGCCAAAAGCGTCGCCAACGGACGCGTCGTCGCCCGCATCCTCGCCGCCTAGCGGCGCGTCCTACAGCCTACACTCCCTCACGCCGGATCGGCATTCCCACGGGGACCGTGGGAACGAGCCATGTGCCGGCTCCTCGAGGCCAAGAGCGTCGCCAACGGACGCGTCGTCGCCCGCATCCTGGCCGCCTAGCGGCACCTTTCCCAAGGCGCCATTCCTGCAGTCTGCCGACTCCCGCTCACAGCCGCTTCAAGGCCTTGCGGCCGATATCTTTCCGAAAATGGGCGCCTTCGAAGTGGATCTTGCCGACGGCGGCGTAGGCCTTCTCGATGGTGGATGCGATATCGCCGCCCCAGGCCGTGACATCAAGGACGCGTCCGCCGTTGGTAACCGGTTGGCCGTCCTGTACCTTGGTGCCGGCGTGGAACACAATCACGTTGCCCAGGGCCTCGGCATCGTCGATACCGGTGATGGTCTTGCCTTTGGCGTAGGCCTTCGGATAACCGCCCGAGGCCATCACGACGGTCACGCACGCGCCGTCGTCCCAGGTGAGGTCGCAGGTGTCCAAGGTCCCGTCACAGCAGGCCAGGAGCAGCGGCACGATGTCGCAGGTCATTCTCGGCAACACGACCTGGACCTCGGGATCGCCGAAGCGGCAGTTGAACTCGATGACCTTTGGCCCCTTGTCGGTGATCATGAGGCCGGCATACAGGACGCCGGTATAGGGAATGCCTTCAGACGCCATGCCGGCCACACAGGGCTTGAGGATGCGCTCTTCGATTTCGACGCCCAGTTCGGGCGTTACGACCGGCGCCGGCGAATAGGCACCCATGCCGCCGGTGTTGGGCCCCAGGTCATCGTCGAAAGCCGGCTTGTGATCCTGGCTCGACGCCATGGGCACGACGGTCTTGCCATCGCTGAAGGCGAGAATCGAGGCCTCTTCGCCCACGAGGCACTCCTCGACAAGCACCTTGTTGCCGGCCGCACCGAAGGCGCCGTCGACCATGGCTTCGCGGATGGCATCGAGGGCCGCCTCTACCGTGTGGGCTACCGTGACCCCTTTGCCGGCCGCCAAGCCGTCGGCCTTGATGACGACCGGTGCGCCCCGTTCCTCAACGTAGGCCGCCGCGCGATCCGGGTCGTCGAACTCGCCAAAGTCGGCCGTCGGAATGCCGTGGCGCGCCATGACGCCTTTGGCGAAGGTCTTCGAACCTTCGAGTTGCGCGGCCAGCTTCGAGGGGCCAAACGCGCGGATCCCGGCATCGCGGAAGTGATCGGCCAGGCCCATGGACAGTGGATCCTCCGGGCCGATCACGGCGAGTTCGATGCGATGGGCTTTGGCATAGGCCACCAAGGCGTCGAAATCCATCACCCCAATCCTCGCGCACGTGCCGTGCCGTGCCATGCCGGGATTGCCCGGCGCGCAGTGCACCTGCTCGACCAACGGACTCTGCGCGATCTTCCACGCCAAGGTATGCTCACGACCGCCGCTGCCCACGATCAGAACGTTCACCAGCTACTCCTCCGACGGCTGCGTGTTACCCAAGTACTCCGAGAGCGCGGCATCATAACGGGCCGTGCACGCAAAGGCCTCCTCGGCAAGTCGGTAGCGCGTCGCGAACGAGACCTCGCCATCATGCGCCCTCAACTCGTGGATGATGACCGGATACCGATCCGGACTGACCACCACGGTGACGTAGCGGAAGTTCTTCGCCGCCGAGCGGATCATGGCGGTCCCGCCGATATCCACTTGATCGATGACCTCGTCGACCATCAGCCCCGGCGTCTTCATGAGCCGCTCGAGGGGGTGAAGATTGACCACGACAAGGTCAATCCACGAATACCCGTGGGCCTGCATCTGCTCCGCGTGAAGCTTGCTGTCGCGGATGCCCAACAGGCCGGCGTGCACTTTCGGATGCAGCGACTTCACCCGGCCATCGAGCATCTCCTCGATGCCCGTGAATTCGGCCACACTCACCGCCTCAACGCCCGCGTTCCGACACAGTTCGAGGGTGCCGGCTGTACAAACCAGCTCGACGCCCAACTCGCTGAGCATGCGCGCGAGATCCACGATTCCCGTCTTGTCATAGCAGCTTAGAATCGCCCGCCGTATCTTCGCCATGGACTCACCCTCCCGACCTAACTGGCCTTTCACGCCCCGCTGTTTCGGCGCACGGGATCGTCGATCATACGGTATCGCCGGACAAAAGTCGAGCGTTTTCCCGATTTTCCTTGACGCCCGCTGGCCGCAAACGCGACAATGGCGTCCCGCGGCCGCCGGAGGGCCGGTGCCCGATTCGCAGACGCCACTGGATGCTTGCGTAGCGAAAGGAAACGTACCGATGATCGAGGCGATCAGGCGTTGGCTGACGGCCGACACGGCCGAGGCCAACGAGGTCGTCGAGCCCATCGAGCGACTGCGTACGACGGTGTGCGCCCTTCTCATCGAGGTCGCCCTGGCCGATGACGAGTTCTCGCTGGTCGAACGGCAGCGCGTTCTGGAATTCCTGGGCCAACGGTTCGGACTCTCCGAGGAAGAAGCCGAGGACGTGATGCGCGTATCGCGCGAGCGTCGCGACCGACACATCGATCTCTGGCACTTCGCACGTGCCATCAACGAAGCCTGTTCCACGGCCGAGAAGATCGATATCGTCGAGGAGTTGTGGCGCGTAGTCTTCGCCGACGGAACCCTCGAGGGACACGAAGACTACCTACTCCATCAGCTCGCGACGCTGCTCAAGGTGTCCCATCCCCAGCTCATCGAGGCCAAGCTCAAGGTCAAGGCCGAAATCCAAAGATAGCTACCTCTTGACGCGCTTGCCCTGGCCGCCGTTCCAGTCGCCGCCCTGGTTGAACTCGTAGCGATAGACTTCGCGCCCGGTCTCGTCGGTCGCCACCGTCGCCGTCTCGGCCTCGGCCTCGACGCGTTTGCTCTTGCGCGCGCTCTGGTAGATCCGATAGGAGTACTCGATATACCCGACGTAGCCGCCTTCACTGGTGGCACTGTGCGCTGTGGCTTGGGCGTCCAGCGGATGGGCATCCTCGTAAACCTTGGTCTGCTTGTAGTACTTGGCGTGAATGCCCTTCTCTTCCTCGAACTTGACCTCCCCTTGGCGCGTGTCTTGATTGAGGCGCTTCAGTTCCGCCTCGCCGATGAGCCCGAGTTTCTCGAACACGCGATCCGCGCCCGAGACGTAGCCTTCCGGCTGCGGCCGGACACCGAAGTCCACAAGAACCTTGTCGACCACTCCCGTCGGCCCATGCTGACACGCGCACAGGGCTAGTCCGGACAGCGCAACAACCAGGACACTCAGGATTGCGTATTTCACGACGACGCGCCTCCCAGATTCATGTGCAGAACGCACGATACCGGACAAGAGTATAGCACTCGCATCCAAGCAGAAGGTAATAGCGGACTCGCCTATCCGAGGAAATCGAGGAGACTTGGTTGGATGACGCGAGCCCCGGCGCTCAGGGCCGCCTGATAGGCGTTGCTCTGGGCGTTCAGGTTGACGATCGTCTCGGTGTAGTCGGCATCCACCGTGTCAGAAAGAAGCTCTTCGAGGTCCACATTGAAGTCCTCGATACTCGTGGTGGTCTGCTCGATGCGGTTCTGGATGGCACCGACCCGCGCCATCGACATCAGTACCTGTTCCGAGCACCCGTTGAGTGCCCCCAGGTGCGCGTTCTGGATGGCGGCCTGGTCACCGGCGTAGAGGCTGTCACGAATGTCGAGCAACACCTGGAATACATCCTGATGATCGAGAAACGCTTTCGATCCCGGCTCGTTCACGGTCACCGTGGTACCATCCGAAATGGCGATCTCCGAGTATTCATCGTTCCCGATATAGGCCACCGACGTGATGTTGCCGTTGGCATCGCGCGTAGCCAAGAAGGGAGGACTCTGCGTTCTCGTCCCACCGAAGATGTAGCGTCCGTCGGTCTGGTGATTGGCCTCGGCCAAAACGCCTTCGAGCACTTGATCCAATTCATCCGCGATGGCATCGAGTTGGGTCTGCGAATGGGTGCCGTTTGCCCCCCCGAGGGTTAACTCGTACGCGCGCCGGATCGAATCCACCACCGACTGCAACGTGGTGGTGGATTCCGTCAACTGCGGCCCGATGGCATCCATATTGCGGATGTACTGCTCGTTCTTCGCGATGATGGTTCGCGTATTGACCGCCCGCCGCGCCGCGATAGGGTCATCCGAAGGCGTGTTCACGCGCAACCCCGTGGCCAATTCATCTTGCAGCTTGAATAGGGCCTGAGTCTGCCGGTTCAGATTGCGCAGCGTCCGCTGTACCATCATCCCTTGAGTGACCCGGACGGTCGGCATGCAGTTATCCTTTCTGATCCAGGAGAGCCGGTTCGCGCGTCTCGCGGCGCGCCGCGCCTCCACGCTCTGTGTACTTCTCGACTTCATCGCGCACCAAACCGTCAAAAGCGCGCAGTGCGCTCTCGACGATTCCGGTCGACACGCGCAGAAGATGGGCATTCTCGCGCACCACGGCGCGCGTCTCCGCCAGCACCGATCGCATGCGCTCCTGAAGCTCATCAAGCCGCGTGCGCCATGGTTCGGCCACGACGTCCACCAGGGCCGACACGGTTAGTCTTTCGGGCGATAGACCGCAGCGTTCCGCCACCTTCTTGAGGAGCTGCGTCCGCGATTGCGAGGCACGGCTACTCTCGGTAATCACCGCGTTGAGCGCAGCGGTGATCGCATCAAGACCCACCGCATCGCGGCTCCGGATTCCTTCCCGCTGTGCTTGGCACAACCCCAGCGCGGCCTCTTGGCGCTCCAGCTCATCATCGAGTAGGTTGCACAGCCCTTCGAGGAGAAGATCCGCCGATGCCCCATCGCGATCCCGCATGGCGCTAGGCCTCCTCAAACCACACCGGCCGGCGCTGAGCCTGCTGCTGCTCCAACGCATACCGGTTCAGCTCGACGAGCGTCACCTGTCCGTCCCCATCGCTGTCCAGACGCTCGAATACCTCGCGACTGACTCCGGTCTCACCCAGGGTCAGCGCACCGTCCCCGTTGACGTCGCGCGTCTCGAGATACCGCGCGTTGGCCTTGGCAAGCTCATCCAAGAAGGATCGGCCGCCGCCCGGCTTCGGTGCGGCGGTGGACTTGGACGCCGTCTTCAGGGCCGAGACAACACTACTGGCCGCCTCGAGGGCCGATGTCACACCGGCAATGGCCTGCAACACACTCATGTCCGTCTCCTAGCCTCTCTTATCGGTCGAGAGCGGCTTTCACTTGACTTCCAGCTCGCGCCCGCCCAGTTGATTCCGGATCTCCGCTTGTAGGGCACCAACGCGCATCTGCTCCTCGATGGATCGGGCGATCCCAATCTGGCCGCTATCGGCCATGGCACCGCTCCACGCGTCATCGAGCATCTCTTCGTAGATCTCGCGTTCGGCGCCGCCCTGGAACAGGCCATCCTGCGGCACGCTCTTGCGCATTTCGCGGAGAAGCGAGAACAGAAAGAAGCGCTCGAGCTCCTTGAGTGCTGTCGCCTCGCCCACACCGCGTCCCAGCATGCCTTCGGCCGATGCGCTTGAGTTGATCGATATAATGGGGTTCACATAGAGCATCACATGATCTCGAGATCGGCGTCGAGGGCGCCCGCTTCGCGCAACGCCTGAAAAATGGATATCATGTCGCGCGGCGTGACCTTGAGCTTGTTCAGGGCGGCCGCCACATCGCCGGCCGAGGCGCCCTCAACGGGCATCAGATAGGCCTCAGACTCCTCGACGCTCGTTTCGGCTACTTGCGCCACCACGGTCTCGCCCCCGCCGAAGGGGGCCGGCTGCGAAACGAGCGGCGTCGTCTGCACACGTATGGTCAAACTGCCATGGGCAACCTGGCACGGCTTGATCCGGACGTCCCCTCCCACCACAATCGTGCCGGTGCGCTCGTTGATCACGACCCGCGCCGGCATGTCGGCATCCACATCTATCTCTTGCAGACGCACCACGAAACCAACGAGGTCCCGGCGCTGATCCGATGGAATCGTCACATGCACCGCGCCGGCGCCCAGGGCCAGCGCCGTATCCTCCGCAACCGCCTCATTGATAGCGGTTTGGACGTGGTGGGCCGTGCCGAAATCGGGGCGCTTCATCACCAGCACCAGGCGCTGGCCGTCCGTGATGGTAGAAGGCGCTTCGCGCTCCACGTAGGCACCCATCGGAATGCGTCCGCCCGTGACATGATTCCGCGTGACGGTGCCACCACCACCGCCCGCGTTGAATCCACCCACCGATACCGAGCCCTGGGCCACCGCATACACCGTCTCGCCCCCGCCCTGTGGCCGCAGATGGGTCTCGAGCAACGTGCCGCCCTCGAGACTCTCGCAATCGTATAGCGAGTCGACATTCACGTCGATTTGCGTGCCTTCCTTGGCGAAGGCCGGCAGTTCCGCGGTAACCATAACGATGGCACAGTTGTCGGCGTTGAGTTCCTTAAGCGTGTCCACTTTGATGTCAAGCCGCTCGAGCATGCGCTGCTGCGCAATTACCGCGGCATTCGCTTTGTCACCGGTGCCCGCCAAACCGACCACAATGCCGGTGCCGATGAGCTTGTTGCCGCGGGCGCCCTGAATCTCGCACAAATCGCGGATCCGCGCCGCCGATACCGCCGAGCAAAAGGACATGAACAACAGCGCCAACACGATCAGACCGGCTATCCACCGCAAACGATGTCGTTGGATCGACATAACCCCTCCCTCAGTAAGGCGCTATCCAGTCCAGCAGGCGCGTGAACAGGCCCCGCCGTTGGTTGTTCCACAGCGGGCCACATCCCTTGAGTTCGATGACCGCATCCGCGAGACGGTACGACTCGACCGTGTTGGTCGAATCGATGTCTTCGGCACGAACGACACCCGACACGCGAATCTTCGAGTCCTCGCGGTTGACCGTCACGTCCTTCGAGCCTTCGATACGGACGTTGTCGTTGGGATACACCTCCGTGACCCGGCATGCGACTGTCGTCACCAGCTTGTTGGTGCGCTCCGTCGCGCCACGGGCACGGTGCTCTTTCTCGGCCTCGACATTCCAGTTCGGCAGTTCCGCCGCCTCCAGGAACGCGGAACGACCTTTCGGGGCCGTTACGAAGAAGGCGTTTTCGCCCTGTTCGGCTTCGGATTCCGCGTCCGCTTCTTTGCGCGTATTCGTGTTGGCTTCCGTGGAGGCATCGATGCTTTCCCGAACAAGGACCGTAACGATATCGCCCTTCTTCAACCGCGCCCGCTCCCTCGAGATCAGCGTCCCCGAAGCGCCGCCGGACATGGCAAACAGCGAATCGGCTGCCGCCCATCCCGCCGGCACGATCATCGCGGCCAAAGCCACCAACACAGCCAACCTGGTCATATCATCCTCCTCACGGCACCAAGACGACGCCGTCCTTGCGAACGATCCCCTGGAATTGCTGCTTCGAGTCGAGGTTCTCGCAAAGCACCACGTCGCCAACGCATCCGTCACTACACGCACGCGCCCGCCCCTGGATCTCGAGGCCACCCACCTGGGCCGCAACGGGCACGAGCTGCCGCCGGCGAATAAGAACCTGCGCCGTCACATTCCGATCGGTGATCACCTGCCCCGGGAATATCGTCGTCTTGGCCACATAGCCGTCCAGTGCCTCGACGTCTTGAAACACACCGCCCTTCAGCGTCAGGAGCGACCGTTTTTCCACCTGCATCACCCGCGTCGTCAACGGCGTTCCCCGCGGAATATCGGAACGGGCCACCAGCACCTCCGCGTACGGCTCGACATGCACTCGGCACGTGACGCTCTTGGTCAAGGCGCCGTCGACCAACAAGTCGCCCCGAAACGCCCCCGATCCCAGGTATTGGTATTCAGGACTCGGCCGCCATACGATATCCATAACGCCTTCCGGCACCACGTAGTCCTGCTGGGGCGGCTGAACGTCCACGACGGCATCGTTGGGCGACCAGGGCATGTTCACCTCGATGAACGTCCGCAGGCTCAACGCAACGTCATCGGGCGACACGTGCTGGGAAAGCGTCGTCGCGCTGACCGCTCGCGCGCCCTGGAAATCCAGGGATTCGCACGGCACTCCCGCCCGCTTGACACGGGCTTCCACAATCGACGCATTCAGCCGACACGAGTCGCCGGGCAAGGCAGCCGAGGCCACCTCGACCTGTTCGAGCACAGCGGCGTATTCGCCCTGGACTTCCGCCACATCGCCCAAAACGACGTTCGGCCCCTTGACATAGGCCTCGTCCCTCAACACGATCGTGTCCGCCGCCGCGGCCAAGGACCCCAGGAGGCACGCCGCCACGACCACCCGTACAAGCCCTACGCACTGTCGGCACCCGTTCATCACGTTGGCCTCATCACGGCAATCCGTTACCGCCTCACGTTGTTCGCCAGTTGCAGCATCTCATCCGACGCCTGGATGATCTTCGAATTAGCCTCATACGCCCGCTGTGCAATGATCAGGTGTAGAATCTCCTCGACCACCTGAACGTTCGAGTTCTCCACAAATCCCTGCTCGATCAGGCCAACCCCGTCCAACCCGGGCTCGGACGTCGTCGGCGTGCCAGATGCCTCGGATTCGAGCAACAGATTACGGCCCATGCGGGAGTCCAGGCCGGCCGGATTCGAGAAACGCACCAGTTGGAGCGTGGCGATCGCTTGCGGCGTAGCGTTGCCGGGCACGGTTGCGGAAATCGTGCCATCCGAGCCCACCGTGACCTGCTCGGCATCCGTGGGAACGGTCACCGTCGGTGACAAGGGATAACCGTCGGCCGTCATGACGATGCCGTCCTGGTTGACCTTGAACGAGCCGTCGCGCGTGTAGGCAATCGTCCCATCCGGCAGCTCCACCTGAAAGAATCCGTCGCCTTCGATCACGAGATCATAAGGATTGCCCGTTTGGATGAAGTTGCCCTGGGTGAACAGCTTCGCGATGGCCGAGGGCCGTACGCCGTGGCCGATCTGGATCCCTTCCGGAATCGTGGTACCGGCCGTGGTTTCGGTCCCCGCCGGCTTGATGGTTTCGTACATGAGATCCTGAAAGTTGACCCGGCTCTTCTTGAAGCCCGTCGTGTTCACGTTCGCTAGGTTGTTCGCAATCGTATCCACGTTCATCTGCTGGGCAATCATGCCCGTCGACGCGGTGAACAGTGCCCGAATCATGGCGTCCTCCCTTACACCGGCGAACCGACCTGATCGATTAGCCGGCTCATCGTCTCGTCGATTGCATTGATCACGCGCTGGTTCGCCGCGTACGCGCGCAACCCCAGCGTCATCTCGATCATCTCGCGCGGCAGATTCACGTTGGACATCTCGAGGCTTTCTTGGTGAACCCGCGTATCCTCCGCGGCCGCCGAACGCCGTAACACGTCATCCGAAGCCACGTACAACGTGTTGCCCTCGCGCGTCAGCTCGTGAGGATTCTCGAACTCGACCACGCGGATCCGCCCCGCTTCGATGCCACCGACGCGCACATGGCCGTCCTCGCCAATCGTCACACGACCGCCACGCACATCGATGGGCGCGCCGTCCACGCTCTGAACCTTGTGCCCATCCGGCGTCGCCAGATGCCCGTCTACATCGGCCGTCAGATGGCCGGCACGCGTGAAACGTTCGCCCTGGACCGTGTCGACAACCAGGTAGCCGGGGCCATCGAGTGCCACGTCCAGCGGATTGCCCGTCTGCTGAATAATGCCTTCAACGAAATCGCCGTACGTGCCGGCTAGACGCGTCCCTCCGCCCGGACCCACTTTCCGGTCAAAATGGCCCGGCCGCCGCAGCGCGGTGGCAAAGGCCGCTTGGAACCCCTCCTGTACCGGGCGTTGGGCCTTGAATCCTGCCGTCGAGGCGTTGGCAATGTTGTTCGCCGTCACATCCTGGCGCGCTTCCACTGCCAATAGGCCCGTCGCCGCCGCGTACAACCCCTGGATCATCCCGTGGTGCTCCTGTTCGACTCTATTCTCACGCCCGAGGGCGGGATCTTCGGTGGCCTGCGCGTACCCTCCAGCGACGGACAGGACGGCAATGGGCAACCATCCCGGCGCAGGACCAACCACTCACGAAGCGGGTCTGTATGGGCGACAGACCCATCAGGGGAGAGCAATCGGTATGCCAATGAAGTCGAATGAACACAAGACATTGGTAACCATGGGTTTACGGACTTAGCCGCAACCCTTTTGGCGGATTCCACCCTGTAATCCCTGCCGCCCATGGGAACTTTCTTCCCCCATCCAGCGGTCCGGAGGACGCCCCTGCTTGGTCGATAATTCGCATTTCGTTTCTCATTACTGATACTGTCCCCTCACGGAAGACAGGAGCCTGGTGAGGAGATGACAACCTATGGCCAGTAACGAAACCACGAACCACATCGTGACGGAGTACGACGGAAACGTTCTCCGGATTCGGATGAACCGTCCGGACAAGAAGAACGCCTTGTCGCTCGCCATGTACAGCGCGATGGTTAAGGCACTCGAAGAAGCCGACGCCAATCCCGAGATACGCGTTGTGCTGTTCACCGGTTCGCCGACCTGCTTCACCAGCGGCAATGACGTCATGGACTTCATGAGTAATCCGCCGTCCGACGAAGACGCCCCGGTGATTCGTTTCCTCGATGCCCTCGCCGGGGCCGGCAAGCCACTCATGGCGGCGGTCTGTGGCACGGCCATCGGTTTGGGCACAACGATGCTGTTGCACTGCGATCTGGTCGTCGCCGGAGACAACGCGAGGTTTCGTATGCCTTTCGTCAACCTCGGCCTATGTCCCGAGGCCGCATCCAGCTATCTGCTGCCGCGAGTCGTAGGATATGCGCGCGCGGCCGAACTCATTCTCCTGGGCGAATCGTTTGGCGCCGAAGAGGCGCTGGCCCTCGGTCTCGTCAACACGGTGGGGCCACCGGAGGAGGCGGAAGGGTTGGCCATGGCCAAGGCGCGCGCCCTGGCCGCGCAGCCGCCCGCAGCCGTGCGCGCGGCCAAAGCCCTCATGCGCCGCGCGTCGGAGGGCACCGTGCTCGAGGCCATGCGCGCCGAGAACCTCTGTTTCGGCGAGCGGCTACGATCCCCCGAGGCCGCCGAAGCCTTCCAGGCGTTCATCCAGCGTCGGAAACCGGACTTCTCGAAGTTCTCGTGACGAACGCCCCGGAAAGCGCAGGCACGTTCCGCGCGGCCCGGGCGTTGTCTCGGCCAAATCGCGCGGGAATAGTCGGGCGGTCCGGATGGTTAAACCCCGGTGAGGTAGACTGTTGCCGCGCGGACGGTTTCCCGCGCTATCGCTAGGAGCGGAAGAAGGCCTGAACCGAGTGACCGAGGGGAACAGCATCTTGACTACGCGCTGGGCGAAAGCGGGTGCCGTCGTCATCGTCGTGGCGCTGTTGACGGGCGCCACGTGGCTCGCTATCCATCGGAAGGGCCTGGTGCGTCGCGACGTCGAGCGGTACCTCAGCACCATCGCGGAGCTCAAAACCGACCAGATCGCTGCCTGGCTCGATGAGCGCATGGGCGACGCGGGCGTGCTCATGGGCGATCCGCTCTTCACGGAGGCCGCCGTGCGCTGGCTGGCCGATCCGGTTGCCGAGGATACCGAGCGTATCCGCACCCGTCTGACCGGCGATCAACTCCACCATGCCTACGACGACGTCCTCTTGGCCGACGCGGCCGGACGCACACATCTGAGCCTACGGGGTGCTACCGGCCCCCTGGACACCGAGGCCATGGCGGCGCTTGCCGAGGCCAAACGGGAACGCCATCCCGTGATGACCGACCTGCATTCCAGCGGTACCGATGGCACGCTTCACATCGGCGTCATCATCCCGTTGTTCGCCATGGGCGAGCACGCGGAGGATCTGGTGGGCGTGGTCATCCTCGTCAGCAACTTCGAGCAGTTCCTTCTTCCGGTGCTGCGGTTCTGGCCATTGTCGAGTGAGAGCAGTGAGAGCGTCATCGTCCGCCGGGACGGCGATGGCGTGATCATCCTAAGCGGTGCGCAGCAACCCTCCGAGCAGGCGCGGCAACAGCGGATTCCCCTGGAGCCGGCTGAGGTACCGGCGGTGATGGCGGTCCGTGGCCGACAAGGCGTCGTTCAAACGCGCGACCACCGTGGAACCGATGTGATTGCCGTGATCTCCCCCATTCCCGATTCGCCCTGGTTCATGATCACCAAGCAGAGCACCGCCGAAGCCTTCGCGGCGTGGCGGTTTCGCTCGGCCCTCGCCTTGGCACTCGCCCTCGTGTCGGTGGGCTTGGTATGCGCCGTGGTCCTTTTCAGCCGCCAGCGAGACGCGATGATTCACTACCGAGCCCTTTTTGAATCGGAGGCCAATCGCCGAGCGATTGAAGCGCGCCAAGCCACGGTGCTCAAGAACATCGCCGATGGGGTCATCGCCGTGAACACCCACGGACATGTCGAGCTCCTGAACACTGTGGCCGAGGAACTCACGGGATGGTCCAACGAGGAAGCCCGCGGCCGACCTCTCGACGAGGTATTCCGGATCTTTAATGAACACACCCTAAACGAGGTCGAGAACCCGGCGATACGCGTTCTCCGCGAGGGGCACGTCGTAGGTCTAGCCAACCACACGGCCCTGGTTGCCCGCGACGGTACCGAACGGGCCATCGTCGACAGCGGCGCTCCCATCCGCGACGAGAATGGCGAGATCTCCGGTGTCGTGCTGGTCTTTCGAGATCAAACCGAAGAGCGACGGGCCCAGCGCGAACTACGCGATAGCCAACAACGGCTCGAAACCCTTCTGAACGCCTCTCCGTTAGCCCTCTTCGAGACCGACGCCGAGGGCAACTGCCTCTACGTCAACAAGAAGTGGTGTGAACTGGCAGGACTCCTGCCGCACGAGGCTCTGGGAACCGGATGGCAGAGAAGCCTGCACGAAGACGATCTCGGCGCCGTACTCCGTCTGTGGAACCAACACACCCCGAGCGGCCAGCTATGGGATCTCGAACACCGCCTCCGCACGCCCGAAGGCAAGGTCCGCTGGATATGGGGAACGGTGGCGCCGCTGACCGATCCCGAGGGGCAGATCTCCGGGTATATTGGCGCGAACGTGGATATCACTGAGCGTAAACAGGCCGAGGAAAACTACCAAACGCTCTTTCACGAGATGCTCGATGCGATGGCCGTGCACGAGATGATCCGCGACGAGCAAGGGAAACCTGTGAATTATCGCTTCGTCGACGTCAACCCAGCGTTCGAACGGCTGACCGGTCTGAAGGCGGCCGATATTGTGGGGAGAACGGTTCTTGACCTCCTTCCGGAAACAGAGCCGGCATGGATCGAGCGGTACGGCCGAGTGGTGCTTACAGGAGAACCCGCCTTCTTCGAGGAATACACGCGTCCTCTCAACCGATACTTCCAGGTGGCGGCGTTTCGACCGGCGCCCAATCAGTTTGCGTGCACCTTCGTGGACGTCACCGATCGAGAACGGGCGCGCCAGGAACTACAGCGCTACAATGCGCGGCTCCGGAGCATGGTCGAGATACTGCAAAGCCAAGCCCCCAGCGTGCAAGAGTTTCTCGACTTCGCGCTCGACAAGGCCACCGAGCTCACGGAAAGCAAGCTGGGATACATCTACCTCTATGATGAGGATCAGCGGAAGTTCATTCTGAACACCTGGTCCAAGAACGTTCTGAAGGCCTGTTCAATCAAGAATCCTCCCGCATGCTATGAACTTGAGAAAACGGGGATTTGGGGCGAAGCCGTACGCCAGAGGCGGCCGATCATACTCAACGATTTCCAGGCGTCTCATCCCCTCAAGAAGGGCTATCCGGAAGGGCACGCGGCGCTTCACAAGTACCTGACAGTTCCCGTCTTCAGCGGTGAACGTATCGTGGCCGTCGTCGGCGTCGCCAACAAACAGAAGGACTATGAAGAGAGCGACGTCCTTCAGCTCACGCTGTTGATGGACACCGTGTGGCGCGTGGTCGAGCAGCGCAAGACCGAGCAGTCATTGCGGAGCATCGAGTGGATGCTGCGCTCTTCATCACCGGACACAGGTGAGAGGGAGGCCGAGGATCTCCTTCTTCGGCAGCATGGTGATCTGGCGGCACCAAACACGTCCGGAGCGATTCTCAACAGCATCGGCCCTGAAGTGCTCCTTACGATGGTACGCGAGTTCGTGGACATGCTCGGCACGTCAGCATCCGTGTACGAGGCCAACGGCGACCACGCGCTGGGTGTCTTTTCGTCGAGTTGGTGCCGCTCTCTGGACGCGGCATCGCGCCGGCTATGCCACACCGAGGACGACCGCGAGGCGTTGGCCTGCGGCCGGTGGCTCTGTCATGAGTCGTGCTGGAATGGGTCCTCGAAGATGGCCGTGGAAACCGGAGCCCCAGTGGACACGGAGTGTCACGGGGGACTCCGGATCTACGCGGTGCCGATTGTGGCCGGGGATCGCGTCATCGGCGCAATCAGTATCGGGTACGGCGATCCCCCCAAGAACCCCGCGACGATCATCGAACTGGCTCAGCGTTATGAGGTCGACCCCGTCGAATTGACCCAACACGCTCACGCGTATGAGTCACGCCCCGCGTTCATCGTCAATCTGGCAAAACGCCGCGTCGAGGCCTCGGCCCTCCTCATCGGCGAAATGGTCGAGCGTCGAAGCGTCGAGAATGAACGAAAACGCCTTCAGGCTCAACTGCTGCAGGCCCAGAAGATGGAATCGGTCGGGCGCCTGGCCGGCGGGATCGCACACGACTTCAACAACATGCTGGGCGTGATTCTGGGCAACGTCGAATTGATCATGGATCGATTGCGGCCGGACGACCCGCTTCGCTCGGATCTCGCCGACGTTCAGAAGGCGGCCCAGCGGTCCGCTGAACTCACCCGACAACTCCTCGCGTTCGCCCGAAAACAGACCATCTGTCCCCAAGTCCTGGATCTGAACGACACCGTTTCCGGCATGCTGAAGATGCTCCGCCGCCTCATCGGTGAAGATATCGACTTGAGGTGGATTCCCGCGGGAGAACTGTGGCCGGTCAAGGTAGATCCCGTCCAGATCAGCCAGGTCTTGGCGAATCTGTGCGTGAATGCGCGCGACGCGATCAACGGCGTAGGCAGTGTAACCATCGAAACGGCCAATGCCAGCTTTGACGAGGCCTACTGTGCCGATCACCCGGGTCTCGTGCCCGGCGACTATGCCATGCTCGCCGTCAGCGATGACGGCTGTGGCATGGCCCCCGACGTGGTGGCCAGCGTGTTCGAGCCCTTTTTCACGACGAAACAGCACGGTGAGGGCACCGGTTTGGGACTCGCCACGGTGTACGGCATTGTCAAGCAAAATAACGGCTTCATCAACGTCTACAGCGAGCCCGGAAAGGGAACCACCTTCAAGATCTACCTCGTGCGTCATGTCGGGAATGTCGAAGAGATCACGCACTCCAGCACGCCTGAAGCACCGAAGGGACGCGGCGAGACGGTGCTCTTGGTGGAAGATGAGAACGCGATCCTGGTCTTGGGCAAGCGCATGCTGGAAAGCCTAGGCTACGCTGTGATCGCGGTTGGCAATCCGTTGGAGGCGCTTCGCGTGGGGCAAGCGCACGACGGCGATATTCACCTCTTGGTCACCGACGTCGTCATGCCGCAGATGAACGGCCGAGACTTGGCCGCGCGGCTGCACGAGATCCATCCTCATCTCAAGACCCTCTTCATGTCGGGTTATACGGCCAACGTCATCGCCCACCACGGTGTCCTGGATCCAGGCATCCACTTCGTCCAAAAACCGTTCTCCTACCAGGAGCTGGCCGCCCGAGTCCGCGAAAGCCTCGACGCGCCCTGACCTGCGTGCAGCCAGCCGTGCTTCGTGTCGATCCCCCCTCTTCTGGAATTGGCTCACATCGTCTGCGCATAATCGAGGCCTCCCAATCGGAGCAGGTGGTCACGCCGAATGCAACGCTGGATTCGCTGGATACTCGCAGGCGCGTGTGGATTGCTTGTGTACGCGCTGATCTGGCCGCGTTCCGCAACGTCGGATGCGGAGCGTGAGGCGCGAAAACAGGGCCGCACGGTAATTGTCTATTGGGATCGCCATTCCGGCCACGAACACGAAGCGCGCCGTGCTCTCATCCACGAGTTCAACACCAGCCAGGACAAAGTCTATGTCCGGGCGCTGCCCATCGGCTACAACTCGCTCATGGAGAAACTACTGACCTCCATCGCCGGCAGCGCGCCACCGGACGTGTGCGCCATCGATGGCGGCATCATGGCGCAACTCGTGGCCCAAGGCTGTTTCGCAACGCTCGAGAGCTTTATGGCCGGTTGCCCCTCCCTCCGTGAGGAACGGTTCTTCCCCCATATCTGGAAAACGGTGGCCTTCGACGGACACGTCTGGGGAATCCCCACGACAACGGACACCTATTGTCTGCTTTGGAACAAGCGGGCCTTCCGCAAGGCCGGCCTGGATCCGGACCGCCCACCGCGCACCCTCGCGGAACTGGAGGAATACGCAGCGCGCCTCACCATCAAAGACGAATCCGGTATCCGCCAGATCGGTTTCTTGCCGTGGCAGCCCTGGGACCTATCGCACATGTGGGGCCTGCTCTTCGGCGGCACGTGGTACGACGAGTCCACGGGCCTGGCAGTCTGCGCCGGCGATCCGAACCTGATCCGCATGTTCGCATGGCAAAGGAGCTTCGCCATCGACCCAACCAGCGACACCCATCCGCCTTTCGCACTCGATCCGGAGAAGGTAATGTCGTTTCAGCAAGGGTTCGGCGCGTATATGAGCGCGAATAATCCATTCTACTCGGGCAAGATTGCGATGATCACCGAAGGGGAATGGCAGGTAACCTTCATTCCGAAGTACGCGCCCGATCTCGATTGGGGCGTGGCCGCAATACCCACGCCGGACGGCGCCTCGCCACGGGCCTACGGGCCCACCTGCATTGCCGACTGCATTCCGGCCGGATGCCGCCATCCCGAGGCCGCCTGGGCCTATCTCGAGTGGTTCAACTCGCCACGACCCGACGGCCGGCCCTCACCGGCCAGCGATTACAACTACGCGATCCATAACATTCCCGTGCGCACCGACGAGGCGCGCCAAGCGCGTTTCATCGGCGATCCCAGGTTCAGACCATTCGTGGACGTGCTCTTCGAACGCGAGACCGTCAGCGCCCCCGTCACACCGGTAACCCAGTTTTTCATGGACGAGATCGAGCGCCAGCGCGAACGGGTCATCTACCGCAAGACCTCGCCCGAGCAGGCGCTTCGGGAGATTCAGAATACGGTGAACGATCACCTCCAACTGGGGCGCGCATTGGCCGCGAGGACCACGCCATGACACGTCAGGAACGCCGCCACATGCGCAACGGACTCCTGTTCGCGTCGCCGTTCTTGTTCGGCTTTGGGGCCTTCTTCCTCTATCCTCTCGTAGCCAGCGTGTACTACAGCTTCTGCCACTACAACGTCATCCAGCCGCCGATGTGGATCGGCCTGGAGAACTTCCGCGAGTTGTTCACACGCGATGCCGTGTTCTGGAAATCGCTCTACAACACGCTGTACTACACCGTCTTCTCGGTGCCGCTCGGACTGGCCGTCAGCATCGGCCTGGCGCTGCTCCTCAACCAGAAGGTGCGCGGCATGGCCGCTTACCGAACGGTCTTCTTCCTGCCGACCATCGTGCCGATGGTCGCCTCGGCCGTCCTGTGGCTGTGGGTGCTCAATCCGGAGAGCGGACTGCTGAACGAGACGCTGCGCCAGTTCCTCCGTGTCGACGGCCCCGGCTGGCTGGCCGACGAGCACTGGGCCAAACCATCGCTCATCCTCATGAGCCTGTGGGCCACCGGGGGCGCCATGGTCATCTTCCTGGCAGGACTTGCCGATGTGCCGGCCTCGCTCTACGAGGTAGCCGCGATCGACGGCGCGGGCCGCTGGGCCAAGTTCCGGAACATCACGCTGCCCATGCTGACTCCGACGATTCTGTTCAACCTCGTCATGGGCCTCATTGGCGCTTTTCAGTACTTCACGCAGGTCTACGTGATGACGGGCGGCAAGGGCGGTCCCGTCGACAGCACAATGTTCTACGCCCTGTATCTCTATCGCAACTCGTTCCACTACCTCCGGATGGGCTACGCCTCCGCCATGGCCTGGATGCTGTTCCTGTTGATCCTCGCCGCGACGGTGGCGGTGCTCGTCTCGTCGCGGCGATGGGTCTATTACCATGGCGACTAACCGAGTCGACCTACGAGCAAGAAGGACGCGGGCATGACGAAACGAACGCGCCGAAATCTAGCCCACGTGCCCCTGCTGGCGGCGTCGCTCCTATTCATCGCGCCATTCCTCTGGATGCTGTCCACGTCGCTCAAGCATGAGTCCGGCATCTTCGCGAAACCCGGCGAACCGCCGCAGTGGATCCCGGTTACGGAGCGCACGGATGATCAAGGCCGCCGCCTCATCACGTACCAAGCCCGCGCCGGCGTAGACCTCGGCCCGGACGAGTCCGGCCGTCACGCGTTGTCGATCGATGGGAAGACGGTGGTCGCATGGCCCGAGGACTTCGAGATCCAGCAACGGATCGGCCTGCACTGGGCCAACTACGTGCGCGCGTTCGAGATGATCGACTTCGTCGCCAACCTGCGTAACACCCTGTTCATCTGCGTGTCGGTCGTATTGGCCTCCGTGTTGTCCTGTTCGCTGGTGGCCTACAGTTTCAGCCGAATCCCCTGGAAAGGCCGGGACGCCATATTCATCATCGTCCTGGCCACCATGATGCTACCGTACCAAGTCACCCTAATCCCCCTCTTCGCCGCGTACAGCAGACTCGGCTGGGTCGGCACCTTCAAACCGCTCATCCTGCCGGCGCTCTTCGGCACGCCGTTCTACATCTTCCTGATTCGGCAGTTCTTCAAGGGCGTGCCGGAAGACCTCAGCGCGGCGGCACGCATCGACGGCTGCTCCGAGTTCGGAATCTACTGGCGAATCGTCATGCCGCTGTCGAAACCCGTGCTGGCCACCACGGCCCTTTTCGTGTTCCTCTTCGAATGGGGCGACTTCCTCAATCCCCTCATCTACCTCCAGGACGAGCGGCAGTACACCCTCGCGATTGCCCTTCAGCAGTTCCAAAGTCAGCACGAAAATGCCTGGGGCCCCCTCATGGCCATGTCCAGTGTCATCACCGCGCCCATCATCGCCCTGTTCTTCTTCACACAGAAGACCTTCATCCAGGGCATCACCCTCACGGGCCTGAAAGGGTAGTGGAAACCTGCATGATGGACCGTATGGCCCCTACCGACGCCCCTCGCTGCTATCACGCGTCGTAGCGCTCGTCGATGGCGCGTAGCACATCGTCTACCGAGCCGGCGAAGGGGCCGGGCGTCTCCATCTTGAGCGAGGTGAGGGCGGCCGCGAATCGACAGGCCGCAGCGGGGCTGTGGCCGCGGCGCCACGCACAGTACGAGGCAAAACACGTATCGCCCCGACCGGTCCGCCCCGAAAGGTTGCGGGCCGTGAACGGCGCCCAGGCGAGGCCGTCGGCCGACAACACGCGGACGCCGTCATTGTGCGTGATCATCACCTCCGCGGCACCCCAAGCCCGCAGCATGGCCGCCGCGCGTTCGAGGTCCGTCTCACCCGTCAGTACTTCCGCCTCGGCGGCATCGGTCTTGAGCAGGGCGATGGACGGCAGCACATCGCGCTTCTCTGCCCAATCCCGGAAGCTCATGGCGCCGCCTTCGCTCACACGGAGGAATCCTTGCACGTCAACTGCGACGGGACCTAGCTCGGCGAGGGCCATCACCAAAGACTCGGAAAACTCGCCCTTGATAAGGCCGCCTAGGTAGTAGACGCCCACGTCGAGGTCATCCGGAACGTCCGCTTGGCTGAACGGATCGGCGATACTCAACGCCTCGCACGTCCGGCGCTCGCGATCCGCGGTGTGGTAGGTGTTTCGGATCGACGTCGTTGCTGAAGAGGGACGACCAATCACCGGCACGCCATGGCGGCCAAAGATCTCCAGCGTAGGCATGTCGGCCTCGGCCACTTTCGTGAGGGCCAGGACCTCAGCTCCGGCCCGCTTGGCCGCCACAGACGAGTACACCACGGCACCGCCGATGGATCGCTCTTCCGCGTCGGGGGCAATGTTGAAATCCTTGGATACGTGGCCGATCACCAACAGGTCGCACGATTTCATGAGGCGTTTTCCTTGTCTTGGCCGGGCCGACGCATTCGGCAATCTTCACTTCTCGCGTTCCGGTTTTATGGAGGTCGGTACCGGCTTATCCGAGAGCATGACGTCCCAGGTGTAGCCGGGAATCTCGAGGAACTCGAGGCGAACGCCGCGGTTCTTCCCGAGGATCCTGTCGAGGCGCACGGTGTGAGGCGGATCGAGGAATTCCTCGCCCTCGCGCACTTGCATACGGACGGACTCATCCTCGCCTCGAACGCGAATGTCGAGAAAGATGTAGGTGGTGTTCTTCTCGTGATCGTCCATAAACCCCTTGAGCTCGATCTGGGGTCGGGCCAGTTCCTTCATCGCAAGCTCGGTGTAGAAGTTGATGAAGAACTCGCTCCGTCGGAACACGCTGAAGATCTCGGTGCCGGACAGAACCAACTCCCACTTGTTGGCCACGCGCGCATCGCGGATAGTCTGCCGCACCTCATCGGCCACCCGCGCCAAAGCGATACGGCCGTTGTCGTCCTCGCTGTATAGCCTCATGGCCTCGCGAATGGCGTTCATCACCTGGGCCTTCGCCGCATCGTCGATGTTGAGCGCGCCCTGGGCAACCACCTGATCGAGCGGCGCGATGCCGGGCCGAACATGGCCATAGATCTCTTCAACGCTCGGCTTGGGCGTCTCCGGTATGATGAGGCGTCGTGCCGGAGTCAGCGTGATGATCAACGTGCCGGCAACCAAGCCCACGATCACCAGCACCACAACCAGTATCAGCGTCCCTTTGCTCATTCCAATCTCCCGAAAGACCGGCGTTGAGCCTAGCATTCGCCACGGGACGCGTCAACTCCGATCTCGGGGATGTGGCGCACACGGCGCAAAGGTGCTAGACTCCGGCCATCAGGTCTGAGGAAGCCAATAGCCGCCCATGCTGTTCAACTCGCTTCAGTTTGTGCTCTTCTTTCCGACGGTGGCGTTTGTCCACTTCGCGCTTCCTCCCCGGTACCGCTGGGCGTGGCAACTCGCCGCCAGCTACTTCTTCTACATGTGCTGGGAGCCCGGCTACGCCGCGCTCATCCTCATCTCGACGCTGGTGGATTACGCCGCAGGTATCCTCCTGGGCCGCACCACGCGGCAGGCGACCCGGCGAGGCTGCCTCTTCTTCAGCCTCGCCGCAAACCTCGGCCTGTTGTTCTTTTTCAAGTACTACAACTTCTTCGCCGACTCGATCCGGACCGCGCTGGAAGACCTCGGTTTCGAGTGCGCCCTGCCGCTGTCCGGATTCCTGTTGCCGGTCGGCATCTCCTTCTACACATTTCAGACGCTGAGTTACACCATTGAAGTGTATCGCGGAAACCAGGAACCGGAACGCCACCTCGGCCGCTTCGCCCTCTATGTGGCCTTCTTTCCGCAACTCGTGGCCGGGCCCATCGAGCGCGCGCCCCGGCTCCTGCCCCAGCTCCGGCGTTGGCCGTCTTTCGACTATGACCGCGTCACCGATGGCCTGAAACTCATATTCTGGGGCCTGTTCAAAAAGGTCGTGATCGCAGATCGCCTGGCCTCGTTCGTCACGCCCATCTACCAGAGCCCAAGCGCTCATAGCGGCCTCGCGCTCAGCACAGCCACCCTCTTCTTCGCCTTCCAGATATACTGCGATTTCTCCGGCTACACGGACATCGCCATCGGCGCCGCGCGCGTGTTCGGCGTCGATCTCATGGACAACTTCAAACGGCCCTACGCCGCCCGTTCGATCCGGGACTTCTGGCGGCGATGGCATATCTCGTTGTCAACCTGGTTCCGTGACTACGTCTACATCCCGCTCGGAGGCAGCCACGTGACGCTACGTCGCTGGCAGGTCAACATCTTGGTGGTCTTCTTCCTGAGCGGCCTGTGGCACGGTGCCAACTGGACCTTTCTCGCCTGGGGCCTCCTCCACGGCGGCTACCTGCTGGCCGGACACACGATCGAGCCTGTCCGTGCAAGACTGGCCGCCGCAGTGCACCTGGATCGCCACGACCGCCTCCTGCAAATCATACAGACGTTGTCCACATTCGGCCTGGTCTGTTTCGCCTGGATCTTCTTTCGCGCCAATACGTTAAGCGACGCCGTGTATGTGGCGACGCACTGGTACCGAGACTGGAATTGGCCCCAGACTTTTCACGCATTCATCAACATGGGCCCCACCATCAACATGGAACCCTACTTCTTCCTCAAGGAATTCGGGCTGTCTATCGGCCTGATCGGGTTCCTCACCATTGTGCAAGCATTTCAGGCCCGCGAACCGATCCGGGTGCGCATGCACCGATGGCCGCTATGGCTTCGGTTCGGCGTGTACTCGCTTGGCCTGTGGTTCATGTTCCTCTTCGGCGTGTTCCGGCAGCAGGAGTTCATCTACTTCACATTCTGAGTTCTGGGCATCATGAAACCTTGCGCGTACAAACTGGTATGGCTCGCAGCCTTTAACGCCGCTCTCGGTATGGCGTTCCTTGTGCTCGTCGATATGGGCCGCGACCTCGACCAATGCCAGACGGACTCGGTCTTGCTGGCGATGCCACAGGACACCCAGTTCGACCTGGCCATCCTCGGCTCGTCGAGGGCCAAGCTGTTCACGCGCATCCGGCCGAATATCGAGTGCCTCGAGCGCACGCTCGGAACGCGCGTCTTCGGCATGGCCACGCCGTTCGGAGGGGGGATCGTGCCGGCCAAACTGTACCTGGACTCCTTCTACGCCCAGGGCAACCGGGCCGACACGGTGCTGTTGTTTCTCGATCCGTTCATGCTGTTTTGCCGCGGGCCAAACGAAGGGCACAAGCTTGTCTACTGGGAACCGTTCCGGTTCTCCTTCTTCGTGCGCATGGTGCGCGAAGGCTTCGACTATCGACGGCTGGTGACCTACATCCGGTCGAAGTTCCTGTGGAATCACATCGCCCAGAAACCCATCGAGCTCGGGCGTCACGACGAAACACTGAGCTCCGACCTGCTCGATCCAGAGCGCATGTCCATGCGGATGAACAGTTTGTACCCAGACGGCCTCGATCCAGCCCAGTTCACACGCTATGCCAAGACCTTGCGCGATGTCATCGCCACTGGCCAGCGGCAGGGCGCCCGCATGATCATCGCCTTCGCCCCAACGCTCCTCGGCGATGACCCGGGCCGGCCCATGGTCGCAGCGTTCCTGGACGAATTGCAGGCCCAGCACGAGTTCGAGGTGTACGACTTCACCCATGCCGTGGCGGATCCCGGCCTCTTCGCCGATTACGACCACTTGAACTCGGCAGGCGTCGAGGAATTCGTGTCGCGAACCCTCAAGCCGCTCTTGCGTGGCCAGAACCAACAATAGGTCGGCTCGGCCCGATCCGTCGGGTTGATCGGGTGTTCCGGTGGTCTTGCGCCTTTGTCAGGGGCTGCTCTACAATGGCTGCGATGACTACCAAGAAAGCCGATAGCGTCCGGGTTCGAGTGCTACCCGAGGATCTCGCAAACAAGATCGCCGCCGGCGAGGTCGTCGAGCGGCCGGCGTCGGTCGTCAAGGAGCTCATCGAGAACGCCCTCGACGCACAAGCCACCCGGATCGCCATACACATCGTGGCGGCCGGCCGGCGGACTATCGAGGTCGTCGACAACGGCCACGGCATGTCGCAGCAAAACGCACTGCTCGCCATCGAGCGCCACGCCACCAGCAAGATTCGCAAGGCGGAAGACCTCGACAACATCCGTACCATGGGCTTCCGTGGCGAGGCCCTGCCGAGCGTTGGCGCCGTTTCGCATATGGAAATCGTGACACGACGCTACGAGGACGAGGCCGGAACGCGGATCCGGATCGATGGGGGCATCCTTCGCGATGTATCCGACACGGCGGCGCCGACCGGCACCCGGGTCACGGTGAATCGCCTATACTTCAACACCCCGGTGCGCGCCAAGTTCCTAAAGGGCATGGCCACAGAACTGGGCCACTGCATCGACACGGTCCAACGGCACGCCTTGGCGAACCTGACCGTGGGGTTTCAGCTCTCGCACAACGACAAGGTTCTCCTGGATATCCCGGAGAACGCCTCGTTGCGTGAGCGAGTCGCCCTCATCTGGGGCCTGGGATTCGCGAACGACATGGTCGATCTCGACGGTGAACTGGCCGGGTTCACCGTCCGCGGACTTGTGGGCAAGCCGGGCCTCACGCGCTCCGCCCGCTCGCACCAGTTCATGTTTGTGAACGGACGCCCCGTGGTCAATCGCTCGATGCAGTACGGATTCCAGGATGCATACCGCGGTCTCGTGACCGTGGGCCGGTATCCCGTCGGCATCGTCCTGGTCGACGTCCATCCAAGGTTCGTGGACGTCAACATCCACCCGGCGAAGCGGGAAGTCCGATTTCGCGACGAACGGGCCGCCCGCGACGCCATCCGAGACCTCGTCCGCGGGCACCTAGACGTCCTACGGGAAGCCCCCCCGGCCCCGCGTCCGCCCGCACCCGTGGCCGAGCGGGCTTCCGAGAACGCCTTTGACCGAGTACCGAAACCATCGCCCCCCCCTGCGCCGGCCGCCACAGTTCGGAGTGACCTACCGGCAAGCCCTTTGGCGTATAGAGCGCCCAAGTCGGCCGAATCCGATGTACTAAGCGTGCAGACGGAACTCCCCGGAACACAGTCACTCACGACCTCGGAACGCGGCGGCCCCGTCGAGCTTGAACCCATGTACAGCCCTGTAGGTGAGGTCGAGTCGGCCCCCTTGCAACTCTTCGACACCTATCTCCTTGTGCCGGAGGACGACCGACTCCTCATCATCGACCAACACGCCCTCCATGAACGCCTGAATTACGACACGCTCCGGGAGGAACTCGCCGACGGCGACTACGCCGCCCAACAACTCGCCGTGCCGATACTGGTCGACGTGCCGCCCTCGCACATGCAACTCCTCGAAAGCAACCTGGACCTCTTCAGGTCCATCGGCTTCGAGATCGAAACCTTCGGCGGAAACACGTTCCAGGTCACGGCCATCTGCCACCTCTACGAGGAATCCCGCGTGCCGGACGCCATCTACAAGGTCCTCGACGAACTGGCCCAGGGCGACCTCTTCGACAGGGACGACTTTGTCTCGGATTTCCTGCGCCACACCGTCGAGGCCTGCCGCGCCTCGGTGAAGGCAGGGGACCGCCTGGCGCCGGAGGAACGGAAGGGTCTCCTCGACGGATTCCGCCGACTCCGCCCTCCGTACACGTGCCCACACGGCCGGCCCATCATCACCGAAATCACGCAGCGTCAGATGGAGAAAGGGTTCAAGCGGCGTCCGTAGGCAGCCACGCGCCCTCCCTTGCCGCTTCTCCCGTTCAGCGAGTTCATGCTTGTCAAAACCGATCCGATCCGAACCAACGGTGGCCCCACCCCCCCGCAACTGATTGCGCTGGTGGGGCCGACCGCCTCCGGCAAGACAGCCCTGGCCATCGAGATTGCCGCCCGTCTTGACACCGAGATCATCTCCGCCGACTCGATGCAGTTCTATCGCGGCATGGAAATCGGCACGGGCGCTCCCGAGGCCCAGCAGTTGGCCCGCGTCCAGCACCACTTCGTCGGTTTCATCGAACCGGATGCCCCATTCTCAGCCGGGGCTTTCGAGCGCGACGCACGTGCCATCGTCGACCGACTCAACCGCCGCGGCCGCCCGGCTGTCGTCGTGGGAGGGTCGGGATTGTACATCAGCGCGCTCATCGACGGACTCTTTCCGGGGCCGGGAAAGGATGCCGAGATCCGCGCGCGCCTTCAAGAGGAAGCTGAGACGGCCGGCGTTCGGGCTCTCTACGCCCGGTTAAGGGAAGTAGACGCCGGCTACGCCGACACCATTCAGTGCAACGACCTGCGCCGGATCGTGCGCGGCATCGAGGTCTACGAGCAGACCGGCACACCGCTCTCGACGTTGCACCGCGAACATCGCGAGGAGGCGGTGGCCCTGGACGCCGTTCAGTTTGCACTCGACTGGCCGCGGGACCAGCTCTATGCGCGAATCGACCGTCGGGTCGACGCCATGATCCAGGCCGGCTTTCTCGATGAAGTGCAACGCCTCCTTGATAACGGATACGGGCCCCATATCGAACGTCTGCGGTCGCTCGGATACCGTGAGATGGCCGCCTATCTTCGACGCGAATGCGCCCTCGAAGAGGCTACCGAACGGATGAAGCGCAACACCCGCCGCTATGCCAAGCGCCAGCTCACGTGGTTCCGCAGCGACTCGCGAATCCAATGGATCCCCGCGGCGGGGCACTCGGCGGAGGATCTGGCAGAGACCATTCTGAACAGATTCTAGCTCGTCCTTGGTTTCAGCGGATCCGGGTCCGCACCAAACGTCGGGCCTGTCATCGTCCCACGATCAACGCGTCCACCGGCCGGTCATGCGCAGAGAGAGGAAGCTGCTCCGCGATTTGGCACGCGAAGGCCAGGCCAATCGACGGGCCCGGATGTCCATCGAGGAACCGATCGTAGTAACCGCCGCCGTAACCGAGCCGGTCGCCCTCCGGCGTGAACGCAATTCCCGGCACGATGACGAGCGCGTCCACCGGCGGCACGGAGGGCCGCAGGCATTCCGGACGCGGCTCGAGAATACCGAAGCGGCCGGGCGCCAAGTCGTCCAGCGACGCGATGCGCGACCAGGCGAGCACACCGGACGGCCGCGCCACCGGAACAAGCACGGTCTTGCCCTCGGCCAGCATGGCGCGGATGAGGTCGTGCGTGTCGACCTCGTTGTCCTTCGAAGACACGTAGCACAAGACGGTGCTCGCCGTCCGGTAAGCATCGAGCGCCTGAAGGCGGGTTACCATGCCGCGACTGGCCTCGGCAGACTCGGAGTCGGATAGGGCCCGTCGCCGGGCCAGATAAGCCTTCCGCAATGTGTCCTTTTCGTCCACAAATGCACTCCTCTTCAAAAGGAGATTATGGCAAATCGCCTCCGCCGACGAAAGTTGCTATAATCTTGCCTCCCGCAACCTGACCGAGACATGGAACCATCATGATGATGAAAAAGGCCGTTCAGTTTGGCGCAGGCAACATTGGCCGAGGTTTTTTGGGGCAGTTGTACTTCGAATCCGGATACGAAACGACCTTTGTGGACGTGATCGAGCCGGTGGTTGAAGGCCTCAAGCAACGGGGCGAGTACCCATTGCGCATCGTGGGCGAACTCACCCAAACGCTTCGCATCGGCAATGTGACCGCCGTCTACGCACAGGACACGGCCCGAGTGGCTCAGGCATTGGCGGAGGCGGATCTCGCCTCGACGGCCGTCGGTGTATCCGTGCTGCCCAAGGTAGCCCCGGCCATCGCGGCAGGCGTCGCCAAACGGTTCGAGCAACCGAACGCCGAGCCGCTAAACCTGATCGTCTGCGAGAACCTCATTGGCGCCGGGCCATTCCTGCGCGAAAAAGTCCGTGACCATCTTCCGGAACGATTTCACTCTTTCTTGGACGAGCGCGTAGGGTTCGTCGAGACCTCCATCGGCCGGATGGTACCGGTCATGACCGCCGAGGAACTGGCCGAGGACCCCTTGCTGGTTTGCGTCGAACCCTACTGCGAGTTGCCCGTGGATGCGCGCGGATTTCGGGGCCCCCTCCCCCCACTCGAACACATGGAGCCGCGCCAGAACTTCGCGGCCTACGTCGAGCGCAAGCTCTTCGTTCACAACGCCGGCCACGCCACCACGGCTTACCTCGGCTACATTCGGGGACACGAGTACACGTGGCAGGCCATCGAGGACCCCGTCATCCGCCGCGAGGCGGACGCGGCGATTGCCGAAACCTGTGCCGGCCTTGTGGCCAAGCACGGACTCGATCCCCGAGCCCTCGACGATCACTGGAGCGATCTGAAACGGCGATTCGCCAACAGAGGCCTCGGCGATCAGGTGTTCCGGGTAGCCAAGGACCCCATACGCAAACTGGGACCGAACGACCGGCTGATCGGCGCCGGCCTCATGTGCCTGGCCCACGGCGTCACGCCGGCCCACGTCGCATTTGCAGCCGCCGCCGCAATTCGGTACGATCATCCCGACGACGCGGCCGCGGTGTCTCTCAGGAACATTCTTTCCGAACACGGAATACGGGGCGTTATCGAGCGCGTGTGCGGCATTGCGTGGGATTCTCCGTTCGCGCGGCTCATCGAAGCACAGACAGACCGGCTTCACCGTGAAGGCTGGCTCAAACACTGAGGAGCGCTATGCACGAGGTTAAGCTACCCCAGCTCGGGCAATCGGTCGAGGAGGCCGACATTGTCCAGTGGCTCAAGAAGGAAGGCGACCCGGTAGCCGAAGGCGATCCGATCTGCTCCGTCCAGACGGACAAGGCCGAGATCGAAGTCGAGTGTTCGGCGTCAGGAATCCTGCGAAAGATCCTGGTTCCGGAGAACACGACCGTGCCGGTCCTCACCGTGATCGCCCTCGTGGGCGAAGCCGACGAACCAATGCCGGACCTGGCGCCGTATGCGACGGGCGCGGCTCCGTCCGACCGAGACGCCGACCCGTCTCCGGAAGTGCACGTAGAGGCGGCCCCGGCGGCCGCGAGCACGACGGCCGCCGAACCAGGGCGGCCCTTCGTTTCGCCGAGAGCGCGCAAGAAGGCCGCCGAACTCAAGATCTGCCCAACGGTCGCCTCCGGCACCGGCGTCCGGGGCCGCGTGATGGAAGCGGACATCGTGGGAGCCGCGGCGCTGCTTGCGGCGATCCGGATCACGCCCACGGCCCAGCGACTGGCCGCGCTCAAGGGTGTCGACATCACCCGCGTGTCCGGCACAGGCCCCGCCGGCAAAATCACGAAGGCCGATATCGAGAGAGCCGTAGCGGCGCCCGCGACGCGGGCCCCAAGCGCGGCGGCCAGCGCCGACAAGCGCGTGCCCCTCACGCCCATGCGATCCATCATCGCCCGGCGCATGTCGGAGAGCAAGTACAAGGCGCCGCACTACTACATCACCGTCGAGGTCGACATATCCGCCGCGGCAACTCGCTTTCGCAATGGCGGCCTGCCCTTCCGGCCATCCTACAACGACATCGTGCTTGCGGCCACGGTAAAGGCACTCACTGAGTATCCGGGCGTCAACGCAAAATGGGACACGGACGCCATCATCGAGTTGGCGGATGTGAACCTCGGCGTGGCGGTGGCGTTGCCGACGGGCCTCATCGTGCCGGTGATCCGCCAAGCGCAGCGGCTCGACATGCAGGGCATTCACGAGGCCGCGCGGACACTCACCGAAAAGGCGCGCACCGGAAAGCTGATGCCCGACGACTACACCGGAAACACCTTCACGGTGTCGAATCTGGGCGTGTACGGCGTGGACCATTTTACGGCGATCATCAATCAGCCGGACAGCGCCATCCTCGCGGTCGGCCAGATCAAGGACCGGCCCGTTGTCATCGACGGCGGCATTCACATCCGGCCGATGGTGAAAATGACGCTATCGAGCGATCACCGCGTCATCGATGGCGCCTTGGCGGCGCAGTTCATGGGCCGACTCAAAGAGATTCTGGAAGCGGCAGATCTATAGCGGCGGATTCGGCGCGCCTGTCCGAACGCGCCGGCCGCGTGCGGGAGACATTCAATGAAGCAGTGCGACGTTGTCGTGGTTGGGGCAGGTCCCGGCGGTTATGTGGCCGCGATCCGGGCAGCACAACGCGGCGCCAAGACCATTGTCGTCGAGCGTAGAGAACTGGGCGGCGTATGCTTGAATGAAGGCTGCATTCCGACGAAGACCTTCGTTCACACCGCCGAGCTCTACCGCAAGATCCGGCGCGCCTCGGAGTTCGGTATCCGGGTGGATGGGGTAGCCCTGGACCTACCCGGCCTGCTCAAGCACAAGGAAAAGGTCATTAAGGCCAACGTGGCCGGCATCCGCAACCTCTTCAAATCGAATGGCATTGAGGTCGTCGCGGGCGATGCCGTAGTAACCGCGCCAGGCGTCGTCAAGGTGGACAGAGAAGAGATCCGCGCCAAAGCAATCATCATCGCCACGGGTGGCGCGCCCGCCCAGTTGCCCGGCCTCGAACTCAACGGCAAGACCGTCATCGGCAGCAGCAAGGCCCTCGAAATGGCGCCAATCCCCAAACGGATCGCCGTCATCGGCGCCGGCGCCATGGGTTCGGAGTTCGCATGCATCTGGAACGCCTTCGGCGCAGACATCACGCTCATCGAGATGATGCCCACCCTTCTGCCGGTCTCGGACGAGGAACTGACCACGCGATTGGCCGAAGTGTTCACCAAACGCGGCATCGATGTGCGCACCGGTACAAAGGTGTCGAGTCTCAAGGCCGGCAAGACGTCGGTCCGGCTCGACCTGAACGGCCCCAAGACCGAGACCATCGAGGTGGACATGGTCCTGGTCGGCATCGGACTGAAGTGCAACTCCGAGGTAGTCACGCAGACGCCCGGACTCGGCGTCAACGTGGAAGGACCTCGGGCGGGCATCGGCGTGAACAACCGCCTGGAAACCAGTGTCCGCGGCATTTACGCCATCGGCGACGTCATCAACAAGACATGGCTGGCCCACGGTGCGTCGGCCGAAGGTCTCGTTGCCGCGGCCAATGCCACCGGCGGTCAAGAGACCATCGACTACCGCGTGGTGCCGGCGTGCAACTTCACCTCGCCGGAGGTGGCGGGCGTCGGCCTCACCGAGAAGAAGGCGCGCGACGCCGGTATCAACGTGAAGATCGGTCGATTCCGGTATATGGGTAGTGGCCGTGCGCACGCCATCGGCGAAACCGAAGGCATGGTCAAGATTGTCGGCGATGCCGCGACGGACGAGGTCCTTGGCGTGCACATCATGGGCGCCGAAGCGGGCGAGTTGATCTCCGCAGCGGCCGTGGCCATGCAGATGGAGGCCACCGTCGAGGAACTCGCAGACACGATTCAGACCCATCCGACCCTCAGCGAGACCATCAAAGAAGCAGCCGAGGACTATCTCGGTGTCGGGATTCACACGCCCGCGCCCAGGAAGAAGTGATCCGGGCCGGTTCGCCTTTGTTGCGGTAACTGATGCGAGGATTTCGCTTTGCGGCCTAGATACCGAGGCTTGGCGCAAGACGCCGCATCCGTTCTCATTCTCGGCGCGGTGGCCTGTGCCGCCTGTGCGCCCTTTCTGTTCCGAGACCGTGTCCCGCTCTCCGGCGAAAGCCTGTTTCGCGCCGCCCCATGGGAGGAGGCACGGCCCGAGGGACTCAAGGACGTCTCGGCGGCGCACCCCGAACACGTGCGCGAGTTCTATCCGTGGTATCGGCTCATTGCGGCCGCCGGCGAGGCCCGGGAACTACCCCTATGGAACCCGCTCGAGGGGTGCGGCCTGCCGCTGCTGGCCTTGTGGCGATCTCGCTGCCTCTCCCCCTTCACCGTTCCCTTCTATTTCGTGCACGATCCGATCAAGGCCCTGCGGATCTCCGTGTTGCTCAAGATCCTGGTGGCGGGATGGTGTGCCTACTATGCCGCACGGAAACTGGGCTCTGCCCCTCCGGTTTCGCTGTTTGTGGCCGCGTGCTTCCAGCTCGGCGGCCCCGTCTTCCTGCAAGGGGCCCAGCCCATGGCCGATGCCGCGGCGTGGTTCCCGCTCTGGCTGGTGTTCATCGAACGCATCGTCGTCGGCCAGACCAAGGCATGGCCCCTCGGCGCTCTCATCGTGGCGTTGGTGACTCTCGGGGGCGATCCGGGAACGCTGACCGCCACGGTGTTCTTTGGCATCACGTCGCTGGTCGTCCGCATCGCTCTAGCCCGCAAGCACCCCGAGGCCCCGGCCGCAGGGGCACTGGCTTTCGCGGCGGCCGTCGTCGTGGGCTTGCTCTTAGCCGCAGTCCAGCTCGTGCCATTCCTCGAATTCCTCCGCCAAGCCGACAGCGCCGGTTCGGCTCACAGTGCCGCACTCCACGTGCGCGACCTCTTGAGTTGGTTCGTGCCGGGCACCCTACGAGACATGCCGGAGAACGCCCAGGCCGCCGGACTCCTGCATTTGGGGCTGGTACCGCTCTTCCTGTTGCCGCTGTGGCTGGCGGTGCGCCGATTCATCCCGGTGTTTCTCCGCCACCGCGTCGAGGGCCTCCTGGTCTCCGCGATCCTCATGACCGGCGTGGCCCTGGCCATCGGCGCCTGGTGTCCCATCAAGGCACCTCTCGGTTTCCTTCATGCAGACGCATTCCTTGTGGGCAACGCATTATCCGTCGCGCTGCTCGGAGCGGCTGCCGTCGAACAATGGCTCGAGCTCGACCCCGACGAGTGCCGAGCCGCTATCCCGAGGGCTTTCTTGTTCTGGCTGGCCACGTTGGTGGTCTGCATCGGACTTGCAGCCTTCTGCGTCTCCCCCCAGGGCTTCTCATGGCCCGGAATGCTCAGAAACGCGATTCTGTTAATTTTCTTCGCTTTTTTGGTGTTAATAATACTCGCAATAACCACTTTTAGACCAAATGTTTATATCATCGGATATTCACTAACGGCATTAACATGCTTATCGCTGCAATTGGCATTTGGTCATGTTCTTCCTCAGTCCTCGGCCGAGGATTTTTTCCCGAGCACGCCTTCGATCATGGCGCTCGAGCGAACGGGCGAACGCCTGTGCGGTACGTCGGATCTCAAAGACTGGCCCCTTAGTGGAAACGGCATACCGCAAGTCTACTGCCCAAGTGGATTCACGCTGAATCGCTATGTCGCGTTCATGGAGCAAGCCGAGGCCAACCCGCTCCTGCTCAGGCGGACGGGAGCCCGAGCGCTCCTCCTCAGGAAAGAGGACATCGCCGGCCCCTTCGCGAAACTCCGCAGTCAGCTCGGGATCGAGGAGGTCTTTCCCGCGGGAGCGGCCCTCTTCGGGCACTTGGGAGCTCATCCTCGCGCTCGCGTTGCGTACGAGGGCGAATCTATCGAGCAGTTCGACGCTTCCCGATTGACGCCGGACGGCGCGCCGATGTTCGAGGCCGTCGTGCCGCGCAACGCCCCGGCTGTGTCAGATCCCGAGGTCGCGATCGAGGACCCCAAGCAGAGCAATCGCGTCCTGGTCCGCGTCGAAAGCGAGAAGCCCGGCGTACTGGTGCTGGCCGACGCCTGGTACCCGGGATGGAAGGCACGCGTGGATTCGGTGGATGCGGAGGTGTTTCCCGTTGACGGCCTGTTCCGGGGAGTGTCCATCCCCGCAGGTCACCTCGATGTCGAGTTCTACTTCGCGCCGCGCGCGCTCGAACTGGGTCTCATCGTCACCGTGGCCGCGGCCATAGCCATCGTGGTCGGACTCACGGGTCTGCTCTCGTCAGTACTCCGCGCCCGTAGCCGGTCACGAATCGCGACCTGAGACCCGATCCAGCTTCTTGTGGCCGGGCATTCCGAGGGCTAAGGCTTTTTCATAGCAGGACTTAGAGGCACTCGAGTCACCTTTGTCGAGCCCGTACCACCAGGCAAGATTGTACCACGCCGGGCCGAAATCCTGGTTGGCATCGACGATGGCCTGCGCCTCGGCAATCGCCTCAGTTACCCGGCCCGCGTGGGCCAGGGCCACGGAGAGGCCATTACGCGCCTCGAACAGATCGGGCGAAAGCGCCAGGGCCTTACGAAACGCCCCTTGCGCACGGTCGAACTGCTTGCCGTTGAGCAAAGCATTGCCCAGGTAGAGCCAACCTACCATCTCGTCCGCAAATCCCAAGTCGCACAGCAAGGCAGACACCGCCGCATCCACCTGGCGCTCGAAGGCGCTCCGCAGCGTGGTGCCGTCATCACGTGTCCACTGACTGATGGCATCCTCGTCTGCCTTGAGACGCATCGACGAGAAGTCGGGGCCAACCTGGGTCGTGGGATCCACCAGCTTAGCGCTGGCGAGCATGGGCTCGTCGTGCACCACGATGACGTTCTCCCAGAGCTTGCGACCCGACGCGGTGTCGAGGAGTTCGCCCTCGATCTTGGTGATGAGCGTGCCCCCGGGGCCAAAGAGTCCGAAGGTCGATTTCAAGTCGAGAACCACCTCAACGCCTTGCTTGTTTAATGAGGCCAGGCGGGCCCGGGAAGCCTCACGCTCGTTGTTGAAGCCTGCACTCGACACCAACGCCGGGGTTCGCCGCGATGATGTGCCGAGCGCCTCGCCGACTCTGGACGCAACCCGCTCTTCGAACACGGCAACCGGATCGTAGTCCCCGAGAACCTCCTCGATCCGCTGCTTGGACCGATCGTCTGCAACGGCCGAGATGCTGGCGCCGATAAGGGTCCCGTAGGAACCGCCAACCTGCATGGTCCGCCGTGCAGGCGACACGAGAACGAGCATCTCCTCGCTTCTGGACCGCCACGACCACGCCGGTGTCGAGGCGTCGCGCAGGCGCTCGGCACCTCCTTCCGGCGTAGTGGCGCACCCGGCCAAACAAGCCACGAGCGCCAAAGCTGCCCCGCATACCGCAGATAGTCTGGACATGGTTTCCTCCTTCCCGGCACGGCTTCTCCCGAAGAGCGATGGGCCGTAGATCGGCATGCGATCAGTGTATCAGGAACGCGCTTCGTTTGCCACCGCCCGGGCGAAACGACTTCTCAGTGCCCAGAGAAAACACCGCTAAAGGTTCTCCATGTTGTGCCGATAAACACCCTAGCGACGGTAACCAATGGGCCTATGAGACAACTCACGAGGGTATGGCTATGAACACATCGCTTTGGGTTTCCCCCTCCACGCAATCTTCATATCTGAGCCAGACACGATCCCTCTTCGCGCGACAGAATGAGGAAACCTCGAAATCGGCGGCGGACATTCTCGAGATCGGCGGTAACAGCGACGTTTCCACCAAGGACGCCATGAACATCGTGGTCGAGCGCTCCATGGAACGGATACGCGCGCTCGTCGACGACGCCCGAGCCCAACTCGGCATTCCCGAGGACGCCGTTCTAGACACCTCGCCGGAAGCCACCGCCGGGCGGATCGCGGATTTTGCGTTGGGATTCTACGGCAAGTGGCGCGAGAAGCACACGGAGCTGGCCGAGGAAGACGCCCGCAATCAGTTCGCAGGGTTCATTGGGGCCGCCATCGACCAGGGATTCGCCGAGGCGCGAGGCATCCTATCCGCCCTCAACGTCCTCAATCCTGACGTCGAGACCGGCATCGCAAAGACCTACAGTATCATCCAGCAGCGAATGCAGGATTTCGTGAAAAACGGTTTGTGATCCACCCGATACGTGCCCCCCAAGGTCCCCCCCTACTGTCAGCAACGTATCGGTTTTGACGCCGCGCGGTCGCCCCAACCGTGCGGCGTCTCTCTTTATCCGGATGCCCGTGACGCAGCGCGGACCCAGCTTGAACTCACGCCACGGAGTGGTATAGTCCATGCCTGTGGACGCAATGGACTCGGTGGACAAAATGGACACGGTGCCAGACGGGCTGGTGTCGCTGTGAGACGCAGCCGGGGCGGTACGATTTCGCATGGCTGGACGCCGTGGTGGACGGGCTGCTGAACGTCGGCATCCAGCCGTGGTTCAACCTGGGTTGCGGCAATCGCGTCTACACGCCGGAGGCCGAGGATGAGGCGGCGGTAGGCTGGGCGCCGGTATTCGATGAGGCCGTACAGAGCGCTTGGCGGCGGTTCGTGGCGGCACTAGCCGAGCATTTCAGCGGTCGTGTCCGCCATTGGGAAATCTGGAACGAACCCAACATCAAGACCTTCTGGAAACCGAAGGATCCGAGTCCGGCGGACTATGTAGGCCTCGTGGCCTGCACGGCGCCTGCCATCCGTGAGCACCATCGCGGTGATCACGTTTCTCGGCGGCTGGGAATCCTACATCTGGCCCCTGCTCATTACCGATCCGCACAGCCATTTCGACGTGCTACAGAAAGTCATCGCCCAGGCCACCATGATCTCGCAGGCCGGCAGCACCGATACCGAATGGCCGTGGCTCATGGCGGCCTCGCTGATCTCGACCGTGCCCGTCCTGACGCTGTTCATCTTCTGCCAGCGCTTCTTCATCGCCGGCTTGACGGGCGGCGCGGTGAAGGGGTGAAGGGGGCGTTCCAATGTTATGGCTCTGTTACGACTACGTACTGGAGGCCTATGTTCAGATAATCTATACTGATTCGGGCGCTAGGTATGGTGCTGGACCACAGCTTGGCGACCCAAAGCGCCATCAAGGTACCGGAAGTTCAGGGGTTCACCCGGGAGGAAGTCCGATGTCAGCAATCGTCATAAGTGTATCGAGTTCGTTAATCGCCAGCGTAGTCTTTGCCGCCGTGTCCACGCTGATAGCTTCTGTCAAGTTTCGCAAGCAGCTGACGGTTATCCTTTCTCAACTCACCGGTTCAGGTGTCGACTACGTGTACGCAAATGAGAAGGATGCGGCAGAGGACCTTGCCAAATTCACCCGCCGTTCAGAGGAGGTTGCCATCTTTGGTATGCGGGGATTCCGGGTACTCAGCCATGATAGACCCTTGCACTTCCTCCTTGAGGTCGGTTGTCCGATCAAACGTCTTCGGTGCATGTGCGTTGACCCGGATTCCGAAGTGGCTAGGAAGCGCGGTGCGGAATATGCTCAGATTGATACATCCTATTCCGAGGCCCGCTATCTGAAAGACGTTCGCTTTTCCGTTGATACACTTCTGCATCATGCGGAGGAGAATGAGAGAATCTCTGTCAAGGTCCATGAACAGAATGCCTCTTTCCGTCTATTGATTCTTGACGACTACCTCTTCCTGTCGTTCTTTTCGTCTGATGCGGTGGGGCAGGATAGCAAAGTCCTTCGCATACCTCGGCAATCCCCCCTCTACAGAGCGTTCTGTCGGTACTTTGAGGGGCAGTGGGAAAGCGGTCACGATGTGAAATCCAGAGAGGCGGACGTTGAACAGTATACTGTATAGCGTCCTCTGTTGATCTATATGTTTTCTTAGCTGGAAGTGCCGAAGTTGAATGGCCGTGGCGCATGGCGGCCTCGCTTATCTCGACGATTCCCGTCCTGACGCTGTTCATCTTCTGCCAGCGCTTCTTCATCGCCGGCTTGACGGGTGGCGCGGTGAAGGTCTGAGGGGTGGGCCTACGAGGGCCGTTGCCTATGGGAGTCTGGTATACTCGTGTCAACGATGAAGCATGAGGATTGAGAGATGGAACTGCCGATTCACACCGATAAGGGGAAGATCGCGGAGTTCTGCCGACGGCACCGCATCACGAAGCTGGCCTTCTTCGGATCGGTCTTGACGGACAAGTTCGGCCCGAACAGCGACGTGGATGTCCTCGTCGAGTTCGATCCGGAACATATCCCAGGCCTCATTGCGCTGAGTGGCATGGAAAGGGAACTGTCTGAGATCCTCGGCCGCAAGGCGGACATGCGCACGCCCAATGACTTGAGCCGCTATTTTCGTGACGAGGTCGTGAGAGAAGCGGTTACGCAATATGCTGCCTGATTCCGACCATAGCCGGCTTAGGCATATGCTCGAGGCCGCGCAAGAGGCGGCAGGATATGTCCGAGGTCTGTCGCGGCACGAGTTCGATTCGCAGCGGATGCTTCAGCATTCCGTTATCCGCTGTATCGAGATTGTCGGCGAAGCGGCATCGCGGCTTTCCTCGGACGTACGCGAGGCCCATGCGGACATTCCTTGGCAGGACATAGTCGGCATGCGAAACAGGCTCATCCATGCCTACTTCGATCTTGACCTGGACGTCATCTGGAATACCGCAAGCCAAGAGCTTCCCAACCTTATTCCGCGACTTGAGGCGCTCCTGGGCCAGTACTGAGAGATCTTACGCCGACAGCTTACGCGGGAGTCTTTTGGTGCGTTCCGCTTCGCTGCACACACCCTACGGCTTCCCGTCTATCCCGCGATGAGCCCCAGGAAGAACAAGGGTAAGGCGGCAATGAGAGCGTAGAACACAACCAGCGAGGTGGTGAGGCCGCCCACTTCGTGAAAGTCTCGCACGGCGCGGACGACGCGGCCGAAGGTCAGAATGTCCGAGACGCCGAACTTCTCGGTGCGGCCGACGGATACCCAGAGCTTGCCGGTCTCGCCGGTGGGATGAAACCCGACGAGGTAGTATTGGCCGGTGGCCGGTAGGTCTTGCTCGTGCTCGACGTAAATCCAAGACTCCGTGCCGGTGAAGACTTCATCGAAATACTCGGGCTCGATGGCGTCGGTATCGATTCGCAGGATGCCGCATCCCGCAGGCAAATCGAAGGGAAGGTCGGCAGCGGGCACGGGCAAGCCGGGGCCGATGAGCGCGAGAGAGGGATGGTAATCTCTCAGGCGCTCCATGTACGGCACGCCGAGCTGCATGTAGAAGCTCTGGCCTTCCTGGCCGTCGAAGGCCAGCCAGATCTGCGGCGACGCGTCCGTTACCTCGTGATACACGACCTGCGAGATAGATACGTCGTCGATCTCGATGGCGTGGGCCGCATCGACATGGGACTGGTCGTCCCATACCATGCGATGGGCTGCAGCGGCGGGCGAAAGAAGAACGGCGAGCGAGAGTAAGGCGATGATGGCGGTGATTCGGGCGTTCATGGCGTGTTCCCTCCGTTGGCACTTCCCTTTCTTCGTCTCCATTTCCAGAAACGATGGCGGAGGTGGGCGCTATTCCCTTACCAAGATGCATGTAGCACCGCCGGTGCTTGCCCGGCGGGCCAGGCGCTCTGTGGACTGCGCAAGCTTGCTTACGCTCTGGCTCGAGCGGAGCAAACTCCCCTGCCAAGGTGCCCGATTCCCTGGCACAAACGGGGCAGCAAGCTGCCCCGAAGAAGAGCGGTAGCAAGCTACCGCAGTCCACACAGCGTCCGTGTCTTCCGTGAGGTCCTTTTCCACGGGGAACGACCGAGGAACGCGGCAAGGATGCCGCGTCTACACCGCCATTCTCCCGTGTCCCCTATTCTCCCTGGATAACCCAGGATTCGTTGAAATGCACGTGTTTCACGGTCTTGAGATTGTAGGAGTAGCTGGCGTGAAGGGTGCCATCGTTGGCCTGGATGATCGATGGGTAGTCAAACCTACCGCCCGGAACATGCTCAAGGTAGCGCTTCCATTTCCAGGTCTTGCCCCGGTCGTCGGAAATGGACACGGCAAGGCGATCGCGCGGATCAGTCTCGTTGTCGTTGTAGATCATGGCGAGATGGCCATTGTCGAGGAGGATGGCCTCGATGCCCGCGTCCGGATTCGGCAGGTTCGTCGACCCGAGGGGCCCCCAGGTCATGCCGCCATCGGCCGAGTTGCTGCGCAGAATACGGCGTTCGAGCCGTCCGTTGCGGAAAAAGGCCGTCATGGAACCGTCGGCAAACTCGACAACGGTGGGCTGGGTGATGCCATAGTCGGGCACCGCCTGACCGATGGTCCACGTTTCTCCGCCGTCTCCGGAGATGGCCATAGCAGCGATATTGAAGTTCTCGTTGGCCAGGGGCACGAGTACGGCGCCATCGGAGCGCACCAGCGGATGGACGCGGGGCATCCACCCGAGACGGAGCTTGAACGCATCGTCGAGTCGCGCTCGGACACGTTCGAGGGCCCTCTCGCGTTGGTCGGCGTCAGAACCTCGCTCGCGGGCACGGCGGTCGAAGGAGGCCATAAGCGCTTCCTCAAATCCGTTTGGATGGACGACAAGCACGCCCTCCCTACTCCAGACGGGCGGACCGGGCTGGTCATAATCCGCCGAAACGTGATACTGCACCAAGGCGCTTCCCCAGGCGTCCTGCGGCACGGCGAGGAGGGTGGCATGGACAAGCCAGAGACGCCCTTGTTGATCGACAACCATGCACGGATTATTGTCGGACACGCCGAAGGTGTCGTGCATGACGAAGGGTTTCTCCCAGGCGCTCGACCCGGCAGGTTTCCGCGCGCCGCCGATGCGCACGTCGTCGCGCTTGTCGCTGTCGCCGGTGTAATGCGGCGGCGGCAACGGAGGCCCGTTCTCATACCACACCGCGCGGAGGTCGCCGTTCGGACACTCGACGATACATGAGGCGTGGACGTGTCCGTGCCAGTTCTCGACGGAAGGATCGAAACAGAAGTCCGCCTCGAAAAGGGGGTCGGCATCAGCCGCGGCCAGGGCCAGCCCGAGCAGCACAGCATTCAGGATCATGGTTCTTCACTCCTCATTCGAAGCCTAGCGGCACAGGTCGATGGCGGTTTCGGTTATGAGTTCGCCGACGCCGGGTTGGTAGGCGAACCGGCCGACGATGAGCGGCAGCAGCCTTGTGGGGTATTCGTAACGCGCGTCGACATAGGCCTCGCGCGTGGGAAGATAGCCAACGAAATCGTTCGCGTAGCCGGCCACCATGACAAGCCCGTCCGATGCGCAGTCGATGATCTGTTGGCCAAGGGCCATGAAGAGCTCGCCGGGAACGCCGACGATTCGGAGCGGGCCGATGCGAAACGCCTGGACCTCGGCCGGGTACGTATCCTCGACTCCATCCACATGGCCGTCAAGGAGGCGTTGGTACGTATTGGCATGGGTCCGGGCGATGTTCCGCTCGGACACGGGCAGGCGCTCATCCTCATACTTCGCCCAGCACGCGTCGCGGTGAGCGGACAACTCGGCCTCTGGACGGACATCCAAGGGCAAGGGAACCTCGACACGGGCACACGACACGGCCAGGTCGCCCTCGAAGGCCGTAGCCTCGCGCGCCAGCCGTACGACCGCTCGGGCCAGAACGATGCCGGTCTCTCGCATGATCGGCACCCCCTCATCGGTGCCCTTACACGGGTTCTTGACATTGACGGTACCGCAGGCACCTTGAACGAAGATGCCGACGGCTCGGTCGAAAGCGTGACCAATGGCATGCTCGAGGACCCCCGGCCAGTCCGCGCTGATCAAGGTGTTGGTGCCACCGAACACGACGCCGTGCGCGGAATGGTTCACCAACAGCGCTACGCTCTCGCCGTCCACGTCGAACCGGGCAATACGGACCTCACAATCCACGGGCCCTTCCGGGTCGTGGCGGTCGTATCCCACGGGTTCGACGGGGCCGCGGGCCAGGCTCAACGTAGCGGGCGCGGCGGCATCGACAGCCTTTCGGGCCACCTCGAGCCAGGCGTAGGGCAGGTGATCCCAGTACGCCTCGTCGACTTCGCCGCAGGCGGGCAGGCGTATCGTGGCAGGTCCGCTGTGCGTATGGGTACACGCGAGCATGATCGCATCGCGGGGAAGGCCGAGATGACGATGGCACAGATCCCGCGTGCGCTGTGTGAGCGCCTTGTCAACACCGATGAGGTCGTTGCCGATGAACAAGACGCGGCCACCGTCGGACTCGACATACACGGCGCGGGCCATCAACGGATCGAGCACGTCCGTCGAGTAGCGCCGCAGGTAGTAGCCGTAGCCGCATAGTTCGACGCCGACAGGCGGCGTGATGTCCGCGCTGGACGCTCCCACCCGTAACATAGCCCGCACCTCCTCGCTGCGTGGTTTTCAATGCCGCAAGGCCCCCTGCCGGCCCGCCGGTTCCTTGCCACGACCCGCACTCTATAGGGATTCGTCCGAGATTCGCAAATGCCGAGCGATATGGTATACTGATGCCCGCTATTGCCAGGGAATTGTGTGGAGAAACGCCAAGAGGGGTTTCGGATGATTGCTCGTGTTGCTGCCCGAACGGCTTGGGCCCTTGTTGCGGTCATGGTGGTCGTCGCGCTTGCCGGATGTCCGACGAAGCGGTATATCGAGGGCGTGTGGACGGTCAAGGCCCTCTACACGGGAGACGCCGACGTCGAGTACCAGGAACGATGGGTGCTCGAGTTCATGTTCGAGGACATCTTGAAGTGGTCGAAGGACGGAGCCACCGCCACGGGCGCGTACTCGTACGATCAAGGCGTGATCACCATCGATCGCGTCTTCACATTTCCGGGCCCGGACGGCTCGAACGCGCAGATCCGTCTCGTCGCCAACTTGGACTACGACGAGGACACCAAGGAGTTCTCGGGTCCGTTCACGATGACACTCCTGACGCCGCATCCCGGCAATGACAGCTACTCAGGAACGCTCGAAGGAACCCTCATCGAGTAGCCTTGCCGTTACAGGCCGAGCCGGAAGAAGGCGTTCGCATTGTCGAATAGCCACGCCCGAGCTACCTGCTTCGCCTCGTCCAAATCAAGGTATTCCATCGCCACCATGTCGGCCAGGGCGATGGCTATGTTATCGCGCGCGATCGAGGCATGGGCCCACGCCCGATCCACCTGCCCGCCGAAATCCGAACCATATCCGTGGATCTTCCCGTGCGGCACGGCGGAGAGCGCCTGCTTGAACATGTTCTGGCAGTAGACCGGATCGATGATGTTCGCCCAGCAGAAATCGATGGTGACATTCGGGTAGTTCTTGGCGAGGTAGATCAGTTCAGCGCTGAACGGCCAGTTGGCGTGGAATAGGTCGAAACGCACATCGCGGTGGAGTTCGAGCACGCGCGTGAGGCCCGCCGCGTTCGCCTTCACAATGTCGTTGCGCACGCCCGCCATGTGCCCGGTGTGAATCTGGATAGGCAGATCGAGGTCGCGCACCATTCGGAGAAACGCGTGGAACAGAAAGTCGTCGAGGGGGCGAATGCCCTCGGGATATGCCGCGCTGCGCCTCGGATCCTCCATAAAGGCATTGAACACGGCCTCGGCCTCGGCGCGGCAGGGATTGCCGTAAGCCAGCGTGCGCGAATAGGCGCTCTGGTCCTTGAACGCGACCGCACCGTAGCGCTTATGGCCTTCGAAGAGCTCACGGCACGAAGCAAGGTACTCGTCGAGCGAGGTGACCGTGCGATTCAGGGGCGCCATGAGATTGTCGACGTCCTGGCGGCAACGGATGCCGTGATAGGCCGGCAGCGGAATGGTCAGACGGCCGCGCGGTGTCAGTTCGAGCGACCCATCGAGCACTTTCCGCACGTCCGGCCAGATATCGAGAATGCGCGCGGCGATATTGGCTTCGCCGAGGATGGCATCAAAGGCCGCGCGATCCTCGATGTCGAGGAGTCTCTCTCGCATGCGCCGGAGCGCGTCGAGACTCAGGTCCTCCTCGCCGTAGAACTTCTTGAGCACGCGCCGCGTCACCTGCGCATAGCCGGTGTGGCAGGTGCGTTTCCAGGCACGCTCGAGCACCGGCCAACGCTCGTCCATGGAGCGCGACCCATCCTGGATGAACGCAATGTCCGCGTCCGACGAGGCGCTGTGGACATCGCCCGGGAAGTAGCCGTTCACTACGGCCTGGATGGGATCCACGTACTTCGGGCCACATGCGCCGCTGTGATCGTGGCAGTCCACGAGCGGCACCGATTCGCAGTAGGCGCGCAGATCATCGAAACACGCGGCAAGGCTTCTCACGAGATCCTCCTTCCGTGGGCGGCTTGTCTCCCGCGCTAAAAATCCTACCAGGGCGACCAACGCGAGTAAAGCCGAATTCTGGCGCCGGCGGGGCCGCAAGTTGCCCCGAAGAAGAGCGGCGGCAAGCGACGGCACCTCTCATGGCTTCCCTATCTCCCGACCGTCATTCTCATGCTCTGCGCGGCAATGGGGCCGAAAGCGCCCCCCTCTCGCCCTCGCCTCGCTCAGTCACTAAGGCGGCTGACGGCCCGCAGCAATTCGCGCCGCGTTTCGCGAAACACCTTTGGATCCGTATTGTAGCGATGGAAGTCCAGGATATGACGCTCGACAATCCGGGCGGCCAACTTGGGCTCCTTCTCGGCAAGCACCGATAGGAGTTCGTGATCGACGATCCCATCGCGCATAGCCTCGTAACGGATCGAGTCGAGAGGGCCGCTCCTGCCGGGATAGACGATCCACGGATCGCCGGCAGGCAAATACGGTGGGCCACCGTGTGGGCGCGTCGTGTGCGTGTAGGGGCTGTCGTTGGTCCAGTGGTTGTAGCCCCAGTGCAGATAGCCGGTGATGCCGTAGCGGAAGTTGATCCAATGAAGCAGGCGCGTCTTGACGAGGGGCTGCTCAATGAATCGATTGGCGTACTCGCCCTGAGGAAACACGCACGTGTAAAACCAGACTTCGTCGCCGGCGGCCTGGCGCTCTTGGTAGTGCGCGAAATCGTTGTGAAGGAAGTTCAACTGCGGCACCCAGACGTCCATAGCGCCGACGAGGTCTTTGGTGTGACACGCCTCGATGATCCGCAGATCGGGCGCGTATCTTCGGGCAAGATCGGCCATGGCGCGGTAGCTGTCGATGTTGCTCGCGATGGGCTCATCGGCCAGATGCTGCACGTAGCACTCGAGCCAGCCTTTCTCGCGAAGGTGCTTGACAAGCGCCGGGAAGAACTGGGCGTAGAACCGATCCGCCTCTTCGCTGGCCGGATCCACACTCGCCGAGACCACGTTGCTCCCATCCACGCGACGGGCCTGCACGACGAACTCGGATTCCCAGCCGCCTTTCCGGCCGCCGATGTGGCCGCCTTCGATGAGGCCAACGACCCCGGCCTCTTGGAAGAGCTCGACCCAGCGGTCGAATCGTGCGAAGTCGATCTCGAGCGATCCGTCTGGGCCGGCGGCGAAGTCCGCCAGCGATAGGGGCGAAATAAGGGCAACGTTCTGCCGATGATCGGCCATGTTCTCGGCAAAACGGCGCAGGAGATCGTAGTACGCGTCCGACTCCCCTTCGGGATGAGACTCCATATGGTTCGAATTCACGCCGAACCACTGGGTAGTCCAAAGCCGCGTCTTGGTAACCGTGGCCGGATACACGTCGAGGACAAGCTTCTTCTTCGCGGTTACGGTTGCGCCACCGACTTGGCCCGTGACGCGGACTTCGCTGCGGTACGTGCCCGGCTCGGCCGTTTCGGGCACGGCCACGGTGATCCAGATGGCTTGCGCATGATCGGCCTCGATGCTGAGCGACGGATCCTCGATCAGCGGATCCGGATACTCGGCGGGCGGTGTCCGGAGGCGATCCTTCGAGGGACTCTGCGTGGGCCTGTCCACGAATACGTAACCGACGAAACGAGCCGGGCGCGGCTCGATGGCATCGCCGCCACGTTTTGTGAACGGTCCCGCTTGCGCGCTCAGCTTCTCGATGGGTTCCGCGCACCGGACCACCACCTGAAAGGAGGCATGCTCGCCACGGGCGACATCGGCGGTGGCACGCGTCCGCCGGGCGGCCGGCATGTCCGGAAACACTTTCACCAGCGGATCGACGGCCCAGATATCCATAGACACCTCCTGTGCAAGACACGGGCCCGCGGCCAGAATGCACCCTACCATCAGCAGCGTAATGACACGGACACGCATCACATTCCCTCCTTCGTTTCATCCATATCGAGTCTCGGCACAGCGAGGCACCATCTACTCGCGGAATCTCATGGCGTACAGGTCAGCATCGCTCATCACGAACCGCAACCGGACGGGCGCGCCCGCCAGAGCGCTTAGATCGCGGTCGTCCTTCCAGGGAACGACGCGGTCGAGCGAGTCGCCGAAGATCTCAGGCGCGTCCTCGAGACGGAATCCGTCGATGGGCGTGCCGTCGGCCTGCTGGATCTCGATGCGGATGCTTCCCGCGGCCGATGTCGAGAAGTTCAGGACCAGATCCTTGCCCGTGAACAGGAGCGGCTTTGTGGTAAACTCGCCGCCGCTGAGCGGCGCATGCACGGACACGAATCCGTCCATCCGAATGGTGAACCGCCTCAGCCGGCTCTCGTCATCCGTCCAGTAGCTCTCGGTGGCGTAGAGCGACAATTCGGGAGGGGCATCCTCGATGGCGGACGGCGTCTCGACGACGTGCCACGCAATGTAGTTGTCGCCGTAGGTCCAGTTGTCGCGGGTCCGAAGGCCCGGCCGGAGGAAGGCCTCGCCCCAGCGTTTGAACGTGACCCCGTCGCGGCTGGTCATGAACAGGCCATCCGTGATGGCCATGCCGTAGCGGTCGCTACAACTCGAACGCATCTTACGATGCTCGACATTCGGCAGCGCCTCCATGGACGGCGACCAGCCGCGCTCGTTGTAGCGCGTGGGGAAGCCCATGTAGATGTGCGGCGCGCGGTAGTACGGCTTGACCTGGTTCGTGTACAGGGCCTCGGTGGGCGCGCCGGGATACTCGAGCTTCACTAGGGCGCCCCACGTGCGGAAATCCTTCGAGGTCGCCGTTTTGATGATGCGCACACCGTCCTCGAAATCGCGGATGTAGGCGCGGTACTCGCCGCGCAATTCGTCCCAGAAGGCGAGATTCTGCGTGTCGAAGGCGCCATCCGTCAAAATCGGCGCTTCTTGCAGAAACGACCAATGGATACCATCGCTGGACTTGAAAGCGTAAGCGCCTTTGGGATCGTCGCCGTAGGCAATCGCCTTGTACTCCTCACCGGCCAAGCACGCGGGATTCGCGTCCTTGAACGGCGTGAAGTCGTGGCTGCCCTTGTCCATCCAAACGATGTTGTTGTCTTTGGAACCCTCGAACTCGAAGAGGCCTAGGGACGGCTTCGTCCAGTGGACACCGTCCTCGCTTTCGGCGTAGGCACCGAAGGTATCGTGTGGAATCTCGAGTTTGCCAGGCGTTGGATGAAGGTTCCATGCCTTGTAGTACATGCGGAAGATATCGCCGTCGCGAAACACGGCATTGTAACCGCAGCCGGCACCCTCCCACGGCGCGTCGTGCACGAGAACGATCTCGCGCGCGATGGGCTCGTGGAGTCGCAACTCCGCGCCGCCACTCATCGCCTCGATGAGGTAGTCGTCCACGAACAACTCGAGTCGTGAACCGATGTCGATGGCGGCAGCCGCGGGCCCCGCCACACCGCTCGCCACCAATACCGAACTCAAGATCAAGCGAATCATGGTCGTCCTCCTTTCTTACTCGCGGAACCGCATGGCATACAAGTCGGCATCGCGCATCACGAACCGCAGCCGCACCGGCGTGCCGGCCAGGGCGGCGAGGTCCCGCCCCTCTTTCCACGGCACGACACGGTCGAGGGCGTCGCCAAAGATCTCGGGGGCGTCTTCAAGGCGAAATCCGTCGATGGGCGTGCCGTCCGGCCGCTGGATCTCGATGCGGATGCTGCCGGCCGCAGAGGTCGAGAAGTTCACCATCAGGTTCGCGCCGCTGAAGCGCATGGGCTTCGTCACGAACTCGCCGCCGCTCAAGGGCGCGTGCATGGACACAAACCCATCGACGCGGATGGAAAATCGCCTCAACTTGTTGGCCTTGCCCAGCCACGTGCCCTCGGGTGCGTAAAGGGAAAGCTCGTCGGGAGCATCATCAATAGCCGATTTCGTCTCGACGACGTGCCAGGCGATGTAGTTGTCGCCATAGGCCCAGTTATCCCGCGTCCGGAGGCCGGGCCGGAGGAAGGCTTCGCCCCAGCGCTTGAACGTGACGCCGTCGCGGCTGGTCATGAACAGGCCGTCGGTAATGGCCATGCCGTAGCGATCCTCGCTGGTCGAGCGGAGGCGGCGGTGTTCGAGATTCGGCAGCGCCTCCATCGAGGGCGACCAGCCACGCTCGTTGTATCGCGTCGGGAAACCGATGAAGATATGCGGCGCGCGATAGTAGGGTTTCACCTGGTTGGTGTAGAGAGCCTCGATGGGCGCCCCGGGGTATTCAAGCCATACCAAGGCGCTCCAAGTGCGGAAATCCTTCGAAGTAGCCGTCTTGATGCCACGAACGCCGTCCTTGAAGTCGCGGATGTAGGCGCGGTATTCGCCCCGCACCTCATCCCAGAAAGCGAGATTCTGCGTGTCGAAGGCGCCATCGGTGAGGATTGGGACGTCCTGGATGAACGTCCAGTGGATCGCATCGCTCGATGCGAAGGCGTACGCGCCAATCGGTTCGAGGCCGTAGGCAATCGCCTTGTACTCTTCGCCGGGCAGGCACGCCGGATTGGGGTCCTTGAAGGGCGTGAAATCATGTCCGCCCTTGCCCATCCACACAATGTTGTTCTCCGTGGACCCCTCGAACTCGAAGAGACCCAGCGATGGCTTGGTCCAATGGATACCGTCGCTGCTCTCGGCATAGGCGCTGAAGGTATCGTGCGGGAAGTCGAGTTTGCCGGGCGAGCAATCCAGTTGCCAGGCCGTATAGTACATTCGGTAGATATCGCCGTCCTTGAACACCGTGTGATAGCCGCAGTCATTGCCCTCCCACGGCGCGTCGTGCACAAGGGCAATCTCGCGCGCAATGGGCTCATGGAGGCGCAGTGCGGCGCCGCCCGTCATCGAATCGATGAGGTAGTCGTCCACAAACAGTTCGAGCCTCGACCCAATATCGATGGGCTCTTGCGCGCCGGACAGCCAGGCGCCACCCACAAGAGCCAACGCGAATCCCCAAGACCCGTATCTCATCTTCGTTCTCCCTCCTCGTAAAATCTCCAATCACTCGAACCTTATGTCCACGGTTTGGCCCGTTTTCACCTGAATTGCGGCAACCCCGTCCGAGGATACATCGAGAGCCGTCGTTGCGCCGTCTACATGGGCCGCCTTCACACGCACGTTATCTGGAACGCGGACACGCAACTCGCCATCGAGCGACGGGCGTAGTTGCGCCTCCACCGCCTTGCCATCGTTCCAGGCGAGATCGACACCGATGCCACCGCGCGCGCGGAGTCCCGTCACGCGGCCGCTGGGCCACGCGCTCGGCAGGGCCGGCAAGAGCTGGATTTCGCCGGCGTGGCTCTGAAGCAGCATCTCGGTAATCCCGGCAGTGCCGCCGAAGTTACCATCGATCTGGAACGGCGGATGGTTATCGAAAAGATTCGGTAACGTCGACTTCGCGAACAGCGCTTGAAGGTTTTCGAAGGCCTTGTCGCCATCGGCCAAGCGCGCCCAGAAATTGATCACCCATGCGCGGCTCCACCCGGTATGGCCTCCGCCGTTGGCGAGCCGGCGTTCGAGCGAAACGCGCACCGCCCGTGCCAACTCCGGCGTGCCGCGCAGCGTAATCTGCCGGCCGGGATGCAGCGCAAACAGGTGCGACATGTGGCGATGGCCCGGCTCGGTCTCCTCAAAGTCCTCGATCCACTCCTGAAGCTGGCCGAAACGCCCAATCTGCGGTGGCACCAAGCGACTCCGCGCGTCTTCGAGCTTGGCGCGCAACTCGGCATCCGTATCGAGAATCGTGGCCGCTTCAATGCAATTCGTGAATAGATCCGTGAGGATCTGCATGTCCATCGACGGTCCCATGCACACGCTGCCGACCTTCCCGTCCGGCGTGCGGAAGTGATTCTCCGGCGAGTTCGACGGCGCCGTCACGAGCCAGCCGTGGGTCTTCTCCTCGATGAGGAAATCGAGATAGAACTCGGCGGATTCCTTCATGATGGGATAGGCCCAGGCAAGGTACTCGCGGTCGCCGCTGAAAGCGTAATGCTCCCAGAGGTGTTGGCACAACCAGCCGGATGCCGCGCTGAACTGTCCCCACGAGGGATACTCGCCGGGCGACGTGAATCCCCAGATGTTCGAGATGGTATGGACAACCCAGCCGTCGGCGCCGTAGTGGACACGAGCGGTCTTGCGTCCCGGTTCGCGCAGCGAGTCGATGTATTGGAGAAACGGCATGTGGCATTCGGCCAAGTTGCAGATCTCGGCAGGCCAGTAGTTCATCTGATCGTTGATGTTGTGGTGGTAGTCGGCGTTCCACGGCGCATGAATGTGATAGCACCAAACGCCCTGGAGATTGGCCGGCAACGTGCCTGGCCGCGAACTCGATATGAGCAAATAGCGGCCGTATTGGAAGTACAACGCGGCAAGCGCCGGGTCGACCGCGCCCTGGCGCACGGCATCGAGACGCTTGTTCGTCGGCAGGTTCGGAGCGGCGCCGAGGTCGAGGGTCGTCCGCACGAAGTACGCGCGATAGTCCTCGACGTGTGCGTCGAGGAGATCGTCGAAAGACTTGTCTCGCGCGGCCTCGATCTGGCGCGCACATACCTCGGCGGGATCCGCGCCTCGGAAATCCGTCGCAGCGGCCAACAGGATCATGGCGCTGTTGGCATTCAAGACGCTCAGCCGGTGCTCGGAAGCGGCCACCTCTCCCCCATCGCTCATAACGGCGAGCCGAGCTTCATAACGCATGCCGCCCGGTGGCTCCGACGCGCCTTCTGAGCCGTTGCGAAGACGCCCTTCGAGAACGAGGGCATCGGCGCCGTCCACCTTGGCGCGCATCGGCTCTTTGCACCAACGTTGGTTGCTGGCCGAGCCCTCCTTGGTATCGCGCTCAATGTCCACGGAAAACGAAAGAGCTCCCGGCCGGCTGCACGTCAAGTAGATGACCGTTACCTGATCCGGCGCGCTTGAAAACACCTCGCGCGTGTAGTCGACGCCGTCCACGGTGTACTTGGTCGTAGCCACCGCGCGATCGAGATCGAGCGCGCGCCGGTAGTCCGAGAACGGTTTGCCGCCGTGGTCGAACTCGAGCCACAGTTCGCCGAAGGTCTGGTACGAGCCGTAGGGATAGTCCGCGCCATCGCCCTGATGTGAGCCCTCGCCTTTGCAGACTTGTGTGGCCATAGTCAGCGCTTCGGCCGCCGTGTACTTGCCGTCGAGAAGGAGCTGTTGCACCTCGGCCAAGTGTTCGAGGGCCTTCGGATTATCGGCGTCCTGGGGCCCGCCGGACCAAAGGCTGTCCTCGTTGAACTGGATGCGCTCGATGTCGACGCCGCCAAACACTATCGCGCCCAGGCGACCGTTGCCCACCGGTAGCGCCTCTGTCCAGGTCGAGGCCGGCTCGCGATACCACAGCGCCCACGGCGATGCGGCTTGTTCCTCCGCGGCGAGGACTTCGTTCACAAAAGCGGTTACGAGAAGCAGCATCTGGTTTTCCCTCCCGTGGCCGGCCAGCCCTTGACCTTGCCACGCCCTGCAACGATACTGTCCTTCGCACCTGCAATTCCAGCGTCCGCAACCGCACGGAAGGACAGCGAGCATGAAACGTCTGGTTTCTTCGGTTCTACCGGTCTTGTGGCTCGCGGCGGCGGCTGCGTTTGCTGAACAGGCGCCGCTGACATTCTGGGCGCAGCGCGTAGTCGACACCCATGTCGACGAGCAAAATGCCGATCAGGCCTTGCCGGAATGGCGTGACTCGGAACGGATTCTGGGCGAGCCAGACGGGGCCTTTGCGGCGCTCGTGATTCACAACGGATGGAACGACTGGGGCGACCTGATCGTCGACGTAGGCTCGGAGGTCGGCTGGGGCGAACTCGTCGTGGTTCACAAGCAAGCAGGCCCGGGTCACGCGAAGAACACCACGGTGTACATCGCGGACGAATCGCGCGCGTTTCGTCTCCTCGGCCGCGTCGAGCTCTCCGAGACGGTTACAGAATCCGCATTCCCCATCGATACCCCGGTGCGCTACGTCCAGGTGCGCCCATCGGCCGGCGGTGCCGTCGGCACAGACTCGATCTGGTCCTTCGACGCAGTGGGCATTCGCATTGGCAAGGCCGCCATCGGCCGCCGTGGTGTCATCGAGGATCGTGCACTGGCACTCGATGCGGCGCTGGCGAAGTTCGAGACCGATCTAGTGGACGCGCAGAAGGCCGAGGCGCAGATCGCACACCGGTGGGTCGATGCGATCCGTGACGCACGTGCCGCCCTAGACGGCGTCGAGGCAGACGCCTTTCCGGCAGCCTTGGCGGCCGTCGACGGCGACCTGGACAAGCTCGACGCGGCCTTGCTGCGTATTGCGGCCATGCCGGCACTGGCCCAATTCAATGCCGACCACGCGCCGGCCTACGTGGCCACGTGGACGGACACTATGGCCAAGCACCGAGGCGATGAGTCGTTTCGCGCCGAGGATCTTCGCTTTGACAACGAGATCTCGCTGGCGCGTAACGAGTACGAGGCCGCACAACTCGTGATCATCGCCGGCGACACCGCTCTCGAGGACGTGGACATCACGCTCGATGCACCACGGCACACGGACACCGACGAGACGCTGGAGGTCCGAAACATCTCCGTAGAGCAACTGAACTGCGTCCGCGTAAACGGTGAGCTGTGGCCGGATCCGATCCTGTCGTTCGACAACCTCGATGTACCAGCCGGCGGACGGCAATCGATCTGGATTCGCGTGTACGCGCCGACGGAGGCGCTCGCGGGACGCTACAACACGCACGTGCGGATCCGGTCGTCCAACGCCCACGCCATCACGTTGCCGCTGCGCATCCGCGTCTACGACTTCACGGTGCCAACTACCGCGCACACCAAGCACCTACTCGGTTGCGGCGCCGGCGGCGTGTGCGAGGTGAAGCTCCGGAACCACGTGCCGACCGGCGGCGGGCCCTGCACGGGATCGGTCGCCGAGCCGAAGTACATCTTGCGCGAGGACGGCTCGATCGCCATAGACTTCTCGGAATACGACAAGACTCTTGGCCAAGCCCTCGCCATGGGCCTCACCACGTTTGGCCTGCCGCTGAGCGCCGGCGACGGCGGCGGTCTCATCGAGAGCCGATTGCACCGCCAGTTCCTCGTGGAGCAATCCGGTGAGACCGAGGACGTGTCGCTGAATCCGCTGGGCGGCGCGGAGGCCGAAGCGCGATTTGCCCAATGGTTGCAGATGTTCACGACACACCTCCGGGACAAAGGCTGGTTCGACCGCTGCTTCTTCTATCTCTGGGACGAACCGGACCTCAAGTACACCGAGGATCTCGTCGCGATCGGCCGAGCTGTCAAGAAGGCCGTGCCCGACCTCAAGATTCTCTCCGTGTCGGCGCCCGTGGCCGCTTGGGACGAAGCCGTCGACATCTATTGTCCGCACGTCGATTGGTTCGGACGCCAGGACATCGACGGACTCCTCGCAGACGCCGAGGCGCGCGGTAAGGAGATCTGGTGGTACAACTGCGGCAATCCGTTCCCGTATCCCACGTACTCGATCGCGACGCCGGCCACGTGCGCGCGCATGTCGTTCCTGCTCATGTGGCAATACGGCATCGCAGGCAATCTCTATTGGTGCGCCGACGTGAACAACGACTTACGCCAGAGCAAGGGCATCAACGTAGGATCCGACGGACGCGGCGATGGTCAACTCGTCTACCGCGACGTGCAGGGCCGCACGGCGTCCTCGATGCGCCTCGAGATGATCCGCGACGGCGTCGAGGACTACGAGTACCTCTGGCTGCTCAACGAACGCATGCAGGCGGCACGCACACAAGACCGCGACGTGACGGCGGCCGAGACATTGCTCGGAATACCGGACGAGGTCGCGCGCGACATCGCGCATTACACACACGATCCGCAGCCCCTCGAACACTACCGCGAACAGGTGGCCCGCGCCATCGAGCAGTTCGGGGAAAGCCGCTAGGGCTGTAGCTCGACGTTCGAGACGCCCCTGGCGCCCGGATGGAACAGGTTGCCGATGAAGTGCAGGCCTTGCGGATACGACGGGCCGCGCTGCCGGCCTTCGCCCCACGGCCCTACGTACACGGCGTAGCGATACCGAGGGCCGGGCGTCGTCACCTCGCCGTCGGTCACGACGCCGTCGCGGCCGGTGTCGTACACCATGTTGCCGGTGATCAGCACATCGGTCAATGGCGGATTGTCGACCAGTTGGCCTTCGTACAGCGCGATGGCATAGCTGCTGTCGAGATCGTCGGACGCGCCGCCGTAGTTCCAGTACTCGTGGCCGTAGCCGTAGTCCGCGATGAGGTTATTGGCAACAATGACGCCCGCATCGACGTTCTGTTTCTTGGCCGGATTGTCAGCCGTAGCGGCCTCGGCAGCGTGCGACGCAGCCCCCGGATTGAGCAGGATGCCCCACAGGTCGACATGGGTGATCATGTTGCCCGATATCACCAAGTTGCGGCAGCCGTGGGTCAGCTTAACCCCCATCATGGCGTAATCGATCACGTTGTCAGCGACCGTCGCGGTGTCGCAATGGAGGTCGATACCTTGCGCGGAATTCCGGATGTGGTTGCCACGCACGACCGTGTGATGGGTGGATTCTGGACTCGTGACGACGACGGCTGAGCCCTGATGCCAGTTGCTCACATAGCCGAGCTTGACGGCTTCCTCACCAAGCGTGCCCGGCTGCGTCGGATACTTCCCTTCGGTGAGCAAGCCGAGGTGGTACTGCTCCTTCATCTCGGGCGTCGGCAGGAGCCGCTCTTCGACGATGCGGTTGTCGATGATGATCGAGCCGACACTCTCGTTCACGAGGATGCCGGTACCGTCGATGGCGTGGAAGGCGTAGCCATACAGGTTCTCCCCCTCGCTGGTCCGATCGTCAATGGCGATGCGCTTGTAGTTGACCACCTGGCACGCGCGGACGGTGCAGTCCGTGCATGCGCGAAGCTCGATGGCGGCGGCACGAGCGCGACAGTCGACCACGCGAACGCCCTCGATGACGACGTTGCGGCTGTCCCAGCAGAAGAGGCCGGACGCGTCGGCATCTTCGGCGCCGGCCGCGCGCGTTAACGTGATGTCCTTGATGCGAACGCCGTCGGCGTGCTCGATCTCGAGCACGACCTCCTTCGGATTGGACTGGACGATCCGCCCGAAACCGTAGAGCCCGCCACCGGCTTCGCCGATACGCACTTTCGCGGACACGGCGTGGTCTCCCTCTGGCACGAAGACCATCCGGCCCGGATTGGCGTCGATGGCGGCCTGAACTGACCCATAGTCCGCGAGCGACGGCACCGCTGTCGCGCGAGCGCCGCACGCCCAAACAACCGCCAAAAGCAAGAACACCGATCCTCGTCGTGCCACGCGTAGCATGCCTTGTCCTCCCGGCGATTGGCCATTGAAGCTCCAGACGCTGCAATGGTACGCTCTTCTAGGCCTGCGAATCATTCGGCGCCGGTGCACACGGCGCCCAATCCGTAGTGAAAGGGAGACCGGATCATGGCAGCATTGCTCGAGAATCAAGTCGCGATCATCACCGGTTCCGGCCGGGGCATCGGCGCGGCGGCCGCCAAACTCTTCGCCGCACACGGCGCCAAAGTGGTCGTAACGGACATCGACCCGACGCCGGCCAAGGCGGTAGTTGCGGAAATCAAAGCCGCGGGCGGCGAAGCCCTCGCCGTGCCGGGCGACATCACGGATGGCGCGTTTCCAGAAACGCTCGTCAAGGCCGCCGTGGATACCTACGGCAAGCTTCACATTCTGGTCAACAACGCCGGCTACACCTGGGACAAGGTCGTTCACAAGATGAGCGACCAGCAATGGGAAGCCATGTTCGCCATCCATTGCACCGCGCCGTTCCGGCTCATTCGCGCGGCCGCGCCGTACATGCGCGACGCCGCCAAGATGGAAAAGGGGGCGGGCAACACCCCCGAGCCACGCTGTATCATCAACGTGTCGTCGACGTCCGGCATCCACGGCAACGCGGGCCAGGTGAACTACTCGACGGCGAAGATGGGTATCATCGGCTTGACAAAGACCATCGCCAAGGAATGGGGCAACTTCAACATCCGCAGTAATGCGGTGGTCTTCGGCATGATCGACACGCGCCTTACGAAGGCCAAAGAGCAGGGCGAAGAGATCGAAGTCCAAGGCGAGAAGGTACAACTGGGCGTACCGGCCGCGCTGCTGGCCATGATGCCGATGCTCATTCCGATGGGCCGCACGGGGACGCCGGAGGAGGCGGCCGCAGGCATCTTCCTTCTGGCCTTGCCCATGGCCAGTTACATCACCGGCCACGTCCTCGAGGTTACCGGCGGATTTGGAATCTGACCGATCGGACGGATCGGACCGATCCCTTGGATAAATGGAGGGGCAAGCCATGGCATCGTTCGCGATATGGGCGTGCGTGTGCGCCGCCGCCGCGCAACTGCAATTCACGCAAGACGGGCACGTTGCCCAAGTCGAGGGCGAACACTTTCGCCTTACCGTAGATCCGGCCAAAGGTGGCGAGATCACCGCGCTCGAACTCTACGATGGCGTAACATGGAATGCCGTCATCGCGCCGGGCGAGACCTCGTTCCCGAGCCTCCGCGTCGCAAGTGCCGAGCAGGGGTATGCCTTGGCCAATGACGCCGAAGCGCGACTCGTCGATATCGAGAACGCCGGCGATTGCGTCCGGTTCGGCGTTCGCGCCACGCCGCGCGCGACCGACGGCGCCGCCGCACCATGGGAAACGCGCCTCGCCTACGAGGTATATCCGGAAGGCGCGGTGTTCATTAGCCTGACCCTGGTGCTCCGCAAGGGCGAGTTTGCTTTGGCCTCGGCCGATGTCGCGTTCGAGCCGTGCCAGGCCCTCCAATCGTCACCCAAGTTCCGCAACGAGAACGTCTGCATCGCCACGGGCGGATTCCGCTCGGCACGGGTCGCCTTCAGCAAGAATCCCGCGCTGACGTTCACGAATGAGATCGAGGTCGAGGTCGAAAACAAGGAAGCCATCGCCGGCGGCACGGGTCAAGAGCAACAAGGCGGCCGTGTCACCTGGAAACTCGGCGGCGACGCCGCCATCGTGAAAGCGCCGTTCACCTACCACAACCGGTTCGCGCTAGGCATGAGCCGGGCCGTGACCGGCAAGCCGAAGAGCAACGTCATCGGCCAGCGCGTCTATCACTGGGTGAACTGGCTCGACAAGGAAGACTGGTACTGCTCCAACGAGCAAATCGACAAGATGGTGGCCAACAATGCCACGATGCTGATCCTCCACCACGAGTGGATGCTACAGCGTGGCAGCAACGGCCATCCTCACGCCGACTACAGCGTCGTCCGCGACGACGCCAACATCGTGCGCATGATCGACTACGCCCACGCCAAGGGCCTGCGCGTCGGCCTCTACATGCGCGGCGTCGAGCCCTACGCCCTCGACACCGGCTTCTTCACGAAATACCTCCGCCGCAACTACGACGGCCTCTACGTCGACTGGCACGGCGCCCACGGTGTGTCGTATCACGATAATCATTGGGATATCGAGCAGCAGTTCGAGGAAAAGCACTTCTCGGAAGACGGCTCGTGCACGCCGTGCCGCGCCTATTTCCTGTTCACAAAACGCCTACGCGACGTCGTCGGCCCGGACGGATTCCTCATCGGACACCAGGGCTCCTTCAACGCCGGCATCCTCGCAAATCTGTGTTTCGACGCGTACCTACCCGGCGAAACCGGTTCGGACCGCAAGATGCTCGCGGACATCGATGAGGCCGGTTACAAAGGCATGCTCGGCGGCTCGTGTTGCATGCCGTGGACGCTCGATTTGCCGGACTATCGCAACGCCGAGGGCGCCGCGAAGATGGCCGCGTGGGGTCTCTATCCGCACATCGTCATGGGCATCGAAGCCCGCCAAGGCGAGAGCGTGACCTTCTCCCTGGATCCCGACGATCCCCTCTACGCCTTCGTGCTGCCCTACTGGTGGCTCCTCGCGCAGATCGACGTCACTCAGGCCAATGCCTACAACGCCCCGGCCCAGAATCCGCCCGCCGCCACCTGCTCGAGCGCGGCCCTGCGGCCCATCATCTACAAGACCAATGACGCGTACCTCGTCATCGTAGCCAACCTGGGCACCGAACCGGCCAAGGGAGTCATCACGCTCGATACCAAGGTTCTGGGCATGAAAGGCGCCTACGCCGCCGAGCGCCTCGACGCCGCCACACGCGAGCGCGTGTCCATCGCCCCGATCACCGACGCGATCGACACCGGCGAACTCGGGCCGTGGGGCCTCGTCGCGTTCTTGTTGCAGGCGAACTGATCTTCCTGTTCTTCGGCTGACATGGGTTCAAGAGGAGTCAGGGAATATGCGCGTAACTCGGCGCCAATTCATGGCCGGTACCGCCGCAACGCTCTTGGCAACGCACGCGGTCGCCGCAGCCCGTGGCCGGAAAGCCCGCCTGCCCAACTTCCTCGTGCTGCTCACGGACGATCAGCGCTGGAACGCCATGGGCTGTATGGGCAATCCCATCATCCAGACACCAAACATGGACCGCCTCGCGGCCGAGGGCATCGTGTTCGACAACCACTTCTGCACAACGTCGATCTGCATGTCAAGCCGCGCATCGATATTCACCGGCATGTACGCGCGCACGCACCGTATCGTCGACTTCTCACTGCCGCTGCCGGAAACGCGTCTCTCGCAGAGCTACCCGCTCATGCTCCGCGCGGCAGGCTATCGCACCGGGTTTGTCGGCAAGTGGGGCCTCGGGGGCGATCTGCCCACGGACCGCTTCGACTTCTTCGAGGGATTCTCGGGCCAGGGGAAGTATTTCCAAGAACGCGACGGCGAACCGATCCATCTCACATCGATCATGGGCGACAACGCGATAGCCTTCCTGAAAGGCTGCACGGCGGATCAGCCTTTCTGCTTGTCCGTCAGCTTCAAAGCGCCCCACGTTCAAGACGGCGATCCGCGCCAGTATCTCTACGACCCGAAACTCGAGGACCTTTACAAAGACGTGACCTTTCCACCGCCGGAAAACGCCTCGCCGGAGTTCTTCGAAAGACAGCCGGAATTCGTCCGCAACTCCGAGGGCCGACGACGATGGGAGACACGGTTCCCGAACGAGGCGAAGTATCAGGAGTCGGTCAAGGGATACTACCGCCTCGTCACCGGCGTCGATATCGCCCTCGGCCGCATTCTCGATGCCCTCCGCAAACTCGGCCTCGACGACAACACGGTCATCCTCTTCACCTCGGACAACGGCCTCTTCCTCGGCGCGCGCGGACTGGCCGGAAAGTGGCTCATGTACGAGGAGTCCATCCGACTGCCCCTCATCATCCGCGATCCGCGCCTGCGGGAGCCGCTGCGCGGAACGCGTTGTGACGAAATGACGTTGACCGTGGATCTGGCGCCAACCGTGCTCCACCTCGCCAACGTCGAGAGACCGATGGGCATGCAAGGTCGCAGCTTGACGCCGCTCCTCCGAGGCAAAAAACCGTCGTGGCGCACCGAGTGGTTCTACGAACACGAATACGGCCATGGCGGCAAGATCCCTCGATCCGAAGGCATTCGCACCAAGACCTGGAAGTACATCCGATACGTCGACCGCGATCCCGCGGTCGAAGAACTCTACGACCTCGAGCACGACCCTCACGAGTCGAACAACCTCACAGGCCAGACCGACTACCTCCCCCGCCTCGAGGAAATGCGACAGCGCTGGCACATCTGGCGGGGCCGCTTCAACGCATTCGATCCCGACGGCAACCGGCGCTGGACCGATCCGGAAGCGGATTGTGGCTGCACCAAGGGAGGCGCGCACCCATGAACGATCATGACGGCAATCCAATCGGGCGACGGCAGTTCATGACGCGCGTAGCCGTCGGCGCCACGGCCCTGAGCCTGCCCACTCGGGCCGCCCCCAACCGCCCACGCCGCCCCAACGTCATCTATGCCTTCGCCGACGAGCACCGGTATCAGTCGATGTCATTCACCGAAATGCCCGCGCTGATTACACCGAATATGGCGCGATTAGCCGAGCAAGGCGCCTCGTTCACGAACTGCATCAGCAACTATCCGGTGTGTTCGCCCCATCGGGCCATCCTGATGACGGGCCGCTGGCCCTATCAGCAGGGCATGATCGACAATGACATCCAACTCCGTCCGGACGAGATGACCCTCGGCAGAGTCTTCAAAAGCGCCGGTTACCACACCGCCTACATCGGCAAGTGGCATCTCGGTGGCCTCCGCGCGGAACCCTTCGGGTTCGATCACTCGCTCATCTGGACCGGGACCAACACCCATTGGGACACGTCGGAGTACCATCCGGCCGACGCAAAGCCCGTCCGGCCCAAAGGCTACAACGCTACGCTCATGACCGACCAGGCCATCGAGTTCATCGACGCGCACGTCAAGGACGACGCGCCCTTCTTCCTCATGCTCTCGTGGAATCCGCCACACGCCTCGTTCTTGGATCCACCCGAAGGCAAGAAGGCGCTGTATCCCGAGGGATCGCTGGCTCAACGGACCAATGCCGAGGTCGAGGGCGAGTCCGACGAGAAACCGGCCATCTGGAAACAGAACACCTGGCCCTATTACCAAGGCTACCACGCGCACGTCAGCGCCATCGACGACGAGCTGGGTCGTATCATGGCGAAACTCGACGAGCTCGGCATTGCCGAGGACACCATCCTCGTCTACAGCGCCGATCACGGCTCGATGCTGGGATCCCATGGCGTCGGCGGCAAACGTCAGCCTCACGAGGAATCGATCCGCGTGCCGTTTATCATCCGCTGGCCCGGCCTCGTTCCGGCCGGACTGCGCCCTGCCGCCCTGTTCGGCACCATCGACGTTATGCCAAGTCTGTGCGCTCTGGCCGGTGTACCCGTGCCCGACACATGCCTCGGACTCGACTTCTCCCCCACGCTCCGCGGCCAGCCGGGACCGGATCCCGACACGCAGTTCATCATGCACATCTCGAAGAGGAACGCCTCCGGCGGTCAGAATCACCCGGCACCTATCTTCCGTGGCGTCCGCAGCAAGCGCTACACCTACGCCGTCTATCCGGACAGACCCTGGTGCCTCTTCGACAACGAACAGGACCCGTTCCAGTCCAACAACCGCATCGACGACCCCGCACTCGCCGACACACGCAACGCACTGGATACGGCCTTGAGGGCGTGGGTCGACAGGGCCGAAGACCCCTTCTCGACGCCAGCGTGAGTGGTTGTCGCTCCCGTTTTCACGAAAAGAGGGCCCCGGGGAAACTTTTGTCAAGCCGCAGGGTATTAGCAGTATGGACAGGCCCCGTCCGGAGGTCACTTTATTTCGGACCCCATAGTCCGGTAGAATTGGCTCTGCTTTCCCCAAAGGGATGCCGGCGGGGCAATCGCTCCGTGGCTATACGAGGTTTGGCCAATCGCGGACTCGCAGACAAGCGCGTCGGCGATTCGAATGGTATCCGGTGTTCCCCTCCGGGCGACGCCGAAGGCGTCGGCTCGGGATTCAAGCCAGGCATGAACAACTTGTACGACCAGTATTGGCAAGGCACGTGGGCCTCCGGGCCCTTTAGACGAGCCTTTGTCATCTCGATTATCGTGCATCTCGTGGTGGCCGCTACGCTGCTCTACGTGCTGAAGTACCAGCGTCCGTTGCCGCCCACGAAGGTGTACGAGGTTCAATTCGTGCCTACCCAGGCCGAGGAGCCGCCAAAGGAAGAGGTCAAGCCCACGCCCGAACCGCCCAAACCCGAGCCGGAACCTCCGAAGCCTGAACCCAAGCCCGAACCCAAGCCCGAACCCAAGCCCGAACCCAAGCCCGAACCCAAGCCCGAGCCTAAGCCCGAACCCAAGCCTGAGCCTAAGCCTGAACCCAAGCCTGAGCCTAAGCCCGAACCCAAGCCTGAGCCCAAGCCCGAACCCAAGCCCGAAGCCACAACTGAGGCGAAAACGGGCATCACAATGAAACAAGAACTGCCGACGGTGCTGGACATGTGGGGCCGGCTCGTGCAACGCAAGGTAGAGAAGTTCTGGCGCGTGCCGCCAGGCGTGCGTTTGGACATGGAAGATAACGAGGCCGAAGTGGCGTTCTGGGTCGACCGCCAAGGCAACCTGCTGGGCGAACCCGAAGTCGTCAATCACGCCAGCGATCCGTCCCTTGGACTGTCGGGCGTCGAGGCCATCAAGATGGCAGCGCCGTTGCCCCCGTTGCCCGAGGACTATGGAGAACAGGAACAACAGGTGGTGTATGTGTTCGGCCTGGTTCATTAGGCTGCCGCGTCGTGCGCGGACACATCATCTACGGAGGGAGATCATTGTGAAGAGCCTTCGATTGGCCCTGGTACTCGCACTGCTATCGACCTGTGGGCTCGCGGCCTGGGCGCAGGATGCCGCGGTCCGCATACGCACGGATGCCGTCGTGGACACCCGTATCCCCATCGCCGTGCCTTCCTTCGGCTGCACACCCGGCCTCGAAGCCATCGCCAAGGAGATGACGGAGGTCGTCCGTTTCGACCTCGAAATCACCGGGTTATTCCTCATTCTCCCCACCGAGCACCAGCCCGCGAGCTTCACCGGATTCACGGACGACCCGACAAAGATCGATTTCGATGCGTGGCGCGCCACAAAGATGGAGCATTTGACCTATGGCTACGTCACCGAGGAGGGCGACAAGCTCACGGTGCAATGCCGCCTGTTTGATATGGTGAGCACAACCCAAGAGATTGGCCAGTTGCTCTCCGCCGAGCGGAAGTATCCCCGCCTCATCGCCCATCGGTTCTCCCAGGAGATCATCCGCCTGATCGACGGTGTGGCGGGCATCGGCACTTCCGAAATCTGCTTCAGCGCGGGCGCGTCGGGGACAAAGGAAATCTACGTGGCCGACTACGATGGCGCCAACATGACCCAAGTCACCAACCACAAATCAATCTCGATTGGCCCGAGATTCTCGCCCGATGGCCGCCGTATCGCCTATCTCTCATACAAAGACCGATACCCGTTCCTCTACGTTTTCGACCGTTCGACGGGAAAGTCCACCCCGTTGTCAAAGCACGTGGGACTCAATGCGTCGCCCGCGTGGGCGCCGGACGCCAAGACGCTCGCCCTGACCTTGAGCAAGGACGGCAACACCGAAATCTACGTCACCAACGCCGATGGTTCGAACAGCAAGAGGCTCACCCAAGACCGGGCCAGCGACACCTCGCCCTCGTTCAGTCCCGACGGCCACCAGATTGCCTTCGTCAGCGACCGCAGCGGACGGCCCCAGATCTTCGCCATGAACGCCGACGGCAGCAACGTGCGGCGCCTCTCGTACCAGGGCGGCAGTTCGTATGACCCCGTATGGTCGCCCGACGGAAAGTCCATCGCCTACGTGGCCGAGCGCCCCGGCGACGGACTCGAGATCTACGTCATGGACGCCGACGGCAAGAACTCGCGCCGCCTGACCGATTCGCAAGGAAGCAACGAGTCGCCCACTTGGTCCGCGGACTCGCGCCATGTCGCCTTCGCGAGTACCCGCTCGGGCAAGTCCGAAATCTGGGCCATTACCCTCGCCACCGGCCAGTGGTTCCGGCTCATGTCATTGGGCATTTCCTGCCAGGGCCCGTCCTGGGGGCCCCGAGCTAACTGATGGCCAAGCCCGCCAAGAAGGTCCCTGACGCCCCCGCCGGCGAAAAGACCATCGTGCAGAACCGACGCGCCCGGCGCGATTTCCACGTGATCGATCGCTTCGAAACCGGCATCGAACTCCAAGGCACCGAGGTGAAATCCCTCCGTGCCGGCCACATGACGCTTACCGACAGCTACGCCGAGGTCCTGAACGGCCAGTTGTACCTTGTCGGCGCGCACATCAATCCCTACGAGCAAGGCAACATCTACAACCACGAACCTGACCGCACCCGCCGCCTGCTCATGCACAAGCGCGAGATACTCCGGATCGGCTCCGTCATCGCCGAACGCGGCCTTACCCTCGTGCCGCTCCGGCTCTACTTCAAGCGCGGCCGCGTGAAAGTCGAACTCGGCCTTTGCCGAGGCAAACACAGCGTCGACAAACGCGACGCCATCCGCGAACGCGACATCGACCGCGACACCGAACGCGCCCTCCGCCAAGTCCCCCGCCACTGAGTCAGCCCAAGGCCAGTCGTTGGCGCAGAGTGATTCTGCGCCCGTTCACGTGCAGGTCGTGGGCCACATTGGATCCTTGCCTCCGGCATGTCCGAGGCGCTATCGTTTCCCAGGCAAGGCAGGCGCTGTGTGCGTCCTGTGGGAGACGCCGGCAATCCGGTCCGGGCAGTGTTCGCCTTGCATTTCGTAGAGTCAACACCAGGAACTACTGATCGCCATGGCTACAAGTTCGAAGAAGCGCAGGAAGGTGACGGTGGCGCCGAAGAAGACGCCGCGCACACGTAAACCGAAGGACCTATCGCTCGATGAGTGGCAGATCGCGCTCCGGCGCGAGTACGGACGCGAGCAGAGCTTCACGTTCGAGAATCTCGGGATCGAGCCGGTCTTCTCGGAGTTCGCGGTGACCAATCCGGAGAGTGGCCGAACGTATCGCGTGGCGGTGCGCGGCCAGGAACTGGGCGTGAATTTCTGCTCGTGTCCGGATTTCGCCGTCAACGCCCTGGGCACGTGCAAGCATATCGAGTGGCTTCTGGCCAAGCTCGAACGAAAGCGAGGCGGCAAACGGGCGTTCACCCAGGGCTTCCGCCCCTCGTACTCCGAGGTCTATCTCCAATACGGAATTCAGCGGCGAGTCCGTTTCCGTGCAGGAACGGATTGCCCGAGCGCCCTGAAGAAGGAAGCCGCGCGGTACTTCGACGCCGAGGGTCTCCTGCGCGAAGAAGCGGTCGCCGTACTCGAGCGTTTCGTACGGCAGGCCGCGACGTCGGGCCATGAGGTACGTGTCTATGACGACGCGCTCGAGTTCGTGGCGCGGTTGCGCGACGACATGACGCGGCGCGAGGCCGTCGAGAGGCAGTTCGGTAATGGCCATGCCGCGTCGGCCCTCGACAAGCTGATCAAGGTGAAGCTATACCCGTATCAGCGGCAGGGCGCCCTGTTCGCCGCCAAGGCGGGCCGGTGCCTCATCGCCGACGACATGGGCCTCGGGAAGACTATCCAGGCCATCGCCGCGTGCGAGATCCTAGCGCAGGTGTCCGGTGTCGAGCGGGCCTTGGTGATATGCCCGACAGCGCTGAAACATCAGTGGAAACGCGAGATCGAGCGTTTTGTCGGCCGGAGCGCCACGGTAATCGAGGGGTTCAGACCTACGCGCGAGGACCTCTATACTGCCGAATCGTTCTTCAAAATCACCAACTACGACACCGTCCAGCGCGACCTAGATCTCATCAACGGCTGGCATCCGGACGTGGTAATCCTGGACGAAGCCCAGCGCATCAAGAACTGGGCGACACGCCGCGCCAAAGCGGTCAAACAGGTCGAATCCGACCACGCCATCGTACTGACCGGCACGCCCCTTGAAAACCGTCTCGAGGAGCTTCACTCGATCATGGAGTTCGTCGACCGGTTCCATCTCGGGCCCTTGTTCCGCTTCTTGGCCGAACACCAACACTCGGACGAAACGGGCCGCGTCGTGGGCTACAAGAATCTCGACGGCATCAAGGAGAGTCTAGCGCCGGTCTTGATTCGCCGCCGCAAACAGGAGGTGCTTCGCGAGTTGCCCGAGCGCACCGACAAGCATTACTTCCTCGACATGACGGAACAGCAGCGGGCGATTCACGAAGAGAACAAGGAGATTGTGGCCAAGATCGTGGCCAAGTGGCGGCGCTGGGGCTTCCTGTCGGAGAAAGATCAGCGCCGGCTCATGGTGGCCCTGCAATACATGCGCATGTCGTGCAACAGCACGTATCTCGTCGACAAGACCACCGATTACAGCACGAAGATGGACGAATGCCGCATATTGCTGGACGATATACTCGAGATTCCCGAGAACAAGGTAGTGATCTTCAGCCAGTGGCTCGGCACCCATGAGCTCTTGATCCGGCGTCTCGACGCGAAGAGGCAAGGCCACGCGTTCTATCACGGCTCACTGGATCACCGAGCACGCAAGAAGGTGCTCGATCAGTTCCAGGGCGATCCGGACTGCCGCATCCTGCTCTGCACCGACTCCGGCGGCGTAGGCCTCAATCTGCAGGTGGCGTCCAACCTCGTGAATATGGATCAGCCGTGGAATCCGGCCGTGCTCGAACAGCGCGTCGGCCGTGTGCACCGACTGGGCCAGCAACGCAACGTGCAGGTGTATCACTTCGTCTCGCGTGGCACCATCGAACACAGCATGCTCGGGGTGCTCAAATTCAAATCGTCCATGTTTACAGGAGTGCTCGACGGCGGCGAAAGCGAGGTCTTCCTCGGCGGCTCCAAGATGAAGAAGTTCATGGAAAGCGTCGAGAAGGTCTCCGAAGGCATCGCCGAACACGTTCCGACGCAAGAAGAAGGTGACGACGCCGAGCAAGCCCAGGGCGCCGGCGAAGAGCGCGTGGCGACCGAGGCGTCGCCACAGGAACAAGCCTGGTCCGGCCTGCTAACGGCCGGCGTCGAGTTCCTCGGCAAATTGGGGCAGACCATGCAAGCGCAGCAAGGCCACAACGCCCCCGACGCCTTCCTCCGCAACGTGATTCGGCGAAACGAGAACACCGGCGCGCCCGAGTTGTGCATTCCCTTGCCGGACCCTCAGACGGCGGACAAGATCGGCCAACTCCTTTCGAACTTGGGCGACGTCATGAAGTCCTTGGGCGTCAAAGGTGGAGGATCGTAGATGCACGTCGAGACGGACCTGAAGAAAGTCCGACGACTCGCGGAAAAACGCGATGAGGAAAACTGGCGGTTCCGCACCTTTCTGAAGCAGTATGACGGCAATGACCTCGACGAGCGCGTGCACCGCTTGCTTGCCGAAGTGAGCGCCCAGATCGACTGCACCGCCTGCGGGAACTGCTGCGCGGCCTTGGGCACCGAGCTCAGCGACGCAGACATCAAGCGGCTGTCCGAGGGCCTGGATATGACGCCGGAGGCGTTCTGCGAAAAGTATACCGAGAAGGACGAAGGCAGCGGCGTCGTGATGCTGGGCCAGCCCTGCCCATTTCTCAAGGACAAGCGGTGCACCGTCTATCCGCGTCGCCCCGACGATTGCCGCCACTATCCGTATCTCCAGCGCGAAGGCTTCGTTTCCCGGCTCATGGGTGTCGTCTCGAACTACGCAGTCTGCCCCATCGTTTTCAACGTCTACGAACGCCTCAAAGACGACCTATGGCCGCCGTGGAGAAGGTATGGAAAGACAAGTAGAACGAGAAGGTAATAGGTGCCTCTCCCGTCATGTAGCGCCATAGCCTCGCGTTCGACCACAACCAAAGGAGCATGAGCATGGCTACGTTTTCCGTTCCTGCGGCGCTTGTCTTGTGCGCTGCCATGACCGGCCCGGCTGACCCCGGTGAGGCGTCTTGGGCTAGGCCCGTACCGTTGATCTTCGATACCGACATCGGCAACGACGTGGACGACGCATTGGCCCTTGGCGTAATTCACGCCCTTCAGAACCGTGGCGAATGCGAACTGATCGCCGTCACAATCACCAAAGACCATGAGCTCTGTGCGCCGTACGTCGACGCGGTGAACACCTTCTACGGCAGGGGCGGCATCCCGATCGGTGTGGTCAAGAACGGCCCGACGCCGGAGCCGAGCCGCTTTACCGGCATCGCGCGGGAAATGGATGACGGCAAGCTGCGGTATCCTCACGACGTCGCCAGTGGCAACGATGCTCCCGACGCAACCGTGGTGCTGAGGCAGGCATTGGCTGGCCAGCCCGACCATTCCGTGGTCATCGCCCAGGTGGGATTCTCGACCAACCTCGCGCGCCTGCTCGATTCAGGCCCGGACGAGCACTCGGACCTCAGCGGGCTCGACCTGGCGGCCAAGAAAGTGCGGTTGCTCTCCATCATGGCCGGCGCCTTCCAGCCCATCGAAGGTAAAGAACACATCGAGTACAACGTCGTCATGGATATCCCCGCCGCGCAGAAGCTCGCCGCCGAGTGGCCCGGCGACATCGTCTACAGTGGCTTCGAGATCGGCGTCAGCATTCCCTACCCCGCCGTCAGTATCGACCGCGACTACGCGTATGTCGAGCACCATCCCCTCGCGGAAGCGTACCAACTGTACATGCCTACGCCGCATGAGCGACCCACCTGGGACCTCACCAGCGTCCTGTGGGTCGTACGGCCGGACCACGGGTACTTCGACCTATCGCCGCGCGGTCGTGCGAAGGTGACCGACAAAGGCCAGACGATCTTCGAGGAAGCGCCCGATGGCAACTGCCGGTACCTCATCGCGAGCGAAGCGCAGGCCATCCGCGTGCGTGAGGCCCTCGCCCAACTCGCCAGCCAGCCACCGGATCGGCACTAGCCGGTGTGGCAACGTTCGCCCGTTGGAATTGGGCCTGAAGGCCGAGAACGGTCAACTGCGTGCCTACAGAAAGGAGACGTAATGGACGATGTCGCCGTGATCATCCTGGTCGTGCTCGCAATCCATGTCCTGCAGAATGACATGCGTTTGTGGCAGGTGGTAAAGGAGTTACGCGCGTTAAGAAAGGCAAACGAACAAAAGAAGTAGCACCTAATCTGCATCCCACCCGTGAGCGCGGCAGGAGTTCCTTTGGACGCCGACGCACGCGTGTGGCATAATACCTTTGGTTCAAATGACGTGGCATCGCTCCGTCTGGTCGCCATTATGTGGGGGCGACAAGGTTTCGACGGGGGTGGATGACGCGTGAGTTGCGTGTCGAGGACCCCGGTGGCCTCGTAAAAAACCGGGAAAACAAATAACTGCCAACGAACCATTGGCACTGGCAGCCTAACAAGGCTACCCGTCTTACCTCTGACCGCCTGCTAAGGGGATAAGGCGCCGACAGCGGGCCGCGTCCCGGATGACGACGGAGCATCCGACGGCGCGTACAATCTCCGCCTAGCGGCCGAGGAAACCGAGCCCGACGGGTTCCGACGGCGGCGAATCCTAAAGGACGGGCTACACACGTAGACGCTCACGTCGAGGCACTTCCGGACGCGGGTTCGATTCCCGCCGCCTCCACCATTTGAAAAAAGACAACCCGTCTCTCTGGGGTCATTCTCCGGGGTGACGGGTTTTCTTTTTCCCCTTGTTTCTAAAGGGTTTGCGCCCGTTTCACATCTTTCCAAAGCACCTCTCCGCACCATCGATTCTCCCCATCTTCCCGCCTTTCTTTCTCTGTTTGGCCCCTGATTCTCTGTTTTCTCCGGACCAAGTCCGAAGCTCGTCCGGAAAGCTACATCCTTGATTGATATGGGTTTGCGGCTGGTTGCCGTTTTTGGCGGTTGTCTTAGGTCATCGTTCGATGCCGCAACCGGACGTTTTTTTCGAAATCACCCGCTTCGCCCATGAAAAGAAGCGTGGTCAACTCCGGTTTCCTGCCCCCCAAAGTAGAAAAGCCGACGCTGATGGTCGGCTCTCTGGGGTGGTCTCCGGTCCGGTCGTCAGTCGGTGGCGAAGCCGAACTGGCGGCGCTGCTCGGTCCAGTCCTCTGGAAAGGTCTGGGTCAGCTTGGCCAGCGAGAGCCCGTTGGGTTCCTCGCCGTTGATCAGGGCTTCGACGATGTCGGGGGCCAGGGTCGTCAGCTTGAGAATGCGGGCCACATACGAGCCATCGACGTCGAGGGTACGGGCAAGCTCGCTGATGGACTTGATCTGGCCGGATTCGAGGATGTCGGCCCAGGAAAAGGCCCTTCCCAGCGCCTGGAGGATGGCGGACTGCACCGGTTCCTGCGCTCCGGTGATTTCTCCATCCAGGGCCTGGGGAGCGATGACCGTCTTGCGGCCGCGCATGCGCCGGATCAGCATCGGGATGTGGATCTGCAGGTTGCCGTTGTCGGCTACGGTAATGGTCGGCTTCATTTTCATCGGCTTGCCCTCCGTTCGGTGACTTCGCATGCCAGACCGGCCAGCTCGGCGATGAGCGTTGTCAGCCCGTTGGTGCGCAGCTCCATGTCGATTCCGGTCTCGCGGATCTCGACCTTATCCACCAGGAGGCGGATGAGCCGGTTTCGCTCCACCGGGAAAAGGTCTTCCCAGAAGCCCTCGACATTCTGGAAGGCCTCCGACACATCCTGTTCCGTGATGCTGCTCCCCTGGTAGGCTCTGCATCGCTCGCTCACATGGGTCAGTTGTTTCGAGAGCTCGACCGCCTGGCGGTTGACGGTCGTCAGCATCTCGG
>DAIPKA010000056.1:0-48720 GCA_036769985.1 Candidatus Hydrogenedentota bacterium | reverse complement strand
AAGGCGAAGGCGAGGGTGAAGGCGAGGGTGAAGGCGAAGGCGAGGGTGAAGGCGAAGGCGAGGGTGAAGGCGAAGGCGAAGGTGAAAGTGAAGACGACCTCGTTTTCATCCATCACTCCGTCGGCGGGAACTGGCTAGATCACAGCCTGCGCGCGGCCCTGTTGGCGAAGAGCTACATAGACGAGGTGAACGAAATCACCTACGGCACGGATGTGGCGCCCGACGCCGGCCGGCCCGACTCGCTCGCGGACACACCGGGCGACTTGACGGACATGCACCACTGGATTCGTTGGTTCAATGACTACCTGAACCGCGTCAAGCACCACGACTGCTCGGACGGGGTGAACCGTATCATCATGTTCAAGAGCTGTTTCCCGAACAGTAATATCGACGACGATGGCGATGAACCGGGAAATCCTTTCGACGACTGGAAGACGTTGACCAACTACCGGGCCGTGTACCACAACTGGTACGGTCCGGGCGCAACGTACAATGACGGTGTAGCCACGTACCGGGCGCTCGAGGATGTGTTTGCCGCGAATCCGAACACGCTGTTCGTGGCGGTCACGGCTCCGCCGATACATTACGGCCCCGCAGACGACACGAACGATGCCAACGCCGCGCGAGCCCGCACATTCAACAACTGGCTCAAGAACACGTGGCTGCCGGCCTACGAGACGCGCACCGGCCTGAACAACGTGGTTGTATTCGACTTGTTCAATGCCTTGGCCTATCCCAACGGCCACGCCACGCATCCGAACCGGTTGCGGCAGGAGTACGGTGGCGACGGCGGAGACTCGCATCCCAACGATGCGGGGAACGCGTTGCTGACGCAGCTTTTCGCCACGAACGCCAGTAACGTTCTGGATACCGCTTGGGCAGCTTTTGGAGGCGGCAGTGAAGGTGAAGGTGAAGGTGAAGGTGAAGGTGAAGGCGAAGGGGAAGGCGAAGGGGAAGGCGAGGGTGAAGGCGAAGGTGAAGGCGAAGGCGAAGGCGAGGGTGAAGGCGAAGGCGAGGGTGAGGGTGAAGGCGAGGGTGAGGGTGAAGGTGAGGGTGAAGGCGAGGGCGAAGGCGAGGGCGAGTTGGTGGTCTCGGTAGTCGAGCATGACGGGGCAGCTCGCGTGAATGAGTACGTGTGCTTTGGCGTGCCGCTGCCTCGTGCGTGGAACGTGACGGACGTGACCACGTTGAGGCTGAGTGTGGTGGACGGTGCGCCCTTGCCGGCCCAGTTCGAGGCGCTGGCTCGCTGGGGCAGCACACCGGACGACGCGTCGGCCCCGATCAAGTGGGTGCTGGTCGGCTACTTCGCCAATGTGACTCCGTACGGTACGGAAACGGTGATGATCGACGATTCCGGCCCCGGCCCTGCGCCGGCGAGCGCGTTGTCCATCGACTCGTCGACGCCCGACCTGATCACTGTAGATAGCGGCGCGGCGCAGTTCGAGATCAACACGGACGACGACTTCAACCTGTTCGAGCAGGTGACGGTCGGCGGAGAGACGCTTCTCGACGCGCTGACGCCAACGGAGGCCATCGACTACGATCCGGCCGGCCTGCTGTCCATCGTGGCCGGCGGTTCACCGGACTTCACGCCGCGCACAACAAACGTTACGATCGAGCGCAATGGCGCTCTGTGCGCGGTGCTCCGTGTTGAGGGCAGCATCCTGGACGACTCGGCGCGCGCGCTCCTGGATTTCACGGCGCGGCTGCATTTCTACGCGGGATCGAGCCAGGTCCGGTTGGATTTTACCGTCGAGAACAACCAACCCGTTCTCGAAACGGGCGATGGCCAGCCGGCCAACGCACACTCGCAGGGCGCGATCAACAGCGTGTACATTGGATCACTGACGCTGAACCTGCGCTTGCGTGATACCGGCGACTTCCGCGTGCGGACGGAGAACGCTGTGGAGATGAACGCGCCGGCCAGCGCCGTGCGGCTCTACCAGGACTCGAGCGGTACCGGCACTTGGAACAACTACGTGGGCGACGTCGGCTGGCCCGGGGAAGAGGCGTCCGCCGCGCCCCGTCTCCAATCGTACTGTGCGTTTGGCGGCTACCAGATCACCGGCCCCGGACTTGCTGAGCCCGTGGCCGGAGATCAGGCACTGGGCTGGGCCTCGGCCTCGTTCGGCGCGGCGGGCCCGCGTCTCACGGCGGCCGTACGAGACTTCTGGCAGAACTTCCCGAAGGCCATCGAGGTGGCGCCGGACGGTACAGTCTCGGTGGACTTGTTCCCGAATGGCGACCAGTTCCGCCACAACTTCCGCGTGGGAGAAGAGAAGACCCACTCGATTCTCCTCGATTTCGGGTTGGGCTCGGTGACGGCGGAGGCTGCCGAGCAAGAGGCCTTAGCCTTCACTCATCCGATGCTGGGCCTGGCGAGGCCGTCGTGGTACGTCAAGAGCGGAGTCCTCGGCGAAGTACCTCGGCAGAATGTCTCCCGGTGGCCATTATACGAGCGCTACGTAAACATCGCCTTCGAGCCGAATCCGGATTTCGATCCGGAAATCGACGATCCGAGTTTCGGCAACCGGACCCTCGAGGAGATCATCGACACGTATGGCTTCTACGGATGGCAGGATTACGGCGACGTTCCGCTGGATTATGAGGCCTTCGGCCCGTCGCAGGCCGGTCAGATGAATCTCAAGTACTGGTACACCTACGGTATGTACCTCCAGCTCCTGCGTTCGGGCGAGGCGCGGTGGCTCACTCTCGCGCGGCCGGCCGCGTGGCACCTCGCCGACGTTGACTACCTTCATATCCCGGACGAGGGCATTCAGCACTGGAGCCACGGCGCGTATTTCGGCCACAGCCAGCACGACGAGCCCGGCAACACCAATCCGAACCGCAACTACAATTCGCCGTCGGTGGATCTATTCTTCGGCGTGCCGGACTTGCTGCTCGCCTACTACGTTACGGGCGAGCGCCGGTTCTTGGATACCGCCAACGAGGGGCTCGAAGCCATGCTGAACCTCTCGCAGTTCAGCGATTTCGAGAATCCGGTGCCCTATCGCGAGCGGGCGAACCTCATTTTCGGCTATATCGAAGGCTATCGCCAGACCGGTGACGCCCGCTGGATGACCGCGCTTCGCACCATCGTGGGCGAGACCGCCGAAACCAGTAGCAAACCGTGGATCGAGAACCCGCTGACCTATCGGCCCGGCGGCGACGAACAGCGGCTCAGCAGTTTCGCGTTCTCGCAGGTGCTCTGGACCCTCGGGAAATACCTGGATTTCTGCGAGGAGTACGGCTTGCCGGACGACCTCGGCGTTGCCGACGCGTTGGTCGTGTTTGGCGATTTCATTATCGATCACGACATGACGGTGTACACGCCGGGACGCGCCGCTGCCCAGAGCTCGTTCTGGTTCTTCGATCCGGGTTGGGAAGTCTACCTCGAGATCAACAACTGGGCGCTGACGACGGCGGACAGCCTGGCTTACGCCTACAAATACTCGGGCGAGGCACGGTTCATGGACGCTGCCGCGATGTTCTACGCCACAGGCACCATCGACCCTCAGTGGGAAGACGATGCGCCCGTCTATCTCGATACCAAGGGCCTGGTCAACGCGTTGAACTGGGGATTGGTCTACATGAACCAGTTGGCGGAATAGGAGTGATGTAGACTCCGTGAGGTGGGGTGCGGCCATCGGATCACCGCTCCGATCCGGTGGCCGCCTTTCTTTTCGCGATTTCGGTCCGATGTACACAAAACGCCGGCTTGCGGCGTCTATCTGGGTGAGCGCACCGAGAGGACGATGCGAGACAGTTGGGAAAACGCAGCGTGACGACGGCAACACACGAGTATGAGCGGTTCATCGAGCCCATCGAGGACAAGATGATGGGGTGCGTGTGGCGAGTCACGCGCGATGCCGATGCCGCCGAGGAGGCATTCCAGGAGGCTCTTGCCGTGATCTGGCGGCGGTGGGACCGAATCCGGCGTCATCCCAATCCGGAAGCGCTCATCCTAAGGATTTGCATTAACTCGTCTTACGACGTTTTGAGGAAAGAGATTCGCCGTCGCAAACGCGAGGTCGAGACGGATTTCGTTGGTCCGAGTCCGATTCCACAACCCGCGGACGCCGTGGCCGCCCAAGAGCGTGAGTCGACCATACTCCAGGCTATCAGCCGACTCTCGAGGAACCAGTCCGTCGCGGTCATTATGCGGCTGGTTCAGGGGTGCACCTACAGCGATATCGCTCACGCCTTGGGCTGCCGGGACGCCACCGCGCGGAAACATGTCGAGCGAGGACGAGAGCGACTCCGGGGAATGCTTGCCCCGTTGATGGGCGGCCCGGCCGATGAGGAGGTCCTATGAGGAAAGACCAGGGAAACGAGGTGGACAAGGTGGTCAATGATTGGTTGGACAAGGACTTACCGCCGGAGGTCGAGCAAGGTCTTCGGGGCCACTTGGCTGTGTTCCGGCGGCGGCTCGAGGCGCGCGAGGCGTACGCGTCGGGGCGTCCCCGAATGGTGTTTAGGGTGGCGTATGTTATGGCGGCCCTGCTGGTTATAACGGCCTTGGCCCTCATTACATTCGGGAGTTCTGTGCCGCCGACATGGGCTGAGGTCGCCGAGCAGTTCGGGACCATGCCATTCTACGCCGCGACGGTGTACGTGAAGGCCAACGCCGTCGAGGAACCGGTTCAGATCGAGTTGTGGATGGAGCAGGATGGGCGCCTCCGGTTGCGTGCCGGGAATGAGGTCATTTTCGGCGAGCAGGGCCACATGGCCGAGCGCATCCAGTTCGCGCCCGCCTCGGAATCGGTGCGTCGGGTGGAACTGGCCGAACAGGTAGTTCGCGATGTCGTCGAGAAGATGGGCCAAACCGGGGCATTCTCTCTTGCGGCGCTCGTGGAGGCGCTATCTCTCGAGGGGCCGATGTCGGCGCTGCGCCCGCCGTCGGCGAACCTGAACGCGAGTATCTCAAAAGACCTTGTGGTCTTTGACATCACCAACGAACCCAGTCCGGATTGGGTGCGCATTTGGGCGCTCCGTGAGAGTCGTTTGCCGGTTCGGTTGCTGTACTGGGACCCGCGTTGCGGCATGAGCGTCGACGTCATGCTTTCGTACTCGGGGCGCCAGCCTGCGGAGTTCTTCGATCCCGAGGCTTTCCAACGCGCACTCGCGGACGGCGCGGACGGCGCGGCGACTCAGGCGTACCTGCTGCTCACCGATCCAGGCGGACGCCCCGTGACCCCGCAGGACGCGGCCGAGCCGCACGAAACGACCACCCGACCGGGGCAGATCTGATAGGTCGCGACACGCGGTCCTAAACGAGAGGAGAATCAGCCATGCGGAAGCGAAACACCGGGTTCACGCTCATTGAATTGCTCGTGGTCATCGCGATCATCGGCGTGCTCGCCGCGATTCTGTTGCCGGCGCTGGCCCGGGCGCGGGAAGCGGCGCGCCGAGCGTCGTGCCAGAACAACCTCAAGCAGATGGGCGTCACGTTCAAGATGTACTCCGGGGAAGCGGGCGGCTACTTCCCGCCGAAGGTGCGTCTGTGCGACGACTCCGCAGACGTTATGAGCCGAGACTACTGCTGGATGCCCGACCCGTCGAGCATCTATCCGGAATACCTCACGGACCCCGCCGTGCTGATCTGTCCGTCGGATTCGGAAGGGGATGACTTGCTCGACTCGACCTCGGATTCGAGTTGGGTCGATGCGAACGGCCGGCTTGACCTCGACCCGGAGACGGGTTGCGGTGCGTTCGCCCTCGGTGGGGACGCCTCGTACACGTATATTGGCTATGTGGCGCCCAAGGATAACCGGCTTCTGCTCGAGTGGCCGGGATTCGATGTGACGGATCAGAGCGGTATTCCATACGTTATCGAGGCCATCCTGCCGATGTTTGAGGATCCGCTCAACGATCACACGCTCCACCATCCGGCCATGGGGTCGGTGCCGCTGTTGCGGTTCCGGGAAGGCATTGAGCGCTTCTTCATCGAGGATGTGGCCAACGCCTCGGCAACAAGCATGGGCCAGTCGGAACTGGCCGTCATGTGGGATGTGCTCAGCTCGAACTCTTGGGATTTCAATCATCTGCCGGGCGGTGCGAATGTCTTGTACATGGACGGCCATGTGGGCTTCGTGAAATGGCCCAGCGAGGAGTTTCCGGTGAATCCCTACATGGCCTATGTGGTCGGCGCCACGCTGTAGGCTGTCAGGAGTCCGGCCGCTAGAGTTGAATCTCCATGCCTCGGCCGATGAGTTCGTCGAGGAAGGGACCGGGGTCTTCAATGAGCCGCTCGGGTGAGTAGACGCCGCCGGGCAGGCCGTCGAAGGCGCCGCGGGCGAACCAGAGCATCGTCTGCAAGCAGGGACACGAAGTGATGAAGGCGATGTGGCCCACGAAAGTGGCGCATGCGTATGCTTCCTCACCCTTGTGTGTTCCCCAGACTTCGACGCGCCCGGCGGATTTGTCGGGCGCCTTCTTGCTCTGGAAGAGGGGCAGAAGCGGCTTGATGGTTTTGAACAGGCGGACGCGGCGCTCGTGTGTGGCGGTGAGGCCGAACTTGCTCAGGAAGGCCACAAGCTGGAAATCGAAGGGGGGCACGGCGCCGCCGTGAACGCTGACCTCCGTGAGTCCCGGCAGGTTGCGGGGCAGGCTGACGGACTCGGCGTGACCGGTGTACCACGTGGGAATGCGGCCGATGGGTTCGGGAAACTCGACCATCTTGCGCCCACCGCCGCAGGGGACATAGGTCTCGCGGCCATTGCGCCATTGGAGGGTCTTGCCGGACATCAGGTGAAGCACGTGGAGGATGTTGGAGGGCCCGACGGCTTCATTGGCGCCACCGGCCCAGTGGACGGCGATCCGGGTCGGGTGATCCATGGCTCGGTAGCCGTGCTTGGCGAGAATCTGGGTAAGGCCGGGCGAGTTGCCGAAGCCGGTCATGACCTTGACTCCGGCGGCTTTCGCCCGATCCTCGAGTTCGCTCACGGCCAGATAGGCGTCGTAATCATCGGCGATGGAGATGTAGTTGATGCCGGCGCTGATCGCGGCCTCGGCGGTCGGCCGCTCGAACCGGTAAAAGGGCCCCGCGTAACTCAGCGCGATATCGTGATCCTTCATCGCGGCGACGAGGCCTTCGCGGTTGCTGAGGTCGAGTTGGAGCGCCCGGAACCTGGGGCCTCCCTCCCCCGCTCTTGTTTGGGCCTTGGCCCCGTCGAGGTCGGCCAACGTCACGGCGTCGATAGCGGCCTCCGCCTTCATCAGGTCTACCATGGCGCGGGCCATATCCCCCGCGCCGCCGAGGAAAAGAATCCGCATGTTCGTCTCCTGTCGTTTCCCACCAAGGAGGTATCATAGCGGAAACCGGTGGGCAAGGCACGTCTATTCGCTCAAGCGCCATTCGAGAATGCCGCCGGAGAACTCGGGACGGAGTTGGACCTCGATACGTAGCGCGTCGGTGGCGACGGCGTCGAAGGTGACGGCATTGAACCGGTCCTTCTCGAGGCCGTAGGCGGCGGCGTTGGGGACTTCCTGCCAGGTGTCGCCGGCACGGTAGAGGCACTTCCACGAAGCGGGAACACGGCAATGGCCGCCACGCGGCTCGTCGTCAAACCAGTAGACCTCGACGCCTCGGACGGTCTTCGCCTTGCGGAATTCCCATTGGATCCATTCGGTGGTGCCTTTGTGCGACCACCACGTGAACCGAGGGATTGAATGATCGTCGGAGTTCCTGGGGTCAACCCCGTCGCTCACGGCCAACAGGCTGTCGTGGCAGTGGGACGCGGAGAAGGGATTGAAGTACTCCTCCCATGTGTGGGCCTCGGCGGCATCAGAGACGGTTGGAAACGCGCTGATTCGGAGTCGGGCGCAGGCCATGGGGATGAGCGTAACGTCCTCGACGTCCGTCTCGACGCGGGCTGGACTGTTCTGGAGCTTCCCGACAAGGCCTTGCTCCATGGTCCACTCAGGAATGCGGCGGGCCTTGGCCTTGAGGACGATGGGCGCAGCCTCGACGGTGAAGGGCTGCGGCGCGATTTCACGGGATTGGGCGATGACCTCGACGGACTTGGCCGGGGCGCTTGGATCGAGCACGAGGCCATAGTTCCAGGGCGTGGTCGGGTAGACCTCCCACTCGGGCCACTCATCCGAGCCCCCGAACTTCTCCCAGCGCTCGCCGATCTTGAGGGAGTAGGTCAAGGGGCCGCGATCAACGGACACACTGTTGTGGTTCTTGTCCCACGTGCGGACGCGGATGTTCATGGGTAGCGTGAGCTTGATCTCGTCGCCGTCCTGCCACGTGCGCTCGATGCGTAGGAACGCCGTGGGACGCGCGTCGACCTTGACGACCTTGTCATTGATCTCGAGGTGGGCCTCATTGACCCAGTGCGGCAGGCGCACGTAGAGGGGGAACGCCACGGGCGCGCCGGTGTGCACGGTGAAGCGAAGCGTGTCGTCGAAGGGATAGTCCGTGGCGAGGTCAATCGCAACCTCCTGAGCGCTCTCCCCCACCTTCGCCTTGACCTTGTTGGCGGCGAGTAAGACCGCGGCGAGGCCGTTGTCGCCGGTGGCCATCCAGAGGTGCTCGGCGAAGTAGGGCCAGCCGTGGGACACGTTGTGCTGGCAGCAGCGATAGCGCTCGCCGGGCGAGTAGGCGAGCATGCAGCCGCCGTTCTGGAGCAACGGGCTTTTCGACTCTTGGTCGAGCTGCACCATGTTCGGCGCGGTGAGGTAATGCAGGCCTTTGAGGTCGGCCGTCATCGAGGCGGGCAGGCTATTGAAGGCAACGTCCTCGCAGCGGTCGGCGAACTTGGGATCGCCGGTGATCCCGAGGAGCATCTCGAAGGAGAGCATGAACTCGACCATCGAGCAGGTTTCGGCGGCCTGGCGCGGGCCGGTGTATCCGGGCCGGGCGTTCTCGTCGGCGCCGAACATGCCGCCGGGAACTTGGCCGTAGAGGTCCATGACCTCGCGGTAGTTGCGCTCGGCGGCGTTGAGAAAGGCCCTATCGCCGGCCTGCTGGAAGTAGACGGCGGGCTCACGGTAGGACTGGCAGATGTTGACGCCGTGCCAGCTCGCGATGCCCTCGGTCCAGTTCGCCGCGCGGCGATGGACGAGTCGGGCCGCATCGAGCAAGAAGGCGTCGCCGGTGCGGTTATAGAGCCAGTAGATGGATTCGAGGTTATCGCCGGCGCGAATCGCCTGCCAGCTTCCAGGGAGAAGGTTGTCGCCTTGGTCCAGTTCCCAACGGAAGTAGTTGGTCAGGAACGGCAGAACCCGCTCGTCGCCGGTGGCTTCATAGAAGCTCTGGAGGACGTTCAGCGCGATCATGTTCGGCCAGATGTCGTTCTGCTCGAGATTGGCCTGGGGGCCGAAGTAGCCGGAGTCCCGCTGCGTGGCGAGGATGGCGTCGATCCAGCGGCGCGCCTCGGAGGTGATGCGCTCGTCGTCGAGGACGTAGCCGAGGTCGCCGAAGCCCTTGAGCCAATACGGCATCTCTTCCCAGCCGTACTTGCCTTCGCCCTTGGGATGTGTCCAGGCGCTGTCGTCGAACTGGCACCATCGGCTGACCTCGGGCAAGCGTCCGATCATGCCGTCCGTCATGAGCTCGAGTTGGTGGCGCAACCAGCCCTCGGGGCGAATGGCGCCGATGGGCAGCTTGGCCAGGGGATTCGGCGCGAGCGGCGCGCGGTTGAAAGCGTAGTGCGTGGCTCCCTGGACAACCGCGGGCGTGTCGACAACGGTTACGGTCATGGCGTTCTCCTCGGCGAGGGCCGCCCCGGCGATGGCCAGAACAAGCGCGGCCCCAATGATGGCACGGAATGGTCTCGTATTCATCACTATCTCCCCGGTTCCCATTGTAGGCGGACATGATGGCACGTTCAGCGACGTGTTTGCCACTGGAGATGGTGGTGGTCTGGTGTCTAGTGGTCTGGTGTCTAGTGGGCGGTGCTTCGTGCTTTGGTGAGGATGTGGGCATGGGATGGCGAGAGCGATCGTGGCGTGGATCTTCCGGAACAGCGCACGATCATCGTGCGCCAACTATGGCGCACACCAACGCGACGAGCATTGTCACAACTGCCCGGCATTGACAAGCTGTAGCCTATTGGATACAATCGGGCTGTGGTAGAGATCCGCAAGACCTTCACCTTTGCCAAGTGGCTGGATCGGTTAGCCGATATCCAGGCCCGAGCGCGCGTTCTGGTCCGGATCGACCGCCTGGCGGATGGCAATCCGGGCGACTGTAGGCCTGTTGGTGAGGGCGTTCTGGAAATGCGGATCGACTATGGACCCGGCTACCGAGTGTATTACGTGATCCGTGGACGTGAATTGATCATCCTTCTGGCTGGTGGTGACAAGCGCAGCCAGTCGAGTGACATCAAGACGGCGCTGCGTCTTGCACGAAATCTGTAGGAGGGCATCATGGCCAAGACCGCGACAACTCGTTACGATGTTGCCGAACACCTTCGGACGCCCGAGGAAATGGCGGCGTATCTTGAGGCGAGTATCGAGGAGGCCCGGGGCGATGCCGCGTTTGTCGCGAGGGCGCTGGGCAACATCGCGCGCGCCAAGGGCATGTCTCAGGTGGCCTCCGACGCCGGCCTCTCGAGAGAAAGTCTCTATAAGGCGCTCTCCGGCGAGCGCAATCCCAGCTTTGACACCATTCTCAAAGTCGTTGGTGCCCTCGGCCTGAGCCTGCACGCTGAGCCAGCGCGCACAGGGGACTGACACGTTCTTTCGCGTAGCGTAGCAGAGCGAAAAACGCCTTCTGTCCCCGGCGGGACGACGCCGTTCGGTTGGCCGCTGTCCTGGCGCCCGGTCTTCCGGAACAGCGCACGATCATCGTGCGCCAACTGCGGCGCCAAGTAGGCGCAGATTGGTTCTGCGCAATGCGATGGCTCCCCCCTTCAGTTCCCCCCGCAAGCGGTGGGGACTGCCGCGGCGCGCGCAGGCGGTGGGAAAGCAGGAGCAGATCGGTCGGATCGGACGGATCAGGCGGATCGGTCGGATCGGTCGGATCGGCTTCTGCGGCCTAGAGGCCCCGTACGAAGTCTCGGATCTCGGCGAGGACTTGGTCGCGTTCGTAGTCGAGGCAGATGAGGTGGTCGGATTTCTCGAGCCAGACGGCGCGTTTGGCGGCGGCGTTGGTCATTCGGTCGAGTGCGGCCTCGGAGGCGCCGGGGTTGGCGACGGAATCGTTCTTGGACTGGATGAGGAGCACGGGGCAGGTGACGCTTTGGATGACTTCGTCGGTGTTGACGGTCCGGCCGAGGGCCATGAGTCGTTTCACAGAGGATGCAGGGACCCAGGCGTAGGAGAAAGCGTGGTTGCGGAGGGTCTTGTCGTTCAGGGGCTGGCCGAGGCTGCCTTTGTATACCCATGGCAGGACAGGACTTAAGACCTTGGCCCAGGTCTCGGGCGGTAGGATGTAGTACCAGCGGTGTTTGACGCCGAAGTAGGGCGCAAGAAGGACGAGGCCGTCTACTTTCTCGCGAGACGCCGTGACGGTGCTGAGTGCGCCGCCCATGGACTCGCCGGCGAGCACGACGGTCTTGTGATGCGCACGCAACGCGCCGATTTCAGTGTGGATGGCGTCGAGCATGGCTTCCGTGGTGGTCTGAGCGAGGTCGATGGGCGAGGTGCCGTGGCCGGGCACGCGCATGACGCGTACGCGCCATCCCTCGTCAGCGAGGCGGTCGGGAACATTGCCGAAGTTGCTGCCGGCACCGAGGTAACCGTGGATGAAGAGGATGGCGGTATCGGCGTCTTCGGGGCCGAGGGTGCGCGGTACGGCCTTGGGGCAAATTCCGTCGGCGTTGCGATCGGTTCGTTCATCGCTCTTCATGACGAGGTGCTTTCCGATTCCGGCGCAGCCGGTGGGCAATGCGACAAGGGCCAGCAGGACGGCCGGAATCAGCAGCCATGCGGGGGCGTATGGGCGAATCGATTCGCGGCTCGGTACGGAGGCAGGCATTGGCATTCTCCTGGTTGGCGAGCATCGCCTTCTCTCCCGCTACTCGCCGATATCGAGTTTCCGGGCGAGGTTCTTAACGGCACGAATATCCATCTTGCCGGTGCCTAGGACGGGAATGGCGTCGACGCGGTAGAAGGCGTTGGCCCTCGGCCGCCAGAGGTTGGGTAGGCCGGCCTTGTCGAGCATGCCAAGGAGACTGTCGATCTGGTCATCGTCGAGGGTGTGGAGGACCACGAGGCGCTCCCCTTTGGCGACGTCGGGCACGGCAGCTACGGCGAGGGCCTGCTCGGTGAGCCCGAGGAGATCGTGGAGGGCCTCCTCGACCTTGATGTGGGGCACCATCTCGCCGCCGACCTTGCTGAATCGGGCCAGGCGATCCGTGATCGTGATGAAACCATCTTCGTCAATCGAGACGATATCGCCGGTTTCGTACCATCCGTCGTGGAGTACGGAGGCGGTCTTCTCGGGCATGCCGAGGTAGCCCTTCATGACATTCGGGCCACGTACGAGGAGCACGCCGGGCTCGCCGGCGGGCACGGGTTCGCGGGTCTCTGGATGAACGGTGCGCACGGCCACTCCGGGCATGGCGCGCCCGATGGTTCCGGGGCGCGCGGTGCAATGGTGGCATCCGGGAAGATGGTGGACGGGCAGGTCGGCCGAGATAACGGGGGCGCACTCGGTGACGCCGTAGCCTTCGAAAGGCACGATGCCGAACTTCTCGGTGAAGGCGTCACGGACGCGGTCGGGAAGCTTCTCGGCGCCGGTCAGCACAAAGGCGAGACTCCGCATGCTCTCGGAGGAACAGCGCCGGATGAAGTTCTGGAGGAAGGTTGGCGTGGCGATGAAGAGATGGGCACGGTATTTCTCAATGAGCCCTCCGATGGCCCGCGCTTCGAGAGGATTCGGGTGAAAGACGCCGCCGACACCCTCGATCAGGCCTGCCCAGAGGGTAACGGTGAAGCCGAAGGAGTGGAAGAACGGGAGAATGCCCATGATGGGGTGGCCGACCCGGTGGTCGAAGGTGGTGGCCATGGTGTCGATGTTGGACATGATGTTGAGGTGCGTGAGCATGACACCTTTGGGCTCGCCTTCGCTGCCGCTCGAGAAGATGATCGTGGCCAAGTCGTGCTCGGACCGGTTGGGCGGGGCGCCGAGGAATGACTCGACGTGCTTCACGGGCACCAGCAGCGCAATGAGGGCGGCGATGATACGGTCCTTCTTGGTAACGGACGCCATGATGTCTTCGAGGTAGACGGGGTTTCCGGGAACTTCGAGGGGCAGGCGTTCCAGGAAGGCCTTGGAAGTGATGACGTGTTCGATTTCGGCCTGGCGCGCGGCGGCGGCCATGGTTTCGGCCGAAGCGGTGTAGTTCAGGTTGACGGGCACTCTGCCCATCATCTGGAGGGCGATGTTGGTGAGTGCACCGCCGACGCTGGGTGGCACGAGGATGCCCGTGGTCCGATTACCGCCTAGAACGTCTCGGAGCTTGCGGCCCAGGATGATACTGGCCACCAACGCCTTGAAATACGAGAGGCCGGGCGTGCGCACATCGGCCATGGCCATGACGCGCCGGTACTTGCGCGCGGCGCGGATGAAGGCGCGGTGAAGGAGCCGGTGGGGCCAGAGCGAGGCGTCGTAAATGCGTGTTCCGGCCTCCATAATGGCCGAGGTGATGGCCCAGCGCGGCGCGTCGGGTGGCAGCGGTTCGGCGTAGGAGACGACGAGGGGGAACGGCACGAAAGGGGGCCGCGTCCAGCGAATGCGGGTCTTCTCGGCCTCGATGACCCTGGTGATGGTGGGGCGCACGAAGACGGGGATGATGGGGGCATCGATACCCTGCATGACGGTGTCGAGGAATTCCTGCAATTCGACTACGTCGCCGGAGGGCGCGACTTGGCCCGTGGCGAAGACGCACACAAGCTTGCCGGACTTGATGGCCCTGCGCGCGGCGGCGAGATGCGCCTCGATGGAGGCAGGGCGTTTCTGGGCCAGATTCATGATGCCGCGCGCCCGCTTGGGCTTGAGTCCCAGCATTTGTCGCAATGGACGCAGCACTCGTGGTCCGAACAGGTAGCCGGGCATACAGAAGTACACAGGCCGGTCGATGCTGGCTACGATGGTAAGGGCGTCGACACAGGACGCCATGTCGGCGACGATCAAGGCTCCCCCCCGCTCGGGCACGTTCTCGGCGCCCTTCACGCGCAGCCGGTAGATGGTATTCGTGAGGACCCAGAAGCCGAGGCGCAAGAGAAAGGTTGGAAACGCGATGCAGAGGTAGACGACCAAGGCGACGGTGAGCGCGCCGGTGATGAGGAAGAAGAGGCGCGGTGTGATATCGACCTTGCCGCCGCCCATGTAGAGCGCGCCCGCGAGGAGGATGCCGATGCAGTTGATCAGATTGAAGGCGGCGATCATGCCCCCCTTGAGTTCGCCGGGGCTGCGGTACTGCACCATGGCGTTCACGGGGACCACGTACACGCCGGAGGAGAACCCGAGCAGAAACAGCAACGCCGTCATGACGGTGGTGTTGCCCCAGGGCATCGCCAGGAGGATCGCCAAGACGGCCACGCCGGCCATGCCGAGCGGCACGAGGCCTAATTCGATTCTCCGGCGAGACAGGTAGCCCGCGGCGAGACTCCCCGCGCCGATACCGATGCCGACGATGGCGATCATGATGCTGATGGCCAGTTCGCTGAGACCTAGCGTGACCCTGCCGAACACGGGTACGTTCTGCTGCACGAGCGCGCCGGCGAACCAGAAGAAGGATCCGATGATCAGCATGAGAAACAGAACGTTGTCTTTCCGGTAGATTTCGAGGGGACGTCTCATGCCGGACCAAGGGTTGAGGGGAATGCGTCGGCCGGGATCCGCCGCCGGGACGCGGCTCACGAAGAGCGAGGCCGTAAGTCCAATCAGCGAAAGCAGAATGAGCACACCGGACATCGCGTAAATGGTGAATTCTCGATCGAAGAGTACACCGGCGCAGGCCGTGCCGGTGATGATGGCGACGAAGGTCGCCATGTTGAGCACGCCGTTGCCCCACGATAGGCGGCTTTCCGGCAGGATCTCGGGGAGTATTCCGTACTTGGACGGACTGAAGAAGGCGCTCTGCATGTTCATGAGGAACAACAGAAACCAGATCACCGGCTCGACCTCGAGCCAGAAGGCCACGAGGCCGAGCGTCATTACCATCACCTCCCACACCTTGGTTGCTATGGTGATGGTTCGTTTGCTGTAGCGATCGGAGAGCGCTCCGGCCAGGCCGGGAAACACGATGTAGGGCACGGAGAATAGGATGGCGCCCAGCGCCGTGATCGATGCGGCCTTTTCGGCAGACGGCGTCCCGGTAGCCGGATCGATGTAGGATCGAAAGAGGTGATACGTGATAATCCAACGGTAGGCGTTGTCGTTGAAGGCGCCCTGAAACAGGGTTACGATGAGCGCCCAGAACCCGCGCCGATCATAGTCGATCCTCTCCTTGGTCGACGAGTCTTCACGAGCGCGCATGCAGGCGTTCTCCCCTCTGATTTGGATCGTTACGACGTGCGTTCGTCATGTAGACATTCCTCAGCCGAGTGCGGTTTCGGCCTTGGCCCGGATGTCTTCGAGGAAACCGATGAGTGCCTTGCAGTCCTTGTCGTCTAGGGCAGCCGTCGCGCGGTGGATACCGCTTCGGTACAATGGCTCAACCCTGGCCACGAGTTCCCGGCCTTTGGATGTCAGGTCAATATGATAAATGCGGCGGTTGCCCGGCACGCTCTTGCGCACGACGAGGCCCTTGGCCTCGAGTTTGTCGAGTACGGAGGTGATGCTCGCGCGCGTGACGACGAGTCGTTTGCCGAGTTCGGACTGGGTGACGGGGTGCCGTTTGATGTTCAGCAGGAAGAGAACGTTGAATTGGGCCTCCGTGAGGCCGTGTTTCCGGAACAGGTTGTCGGCGGTGGCCGCCAGGAGATTGGCTGTCCGGACGATGTTGAGGACGGCCTCATGCCGGACGTCGGTGAACGGTTTGTCGAGACTCAGTTCTTTTTCGAGAGACATGGGCCGGTATGACCTCCCTGCCTGGCGCTCCGCGCGGCCGGTGGCGAGCAGCCCATGCGACCGCCGGCCCGCCGAGTGTTCTGGCGGATATTGTACATCTTCGAACTGTTAGGCGTCAAGCACTTCTGTCGGGTGCGCGGCCGCCCTGGTGGTCGTCCTTCCCCCATTGATCTCCGGTGGGGGCCTGTGTCAACGTGAGTCCATGGGTGTTCCATTCGAGGGATGTCTCATGAAGGTTCTGATGAGCGGCTCGACAGGTCTCATCGGTTCGGCGCTGGTGAAGGCTCTTGCGGCGCATGGGGATACCGTCGCGCGTTTGGTGCGTCCTCCGGCGGCAGGGTTCGCGCCGGAATTGGTATGGGATCCGGCCGCAGGGCGGCTCAATCCGGCGTGCTTTGAGGGTGCGGACGCGGTGATTCATCTCTCGGGCGAGAACATTGCGTCGGGCCGGTGGACACGGGCGCGGATGGAGCGCCTGCGCGGAAGTCGGGTGGACAGCACGCGGCTGCTGAGTGAGACGGTCGCGGGACTTGGCCATCCGCCGGGGGTCTTCGTGTGCGCGTCGGCGGTGGGTTTCTACGGGCATCGGGGGGACGAAGTGCTTGATGAGACTAGCGCGGCGGGGATAGGCTTCTTGCCAGAGGTGTGCGAAGCGTGGGAAGGGGCGACAAACGCGGCGAAAGATGCAGGTGTTCGGGTGGTGAATCTGCGTTTTGGGGGCGTGTTTGCGTCGGAGGGTGGGCTCTTGGGCAAGATGCTCCCGTTGTTCCGCTGGGGGCTGGGCGGAATCGTGGGCAACGGCGCGCAGTACATGAGTTGGGTTACGCTGGAGGACGCGGTGTCCGCGGCACTCCATGCGATGTCCGGTGAGTCCATCGAAGGCCCTGTCAACGTGGTGGCACCCGAACCGGTGACGAACCGGACGTTCACCAAGGCCCTCGGTCGCGCGCTCCGCCGGCCGACCGCGTTCCGGGTGCCGGCCGCGGCCGTACGCGTGGCCTTCGGTCCGATGGCGGACGAGGTGCTGCTGGCCAGCCAACGCGTCGTACCAGGTCGGTTGACGGAGTCCGGTTTCTCCTTTTCGGCCCCGGATGTGGACCGTGCCTTTCGGGCGATGTTTGGGAACTGACAGACACTTGGCTGGGATCGGGTGAGGGGTGCCGCACGCTCTGCTTCTTGCGATATTCGCGGATTCGGCCTATACTCGTGTCCCAGGCGTTTACGAGGAGGGATCCGCTATGCCGACTTTTGCCTATGTAGCGCGGAATCGCGGAGGCAAGAAGCAATCAGGGACGCTGAGCGCTGAGACGAAAGCCCAGGCGACACAAGTGCTCCAGCGCCGGGGCCTTACGGTACAGGAAGTCAAGGTCCAGACGGTGCGGCGCGACGCGGTGAGTCCGCGGACGAAGGTGAAGAGTACCGATCTGCTGGTATTCACGCGGCAGCTCTCGACGATTGTGAGCGCGGGCCTGCCGTTGTTGCAGGGCCTGGACATTCTTTCGGAACAGACCGAGGACGTGCGTTTCGGAAACGTGATCCGGGCGCTGGGCACGGAAGTGGAAGCGGGCGAGACGTTCTCCGAGGCGCTTCGGCGATTCCCGCGCATCTTCCAGGATTTGTTTATCAGTATGGTGCGCGCCGGCGAGGCGGGCGGTGATCTGGACGGTGTGTTGCTGCAACTCGCCGATTACATCGAGAAGACGGAAGACCTGAAACGGCGGATCAAGTCGGCGATGATGTATCCGGTGATCGCGTTCAGCATGATCGTGTTGATCGCCACGGGCTTGATCGTATTCGTGGTGCCTCAGTTCGGAGAGATCTTCGGCAGTTTCGGTGCGGAATTGCCGATGCCTACTCAGATACTGATCGATATCAGCGCAGTATTGCGTAGCTGGCGTGCCTTCGTGGTGGTGGCGGTGGTAGTGGCGGCGGTATTCGCGATCCGCATGTGGGGCCGGACAAAGAACGGCCGGTTCAGTCTGGATGCCGCAAAGCTGCGGTTGCCGGTATTCGGGAAGCTCTTGCGGAAAGTGGCCGTGAGCCGGTTCACGCGTACGCTGAGCACGTTAACGCGCAGCGGCGTGCCGATCCTGCAAGCGCTTGAGATCGTCGAGCGCACCGCCGGCAATGAAGTATTCGCTCGGGCGATCTCCGAGGCAGGCAATAGCGTTCGGAACGGCGAATCGCTGGCCGATCCGCTCGAGCGTTCGGGGCAGTTTCCCGGCATGGTGACGCGTATGATCGGCGTTGGCGAGAAGACGGGCGCGCTCGAGACGATGCTGCTGAAGATCTCGGACTTCTACGATTCGGAAGTCGAGGCGGCCGTGGACGGCTTGACGAGTATGATCGAGCCCATTCTCATCATGATGATGGGCATTATCGTCGGCGGTATCGTTGTGGCGCTGTTCATGCCTATCCTGCAACTGTCGAGCTTGGTGCAGTAACGTTGGTCCGGTATCCATCGGTGAAATCCTCCGTCGGTCACGAGGAGTGTGTCATGCCCGTTGGGTGACGGGGGCCGGGCGCCATCTGATAGGGTCGGAGAGTCTGCCATGGTTCGAGCAAAGCGAGGGGAAAGGGTTCGAGTGGCGTTGATTGGCGCCGGAGGCATGGCGAACAGCATGCACTATCCGTCGCTCTATGAGATGGCCGACGTGGACCTCGTGGCGATCGCGGATCTTGAGGTCAAGAAGGCGCGGTCGACGGCCCGGCGTTTCGGCATCGAGAAGGTCTATAAGGATTACCGCACGATGCTGGACGAGGTGCGGCCGGCGGCGGTGTATGTCCTGATGCCGCCACACCACATGTTCGACGTAGCGGTCGAGGTGCTCAACCGCCAGCATCACCTGTTCATCGAGAAGCCGCCGGGCGTCAACGCGTTCCAGAACCGGCAACTCGCGCAGCGCGCGGCGGCGAACCGTGTGATTGCCATGAGCGGATTCCAGCGCCGCTACGTGCCTATCCTCAACGCGATGCGCCGCGAGGTCGAGCAGCGCGGGCCGATCCATACGGCCGTCGTGACGTTTGTGAAGTGCCAGTATCCGACGGCGTCTTACTACGACGGTGTGATCGACATTCTGTCGTGCGATGCGGTGCATGCCGTGGACACGTTGCGCCATCTCTGTGGCGGCGAGGCGGTGAGCGTCGCCAGCGACGTTCGGACACTCGGTGCGGATGGCCCGAACGCGTTCTACGCACTCGTGACGTTCTCGTCCGGTGCCACGGGAATCCTGCAGACGAACTGGGCCTGTGGCCGCCGGTTCTTCAAGGTGGAGATGCACGGCCAAGGCATTTCGGCGTACGTCGAGCCGGATGAGGGAGGCATGCTGTACCGAGACGGCGGGCTTGACGGAGAGTCCTTCGATCCGGCGGTGTGTGCCGGCTCGGAAGCGGCCTGGCATCGCCTCGGTTTCTTCGGCGAGAACCGGCATTTCATCGATTGCGTGAAGGCAGGGACGCAGCCCTCCAGCCGCCTCGAGGATACCGTCAAGACCATGGAACTGGTCGATCGGATCTACCACGCGCAGATGGCGTAGCCACCACGTCGGCGGGATGTGGTGAGGCCGCTTGGTCTCGACCATGGGGACAGACAGCCATCCTCGAAGACCAGGACTCGGATGGCGTCCGTCCCACGTTCCGGAGGAAGTCCGTCCGCGTCTTCCGGTCAGTACTCTTTGCGCATGGAGGCGGCAAGGATACCGAGGTTTTCTCGGTACTTGGTGACCGTACGTCGGGCGATGTTGATCCCTTGCCTCTTGAGCAGGTTGGCAATGGCCTGGTCGCTGAGGGGTTTGCCCTTGTCTTCGTCTTCCATAAGTTTCTTGATGAGTGACTTGACGCTTCTCGAGGACTGGGCCTCGCCGTGGTCGGAGCGGAGTCCGGGCGAGAAAAAGTACTTGAGTTCGAATAGGCCTTGGGGCGTCTGGATGTACTTGCCGCGCGTAGCGCGGCTCACGGTGGATTCGTGGACGCCGACCTTGTCGGCGATTTCCTGGAGGGTGAGGGGTTTGATGAACTCGGTGCCGCGATCGAGGAACTCCCGCTGGACTTCGACGATGGCGGAGGCGATGCGGAGGACGGTGCTCTGGCGTTGCTCGATGCTGCGGACGAGCCAATCGGCGGCATCGAGTTTCTCGCGGATGAACTTGCGCTCCTCGGCGCCGATGGTCTTCTTCTTCGCGAGTTCAATGTAGCGCTGGCTGACGCGCAATTCGGGCACGCGCTCGTTGGTGAGCGAGACCACATAGTCATCGTCGACCTTCTCGACGACGACCTCGGGGGTTACATACTGGGGCGGTTCGAGGGAGTACTCCTGTCCGGGCCAGGGATGTAGCGTGGCCACCAGGGCTTTGAGCTCCTCGACGCGCTCGGGCGTGATGCCCATGTCCTTGGCGATCTTGGGGATTTGGCGCCGTTCAAGGGCCTCGAGGTGATCGCGGACGAGGACGCGCAACTCGGGCTCGTCGGGGTAGTCGACGTCAATCTGGAGGAGTAGGCACTCGACGACGTTCCGGGCGCCGACGCCGGTGGGCTCGAAGCGCTGAATGAGGCGGAGCATGGCTTCGACGTCCTCGATGGGGACCTCGAGTTCCTGGGCGATTTCTTCGAGGGATCCGGTGAAATACCCGCGGCCATCAATGTCGCCGATGATGCGTTCGCCGATGGCATACCGCCGGTCATCGTCCACGGCGAGGCGGAGCTGGGTGAGCAGGCGGGCGCTGAAGGATTCCTCCTGCGTGATGGAGTCCTGGTAGAACTGCTGGTGTTTGGCCGCATCGGGATTGTAGCTCATGTCACGCCCCTCGACGTGACGGCGGTCCAGGCGGCTGGCAAAGGCATCGAGGTCGAAGGTGTCGTCGAAGACGCCCTCCGCGTCGTCGGAACCGGCGTTTTGCTCGGCCACCGGCTCGGGCCCTGGGTCTTTTTGCTGGAGTTCGAGCACCGGATTGGCTTCGAGTTCCTGCTGGACGTATTGGTCGAGCTCAATAGCCGAAAGCTGCAGGATATGGATGGCCTGCTGCATCTCTTGCGTTAGCGCAAGCCGCTGCTGCAGGCGGAGATCCTGTCGATGGCTGAGCCTCTGTTCCAGCATGTTCACATCACTTCCCAAGCGCCCCAAGACGCACCCATCATTATGCCATCGAGAACCGGACCTGTCAACGTGCGGCGCGCCGGTGGCATCATCATGGAGGGGGGCTCTTTAACGCGGTTGATTGCGGTTGGTATACTCGGCTCGATGGCCGGACAGCCCGGTCGGTAACGTCCGGTTTGCGCCCTGTTCTCCGGACGATCCGTCTCGGATGTGTGCTTTCTGTACGGAGGAGTGGTACTCGCGTGATTCGGTTTTGTTTACTCGGCAGCGGAAGTCGCGGCAACGCGATCCTCATCGATTCGGGCGCTACCAAAGTTCTGATTGACAACGGATTCAGTTTCAAGGAGGCGGAGCGTCGGGCAGGCATGGTCGGTGAGTCGCTGCGCGATATCCAGGCGGTGTTTGTGACGCATGAGCACGGTGATCATGTTAGGGGCGTTGGGACACTGGCTCGCCGGCTGAGTGTTCCGGTGTATATGACATCGGAAACCGGGGCCGCGCTCCCCCAGTCCGTGGGGGTGATTCCCCGGGTCGAGCGTTTCGAGGCGGGTGATGCGATTTCGCTGGATGGCCTGACGCTGACGAGTTTCAGCGTTTCGCACGACGCGGCGGATCCCGTGGGGTTTGTGGTTGAGGCAAACGGGGCGCGCCTGGGTATCGCAACGGACCTCGGCCATGCGCCCGGTCTGGTGCGAACACGTTTGGCAGGGTCGCAAGCGCTGGTGCTCGAGTCCAACCATTGTCCGGAGATGCTGCGCCTCGGGCCGTATTCCCCGGAGCTTCAGCAGCGGATTCGAAGTCGCCACGGGCATCTCTCGAATGATGCGATGAACGCCTTGCTCGGCAGTCTCATTCACGAAGGACTGGATCTGGTGGTCCTGGCGCATATCAGCCAGGAAAACAACACGCCGGAACGGGCACGATCCTGGGCAGAACGGGTGCTGCAGGGTCACCAGACACAACTCGTTGTGGCGGGGCAGGATGCGCCAACCCCTTTGTTTGTGGTCCGGGGGGGGGCTCCGGAGGAGATCGGCGGATGAAGTCGGTCGAGTTCTTTCGCGACGCACGCGTGCATCGCCTGCTATCCCGAGGCGCGCACGCGGCGGCCGCGCCGGTCCGCATTCACTGCGTGGCCGGCGGCGAGGAAGGACCGGCGTTGGCGGAGTTCGGTGTGTGCGAGGCGTGCCGGTACGTGAATGGGTTTGGCGAGGGCAGGGCCGCGTGTCGGGCGTCGAGGCTGGACGGCTCGTTGTCGGCTCTTGTCCGCGGCACGACAACGGTCTTTGTGTGTCACATGGGGTTTGCGTGTGTGGCGGTTCCTGCGTTGCCGGAACCCGAGGCCGATCTGGTGATGGTGTTGGGGCCGTATTGTCCCGCGGAAGAGCCGAGGGCGCTCGAGTCGGACGCACTGCGCGGTCTGGCTGCGCTCGGGGTAGCGCCTGGCGATGCGTTTCCGGTATCGCTTCATGACGTTCGAATCGTGCCCAAGGATTCATTGCCGGCGCTGGCGGATTGGCTGGCGGAGTCCGTGGCATGGCTTTGGCATGAGTGGGGCGCGGAGGATGACCGGGACGAGGTCGCGCCGCCCATCAAGTCTGATGAGCGCCGCGGTCGCGTGGGCATCGGACGGCGTCCGGCACCGGACCCTTACCACGGGGCTGACATTGCAGTTGCGTTGGCCGGGGGCGATCAGACACAGGCTCGAGCGCTGTTCCGGGCGGTTTTGGCGGAGCGATCCGCCGAAGGCCGGCAGGCCCGAATCGACATCCGCCGGGCGCGCACCGTCGCGGCGGTATGCAGCGTTCTCGAGCGCGCTGAACAAGCCGACTTGGACGTGCGGCGCTGCTGGGACGGATTCGAGGAGTTTGTTGGGGGTGCCCGGAGCGCAAGAACCGACGAGGCGCTGGTGAGCGCGGCCGTGCGACTTCTCGCATCGGTTCGGCGCGCAGCCCAACGCTCGAGCGCGTCCGAGCACAGTTTCGTGGAACTGAATGAGCGCGTCATGGCCCGATTTCCGGACAAGGTGTTGCTTCGGGATATCGCAGGTGAATTGGGCCTTGATCCGACGGCGATTACGCACCGGTTACAGCGCAAGTTCGGCATGTCATTTACGGAGTACGTGGGCCGGCTAAGGGTGGACCAAGCCAAGGAACTGCTCCGGCGTACGCGCTTGAGCGCGACGGAGGTGGCCCGGCGTGTCGGCATTGCCGATGTGAGCAATTTGGGGAAGCTATTCCGCAGGTTCGAGGGGATGTCGCCCCTCGACTACCGGAAACAGTTTGGAAACAGGTCATGACTTTCCTGGACCGATTGCGTCAGTGGTGGCTTCGGGTTCGATGTCCCACGGAGTTCCTCTGCGACCATTGCCGGTATGACTATCCGTCGGCCTGTCGTCATCCGGAACGACCGAACGCCATTCGTTGTGTGGACTACCGCCCGAAGTGAACCCATGGCCGCAATTCCGTGGGTTTGGCGTTGCGGCGAAACCGGGTTGAGCGAAGCAAGGTCTAGGTCATAGTGTGAGGATAGGAAGCGGTTGGATTGAGGGACCCTGTGGCCCCCGTTGCTTCGTGGACGGTGTTCTGCTATTCTTTGGGCGCCCGGGCATCGGGCGTTTTCATGAGGATCCAGGTGAGAGGCCTTCGGGCATGATCGCGTGAGGCCTAGACTTGAGCCACGTGTAGGTGGAGGGAGATTTCGTGATGAAGCTTCAGAAGCGGCTTGGTGTGTTCGGTCTTGCGGTTGCTGTAGCGGCCGTGTTTGTGCTGGTCGGGTGTGGCCAGAAGGGGGCGAGTGGGCCGGGCGGCGCTGGAGACGCGGCCAAGCCGGCTGCGGATTCTCGGCCTGCCGAGGAAGCGAAGGCCCCCAAGGTAGTCAAGCGGGCGCCGAGTGCGGATATGGGTCCTGTGGTGCCCGTAACGTTGGACGTGTTGGGTCTCATGCCGGACAACGCGATGGTGACCATGGGTGTTCCTTCGGCGAACAGCCTGGTGGATAAGGCCATCGCGTTCGCCAAACGCGTAGCGCCGGCGGATGTGGACATCGAAGCGATTGTTGCCGACAGTATCGCGGGCATGGCCGAGGATGCGGGGGTTGCAGAGGCCCAATCACTCGGCGAGATCGGCAAGGCGAAAGGGTTTGACCTGGACGCTCCGATGGCTTTCTTCGTGGACTTGAGTCCGATGGAGGCGAAGCTGGCCGAAGCGGCGGCGATACTCGCGCCCGAAGAACCGGCGCCGGCCCCTGCGCCGGGTGCGGCTCAGGGCGGCAGCGCCGAGGCTGAGGCCGGTGCTGCCCCGGTGCCCGCGCCGGCGGATGCAGAACAGGAAGCCGTCGACCAGGCGGATCAGGTGAATGCCATCCTCGCGGACATGGGCTTGCCGGCGATGGCCGGTGTGGTGACGTGCACGGACGTTGCGCTTGCCGAGAAGACGCTTCAGGAAATCCTGGGTTCGGAAGGCAGCCCTCTGGCTGGAGTTGAGCCTACGGACGTCGATGCCGGGGGCGTGATCATCAAGTCGTACAACGACTCCTTCTGTTACTTCGTTGCGGAGACGTGGTTGGTGGCTGGCAACTCGATGGAGTTGGTCAAAGGCGCGGCGGCGCACTTGAGTGCCCCCGCTTCGTTCCGGTATGGGACGAAAGTCTGCCCGGCTTCCGCGCCGGACGAGATTGTCGAGCTCATCCGGATGGATAAGCTGATGCCTTTCGTGGAGGACCTGATGCCGGTCATGATGGCCATGGATCCGTCGTCGGCGCCGATGATTCAGGCGCAGATGGCTCTGATGGGCGGTATGACGGACGCCTACTCGGGCACCGACCCGGCGGTGGCAACCTTGGTTATGGATGATGACAAGATCGAGTTCCTGACGCGTATCGACATGGCGGCGCATCCGAAGCTGATGGAAGTCACGGGGGATGCGGCGCCCTTGCGTCTGGCCACGCTGTTGCCGGAGACGACCGAGCTGTTCCTGAGCATCCGTTTCAATGAGCAGATGAAAGCCAGCATTCAGAACCAGAGCCAGACCATGAGCAGTCTGCCGTCGGATGCCGTTCCGCAGCAGGTCTCGGTGATGTTGCCGCAGGTCATGCAGATGATTGGCGATGAGCTGGCGTTTGGGCTGACCGGCATCGAGGGTCTCGTTCCGAAGGGCGTGGTGGCATTGAGCATGGGCGATCCGGAGAACACGAAGCCCTTGCTTCAGATGCTGGTTCCCATGGCGCCGGGCGAGACGTACAACGGGATCGACATCATGTCGGTGGCGGTGCCGTTGCCGGTGGCGCTTTCCATTGCGTTCCCGCAAGACCTGGTGTTGGTCTCGAACGATCTCGAGGCGATGAAGGGCATGCTGGACCTGATTCAGAGCGGGGGGAGTTCGACGTTGTTCCAGGCGTTGGATCCGCCGATCGATGCGACTGTCCCTCGGTACAGCGCGTTGGTGCTCAAGACGGACATGATTGCGCAAGTGGCGCCCCAAGTCGGCATGTTGGCCGGCGGACTGCCGCCCGAGGCCACGATGGCCGTCGACGCCTTAACGAAGCTGGTGCGTGAAGTACGGGCGAGCCAGGAGCTGGTAGAGGGCTGGCAGCGGAGCTGCTTCACGGTCTATTTGAACCCGGCCACGAGCTGAGCAAGGCCGGCGAGTCAGCCACAAACGGGCTGCGGGGACTTCGGTTCTCGCAGCCCGTTTCATGTTGTCGGGTGGCGCGGCCGCGAACACCCCAGGATCGTGCCGGGACCGTGGGCTAGGGCCTCTTTGGTCCCCGAAGCCTCTTGAGCCGGGCGTAGGCTTCGTTGAGGGCGCGCATCGTGTCCTCGTCGCCGCCGTGATCGGGATGGTGTATTTTGGCTTTGGCGCGGTAAGCCTTCTCGATCTCTTCCCAGCGGGCCGATGGAGACAGGCCCAGCATGCGGTAGAAGATCTCGACGTCTTCTCCCCTGCTGGTAGTACTCTCAGGGGGTATGTCGCCCCTCAGCTCGCGCAAGCCGCGGATGATCCTTGGCCAGAGCCCCGTGGCGCTAAGCACGCCAATGAGCAGCATCAAGATGATGAGTTCGTGCAATCCCGTGAAACCGAACATGATGTGTGTCCGATACCTCGAATAATCCCGTGACGCGTGTCATCCGTCGTCGGAAGACTCAGGGGGAATCACGCCCGTCGTCGCGTTTGTGGCGGTCAAACCGGAATATATTATCGACGATTCTGCCCGTGGCGTCCATGTCGTTCTTTGACGCGTCCTGACGGCGGCGCTGCGAAAGTTGCCACTGACGAAACCGGGGCAGTCCCCGGATGTACAGATAACCGGCGGCCATACCACCGAAGTGGGTGGCCACGGACGTGCCGCTCTCGGCCAAAGCCCAGAAGAGATTCATCGCAATGACGATGAGGACGAGTGCCCGGGCGGTGATGGGCGCAGGGAAGGGGAACAGGAAGAACTGGCGGTTCGGGTTGACGATGGCGAAAGCGACGACCACGGCCATGACAGCGCCGCTGGCCCCAATCACGGAGACGTCGCGCCCGAGGAGGAACCACGGCATAAGGGTGGCCAACACGGCCGCCACGCCGCACACGACGTACAGCATATAGAACTGGCGCGTACCGAGGGTGCGCTCGACTTCCGGTCCGAAGAAGAACAGCCATAGCATGTTCATGACGAGATGCATGAGGTTGTTATGCAGGAACTGGTACGTGACGGGTTGCCACAGGAAGCCGCTAAGAAAGGCGGCGGGCCGGAACGCGAGGAGTTCCGTCACGATGCCCCCGGGTGCCAGATAGCGACTCAGCGAGGTCACGTCGTATCCGAGAAGGATGTTGAGCACAAGTTGTGCCGCAAAGATGGCAACGTTGAGCAGGATCAAGTGCTGCACTGCCCACGTGACGCGTTCACGCTGAGGCCGGAACTCCGGTTCGTAGTAGACTTCCATGGTGACTGCTTGTCCCTAGAGGCTCCGCGTGTTTGAGGTTTTGGCCGGGGCGGCGACCCGTCGGTATCTGGGGCATGTCGGGGCGCCCTTCCCCACCCCCCGATGGTACTTCATGATGCCTCCTCGAGACAATCCGTCACGCTAGCGTGCGGGGGCTACGCCGATTCCGTCCATCAATGCTCTGGCGATGGGACTGTCGGGAAACAGCGTGAGTGCCTTCTCGAGACACGCGCCGGCGCGCTGGGTGTCGGGATATCGAATCCATGCGCGCGCCTCATAGAGCCATGCGTTGAACTCATCTTCCCGAGTTGTGGCCAGAGGTCGCGCGGCGGCCCATGCTTCGGCGGCCTTCCGCCAGTCTGGCAAAACACCAAACCGCTCGGCCGCAAAGAAGTTCATGGCGTAGTCGCGGACGAGAGCGAAGTCGTCGGGAGCCATTGCCGCGGCCCGTTCGGACAGGCGCATGGCTTCGGCATATGTGCGTTCGTTGGTCCATTGGAGGATCTCGCGGACTTGGGGGCTGTGGATGAGATAGGTCTGGGCCAGGTTGAAGAGGTAGTCGGGGTGGTCCGGGTCAAGTTCGAGGGCGCGGCGGTAGTGGTCGATTCCGAGTCGGTACGCTCCTTCGTGGCAGTAGTGAATTGCGAGGTTGTTGTACGGAGCGCTGAAGTTCGGATCGAGATGCTTGGCCGACTGCCACAATCGCACGGCCGCTTCGGCTTCGCCGAAGGCGTCGTAGAGCAGTTCCCCGTAATCATTGGTAAGGCGCGCGTTGGCGGCATAGCGTTTCAGGGCGTCTTCGTACGCGCGGCGCACACTCAGGAGGCGCTGATGGGCCTGCTCGCGTTTCAGGGATGCAAGCCGGGAGTCGCCGTTCTGTTCGAGGGCCTCGACCTGGTCGGCGTCCCAGTCGAAGAGCGCCTGCTGAAGCCGATGAAAACGGCGGACGGCCTCGACGACATCATCCTCGCTCTGGCCAAGCCGAACGAGCGTCTCGACGGGGTTGGCGGTGGTATCGGCGGAGGGGAGTGGAGGAAACGCCAGCAGGGCCAGTCCTGCCATCGCCCAGCCGCGGCGACGGGCGCGCCGTCGTGACACGGAATCGAGGATCGGGTACAGGGTTGACATGAAGCGACCTCGCGCGCGGATACCGGACGCTACGCGATTACGACAATGCCTTCGGGTGTCACGCGGTACCGTTTGGCATCCTCCTGAAGGTCGTAGCCGATGACGGCATGCTCGGGGATGTGCACGCGTTTCTCGATAATGGTCCGTCTGACGTGGGCATGGCGTCCGATACTGGCGCCATCCATGAGGATGGATTCCTCGACATGGGAGTAGCTGTTGATGCGGACGCCCGGGGATAGCACGGAACGTTTCACGATGCCGCCGCTGATGATGCACCCTGGACTGACGATGGAGTCGACCGCAACGCCGAAGCGTCTGCCTTCCTGGGCGAACACGAATTTCGCGGGTGGCGCAACGTTCAGATAGGTGTGGAGCGGCCATGCCTTGTCGTAGAGGTTGAACACAGGATCAACGGCAACGAGGTCCATGTTGGCGGACCAGTAGGAATCGAGGGTACCGACATCGCGCCAATACAGGGCGTTCTTCTTGTTTTCGTCCTGGAAGTTGTACGCGTAAACGCGGTTCTTTTCGACGAGTTTGGAGAGGATGTCTTTGCCGAAATCGTGAGAGGTGTTCAGTTCGGCGTCCTCGGTGACCGTGGCCTTGAGCAGGGCGGTGTCAAAGACGTAGACCCCCATAGAGGCCAGCGCCATGTCGGGTCTGTCATCCAGCGGCTTGGGTTCTTCCGGCTTCTCCTCGAATCCGACGACGCGCGATTCCGAGTCGACTTCGACGATACCGAATCGGCTGGCCTCGCTGACGGGGGTCTGAATCGCGGCGATGGTCAGTTCGGCGCCGACCTTGCGGTGGAACGAGACCATCTTCTGGTAGTCCATTTTGTAGATGTGATCGCCGGAGAGGATGAGAACCTGCTCAGGGAGTTCGCGTTCGATGCTGTACAGGTTCTGATAAATGGCATCCGCGGTGCCGAGGTACCAGTTGCTACTCACGCGTTGCTGGGGCGGGATCACGTCGATGAACTCGCCCAGTTCCGGGTGGAAGATGTTCCAGCCCATGCGGATGTGCCTCGCAAGGGACAGGGATTTGTATTGGACGAGCACGACGATCCGGAAGCACTTCGAGTTGAGGCAGTTCGAGAGGGTGAAGTCGATGATTCGGTAAATGCCGCCGAAGGGCACCGCGGGCTTGGCGCGATTCTTGGTGAGCGGATGAAGGCGTTCTCCCGCTCCTCCGGCAAGCAGCACGGCCAATACATTCCTCATGCGTTTCTCTCCATAGGGCCGATGAAGGCACGACACGGCGCGCCGTCGGCACCGACAAGGGCCAGTGGTAACACAATGAACGCGTGGATTCCCGGCTCGACTTGAGCCAAGCGGAGCCCCTCGACGATGAGCACTTTGGCGCGGAGCAGATGGTGATGGGTGAGTCCGTTGGGCTGCTTGTAGGGCGCCACGGAAAGGTAGTCAACACCGACCAAGCGCACGCCGTCGTCCACCAACCGAAGGGCGGCATCCGGTTCGATAGCTACGAAATCGCGCCGGAACGGGCTTTCCAGCGGAATGGCGGAGTTCCTGGTCTTGAACAGTACGCGCGGGGGAAGCTGTTCTCGGGGCAGGTCCGCTTCGGCGATGGTGTCCACGTGCGTCAGGTCCAGCACAAGGGCGTCTCCGAAGAACCGCGAGGGGTCGACCGCATCGAGCGGCGCGCCATCGGACTCGAAATGCCAGGGGGCATCCAGGTGGGTGCCCGTATGGGTTCCCAGGGTCACCACCGAGGTGTTCGAGGAGGCCCCCTCGGCGATACGCGTGTTGGGCACGCACTGGAACGGGGGGTCGCCGGGCCAGACGGTCATCCCTTCGTGAAGCGGGATGCTGACATCGACCCAATACGGTTTCATGGCCGCTCTCCCGCGATATGCTCGAGGCGGGCCGGGTCTAGCAGGCGAACGCGACGGTTGGCTATCTTGACGATGCCCTCGTCTTTCAGGGCATGGAGCACGACCGTCGTGGTTTCTCGGGTTGAGCCGACGAGGTTGGCCAGTTCCTGATGCGTGACGTGCAACATGCCTTCGGGGTCCGAGGGGGCGCTTCGATGAAGGCGCATGAGGCCGGCAGCCACACGACTTCGCACCGACCTGAACACGGTTTCGGCGAGGACCTGCTCGACTTCGGCCGCGCGGTTGCACAAGCGCTGGGCCAGTTTGAAGCTGAGTTCGGGCTCCTCTCGGGCCAAGCGGCGGAGGTCGTCGGCGCGCAGGAGGCAGAGAATGGACGGGGCCATGGCCTCGGCATAGGCTTCGTGTTTGGCACGGTTCACGAGGCATTCTTCACCAAAGACGTCGCCGGGCATCAGGTGGCGCAGGGTGAGTTCACGGCCATCGCCGGAGACCCGCGTAACGCGGACGCGTCCCTCGCGCACCCAATACCCATAGTCGCAGGCATCGTCGGGGAAGTAGACGATCTGGCGCGGCTCGAACTCGCGGTGGAAGACGAATTCCTCGATGCGCTCCACAAGGCCGTCGCTCATCGTGCGGAAGAACGGATCTTCGCGCAACGACAAGGCCAGCTTCATGTATCGCTTCATGCCGTCTCGCCCTCCTCGCATGCCCACGCGTTTGAGGGACCTCTCACTCGCATGGGCTATTATGCCACAGGCGGAGGGGAGAAATCAGTGGAACAGGCCGTTGAGGAAGGCTTGGATCGCGCCTTGGTTTGCGCGGTAGAACTCGGCGCCAAACCGGATGCCGAAGAAGAGCATTCCCCCGAATATCCATAGGGCCGCCAGAACGAGCAGCGCGCGACAGAGGAACCGGCGGCCCTGTGCAGTCCAGAGCGCCCAGCGAGGATGATCGACGCGATCGGTCTCGAAGCGTACCTGTGTGGGCGGCCGGCCGGATCCAGAGGCCGGTGCGTTCATCGGATCTGGACTAGTGGGCGTCGTCACGCTTGTGTTTCTCCATCTGGGCGACCTTGTGCGCGAGGAGGGCGAGTTCCTGAGCCAGTTCACGGTTTCGCTCGGATAGCCGCGAAATGATTACGGTGAAACCGAGCACAATGCCAAGCAGAAACAGAAAGGAAAGGCCGTAGAACACGGTGAGGTACTGGACGCGCAACGCGGCGGCGATGCGCTGGACAATGCCGGGAAAGGCGCCAATCGCGAGGCTGGCGCCGGAGGCGGCAAGCCAGAGCAAGGCATAGCGCTCCTTGAGGCGTCCGCGCCGCACGAGTTCGAGCACGAACAGCACCAAGAGCACGGACAACACGAGCAGTCCGACGCGATGGGCGGCCTGGAATCCGAGTTGTGGCGCGTCGTTCACGACCTAGGGTTCCTCCGGCGCATGGGTGAATTTTCGGAATGCATCTACGAAGATGGCTAAGGCCACCTTGACCATGTAGTAGAGGGCGTTCTGCGGCCGGATGGAAGTCACTCCGCCCTGCCGTTCGCGCATGATCACGGGAATCTCGGCGGCGCGGAGTCCGGCTTTGTACATAATGACCAGGGCCTCGGGCTCGGGATAGTCCTCGGGATAGTGTCGCGCAAACAGGCGTAGCACCTTTCGGTTGGCGGCCCGGAAACCGCTGGTGGTATCGGTGATGCCGCCTCCGGCGACGGCGTTCACAAGCCTCGAGAGGAGCGACTTGCCGAGCCGGCGTCCCAACGAGGGTGTGTATCCTGTGTCGGCAACATAACGCGAACCGACGACGAGGTCCAGGTCGCCTCGATCCAGGCGTTCGACGAGCGTGCGCACCTGGTCCGTCGGGTGTTGGCCATCGGCATCGCACTGGACGGCGATGTCGTAGCCTTGGCGGAGGGCGAATTTGAAGCCGGTTTGCATGGCGCCGCCGATGCCGAGGTTGAATGGCAATTGCACGACGGCGACGTTGGCCATGGCTCGGGCGATCTTGGCCGTGTCGTCGTTTGAACCGTCGTCCACCACGAGGATATCGCACTCGGGCGCGTCGCGGCGGAGGTGTTCGATGACGGAAGCCAAGGTCTCCGCCTCGTTGTAGGCGGGGATGATGATGAGTACGCGCGCGCTCATCGGGGTAGGTCTCCAAGCCGTAAAGGCTTGAGTAGGCCGTATACCATTCCGGCGGCTCGGGCGAGGCTGCGCAGACAGGCCACGTCGGCGAACTCGAGCATATGCCGGTCGCGGGTGCTGCGGGCCATGCGAATTGGCATGGCCAGGTGCAACACGACGAAGGCCAACAACACAAGGCCGTAGAGGCCGGTGGCGAAGGGCGTCAACAGGGGAACCAGCGCCGAAGCGGCCACCAAGGGCGCCAACGCGACAGCGGCCGCGGCTAGCGGCGGTGCCCAGAGATCGGTCGGGCCGGCGTAGGCATCGCCCTTACGCACGCGGTGGGGATGCTTGCGGTAGAGCACCACGCGCCAGTACCCGTGCCACAACTGGGTGCGCAAGTACGGGAGAAGCCGTGTGGGGTGGTAGTGGGCGACGCGCGCGTCGGCGGCGAAACGAAGCCGGTAACCCGCGTCCTGCAGTCGGTATGCGAGATCGTTGTCTTCCGCCGAGGCCATACGAAACACCGGGTCAAACCCGCCCACGCGCTCGAAGGCGTCGCGTTTGTATGCGACGTTAAACGAACCCAGGAAATCGACGTACTCTCCGAGTCGGGCGTGCCGTATAACAATCTCGGCGTGAATCATTCTTGCCAGCCTGCTCTCCGGATTGGCGATGCCGTAGGTGCCGCCGACGGCGGCCACGTCGTCTTTGAAGGCTTTGACCAGCCGCTCGATCCAGTCGGGCTCCGGCACACAATCGGCGTCCGTGAAGGCCAGTACCATGCCGTGGGCCTCACGGGCGCCGAGGTTTCGGGCGGCCGCCGGTCCTTGGTTCTCCTGGCGAACACAGTGTACCGGATACCTCTGGGCGATGCGAGCCGTCTCGTCGTTCGATCCGTCGTCGACGACGATGACTTCCCGGTCGAGGTGGGTTTGGTTCAGGCAGGCCTCGATGCAACCCGGTAGCGTGGCCTGGGCGTTGTACGCCGGTATGATGACGGACACAAGCACGGTGATCGGTCTTCCGGTTAGGGCCTGCTGCGAATCGATGACTCCCCCACTCTACACCAGGCGACGCACTCAGTTCACGACGAAGTGCACGGGGATTCGGTTTTCGAGTCGCTGGTCGCCGGCCTCGATGACGAATCGGACGTCGGTTGCGTAGTCGCCGACCGGTGTGTCCGGCCGAACGGTCGGGCGAAGGATGGCGGTGTTCTCTGCTTGGCCGGTCTCGACGGTGAAATCGAGATGGGGGTCTCCGGCGACCACCTGGACGATGGTGAAGGCTTTCTGGGCCACGATGGTGGCTTGGGCGTACTCCTCGGCCACGTGTCTCGATAGGATGAGCTTCTTGGGAGAAACGCTGTAGAAGCTGTTGAGGGTGGCGTGGGCTCTGACGAGGGTGTGGGGCATGCGCTTGCACTTGAGGCCGATCTTGACGGCATCCTGGTATTCCCCCGGCGGTAGATCGGCGGCGAGTGCTGCCGTGATTGCGAACTCGGGCTTGCCGGGGGCGGCCCACTCGGTTTCCGGGCGCTTCACCAAGGATAGGTCGAGGATACCGTCGGCGCCTACAGCGGTAACGTCGGTGACCTCGACCGGCTGGTCGGTGAGCTGCCGAACGACCAGCACAAGGGCTTTCGATTCCCCCTTCTCCACGAAGCCGAACTCGAGGCTTTCGGGTTCCAGGCCGAACTCGGGCTCGATGGTGCAATGGACAGGTAACCGGACGGCTCCGTTCTTGGGATCATTGGTGTAGATCGTGAGTTCCTTGTCGGCCACGAATCCGAAGATGCGGAACGGGTCGATCACGATCGAGAGCAGGCCGGATTGGCCCGGCGGCACCTCTTTGTTCTCCATGGCCCCTTGCGTACAGGCGCAGTTCGTTTGGACGCTTGTGATTTGGAGGATCGCCCGGCCGCGATTGTGAACCGCCACGTCGAAGGTGCTCTTGGTCTCATTCGAGAGGGGACCCACGCTGAGTTCCACCGGTTCGAGTTCGATGCGGGGCACCAACGAAGCGTCGGTACCCTGGGGGGGCAACTGGCCAGGAAGTTCCGATTCGGGTGCAGAAGACTGAATCTGCCGAACCTTCTGGATGAACTCCTCTTCGGATTCGGTCGCCCGGTGTCCGGGCCCTTGGAAGAGCACGACAAGCGCCCCCCCCACGGCGAGGATCGCCGCGACGCCAATAAGTTGGCCCGGCCTAGCTCTCATGAATCGTCATTTCCTTGACGCGATCCACCCGCCATTCGGATCGATGGCGAGGTCGCCGCCCGTGGGCCACGACCAGCCTCTTGTCTTGCGAAGGAACTCCTCCTCGGAGCGCGCGAACTGCGGACTGACCTCGATACGTACGGAGACCTTGCCGTTTCCGTCGCGCGGCACACGGCAACCGGCGGCCTCGAACCATCTCGCCCAGTACTCGGCCATGACGTCCCAAGCGCGCAGGACGCTGTTCGTGCCATCGTAAACCTTGATGGGCGTGTACTCGCCGGGCCGTTCGATCTCGAGTACCACCGGTGGATGGTTCACAAAACGCAATGCGTCGAAGATGAAGGTCTCAAACTTGTAGCCGTTTTCGTGGGCGGGCGTGACCAAGTCGCCCTGGTCGTCTACGTACGGGATCTTCTTGAAGGCGAGATGCCAAGGGAACTCCTCATAGCGGTCATAGACTCGCTTGACGAAATCTACCGCGACGATGTGGATCGCCGGATTCCCTGCCGGGTACACGATCTCGCCGGAGTCGGCGGTTTTGCACATTTGGGGATAGGTCTCAAACTCGGTGTATTCGATCACGCGGTACTCACCATCGCATAGGCAATGGACGCCAACCGCCTCGTTCGGGTCATTTCGGCGTTGGCTTTTCGAGGACATCTCGGCGTGGCGCGATACGTGAAAACCGATGAAGAGGGGGTCGGCCACCCTCGCGGCCCAGTTGTCGACCTGAAAGTAGCTGAGCGTATCCACGCCTCGCTCACGCGCGTCGTCAAGAATCCCGCACTCGACCATCGCCGGAATCGAACCGCCGTGACCGTTGGGGTTCATGGCGATGTGGCCGGGGTCGTCCAACATGAAACGGCCTTCGGGCGTGACGCAGGGCACCATGCGCTGGCGGCAGAACCGGACATCCGCCTGCTGCAGGCCGAAGTAGCCGTTCGCGTCAAAGAAAGCCCGGGTTTCGGCCTCGTTGGTTTCGCTCAGCATGATGTACCATGGGAGGCGGCATCCGTACCGGCCCTGGAGGTTGTGGATCTTCTCGGCGTGGAAGGCGAAGAGGGGGCGCTGCGAGACGGGACCTATCGGATAGGCACCTTTGGGGCCAGGGAAGCCGAGGCGGGTGCCCTGGCCGCCGGCCACCAAGAACAGGCCAACGCGGCCGCTACGCAAGGCCTCTTCGCCGGCCTCGGTAGCTTCTTGGCCTTCGGGGCCATTGCACTGCGCGCGCGTGATGAGCGGAACGGTTTCGATTCGGTCGAACGGTTTGGGTAGCGACTTGTGGAGCACCCACCCGTCGATCAGGCGGTCCATCAGGGGGAAATCGATGGACTCGATCTGGGCGATGAGCCCACGGCGTTCATCCTCAGAGAGTCGGGGCCAGAAACGCAACAGGTGATCCTGATCGTGGCAGCGCAGCCGTTCTCGGATGGCGGCTTCGGAGTCGGTCATCATTCCAGTCTCCAGGCCTTGCCGTGTTTGGCCATCTCGGCCCGTTGCCGGCGGTTGGGAAGCAGCCCCGGCTTGGCGCCGGTCACGATTTCGAACCTGGAGCCACAGACGTCGCAGAGGCCGTACTCGAATCCCGGTTGTTCGAGGAAGGCCCCGCACTGCGGACAGACGGGCTGGAACTTCCGGTACAACGCCTCGACATCGTGGAATATGGCTCCGCACTCCGGGCACCGCGTCATGGGTTGCTGACGGAGCCAGCACTTGGTGAAGGGGCGGTAGGCGTCGCAGATGCGGCAATACACTTCCCGTCCGACGACGGGCACGGCCTCGTGGGAATGCTTGGAAGAGGGCTTCTCGCTCTTGCCGAACAGTGCCACAACGAATCCTCATGAAGCGCCTGCTGTCGGGCGTGCCCGGACGGTAGGCGGCATATGCTTCGATTGCGGAGTCGGTTACTGTACCGGCTCTGCGGGGGCCGGCGTTGCTTCCGCGCCCGTTTCCTGAGGGGCGGGCGGCGGCATCAACTGTCCGGGCTTGGGGATTGCCGGCGGTGCTACGGCCTGCTCCGGCGGCGTCGGGAGGGTTCTCCGAATGAGAACCCTCACGTAGATACGTTCATCGTAGATTTTGTCTCCGGCCTTGATCTTGAAAGTGACCTTCTCGTTCCAAGAACCGGGCTGAGTCTCGGGGTCGACAGACACCTCGATCTCCCAGATGTTGGGGGCACTTCCCTGACGCAGTTCGGTCTTAAGGGCATCGTTTGTCGCGGCCAGATCCGTGACTTCGAAAGGCGTCTCTGCGGAAATTGTGGCGACGCCGGAAAGGCGCGGGGAATCGACTTTCTGGTTGTGGAGCACCAGGTTCACGGGATTGATGCTGTAGAACGCCTTGACATCGGCCTTGACGAAACTCGTGATGTACCGCATCCGCTGCAGCGAGGTCTGGATCTTGAACCGTCCCATGAACGGCCCCGGCGACACCTCCGGAGAGAGCTTCGCCTTGACCACGTACTCGCGGTATCCGGGCTGGGCCCACTGGGATTCCGGAACCATCTCGTAGCTCAGTTCGAGGCCGTCGATATCCCCCCACGGTTCGACGCTTTGCACCTCAAGGGCCTCGTCGGTCAACTGCCGCAACACAATCTGGCTCTCCGCGACATCGCCCTTTGCCACGACACCCAAGTCAATATCTTTGGGTTCCATGGAGAACTCCGGTTTGATCTCGCAAGTGACGGTCATTCTTAACTGAGGGGTTTCGATATCGTTCGAATAGATCGTGATCGACTTGCTCGAACTGAACCCGCCTATGCGTTTCGGGTCCATGGTGACGACCAGTTCGGTGGACTCGTTGGGCGGCACTTGGGTCTTGTCGATCTTCGCCGCGACGCAGCCACAGGAGGCCTTCACACTGGATATGTCAAGGAGGGCCGTTCCTTTGTTGAACACCGGGATCTTCCGGACCGTGGGTTCGGAGTTTGAGATCAGGCCGGCATCGTAGGTCGTGTTTTCGACCCAGATCTTTGGGTGGGGCGCGTTGGGATCTACGTTCTCCGAGGCTTCGGGGGTAGCCTCGGGGGCGGATTCGGTCCCGGGCCTGGCCTTTCGGAGGGCTGCCCGCGGGCCGGCCTCCGCGGGGGCCTCACCGGTATCACCCGCTTTGGCGTCGGCGATGGCTTTGGCGAGCTTCTCGGCGGCGGCCTTTCGCACGTCGGCCTTCGCGGTGGGCTGATTGCGCTTGGGGCGCGTTCCTTCGGGCTTCACCGCGGCTTCGCCTCCGGGCGCGATGGCGGCACTATCGGCCTCTTCTTGGCCGGACAACACATTGGGGGCTTGCGTGGAGGCCATGGTGGGTTCCTCGGACGCTACCGGGGCGCCCGCGGCTGCCTGTTCCTTGGAGGGCGTCACGCCCTTCTCCGCGCACGGATGGAACAGCCCGGACAAAAGAAGGCCCGCAACGACACCGACAATGAGAAACACGATGTGACTTGCTTGCAGTTTCACGTCTCAATCCGTCCTGAATTTGACCTTATACCGGTCTTCCGCCGCCAACAACTCCGTGGATATCGTCTGATAGACATCCTCGGAAATCTCAAAACCCAACTCCATGCCCATGAGCAGGGCGCCAACCACCGGCTCGAACACCGGCATCACGGTCTCCGCTCTCGGGCACTCCGTGTGAATAACGGTGCGCATGGCGTCTTTTAGGACAGGACTGCGCCCCTTGAAGACGCTGCCGGCCATCACAACCTCGAAGTCCTGCTGGCCCATGTCGAGCTGCCGGGCTACGGCGGTCACCATCTTCCCGAGGTACCGGCCGCCCCGTTCGAGGATATCACAGGCGGTGGCGTCGCCGTCAAACGCGGCGTCCGAAACGATCTTGGCCATGGGCTGCAGGTCGGCGAGGCCGATCTCGCGGCGGTAGCACTTGTAGAAGAAGTCCTCGATGTCGCGGCAACCGGCCCGTTCGACGAAACGCTCCGTGAGCAGGGTGGGGCCGATGATGCCATCTCGGGCGCGCCAGACGGCCTTGAGCCCCTCGTAGCCCAGGCTCGAGCCGGAGCACTGGTCGCCGAATTCGTCGCCCAATCCGCCGACACGGGCGTGTTTGCCCGCGGGATTCACGCCGGCGCAGACGCACCCGGTGCCGCAGGCGATGACAATGCCGTATGGTTTTCGGGTGCCTCCCCTGAGACCGGCCATGGAATCGTTGCGAAAGGCCCGGGGGATGTCGCCCAGGAGCGGCGTGTAGATCTCGCGCTCGAGCATGACATAGTCCTCGGGGAGATCCGCGCCGGCGATGCCCATACCGACCCCCGCGATATCGGACAACGCCAAACCGGCGTCGGCCAAGGCGGCTTCCACCGCGTTGCGATTCTCGATTGCGGCCGGTTCGACGCCTTCGCATTCATAGTTCCCGGCCCCGGCCCTTCCGAAGCCTTTGATGTGGCCCTGTTCGTCGCCAATCAGGCAAAAAGTCTTCGTGCCACCGGCGTCAATGCCGAGGTAGTACTTCACTGGTGTTTGCCTTTCCGTCACCTGTGGAAAAAACGCGCGGGACGACCCGCCCCGCGCGTAAGTCAAACATCATCCACTCTGGGGAAGTACTCTAGTTCCCCTGCAAGAGATTCTCGAGTTCCGTCTTCGATCGGTCGGCTGCTGCGGTCATAGGATAATTCTGCACGACATTCTGGAGCAATGCGATCGCTTGGTCTCTCTGGCCGAGTTGCTTATGCGCCATGGCCTGAATATGCATTGCAAAGGGCAGCTTCGAACTGTCGGCGTAACTCGTACGCAACGTCTCGAATTCGGTGATCGCCTCTTGGTGCCGGCCAAGGTTGAAGCAGCAATAGCCTTTCCAGAACTGCGCGTTGGCGCAGAGGTCATTCCCCGGATATCGTTGAACGAACGCGCCGAATTGCTGAAGGGCGGTTTCGTAATCCTCGTTCGCGTAGCTCCGCTGGGCCACCTGATAGTCCATTTCCGGATCGCCCGCCACCGAGACCGTCTCGGGCGGCATCGGGATCTCTTCGGAATCGGAGGGCACAGCGGCCGGCGCCGTGGTACTGGGAGCCGGGCTAAGCGTCGCGGGCTGCGGTAGCGCCGAAGCGGGCGGCGGGCTCACGCGTACGGGATCGGCCTCCACCTCGGAAGGTGTCGACGAAACTGTGCTCCCGGACGTGGGCGGTGACAGGTTCAGCCAGCGATAGAGCGTCGCCGAGAGGTTCTCGATCGTGCGCTGCATTTTGTCCAGCTTGACCTGATTCTCTTCGACAGTACTCTGGAGCGTGCGAATCTGCTGGTCGCTTGCGTCGACGCGAGCGCTGAGTTCGGCGGAGGTCTCGTTGAGTTTCTTAATCGAGCCGTCGAGACTCTGATCCAGGTTGACGATCCGACGATGGCTGTCGTAGATCATGCTACTGACTTGATCATCCGAGCCCAACGTACCGCATCCGGTCAGGCACAAGAGCACGGCGGCCGTGCCCAACACTCCGAGAACGCTCTTCTTGCCGCGTAACATCCGCTCGCCCTCTTACATGGCCTTGTTGAATTCGGAGCGGCGGTTGAACTTCCACGCACTCTCATCGTGGCCGTCCACCGCGGGATTCTCTTCGCCGTAGCTGATGGTGATCATGCGGTCGCCGGAGATGCCGAGTTTCATGAGGTGCTCACGTGTCGCCAAGGCGCGTTTCTCGCCGAGGGCGAGGTTGTATTCCTGGGTCCCGCGCTCGTCGCAGTGTCCCTCGATCTGGATAATCACGTTCGGGACCTTCTTGATCAACTCGGCGTTGCCGCTCAGCGCGGTCAGGGCGTCCGGCCGGAGAGCATAGCTGTCATAGTCGAAATAGACCGGCTTGAGCCCTTTGTCTTTGCTGAACAGGAGTTTTTCGAGCTCGAGTTCCTGCATGCCTTCTCCGGAGGTCTGTTCCGGGCCCGTGCCGGATGTCCCGCCCACGAGATCCGGATTGATGGGCGTATCCTTTTTGCCCTTACACCCGCCGACCGCCGCCAACAGAAGCACCAAGGCAAGCAATGTCAGCCTCGAAGACCACCGCGTAACCATACTCATTCTCTCCTCTTTCTAAGGACGCCATGCGTTCTACTTATCTCGCGCTTATCCTTTGGGGCACCATGCCCCGCCGCGCGTTATCGGCTACGAATCCAACGCCCAACGGTTCGCGTCTATGCCCGTCGTGTTGGCTTTCCTCCGAAATCCCAAACGCTATGGTAGCAGAATGACTATGCGCCGTCAACTTGACGATGGTCACGGTGCCTACCTGCGGTTTTTCGGGCCTTTCCACAGGACTTGATCCCCCATCCGGTGCGAGAGTTCCCTAGATACACGCCCTACTCTTCTGCTTGGGCCGAGAGGCCGAGGAACTCGATAACTTCGGGAAACGTTGCGGCCACGACGGCGAATGTGTGGGCTCCGTCGACGACCTTGGCGGTGTGAGGAATGCCGAGTTCGTCTAGTTTGACGGAGAAGGCTTCGTTCATGTCGCGGTCGAAGGCGTCCGTGGCGGTGACGAAGAAAAGGCGCTTGCCCATCAGTTGCTCGACCCGGCTAATCGGATTGAGCGTCCGCCACTGCTCCTTTGGGCCAAGCAGGTTCGGCACGGTGTGATTCCGCTCGGGTGGATAGGCGTCGTTGGGAAAATCGAGGAGGGCAAGGATGCCGGCCCACGCGCCGAACTGTCCCGGATAGCGCAGGAGGTAGTGCATCGATCCGAATCCGCCCATGCTCCAGCCGCCGATCGCTCGATGGGCGGGATCTTGAGAAACATGGAGTGTGCCATCGATGAGCCGGATCAGCTCGACCAAGTAGGATTGGTATTTCGATTGGGGCCTTGAGGGGCTATCAATCCACCACGAATCGCGGCCGTTGGGGGACAGAAACACACATGGCACGTTGTCGAGGGCGGCACACGTTGCGGGCATCTCGAACAGCGTGCGGTGGTCTCGGCCGAGGCCGTGGAGAAACACCACAAGGCCATAGGGTTCCGGTCGATCCTGGCGGTAGTTCCCTGGCAGGCGCAGGGCGAACGACTCGTCTCGGCCTAGACTGCGCGAGGCCACGGTGCATTCCCAGTAGCCTTCGGGCCGCTCCTCGATGTGAACACCGTAGTGCTCGAAGCGCGCTCGTGCATCGCGAATGGTGGCCACGTGCCGCGGCGTGTAGCGGATGCGCGCGGCGCGGATGCTGGAACGAGGTTCACTGTCGGGTGCAGCATCTCGCCAGTTTCGGACGCCGAAGAGCATGAGGATCTCGCCGGGGGCGGTTTCGCTGATCGTCGAGTATCCCGAGTAAGGGTTTGCGTCGACGCCATGGAGATCCGTCCAGGTCCGACCTTCGTCATCGCTGAAGGCGATGTTGGCACCGGGTCGTCCGTAGCTGAGGGCGAGCCGGCCGTCGGAAAGGACGATGAGGTCGGGAAAGGCCCCGTTCAGGCCGGTGCGCCAGGGCGCTTCCCACGAGCGGCCTCCGTCGCGGCTTCGGGTGACCATGATCGGATTGTCCTGGCACTGGATGTTACTCATGCTTCCGGTGCGCAAGACGGCGATCAGGTCGCCATTGGGCAGGGCCTTGAGGGAACCCTCATTGTAGCCTTCACTGCCGATGGCATCGTAGCCGAGGGTGGAGAGGAATTTCCACGTGAGGCCGCCATCGGCCGATTCGCACGCATAGGTTCGGGAGTAGGGTCGCTCGGGGCTGTAGGGGCAGGGGGCGTCGTCGCCCTGGAACCAGCCGGCCATGAGCGCGACGAGGCTGCCGTCGGCCCGCTCGACGAGGGATCGCATGAAGAGCGGGCCGGGGTGGTAGGCGTGTCCCATGGCCGGTTTAGCCTGCGGCACGTGGAATGCGGCCTCTGAGATGGCAACGGTTTGGCCATTGTCCTCGGAGAGGTAGCGCTCGCCGCGATACCAGCCTTGTCGGTGCTCGATGGGCAAGGTGCGATAGGCAAATCCGAGCACGCGACCGTCGCGTAGTTGGAGCGCGCCGGGCCCGATGGTTCCCGAGTCGCGTCTGGTCCATGAGGCGCCTCGGTCGTCGCTGAGATACTCCGTATAGAGGAGCCGTCCGTTCGATATCGGTACCAAGCGTTCGGCGTGGGTGCCTTCGCACACCTCCCACGATTCCGACACGGAGACGTCGAGGGAATCCTGGGGCGCGGCAATCTTGAGAAGAATAGGCCGACCGACGGATTCCAGTCCGGCGGCGTTTTCGACGACCACCTCGAAATGGTAGAGGCCCGGGCGCCATCCGACCGTATCGATCGGCACGGCAATGGTCTTCCTGTCCGCCGCAGCGTCCAACGGCCCGCCGTTGGCAATATGCGCTTTGCCCGGGTCTCCGAGCCAGGCGATGCGTGCCGTTGCGTCGTAAACGAGCGAGGGCGGTACTCGGTCTTCGGCGACGTAGTACTGGTGACGCACGGTGGCGCAGGCGAGGTCCTCACTTGCCGTCACCATCTCGAGCCGGGTTGTCTGTCCCGGTGCAACGTCGGTGGGCACGAAGGCGCACCGTTCGAGTCGAGGCAGGGGTGGTCTCTCGGCGTACTCGACACGGGCCCGGTTTTCTTCTACGGTGACGGTGAAATGGCGATGATCGACGATGTGCGGTCCTGGGGCGGGACGGTTGTGTGCGAAGAAGCCGATCAGATAGCGGCCGGGCTTCCAGCCGGCGGTGCTGACCGAGAGGGCGAAGGCGCCCTTGACGGGATCCTGATCGAGCGGTCCGTTGTCCGCAAGGTTCACGTCGCCGGCATCGGCCATGCAGGCCAACCGGCGATCCTCGCGATACTCCGTGAAGGCCGGTGGAGCGGCTTCGCGCGGCAGCGGCTCAGCGGTGCGAAGCACGGCGCTCAGGTTCGGGATGCCCGTTGCTTTGACCGCTGCGCGCACCGTGAATGCTTCGCCCAAGACGAGTTCCGTCGGTTCGATCAGGAATGAGTCGATGGCGATGGCGGAGGTCGCCCCGAAGGCATGGGGGGCCAGCACGAGGGCGACGGAAAACAAGGCCATTGGTTTCATCGGTTTGGGCTCCTCGGGCCTAGATCCAGGGTTGTTGTTTGAACCGCACGATGTCTTCGGCGAGGCCGACGACGATAAGGACATCGCGGGCTTGGAGGGATTCCTCTGACCCTTGGCCTGGAAAGATTCGCTTCTTCCCGCGCGAGATACCGACCACCGTAACGCGATAGGTCTGGCGAAACCGGAGGTCGGCAAGGGTCTTCCCCACGTGTTCGGAGTCGGGGGAAATCAGGACCTCCGCCGTATCGAAACGGTACGTTGCGTCGTCGTTTTCGATGGAGATGGTCTGGTTCAGTACCGCCTCGGCCTGCCCGAGAACGTCCGGCGGCCCCATGATGACAAGTCCATCTCCGGGATACAGCGTGAAGTCGCCCCCCGGATTGTAGTGGACGCTTCCCGCGCGGCTAATGGCGAGAATGGAGACGCCGGCGGTGCTGGGGAGGGCTACATCGGCGAGCTTCTGGCCGCTGCACGCGGAGAGCGCGCTGAGCCGCATCTCGCGGAAGGCCAAGGGCCATTCGATACCGATAGGCAGCACCTCGACGGTGCTGGTGATCGCGTCGACCGCTTGTTCGGCCGCGTCGGTAAGCGGCTGGAGGACCACGTCGGCCCCAAGCCGTTTGAGGGTTCGGGCCTCCTGTTCATCGCCGGCCGCCAGGGCGATCTTTCCGGGAAAGCCTTTGTGCCGGAGCATGCGGAACAGGGCCTGGTTGAACTCGATGCTGCGGATCGAGTTGACCACCCACCGCGAACGATTGAGGGGCAATGATTCCATGATTTCGGGATCGCCCATGTCGCCATAGAGAACTTGGACACCGCGCGCGCGCCAGGCGTCGAGGACGTTGGGGTCGAAATCGACGCCGATGATCCGCTTCTTTCGCAGGAGCATGTGCTCGGCCAGGCTGCTTCCGTAGCTGCCCAGTCCGACCAGGATGATATCGAATTCGTCGACCTGGGGCACATGTCCAGCGGCGAGTTCCCTGTGGGGGTTTTTCCGCTCGAACAGGCTGAGCGGTCCGGCGAGTGCGGTATAGAGCTGTCCAGAATAGAGAATGAAGTAGGTGGATACGAAGATGGTGATCACGCCAACAAGGGTGATCAGCCCCATCGTTTCAGGGGTGATGTGTCCGAGATTGAGGCCGAGGGCGGCCACGATAAGGGAGAACTCGCTGATCTGAGCCACGGTGAGCCCGGCGAAGAAGCTGGTGCGGCGGCGATAGCCCATGAAACCCATGATGGCCAAGACAATGAGCGGATTTCCCACGAGCACAAACACCGAGAAGATCGCGGAGGCGCCCAGTTGGGATCCAACCGCGGCCCATTCGAGCCGCGCCCCCAGACTGATGAAGAAGAAGAGGAGGAGGAAGTCGCGTAGGGTGGTGAGTCGGGCCCCGATCGAATCGCGGTACTCCGTGGAGGCGATGGCCACGCCGGCCAAGAAGGCCCCCACCTCTTTGCTGAAACCCATCAGGTTGCTCAATGCAGCGAGCAACACGGCCCACGTGATCGCCGACAGCACGAGCATCTCCTGCGATTCCGCGAGCCGCCGGAGCAGGGGCGGAAGCCCGTATCGAGCCACGAGGGCCACGCCCACGAGGAGCCCTCCGCCCCGCAGAACCATCAGCAGGATGTCCCCCACGCTCGTCTTGTCGCCGGTCATTCCCTTCCCGATGGTCGTCAGAACGACCAGTGCCAGGATGGCGGCAATGTCTTGCACGATGAGGAATCCCAAGGCAATGCGTCCATGCAGCGAGTCGATCTCCTTCTTGTCGGAAAGGAGCTTCACGATAATGATCGTGCTGGAAAACGTGAGGGCCACGGCCACATAGGCGGCGGTGAGCACCTTCATGCCGACGACCAGACCAATGAGGAAGCCAAAGGAGAACGTGAAGATGATCTGGCCAAGTCCCGTGGCGAGTGCGACAGGCCCGGTGCTTCTGATCAAATGGATGTCCAACCGCATGCCCACGATGAACAAGAGCAGCGCAATGCCCATATCGGCCAGGAGCTCAATCTGATGATGGCTTTCGATGACGCCCATGACCGCCGGGCCTGCCAGGATACCCGTAGCCAGGAACATGATGATCAGGGGCTGCCGCAGCTTCTGTCCCACGGCCCCGAGTAACGCCGCTAGCCCAAGGATCGCGGCCATCTCGTAGAAAGGGTTCTCATGCAAGCCCATGACTCGATCTTATCCTTTCGGTCGTGCGTTTGGGGCCAAACGGTCGACCCCGATCCGACATCCAATCCTCGATTCCGGCGGTCCGGAACTACCGGACGTAATGGCCCAGGCTTGTGCGCAGGCCGCGCAGGAACTCGACCGCTATGCCATGGAGATGCGGGCACGCGCTGGCCGGCGGCCCGGCCACGTTGAGGACGCGGACGGCATGGTCGCATACCCAGGCGACGGTGAAGATGGTGCCCTCGCTGGGCTGCGCCCAGTGGATGATGAGCGTTCCGTCGGAGTCTCGCGCGTTGAGTTCGGTTCGCGCGGCGCACGGGGAGGTCGTTGTCTCGCGCAGACGGTAGCGATCCGGGACGCATCCGTCTTCGACGAGGCGTCCGTTCGGCCCCCCGCTTCGGCAGGCGATGCGCTTCTCGATGGCAACATCAAGGGCGGCGAGATCGACGCCGGTCTGTCCGCCGGATAGGATCCGTTCGAGTGTGGCCATGGTTTTCCTCGACGGCTCAACCGTATTGCTGTCTTGTGCCCGTCCGAGGGTAGCCGAGAAAACGGGCCGGTGTCAACGGCCGAATGGGCGGCGTCGGTTAGCAACGCTCGGCTGGGAATCGGAGGCCGATGAGGCGGTACACCAGCTTGGCCGCGGCGTATTCCGATTGGGAGAGCCCGTCGGCGGGCGACAGCTCGTTGACGTCGAAGCCGATGAGTCTCCGCGCGGCGCAGATGCGTCGGATGAGGGTGTTGACTTGGTGCCACGTGAGGCCGCCCGGTTCGGGGGTGCCGGTAGCCGGCACGACGCTGGGATCGAAGGCGTCGCAGTCGAAGGTGATGTACACGTGTTCGTGGCATGCGGCGACAATATCGTCGACCCAGTCGGTTGAGGTGCGGTCGGCGTTGTGAATGGCCTCGGCATAGAAGACGGGAAGGCCGCGAGCGTCGGCGATGGCGCGTTCTTCGAGGGACTGGCTGCGAATGCCGACCTGAACAAGCCCGTTGTGGAAGTCCAGGACGCGCGCCATAGCGGACGCGTGGCTCCAGGGATCGCCCTGGTACTCGGGACGCAGGTCGCTGTGGGCGTCGAACTGGAGAACGGTCACGTCGTGATAGCAGGCGACGTGCGCGTGAATGGCGCCCACGATGGAGGTGTGCTCGCCTCCGAGCGTCACGACGAAGCGTTGATGCTTGATCCAGTGCTCGACCTCGCGGCGGAGTTTGTCGGCGACGGCCGCGCCCTCCGCACCGGCGACCGCCATGGGAGGCAAAGTGGCGATACCGGGCGCAGTCTTGTATGGCTCAAACCCGAGTGCCGCGTCAAAGAACTCGACTTGGTGCGAGGCCTGGATGATGGCCTGGGGGCCATCGCAGGAACCGGTTCCGTAGCTGGATGTACGCTCGAAAGGGACCGAGAGCACGACGACGCGCGCCGACTCGATATCGCACCACGGCGACTCGATGCCGAGGAAGTTCCGGGCCGCCGGCAGCGCATGCGCACCGGTCATGGGGAGGCCCTTCGATCGAGTTCCTCGAAAGCGGCTTTCATGAGCAACGGCAAGGCCAAGGTCGCGTCGGCGTAGACCTCGGCATACCGTCCGCCCTTTTCGGGGGGCACGAACTTGCCCCAACTCACACCTTCGGAGTAGGTACAGCCGGAAAGGCCGCCCCAGTGCACGGGCTCGGGGCAAATGCGCACGCCAAACTGGAACCTCGGCTCCCGAAGCGTGATGCCGAGCCGTTCGGCGGTGACGTCGTAGTAGGGACCAACCTGTTGCGCCCAGTTTCGGGGCACGCCGCCGCCGACGGTGAAGATGCCGAGCCGAGAGGCCTCGCCGATGAACCGGGCGTAGGCCTGGAGGTCCAGGAAGGGATTGAAGGCCGGCACCGCTTCGAACACGCGTTCGGGCGAGGTCACCCTCCCGGCGGCCAAGGCTCGGCCCATGGCCCATGTGGAGAAGTCGAGGCCCACTTCGCTGTCCGTGAAGGCCGGGATGAATACGGGTACGCTTCGCCGGAAGGCGCTTCGGAGGATGCCGGGGCCTTGGTCGAGCTCGTCCAACCGTTGGCCGATGGCTCGGCAGAATCGGGCCGAGCTCCAGATGCCGTCCTCGGGCTGCACCTGCTCGAGTACCTCGGCGACAAGGCGCGCCACATCGCTGAGGTTGGCCTCCATCTCGAGCGTGTCGTAGATACGGTTGTAGCCCTTGGCGAACAGGACGCTGTCGTTGGCTTCGGGGTCGACGGCGTAATGGGCGAGGCCGATGGATTCGGTCAATCCGTGGGCAATTAGGGCACCGGTACTAATGACGGCATTGACCATGCCGCGGTCGATCATCTCGCAGAGGATGAGGCCCTGCTTGGCTACCGTCATCGCGCCCGAGAGGGTGAGCACGACACGGCACTGGGCATCGGTGGTCATGTCCAGGACGATGTCCAGTGCTTTGCCCAATTGCCGGCCGGCGAAGGCGGTCTTGCCCATTCTGCGGACGAGGTCCGCGAATGAGGTTGCCGATGACAGATCGAGGCCCTCGAGCGGGCAAAGACCGTCCTCGCGGCCATTATGGTACTCGCGGGATTCCATAGCATGCTCTTCGATGGAAGATCAGACCGCTACGGTCGAGCGCAATGCGGCGAGCGTGAGCTCGGCCTCCTCCGGCGCCTCCAATGGGAACCGGGTGCATTCGCGAATCGAGATATCGCCGAGATCGAGTTCTTCTTGAAGATAGCGCAGAACCAAGCGGGGCTCGGTGCAACCACAGGTGAAGATATCCAGCGCGATCAGCCCGAGGTCAGCGTAGGTGTGTGCCGAGCAGTGGCTCTCATCGAGCATCACGACGGCAGCGAAACCAGGCGGGGATTCGCTTCCGAACTTGTACCGTATCTGGGAGATAACGGTGGAACCGGCGCGCTCGGCGGCGCGAGCCATGGTGTTCAGGAAGCGTTTGTCGTCCAAACACAGTGAGCGCGCTACGTTACGACAGTCGACCAGCAGATGCTTTCCCTTATGCAACTCATAAACCCTCCTGCTGCCCTGAGGCAGATCATCCGTGCCGCCTTACACATTGGGCCTCAGCAGGCTAGAGACTTGCTGTCTGGGGTCGGCGATGTTCCTTCAACTGAAAGATACACCCTTCCTGAAGGCGCTAAATGATACGCCTGTTTCCTCCTCCATGTCAAGCTGCTTCCCCGTCCCCAAATCCGCACGTAAGGATCCATTTTGCGCGCGAGGCGCCGCGGCTACGCCCA